>NZ_JAAWWS010000155.1:0-6711 GCF_012272825.1 Wenzhouxiangella sp. XN79A | reverse complement strand
CCGCCAGGCATTTATTCGAAAGCCCAGATGCATTCCGCGTCTGGGCTTTTTTCTTCGTTCCGCCGGGCGGTGGATCTTCATTCGCGCTTCGCCCCCCTGCGCGCGAAGGCCCTGACGGGCCAATTCGACCGGCCTTCGGCCGGACGATCGATTTGCGGAGACACGCCCCCGCAAGCGGGTCACCGCCAGGCATTTATTCGAACGCCCAGATGCATTCCGCGTCTGGGCTTTTTTCTTCGTTCCGCCGGGCGGTGGATCTTCATTCGCGCTTCGCCCCGCTGCGCGCGAAGGCCCTGACGGGCCAATTCGACCGGCCTTCGGCCGAACGATCGATTTGCGGAGACACGCCCCCGCAAGCGGGTCACCGCCAGGCATTTATTCGAAAGCCCAGATGCATTCCGCGTCTGGGCTTTTTGATTTTTATTGGTGCAATCGCTGGGCCGCGATTGCACTCGTGGTTTTCGGCGCATGTCCGAAAAACCCCTCCGCTTCGCGCTTGCGCTGGACGCGCAGACTCCGCCGCCCGGCCCCGTGGGGATCGAAATCCGACCCGTTGCAGCGCTCCATTCGCTAACCCGCGATTGCACTCGTGGTTTTCGGCGCATGTCCGAAAAACCCCTCCGCTCTGCGTTGGAGCCGGCTGGGCCGATCGCGCGTTGTCAGTCGTCTTCGTTGAACTCGTTGAAGACGCTTTCGTCGAGTTCGCCCTCACTCCTGGCGACGATGCAGGTGACAGCGGCGTCGCCGGCCACGTTGACGGCGGTGCGCGTCATGTCGAGCAGACGGTCGACGCCGAGGATCAGGGCAATCCCTTCGGCGGGAAGTCCGACCGAGGCCAGTACGCCGGCCAGCAGGACGAGTCCGACACCGGGTACGCCGGCCGCGCCGACCGAGGCCATGATCACCATCAGCACCACCATCAGGTACTGACCGATCGAGAGGTCCACGCCGAAGTACTGGGCGATGAAGCCGGTCGCGATGCCCTGCATGATGGCCGTACCGTCCATGTTGATGGTCGCGCCCAGCGGGACCGTGAACGACGCCACCCGATTGTTGGCGCCCAGCCGTTTCTCGACGGTTCGCAGGGTGACCGGGATGGTCGCGCCGCTGGACGCGGTGGAGAAGGCGAACGCCAGCACGGCCCGCATCTTGCGGAAGAAGATCAGCGGGTTGAGTCCGGCCAGCAGCTTCAGCAGCAGCGAATAACTGATCGTTGCGTGCAGGATCAGCACGACGAGCACGAGAATGACGTACTTCAGCACGCCGACGAAGGTGCTCCATCCGGTGGTCGCGCCGAGCACGCAGATCAGCGCGAACACGCCGTAGGGAGCCAGCAGCATCACGAAGCCGACCAGTTTCATGATGATTTCATTGAAATCGGAGAAGAAGCGGCTGACCCGCTCGCCGGCCGCGCCGGACACCGCGATCGACAGGCCCAGCAGGACCGCGAAGATGATGATCGGCAACATGTCGCCCTCGGCCATGGCCTGGACCGGGTTACGCGGGACCATGTCGATCAGCACCTGTCCGAACGATGGCTGCGCCGAAATTTCGCGTTCGACGACCTCGGTCGGGTTGGCGCCGATGCCGGGCTGGATGAGGATCGCGGCAAAAAGGGCCAGCGACACCGCGATTCCGGTCGTCAACATGTACAGGCCGACCGCCTTTCCGCCGACCCGGCCCAGTTTTTTCGGATCCGACAGCGAGCTGACCCCGGTGATCAGCGACACGAACACCAGCGGCACGACCAGCATGCTGAGAAACCGGACGAAGACCTCGCCGACCACGTTCAGAACACCGTCGATAACGAACGAGCGCACCCAGCCGACGTCGGCGATCGTCAGGTTCAGCGCGATGCCGGCGACCAGGCCGCCGACCAGCCCGATCAGGATGTGGTTGGACAGCCGCTTGTGGTTGAAGTGGACTTCGCTCATGGGGCACCGGGGCACGAAAGGGACGCCGAGTATCGCAAATCCCCGTGGTCAAGTGAAATCAGCGGCCGGCGCGCTGCCGCGCGGGCGATTCGCTACACTACCAGCCCTTTCGCTGTGCCGACCGCCATGACCGACACCGACCGCCCCGAACCGCCGCCGCACTTCATCCGGACCCGGATCCGCAAGGACGTCGAGACCGAGGTGGTGCAACAGGTCGTGACCCGGTTTCCGCCGGAGCCCAACGGTTACCTGCACATCGGGCATGCAAAGTCGATCGCGCTGAATTTCGCCATGGCCGAGGAATTCGGCGGCCGGACCCATCTGCGCTTCGACGACACCAATCCGATGAAGGAAGAGCAACGCTACGTCGACGCGATCCGGGACGACGTTGGCTGGCTGGGCTACGAGTGGGCGCGCGAGTGCTACGCCTCGGACTACTTCGAGCAGCTCTACGCCTGGGCGTTGCACCTGATCGACCAGGGCCTGGCCTACGTCGACAGCCAGGACGCCGACGCGATCCGCGAACAGCGCGGCACGCTGACCGAACCCGGTCGCGAGAGTCCCTATCGTGACCGGCCGCCGGCCGAAAGCCGCGATCTGTTCGAGCGGATGCGCGCCGGTGAGTTTCCCGATGGTGCGCACGTGCTCCGGGCGAAGATCGACATGGCCGCCCCGAACATCAACCTGCGCGATCCGGTGCTGTACCGGATTCGCCACCAGCATCACGCCCGCACCGGCGACGCCTGGTGCATCTACCCGAGTTACGACTTCGCCCACGGCCAGTCCGACGCCATCGAAGGCATCACCCACTCGCTGTGTACGCTGGAGTTCGAGGACCACCGGCCGCTGTACGACTGGCTCATCGAGCACCTTCCGGTGCCGGCCCGACCCCGCCAGATCGAATTCGCGCGCCTGAATCTCGACTTCACCGTGCTGTCGAAGCGCCGCCTGTCACGCCTGGTCGACGAAGGTCATGTCGACGGCTGGGACGACCCGCGGATGCCGACCCTGGCCGGCATCCGCCGTCGCGGCTTCACCCCGGCGTCGATCCGGAATTTCTGTACCGAGATCGGCGTGACCAAGTCCGAAAGCGTGATCCCCTTCGGTGCGCTGGAGCGCAATCTCCGTGATGATCTGAACGTCCGCGCGCCGCGCCGCCTGGCCGTGCTGAACCCACTGAAGGTGATCCTGACAAACTTCCCGGACGACGAGACCGAGTGGCTGGAGCTGCCCAATCATCCGCAGAATCCGGACATGGGCACCCGCGAAGTTCCCCTGTCGCGCGAGTTGTGGATCGAGGCCGGCGATTTCATGATCGATGCGCCGAAGAAGTTCTTCCGCCTCAAGCCCGGCGGCGAAGTCCGCCTGCGGGGGGCGTTCATCGTGCGCTGCGACGAGGTGGTCAAGGACGACAGCGGCAACGTCGTGGCCCTGCACTGCTCCTTCGACCCCGACACCCGCTCCGGCCAGCCCGGCGCCGACCGCAAGGTCAAGGGCACCATCCACTGGCTGTCGGCCGAGCACGCCGTTCGCGCCGAGGTGCGCCTCTACGACCGGCTGTTCTCTGTGCCGCACCCGGCCGCGGACAAGGACCGGGACTTCGTCGAGCACCTGAATCCGGACTCGCTGCAGGTGGTTTCCGATGCGCGCATCGAGCCCGGCGTCGAGGCCATGGCCCCCGGCACGCACATGCAGTTCGAACGCACCGGCTACTTCGTCGTCGACCGCGACAGCACGCCCGATGCCCCGGTGCTCAACCGGGCCGCGACGCTGCGCGACACCTGGTCCAAGATCGAAAAGCAGCTGCGCTGAACACCACGCGCGCCGAGATCGCCGCGCTGGCCGGCGTCGCCGTCCGGCAGTGGCGTCGCGGGTTCGGGTAGGCCAGCGGCCCCCCGCGCGTCCGGCACCTCTCGCGCCTGGCCGTGGCGGCC
Source organism: Wenzhouxiangella sp. XN79A (assembly GCF_012272825.1). Lineage (GTDB taxonomy): Bacteria > Pseudomonadota > Gammaproteobacteria > Xanthomonadales > Wenzhouxiangellaceae. Next base: position 2,843 of record NZ_JAAWWS010000155.1, on the reverse strand, counting down.
CGAGCGCTGGTCTTTCCTGCGCTGGGGGTCGGGCTCGCCGTGGCCGTGCAGGTCACCGCTCCGGCGCCGCTCCCCCTCGGACTGGCCGCAGTCGTCAGCGCCGGCGTGGTGGTCCGGCTCCGCTATCGCCGCCGGGCGATCGCCGGGCTCGGGCACTGGACCGGCGCACTGCCCCTGGCCCCGGCCACTCGCGGTCTCGCCGCGCGTGCGCCGGCGGCGCTGCCCATCGCGGCCGCAGCGGCCGGGGCCGCACTGGTTCTGATCGCCGGCGTGGTCCATGCACGACGTACCGCAACGACGATCGCTTGGACGGACGTGCTTGTCGGCGGGCTGGCGCTGCCCACGGGGCTGCTCCTCGGTGCGCTGTTCGCCGTGGTCTGGTCGCTCGGCCGAGCCGCGACCTACCCGGCCTCGCGCTATCGGATCGGCAGGCCGCCGACCCACTCGAGGGCCGGCATCGAACCGCTGCGATCCGACCTGTCGATCGCCGTCGCGGCTCGGCTTAAGCCGAAGACGCTGGCCCGGGTCGTGGCGCCCGCGCTGTTCGTGCTGCCGAACGGGCTGGCGCTGGTTCAGGCCCTGGCCCTGCTGCTGGCGTTCATCGCCGTGCTGTATCTGCAGGCGCTGACGGCCGGGCTGCACGACAGCGTGCGCGGCACTGCCGACCTCGCCGATCGGCGTCGTACTGCTGATCGCGACGGCCGCGCTGGTCGTCGAGGCGAAGCGAGCGCGTACGCTCCGGGCGCTGGATCCGTGAGCGGGGCCGAGCAGATCCTGGAAGCCCGCGCGCTGACCGTCGGCCACGGCTGGCAGCCGGTGGTCCGTGATGTCGATCTGGACCTGGCCGCCAGGGACTGGGTCGCCCTGGTCGGGCCGAACGGCTGCGGCAAGACGACCCTGCTCGACACGGTCGCCGGGCGTTTGCCGCCGCTGGCCGGCGACGTGCGGGGGGCCGGGCAGTCCCTGTGCGCCGCGCCGCGGAACGCTCGCGCCGCACTCGGCTACGCGCTGCCCGATCGGCTGACGCTGCGCGAATGCCTGCGCCTTTTCACCCACCTGCATGGCCGGGTCGCGCCACCGGCGCTCGTCGACGAGCTGATCGCGGCCTGGTCGCTGACGCCTCGCCTTGACCACAGCGTCGACCGGAGCTCGCTCGGCACACGGCAGAAGCTCGGAGTGCTGCTGGCGCTGGTCGGCGCACCGCGCCTGCTGGTGCTCGACGAGTCGTTCAACGGCCTGGATCCGCGTGCGGCGCTGATCCTCGAGGACGCCCTCGAAGATCGCCTGCGCGCCGTCAACTTCGCCGTGCTGCTCGCCACGCATGCGCTCGAGCTGGTGCGTCGCCACGACCGCTTGCGCGAGGTCCTGGCCTCGCAGCAGGTGTCGGATTGAGCCGAGTGGGCGGGTTCAGATAAATGGCTATATCCGGATCTCGCAAAGCTCTGATCGCCCGCAGCGCCTGATCTGACTGTCTTTGCCGGCGTTTTCATAGTGTGCGGAACCGCACTGGAATTTGCCCAGGCAGATCGAGGTCTCCAACGGTCAGGTAGATCATGTCGGAGAACGCATCGAGATGGCGGAAGCCACTGGCGCGATTCTTGACGATCTTGACGATGCGATTGAGTCCTTCAGCAATAGCGTTGGTCACGCGGGTGCCGATGAAGGCCAGCACGGCATCCTGGTGGCGTCGGAGGGTATGGACGAACTTTCGCAGCGGCTCCAGGCGGCTGAGCAATGCACTTTTGGTCCACTGCTTCAGGAACCGCTCTGCCGCCCAGGGTGCCTGGTAGGTCCAGAAGTGCTCGAACTCTTCTTTCAGGCGCCAGGCGCGATAGATTCGCCGGTTGTGTTTGTCGAGCGCATTGAGGTTTTGGGTATCGCGCCGGCTTCGGGTCGACGAATGGCGTGAGAGCAGCCAGCGCAGCCCTTTGAGCGCCTTGCGTTCATCCCGGGTAGCCTCCCGCCACTGCTCTTTGCGAACCTCGTCGACGGCCTCGTTGAGCGCCTTAACGATGTGGAAGCGGTCCAGCACCAGGGTGGCGTTCGGGCAGTGTGTCTGGATGGCCCCGATGTAGGCCTGGCTCATGTCGCAGCAGGCGGTCTGGATCCTGGCCTTCTGGTAGTCGCTGAGCGCTTCGTTGAAGAACCGGTCGATCGCCGCTCGGGCCTTGCCCTGGCCGATCCAGACCACGCAGGAGCGCTCCAGGTCATAGACCAGCGTGGCGTACTTGTGACCCTTGTGATAGGAGATTTCGTCAACGCCGATGGTCTTGAGGCCTCGGATGCGATGGCCCTCGCGCAACCGGCCAATGGTGCGATGGAGCAGATCCGAAAGGGTCGAGGCGGGCAACCGCAGCAGCTGGGCGGCGGCCTTTTGCGGCATGATCTGGCAGTAGCGCAGCATCAGGTATTCAAAGCGGTGACTCACCCGGCTGCCCGCCTCAGACCAAGGTAGCTGCTCGGTCACCCGGCCGTGGGTGTCACAACAGATCTCACGCGGCCAGTACATCAGCCAGATCGACCAGGGTCCGACCGGAATATCACGCCAGTAGCGCACCTCGGAGCGCTGGCGAACGATACGTCCCCGCCGGCCGCACTCCGGACAGCGGCAGCCGTTCTTGTAGGGCTTGACCAATACCTCGAGCCGGTTGCCGCGCCGAAAGGCCAGTCCATTGCACCGGAAATCCTTGAACTTGAGCAGCTTTGCGATAAGCTTGTAGACGGTCATGGGGGTTCCTTTCTGTACTGTTTGTTCTGGAAAACAAAACTTTACAGGAGGCCCCATGACCTCTCAAATCAGACCGGATCAAGTCTGAAATCCGTTGCGAGATTCGGATAGACCC
>NZ_JAAWWS010000154.1:23154-82835 GCF_012272825.1 Wenzhouxiangella sp. XN79A | reverse complement strand
GGTTTCCGCCGGGACCACCCTTCGCCCGCAAGCGGCCTCCAACAGGCCGGCGATGGCGACTGCTCTTCCGTGGCAATGGTTTCAAGCCCCCACAATGGCGCCCGAGCTGCGCTCGGGCGCCATTGCGGGAAGAACGCTTTTGGTTACGCTTGTCATGACAATCGTCGCCACAAAAGTAACTCGCATAAGCTGGCGCAGCCAGCGGCGAAATGCTTTTGATGTTGAATTCGAAGCCGGTAGCACGCCAGACAAGCCGCTGCCAAGCAAACATAGAGGAACCCCGGAATGAAACCGAGCACCCTCCACTTCCTCGAAACCCCGAGAAAGGACCCGGCGGAAACCCCGGTCCCCATCCGAGTCCGCGACTGGAACGAGATCTACGGCCAGTACGAAGCCGAGGGTGCGGCCGACCAGTCGGCGCGCTGCATCGACTGCGGAAACCCGTATTGCGAGTGGGAATGTCCGGTCCACAATTTCATTCCCGACTGGCTGCGGCTGGTCCGCCAGGGGCGGTTGTTCGAGGCCGCGGAGCTTTCGCACCAGACCAATTCGCTGCCCGAGATCTGCGGCCGGATCTGTCCGCAGGACCGGCTGTGCGAGGGCGCCTGCACGCTCAACGACGGGTTGGGCGCAGTCACCATCGGCTCGATCGAGAAGTACATCACCGACGAGGCGGTCAAGCAGGGCTGGCGGCCGGACCTTTCGCACGTGCAACCGACGGGCAAGCGGGTCGCCGTGATCGGGGCCGGGCCGGCCGGGTTGGCCTGCGCCGACGTGCTGGCCCGCCACGGGATCGAGGCGGTGGTGTTCGACCGCAATGCCCGCATCGGCGGGCTGCTGACCTGGGGCATTCCGCCCTTCAAGCTCGAGAAACACGTGGTCGAGACCCGGCGCGAGATTCTCGAAGGCATGGGCGTGGCGTTCCGGCTCGGCGTCGAGGTCGGCCGCGACGTGACGCTGGACGAGCTGATCGACGAGTACGACGCGGTGTTCCTCGGCCTGGGCACCTACCGCTACGTCACCGGCGACCTGCCCGGCCGGCAGTTCGACGGCGTGGTCGAGTCGCTGCCGTTCCTGATCGGCAACGTGCATCGCGTGCTCGGCTCCAGCGACGCGCGCTTCCCGTACATCGATGTCGAAGGCAAGCGCGTGGTCGTGCTCGGCGGCGGCGACACGGCGATGGACTGCGTGCGCACCTCGATCCGCCAGGGCGCATTCTCGGTGACCTGCGCCTACCGCCGCGACGAGGCCAACATGCCGGGCAGCCGTCGCGAGGTCAAGAACGCCCGCGACGAGGGCGTGGAATTCCTGTTCAACCGCCAGCCGGTCGGCATCGCCGGAAGCGATGGCCGGGTCGAGGGCGTCCGACTGGTCGAAACGCGGCTCGGCCACCCCGACGCGCAGGGCCGGCGCCGGCCCGAGGCGGTGCCCGACCGCGAGCAGACGCTGCCGGCCGACGTGGTGATCATCGCGTTCGGCTTCCGGCCCGATCCGCCGGATTGGCTGAGCGCGGCGGGCGCGACGCTCCAAGACGACGGTCGGGTCCGGGTCGGTGAGAACGGCGCCCTGCCCCACCAGACATCGAATCCGAGGCTCTTCGCCGGCGGCGACATGGTGCGCGGCGCCGACCTGGTCGTGACCGCCGTGTTCGAAGGCCGCGAAGCCGCCCAGGCGATCGCCCGCTCGCTGGGCGTGGAGCCGGTCACGGCGCAACGGGGCGTTCAGCGCACGGCCTAGCCCGCATTATTCATGAATGAGCTCGCGCCCTTGCTGGGTCCTTGTCCGCACAGCGAATCGTCCTCGCTCGGAAATACAGCATGGTAGTCCGCTCGGTCGGAAAATCCCCTGTGCGAACAATTCCCGGCGCAATCATCGCGGCGATTCATGATTGATGCGGGCGAGTGGGCCATGCGGATCCTTCGGTAACGCTCGGAGCCGCCGTGCCGGTGCGAATCAAGGCGCGTTCCGCAGGGAATGGCCGCGCCCTTGCCAGGAAACGCAAGGCCGAGTCGCGCCGGCAGAGTGGCGCCCGAAGGGCCGCCGCACAAGCACCGTGGGCTGCGTTCCGCTCGCTTGACTTGGCTACGGCCCGTCCTGCACTCGCGCGCCTTGCCCACCGCGCTTGTGCGGCGGCTGACTGGCACCGAACGATCCGCATGGCCCACTAGCGATCTTCGGTGCGCATCGTGGATCTCCGCGCCAGCCTGCTCCTCGAGTCCACCGCCAGGGTCATCGCCCGCGATAGTGATCCAGCGGCGCCTCGTCGCCCTGGCGCTCGGCGCGCTCGCGCCGGCTGACAGGATTCTCGAACTGGATCTCGAGGGTCAGGATCAGGCGCAGGTCGGATCGGCGCTCGCCGCGCTCCTCGTCGTAGGGCCAGGCGTATTCGGGCTGGATTTCGTAGAACAACCAGTCGCGCAGAAACGCGCGACGGTACCGGAAATTGATGAACAGTTCCTCGGCGCGGTACTCCGGCCGGGTGTAGCCGAACGCGCCGAGCTCGCTTCGGATCGCGGTCGTCCGGTTCAGCTGGCGGAAGCCGATCAGCCCGGCCCGCCAGTCGACGCCGTCGGAGACCTCCGAGAAGGTGCCCCGGCCGGTCAGACGAACCAGCGAAAGCGAATCGGGCAGCCACTCCCAGTCGGCCCGCGAGACCGTGCCGAAGCCGTCCTCGCGCTCCCAGAAGGCGGTCTGCGTGAAGCGTGCCAGCGTCGTGTCGCTGAGTCCCCAGGTGTGGCGACCCCGGGCCCGGACCCGGGGATTCAACCCCGAGGTGTTGACCTTGACCGTGCCGTCGAGGTCGAACTGCGTACGGCCGGTCTCCGACAGCAGGAATCGCAGGCCCAGCCGGGTCTGCTCGTCCTCGTCGCGCTGGACATCGGCGAAGCCCACGTCACCCTCGACCGAGTCGTCGCTGGCGATCAACAGTCGAATCCGGTCCGACACCCGCGGCAGGCTCAGGTTGGCCGACACCCGGATGTCGTGGCCGAAATTCTCGGTCTCGTCCCAGATCAGGGAATTGCGCAGGCGGAAGAAGCTGCCGACCGAGGTCTCCTCGGCGGCCCGCGGATCGCCGAAGAAGCCGTCGAACCAGGCCGCCGGCTCGCACAGCTTGCGGCTGAGGTAGGAATGGGTGCGATCCAGCCAGCTTTCCGGGCGGCCCTGCTCGTCGCGGCAGGAGGCCTCCATGATCTCCTCGATGTCCTCGCGGCGCTCCTCGGCGTCGCGTTCCCCCGATTCGTCCTCGGCCTGTGCCAGTGCGACGGTCAGAAACAGCACCGCGCCGAATGCGCATCGGATCGAGGTCGAGAACAGGCGTTGATCGGAGACCATGGCGAGAAACAGGATACCGCAGGACTTCGGCCCTGTCCGCGACGACGCGAACAGGGCCGATCGCCGGATCGGACCGTCTCAGCGGGTCTCGAAGCCGTCGAAGAAGATCACGTCCAGCGAAATCCGACGCAGCACCAGAATCGCGTTGTCCTCGTTGGCAACGACATAGACGTACTCGTTGTCTCCGCTGGCCTCGACGTCGGTGGGGCCGGCCATGAACAGCACCGAGCCCTGGTCGTCGAACATCGTCTGACGCACCACCAGGTCACCGGGCTCGAGGCCGTCTTCGGCCTCCGTAAGGCGCCGGAAGATGGTCAGACTGTCATCGCCGAAACCGGTGACGAAGACTTCCAGCCCGTCCGGCGCCATCGCGATGCCCTGCGGGCCAACCAGTCCGGGCACGTCCTGCGTAGCACCCTCGATGGTCGTCCGAAGGCTCAGCGCTCCGGAAGCATCGCGGTCGAAGATCGTGACTGCATTCTCGCTTTCGGCGCTGACGTAGAGCTGCTCCCCGCCAGGACTGAGCACCAGATCGAACGCACCGCGCAGGCCGCTGATTCCGTCCAGTCCGTCCCGAAGCGCGGTCACGTAACTGAGCCGTCCGAAGTCCTCGCTGCTGCTGTCGGTATCCCGAGCGAACACCTGCACCGCGTTACCGAGGCGCGACGCGACGTAGATCTGCGCGCCGTCCGGCGCTTCGACCAGGCCGGACGGGCCGGTCATGGCAACAACGGTGCCGCCGGAATCCTGCGGATCGTCGACACCGGTCACCTCCGCCTCGAGGAATTCCAGCGCGCCGGTCGTCCCGTCACGCGCGAAGACCGCCAGACCGTTCGAGGCCGCACCCACCGCGTAGACCTGTTCGCCGTCAGCCGAAACCAGCAGTTGGCGTACGCCGCGAAGACCCGCGTTCGGTACGGTGGATTCCGGCGTGCTCATTTCGGAATCGACCTGATTCTGAACGAAGCTCAGCGCACCCGTCGCCGGATTCCGCGCAAACACCGAAATCGCGTCGGCCGTGCGCGCGGCAACGTACACGTTCAGGCCGTCCGGGCTGACCACGACATCCAGCGCACCATCGAGCAACGCATCTTCGAAGCCGGTCGTGGCCGCGGAATACGAGGCGCTGAAGGCGAGCGCATCGGCGCCGCTGTTGCGTCGGAACACGGCCAGGGTATCCAGGCTTTCACTGACGACGTAGGCGTGTTCTCCGTCCGGCGAAAGCGCGATCGCGGTCGGATCGGCCAGGCCGGTGACGTCCCGGCCATTGACCACCTGCTGTTCCACCAGGGCCGCCGGACGGAAGGCCCGATCGATGATCAGCCCCAGGGCACGGTCATCGGTGACCGTCAGGTTGAACGGATTCTCGAAGATCATGTGGAAGCTGCGTGGGGGCAGCGCGCCCGGCGCGTTGAGAATCGGCACCGGCACCACGGCCTCCAGATCGCCGGCCGCGATCGATACCGTGCCCTGCACCGGGGTGTAGTCCACGCCGGGCACCGCGTTGAGCGGCTCGGTGCGATAGCTGATCCTCGCCTCGAAGTCGGAGTTCCTCGACAGGCGCGGTCGGAACACCGCCGCGGCCGTCTGACCGGACGACGGTTCGATCACCGAGACATCGGCAACACGCAGTTCGGGCACGTTGTCGTCATCGATGATCGTGGCCACGGCAGCGTCCCGTGACGGAACGCCGTTCTGGACACCGATGATGTCGAGGAAGAATCGCTCCAGCGGCTCGATCACGCTATCGCCGCAGACCTGAAGAGTGATCGTCTTCTGCATCTCGCCCGGTGAAAAAATGAGTTGCTGATCGTCCTCCGCGATGTAATCGACGCCGGGGCTGCACAGCGCTCCGCCGGTCGCGCCGTTGTCCCGGGTCCGCCAGAACAGGATGACGTCGTCCGGATCGGTGGTGTTGAGCGAAACATCGAACACCACCGGCGTCGTGCCACCGTTGCCCTCGAACACTTCGACATCGGTGATCTCGAGGCTGGGACCGGTGGCGAGATTCTGCGGATCCAGGTCCAGGCGAACGGCCCGACCTTCCGCGCCGATCGTCGTTTCGCCCGCCAGCGCATCGCCGATGAAGACCTTGATCGGATCGCCGGGCCGGCCGCGACCGGCCGGGCGCGGTTCGACGGTGTCCATCGGAATCCGCAATGCATACAAGCTCCCGAGCCGGTCGCTGGAGCCGAGTCGGTAGCGCGCCAGGACCTCCCCGGTGGAGACGAGCCGCAGCTCGATCAGCTGCCCTTCCGGAACCGGATTCCCGAACAGGCTCACCGAGCCGTAGAGCACGTGGTCCGGTGCCTCGATCTTGGCGCTGACACTGCCGACCGCGAGGCACATCACAAGAGACGTAAGGAGTCGTTTCATGATCACTGCCCCGAATATGCGTAGGTCTTGAAGAAGATCAGGATGTCGCTGACGCCCTGGCCGTCACGCTCGCCGCCTGGAATCTCGGTGCCGTTGATGAACGTCTCCAGGCCTTCGTTGGCATCGTTGAGGAACGTCCCTCCCGGAATGATCATCACCCACTTGGTATTCCAGACCGAGCGGCCGACCAGCCGGCTGTCGGATGTGACCTCCGCATCGTCGAAGTTCTGTTCGTCGAAATGGAAGGCCCGGAAGCGACCGTAGCGACGAATTTCCGCCGCCGACCCGGAAAGCGTGTCGGTCAGCGGCGACCAGTCGAAGCGCTCCAGGTCCTGGCTGCTGATCGGGAACGGCACCGGCATGACCTGCTCGACGATCTGCCACTCGCGCGTCCGGAAATCGAAGGCGTCGGGCGCACGCAGCACGTCGGCACCGACCGGGATCAGGTAGATCCGTGGATCATCGGCCAGCGGCAGCTCGGCATAGTTGCCGAACCACGAGCCCAGCGAGCGGATTCGCGTCGCGAACTGGCTGGAGTCGTAACTCGAATCGCCCGGCCCCAGCTCCCAGCCGAAGAAGTTCAACCCGAAGGTGACATTCGTCGGGAACTCGATGATCAGGCCCGGCTGCGGTCCTGCCGATTCGGGTGCGAACGGCCGCGCGTAGCGCCGGAAGTCGGAATAGTCCCAGATATTGTCGACGCGGAGCTCTTCGAGCTTGTCCCGCCATTCGGCGTCGCCCTCCGGTCCGGGTGGAATTCGGAACAACTCTTCTCTCAGTGAGAAGCGATTGGTCTCGACCTGCGGGTTGTTGAAGCCCATCTGGCCCTTGAGGACCTCGAAGTTGAGCCTCAGCTGGGCCAGCTGGCTGGCCAGGCCCGGAGACCCCGGCTGCGGCTGGCCGCCGATGACCGAACCCAGACTCCGCTCGCGAACGATGTCGGTCAGGAAGGACTGACCGGACTCGCCGTCGGTGCCGAGCAGGTTGGTCTCGTAATCGTAGGCCGAGGCCGCCAGGTAGACGTAGCGAGCCGCGAGGTCGAAGGCCGCACGGTACTTCTGCAGCGCGTCGTTGCGGAAGATGCGGAACGCCAGGTCCTGGTACCGATACTCCTGGACTTCCGCCGCGCCGTTCCGGCGGAAGCTCTTCAGCCGTTCCAGCACGCGCAGACCGCGGGCCAGGGTGGCCTTGTAGTCGTTCAGATGCTGCTTGATGGCCTCGGCGCGGGCAAACACTTCGGCCCGAAGGATCGGCTCTTCACGGATCATCTCGTCGATCTCGCCCTTGACGTTGAACAGGTTGAGCTCGGCGTCGTTGATCGCAGTCTCGATGCCCGTGACCTGGCTGACGTCTTCCTTGGCCGCATCGGTCGCATTGGACGCGATTTCCAGGCCGTCGGCGACGGTGTCCAGGGCCAGCTTCACGCCGTTGCCTGCCTGCTTGATGCCGCAGCGGATACCCGAGGTCATGTCCCCACCGGCGGCCAGGCCGGCGATGAACACCCGGGGAATACACTCGACCGTATCCCGGAACGTGAAATCGGTGAACTCACCGATCCGTTTGGCCACGATCGCGCTGTTCTTCATGACCTGGGTCGCAATCGTCAGGTCCTGCAGCTCGTTGCGCTGCTGGATCGTCAGGTTCAGGTTGTCCTGGGTGGTGTCGAAGGTGGCTTCGAGTTCGTCGATCTTGGCATCGATTTCCTGGCGGAGACGGTCGTAGGACACCAGCGACTGGCGCAGCGCGATCCGTGCCTGGAGCATGTTCTGCAGGATTTCCTGGAGCTGCCCGGGCGCCCGACGGGTCCCGGTCCAATCGGTCGGCTTGGTGAACCAGAACCCGAGATCCGGGGATTCGATGGTGGTGTAGGTGACATTGAGCAGGTTGTCGCCGTCCTCGTTCTCGGTCGCCAGATCGCCCAGCGCGCAACCTTCGGCCAGCGGCGAGATCGAGCAGAGCACGCCGTTGCTGCCTTCATACTCCTCGCCCTCGGCGATCGGCGTCCAGTTGAAGAAATCGATTCCGTTGCCGACCGGCGTGTACTGACCGTCGAAACTGTTGACCCGGAACGCGGATTCGCCATCCGCCAGATTCAGGCCGCCGTCGAAATCGAAGGCCGTACCGGCCAGCGCGGGAACGTCGATCAACATGTAGTTGTACAGGTCGGCTCCGTCGTACCCGGCCGGATAGTTCCCGGTCGGACCGATGTCGTCGGAATACGGCGTACCGAAGATCTCGATCAACTGGTTGGCGAAATCGGTCTCCTGGGCGCGCGAGTCGCGATTCAGGTCTTCGACTTCGTTCTGGTTGCGGCGCATCTGGTTGCTGAGTTCGTTGGCGAAATCCCAGACCTCGATGGCATTGGCCAGCGCGCTTTCGGCTCGCTCGAGCACCTGTTCGGTATTGGTCTTGTTGAAGCGGTCCAGCTGGCTGGGATCCATGTCGAAGACCAGCACGCCATCGGCCAGCCCCAGCGGGTTCAGGCCGGCGTCGGCCTCATCGACCTGCTCCTGGATCGTCGCGTACATCGCGCTGATCTCGTCGATCTCGGCGACCGTGCCGCGTTCGACGCGTTCGATGCCGACATGGGTCGGGTCCGGATCTTCCGACGGCAGGATCGAGTTGACCGTGACCCAGTCGAAGTAGGCCGCCATGCCGGATCTCGATCCCCATTCGGACAGCCCCCAGGCCCGGTCCGGGTCGGTGTCTTCATAGCCCTGGAACTGCCCGTTGGGATCCGCGACATATTCGCTGCGGTAGGTCAGATCGACGATCTCGGCACCGGTGCGGGCCTTGGCGGCCGCGGTTTCGGCGAACTGCCGTTCATCGAGAAAATCGACATTGATCGGCGCACCGGCGACGATCAGCGACTCGATCCGTGGATTCCAGCTGTAGAACTCCTCGTTCAGCAGGTTGTAGTAGACGTCGGTCGCGGTCAGGTAATGGCCCCAGGCATCGCCGTGCCCCTGCGGGAACAGGATTCGGGCGTCGTCCTCGTCGAGGAACCCATCGAAGTTCTGGTCGGAAATGTTGTAGCTCTGCGAATACGCGACTTCGCCGTCGCCGGTCGTGAAGTTCCAGAACAGGCGGTTGTAGACCGGCGCACCGGCCACGCCGCCCAGCGATTCGTCCCGCCCGCGCAGCAGGGTCAGCTCCTCTTCCAGCACCGTGGCCATCTGGTTCTGGAAGTTGAAGATCGTCGGGGCCAGCGAGAAATCGCCGTTGCTGGTGGTGATCCCGATGGTCGGATCCTGCGCGTCGGCAAACGCTTCGTTGCCGAGCAGGGTGTAGAAGTCGACGATCCGGGACGCGACCAGCAGGATGGCGTTGTTGGCCGGGCCGAAGTCGATCGGCGGCGTACCCTTGACCGACAGCGCCAGTGCCCGGTTCAACACCGTGGTGTAGGTCTCGATCAGGCCGAGCGAGTTCAGCACGTCGGGATCGTTGGTCAACGGCACCGGACCTTCGTAGCGTTCGCCGAGCTGGACCAGCATGCTGGCGTAGTTGTTGGTCGCGGCCTGGGCGAAATCGCTGACGCGGGCCTCGAACGGATTCAGTCGACCGAGCACACGCTTGACCCAGCCTTCGGCCAGCTGCGGCGACGGATCGACCGGCGTGGCGGTCGGATCGCCGGCGTAGATGCTCCAGTCGCTGTCGTTGGTGCAGGTCGGCAACCCCCGGTAGCGCGCGACGTACCAGTTGTCCGACAGCGTCTGGATGTTGGCGCCCTCGATGCTGATCTCCACCGCCCCCTGCGGATCGGGCGTCGGGAACTGGATCCAGCCGTTGAGCTGGCCGGTGGCCGGATCGGGCAGCGGCAGCGGTGGGTTGCCATCGACGTCGGGATGGAAGAACCACTGGAACTCCAGCGCATCGGGATTGCCACCGAAATCGCCGCTGTGGCGAAGCACGAGCTGTTCATCGAAGATGTTGTCCGGCTCGATGATCTGGATCTGCCCCTGGTACGGCTTGGTGAACGCGGGATTCTCGGAGACCAGGCAACCGACCCGGATGACCTGCAGACTGACCGGCAGCGGATTCAGCGACGCGTCATTGTTGAAGGCCACGGTCATGAACCCGGAGCCCTGCGAGAGTCCGGCGGTCAGCGCCGGCCGGACGCCGACGGCCTGGAACGGCTCCAGCAACCCGTCGTCGTTGCGGTCCTGTACACCGACCAGGACATCGTCGACGGTCACCGGGCGCGACGCATCGCAGGTGCGGATGCGGTTCTCGCCGATCGACGAGGACTCGCAGATCCGGTTGACGCCCTGCGGATTCCGCGACTGCCTGAACAGGGCCTCGATGGCCTGGTCCCAGCTGCAGGCATCGCCCGGGGTGGCGCAGGCGCCGTCGAAGTCGTTCTCGTTGCTGTCGTCACCGTCGTTGATTTCCTTCAACGCGGCCCGGTCGCGCTTCGACAGCACGTTCAGCAACAGGAAAGGTTCGCCGACCCCGCTTTCATCGAAGATTCCCTTGAGCATCAGGCGCCGGTTCAAGGGGTCGTAGGCGAGGCGCTGGCGCACCGAGGCCGGCAGCTTGGTCACCCCATCGGACGAGCCGAGGATCAGGCGGGTGCCATCGGTCTGCAGCGAACTGGCGACGGTGTCCGGCAGCGCGTCGAGGGCGACGGACCGGGGATTGAGCGGATCGATCAGCTGCGCCAGCGTTTCGTCCGGCAACGGATCGGGCCGAGTGTCCTGGATTTCGTCGAACACGACCTCGACGGCCGCCTGGTTGAAGATGTCCGGCAGACCGCGCTTGGGCGTCAGCAGGGTCTCTCCGCTGACCAGCAGCGGCGTGTCGCTCGGCCAGGTGATGTCGTAGCCGACGGTGATCGGATCGCGGGGACTGCCCGAGCCGCCCTGGTCGTTCGGCAGGCGGGCCAGCCACGGAACGCAGGCACCCGGCTCGAGGTCGTTGACGTCGTTGTTGTCGAGGTCCAACTGCCAGCCGGGCTGGGCCGGATAGAAATAGCGAACGTCGCCGCTGCCGGCGGACTTGGCCCACAGCTGGTTCTTGTAGTCCTGGAAGAACGGCGCCGGCGGTTGCGGATCGTTGGCCGCCTGACCCACCACGAAGGTCTCGGCACAGCCCGGCAGCAGGCTGACCGGATACGGCGGCGCGACGGTCGTGCCGGCGGTTCCGTTGAAGCGGAAACTGGTGAATCCGCCACCGATGGCCTCGACCGAATAGACGCGGAACTTCCATTCCGAATCGCCGGCATCGAAGTACTTGACCAGCACGTAGGGATCGGAGGCCGCACTCTGGTCGTCGGCGATCGCCGATCCGAAATCGGAACGCAGCGCGAACACGGCCTCGAACGGCGTACCGGTCGATGACGGCGCCATCAGCGCATGTTCATCATTCGGGTTGTAGCCCGGCAGGCTGCGATCGTTCTGCGAGTAGATCCGGGCCGACGGGAAGATCAGCGGATCCAGGGGCTGCTGGCCGAGCACTTCCCCGCCCTGCTGGCTGGCGATGATGATCCGGTCGGGGTCCAGCGGCCAGAACGGGTCGTAGCGAACGCCTTTTTCCGGCCAGAACACGCCCCTGGACTTGCCGTGGTACCAGGCCACGACCAGTTCGCGCCCCTGGTCCTGGGAACGGCCCGGGTTGATCCGGTTCACCGGGATGATCGCGCCGGTTCGCGACGACCGGCTGTAGGCGGCGTCGGGGCCGACACCATCGTAGTAGGCAAGCTCGTTGACCACGAACCCGGTTCGACCCAGTTCTTCATGGTACGGATCGGTGATCTTCTGGCCGATCTCGACCGGCACGCCGTCGGTGAACAACGGCGTGGACGTCGCCGGCAGCGTGCGAACGATCTCGATGCTGGTCGAATACTGGACCGGGTCCGGTTCCGGTCCGTTGACGTAGACCAGCACCGCCGTCCCGCTTCGCGAGGCATTGAAGACGCCCGAGTCCAGGGTCGGGCTGCTCGAACCCGATTCAGGGTCGACCAGTTCGAGCACGCGCCACTGGCCCGAAGCCGGCTCGGCATTGACCGGCGCGTCGATGATGTGCACCTGGTAGCAATCGATACTCTCGAGATCGCCGCAGGGCTGATTCGGCCAGCCGATGCCGCCCAGGCTGCTGATCCGTGCCGGGTCCTGGAGATCAAGGCCCTGCTGACGCCAGCGGACTTCGATTTCCGGGAACGGCTGGAGCGGAATCAGCCTGGCGTCTTCCCCATCGGCTTTCTGCCAGCTGAAGATCTTCTGGCCGATGGCGTCGAAGGGCTGGCCATTGACCCGGAAGTCCGGCGCGAAAACGACGTTGTCGACTTTCGCCTCCGGTGGTGGGATCAGCGGCACGCCGGCCGTCCACGATTTCTGCTCGAAGAACAGGCCGTCGAGGGTCAGACTGGCCAGGAAGGCATCGGTGCCGCCCAGGGCGGCCACCGTGACGTTCTCCCCGAAGGTCGCCACGTCGCTGAAGGCGCCGGCGACATAGATGTTACCGACGCCGTCGGTCGAAATGGCGGTGCCGCCATCCATGCCGAATCCGCCCGTGAACGCCGGAATCCCGTCGGTCTCATCGAAGAACCCGCCCCCGGTGGCCCAGCGCGGGTTCAGGGCATTGCCGGTGGCCGAGGGCTCCCAGGAGGCAATGAACACATCGTTCATGCCGGCCGCGCTCAGGCTCTCGCCGGCGATATCGAGCGTGCCGGAAAATTCACCGGTCACGTACACCCGACCCTGGTTGTCCAGGGTGATGCCGTTGGCGATCCCTCCCGCCGCACCGGTTGCCGCCTGGCAGGTCACGCCGCTGGTCGAAAGGCCCAGCCTGGCCACGTAGGCGCCGGCCGGCTGGCCCGCGCAGGGTGAGTAGGTCAACGGCGCACTGGTGGACCCGGCCACGTACAGCGACGATCCGTCGGCGCTCAAGGTCATGTCGTTCAGGGTCAGTGCTTCCGGAAGCTCGGTCTGATCGTCACTGACTCGCGGATCCAGCGACCTCAGGTTGCTGACGCTGAAGATCATCGGCACGGACACACCGGTCTTCTCGAACACCACATTGTCGAAGAACCACCAGTCGTACGCGACATTCCATGTAATCCCCCCCACCGTTCTCGTTCCGATTCCGTCGAAGCCTCGACCGGCGAAGCGGAGCTTGAAGCCGGGATGGAAGGCCCTCGGATCGGTGATCGCAAGCGACGAATCACCGGTCAGATCGAACTCCTCACGCGCATCGCCGCCACCCGGGAAGGTGTAGAGCCTATGCCACTGATCGTCCGAGCCCCACCACTCCAGGTATACGTCGTCGTTGGCGTCCGGATACTCCGAATAGATGCCGAACAGGCTCAAGCCGCCGATGCGGTCGTTGAATCCGCGCAGGCCTTCGAGCGAAACGCGGACCTGCTGCGAGTCGGAGGTATCGCGCACGGGAGACTCGACATCGACGTCACCGCCTCGAAGCGCCAGCGCGGGATCCAAGCCCGGGTTGAAGAAATCCGAAGTGATCGCGACCGGAGGGTCCGTCGCAAAACCGAACGAGAAGAGCGTATTCCGGACCGAACCGAACTGCGGATTGCTCGAGGTCCACGGAGAAAGACCATCGAAATTCTCCGAATTGAGGACCGTGGTTCCCCCCTGGGCGAACTGACCGGTGATCCACGCACGCCCGGCGTCATCGATCCGGATCCGGGTGGCCGACTCGATGCCGGTCGCCGTACCTGCCCGATCGACCGCCCACAATGCGTCGCCGGTATCCGAATACCGGGCGATGAACAGATCCCGGCCGGGGCAGTTGTCGTTGTTCAGCGACGGGACTCGCTGGTCTGGATCCGGCTCGACGTCCTGGAAGCTCGCGCTGCACTCGTAGAAGCCCACGGCGACGACGGAATCGGGGATCGGCGGAATCTGCGACCCATCCCCCGGCAAGGTATCCAGCGATGCCGCCCGGTCCGGCCCCGGTCCACCCATCCGCCGAGCCCAGCGCCAGTCGCCGACCGGATCGATCCGGGCGATGAAGCCGTCGACCTGGCCGGCCGAGACGATCTCGTTGCCGCCGAAGAAGCCGGAATCCTGGAAATCCCCGGCAATGAAGACATTGTCGCCGTCGTCGAGCACCAGGTCGTAGACCGTGTCGTCGAACTGGCTGCCGCCGCTGGCCACCCAGAGCAACCTCCCGGTGGCCGAGACCCGGGCGACGAAGATGTCGCGCTGGCCATTGCTCTGCAGCGTGCCGACCTCGGTCTCGATCGTTCCGCTGAAGTGGCCGGTCAGCAGTACGTCGCCGGTCGAGGCCGTGGCCGAAGCGATGACGACGTCATCGTTTGCGCTGCCGAAGCCGAGCGGCCACTCCGCCCGCGCCTGGGTGGCCGGAAGCGCGGCAAGCGCAAGGGTGGCCGCGGCCAGGATGGTTCGTGTTGGATGCGACATGTCGATGCCCCTACTGGTTCAGCACCGGCACATTGGAAATGCGCCGCATGCGAAACGATCCGGAAACGAAGATGGTGTTCTTGTGCAGGCCGGTCAGGGCCTCTTCGAAGGTGCCGCCCAGCAGCGTGCTGCCCCAACCCGGCGGGTCCAGGCCCAATGGATCGTCAACGGCGAACTCCAGGCTCAGTTCACGGATCACCTGGAAGGCTTCCTGCTGGAAGTTGATGAACTGGGCATCCAGGTTGTCGTGGTCGGGGTGGTACTTGTGGCGGAAGGGGTTGGTGGGAAAGTCCGGCTCCATCGTCAGCGTCACGGTGGAGCGATTGCCGGGACCGAAGGCGCCGTCCATTTCGATGTACTCGCCCTCGAAGTCGTAGGCCACCGTACTGACGCGCTGCCCGACCGACTGTCCATCGCGGTTCACCGAACCGGCGTAGAGCGGAATCAGCTGCTTGTTGGTGATGAGCACGTAGCGGCCCGGGGTTTCGACTTCCTGGAAGTCCGGGTTCTCGTCGCTGGGCGCCAGCGTGCCCTCTTCCCACATCAGGATGACGTCCTTGAGCAGGCGCGCCTGGCCGCCGGCGTCGACGTGGATCAGGAACCGCTGTTCGAACGGCTGACCGACCGGCGTCGGTTCGGTGCCGGCCAACTGCGCTTCGCTGACGGCGTCGATCTGAACGGCCGCACTCCACAATCCGGCCAGCGCCGGCGGTGTGCCCGATCCACGGGTCGAGCGGGTCGGCGCGACGAAGGGCTGAAGCGTATCGGCCGAGGCGTAGATCAGGATTCGACCACCGTGCTCGTCGGTGATCGAAAACGCCTGCTCCATTCGATCGGCGGTCATCTCCGACCGCCTCACCCCGAGCCTGAGAAACACCTCCGAGTTGGCGTCGACCTGCTGGACCAGGGTCTGCTGCAGCGTCGGCCAGGCGAACTCGCCGGTTTCCGGGTCCTCGATCTCGTAGCGCATCGGCAGCGAATCACCGTTGAGCCGTTCGATCAGGAAGCTGCCGGCCATATCGGTCCGATTTCTCAGCACGATCTGCAGTGAATCCGTGGTGCGCGCATACTCCAGCGCCTCGCCCTGGTCGAGAATCAGTTCGGTGGCGCCCTGGTAGGACGAATTGCCCTTGGTGAAGATCCAGTACGACCGGTTGCCGTCGATCCCGGTCGAGGCCGGCGATACGGTCGACCAGCGCCCGTCGCTGCCGAGCGTGTAGATCGGTTGCGCCTGGTGCGCACCGGAAAATTCGAAGAATTCGGAAAAGGTCGGCGGCATGTCGGTCGAGACCGGAAGCCCGGTCAGCGTGTAGCCGTTGCTTCTCCAGCGAAGCGAACGGAAGTCGGGACGGCCGGAAATCGTGATCTCGTGCGTTTCCGTGCCCTCGAGTTCCACCAGGTAGGCCGTATTGGCCGAGATGGTGAACAGATTCGAAAGAAAGGCTTCGGGCCGCGGCTCGGGGAACCAGCCGAACCAGCCTTCGAGGTTCTGCAGACCTTCGGCTGGATCGGTGACGAATTCCGCGCCGCGATCGTCGGGGATGAAGCGCCAGACGCTGCGCACCGGAAGGTCGGCAAACACGGTTTCGATGTCCGAGACTTCGGGATCCAGGCGGACGAAGATCGCGTTCCAGCCCGGCGACAGTTCGATCGTCTGCTCGAGCAGTTGGGCCGACCCGCTGCGGGGGGCGGCGAGCAGCAATCCGGTAAGCAACGCACACGCTGCGCCTGCAAGAATTCGGTTCATGATTCGTCCTCGGCACTCGTCGTCGGTCCGGTCGGCGGACCTCTGCGTTCGGGACCCGGTCCCGACAGGGGTTCGATTTCTGCCAATGCGTCTTCGTTGATCTCGGTCTCGACTTCGGCGAGCCGAGCGTCCAGAAACTCGTTTTCGACCTGCTTCAGTCGCTCGGCCAGCAGTCGCTGACGGATGCCCGCAGACAGTTCTTCCAGTGAACGTTCGCGCTGTGGCTCGTACTCCACCAGACGGACCAGGTACACGCCGTCGTCGCCGCGCACCGGCCCGACGATCGCCCCCGGCGATCGCAGGGACTCGGCGGCCGCCGCGACCGTTGGATTGAACCTGGGCCGCTCGCCGCCCTCGCTGATCCAGCCGATGACGCCACCGCGGTAGCGACTGCCCCGGTGGTCGGAGTGCTGCCGCGCGAGGTCACCGAAATGCGGCACACCCTGGTCCTGGTCGGAGACCATCGCCAGCACCTCCTCGGCGTCGGCCGTGGCCTGGTCCCAACGCTCGTCGTTGGCGCGCTCGGGCACGGCGAAGTGAATGATCGCGATCCTCTTGCGCGCCGGAACCACGTAGTCCCCCGCGTTCCTGTTGTAGAAGTCCTCGACGTCGGCATCGTCGATGCCGACCGAATCCCGCAAGGGCTGCAGACGATCCTGGCGGTAGCGATTGATGAGCACCGACTCCATGGCGCGCAACACCTCCGGCTGCATGTCGAAGGACTCCCGCTTCGCGGCATCGACCAGGGCGGCACGCACGATCATTTCGTTCAGCAACAGGCGCTTCTGGTCGAAGCTCTGGTAGGTCCCGGGTCGGCGGCCGCCGCGACGTGCCATTTCCTCGATGAATTCCGCCGGGCGGATCACGCGGTCGCCGACCTTGGCCACCCAGGGCCCGGTCGGCTCCGCGCCCTCGCTCACCGGCCGAAGCCAGAGCGCCGCGGCAACCGCACCGATCCCGATTCCGATTACCAGCGTCACGACCAGTCGTGTCATCGATCCTGCTCCTTCGTTCATTGCACGGCGCCCACGTTCCGGGGCCCTTCATCGCAGATTGCGGGGGTCTGCCGGGGCCGGTCATTGCCCGGCACGGGCTCCGACAGCCTCAAGGAAACGGGGCGATCGAACAAGCGCGCCGCCACCTCGACCGCGCGATCCCGCCCGCTGAGCAGCCAGGCCTCAAGGCCGTCGATCCTGAGAACGACATCCATGTCGGCCGGCGACCAGCGACGCCAGCCTTCGACGGCGACGTCGCCGTCACCGAGGAAGACCAGGCGAATCCAGTCTTCGGACCCGACTCGCGTGCGGTCCAGCCAGAACAGCGGCGAGCCGGAGGATGAAACGCCTTCGACCCGGACCACGGAGCCCTCGGTCACCGACGAAAGCGGCAGCTCCGTGCAGGCCGAAGGCAGCAGATAGTCATCGTTCGCAGCGCGTGTCGCCGCCTCGAAACCGTCGGCGAACATGGTCAGGCGCACCGGGTCGTCCTGGACCGAGAGGTTGTTGTCCGGATTGACGTCATCACCCGGGTTGGCCGACTCGGCCGAAGCGGTCACCAGCAACGACCGAGGTATCGACAGGTCGAGGTCGGGGTCGACCCGGCCGGTGATCGTCCACAGCGTACTGCCGCCGGACGGCATTCCGATCGTTTCCGCGATCGGACCGGCGCCGGAACCCGGGCAGTCGGCGCCGCCGCTGGCGAGGCAGGTCCAGGCCGCATCGAGCAGTTCGGGGCCGAAATCGACGGCCACGTCGACGACGCCGGCATCGACCGAACCGATGTTGCCGACCACAAGGGTGTAGGTCGTCGGCTCGTCGGGCGACAACCACGGCCGACCGTTGTCGATCGACACATCGAGATCGGGGCCGGTGCGCAGGGCCGTGACCGTGGAATCGCTGTTGTTGATCAGGTCCGGATCCGCGCCGTCGGTCTGGACCACGCCGTCGATCGCGAGATCGGCCGGCGCCGCGGGCAGGCCGAGGAACTCGAACTCGAAGATGCGCCGCTGTCCCGGCTCGAGCGGGGCGGTCAGACAGCGGATGGAATCCGAGGTCGGATTCACGCAGGCCGAGGTCTGCGGTGCGATCGATGCCGACAGCGCCAGGTCCAACTGGACTCCGCGCGCGGTGGACGGTCCGAGGTTGGTGATCGTGGCCCGGTAGGGCATGCCGATCGGACCGGCCGGATCGAAGGGATCCAGTGGATCCTCGAGCACCAGCTGCAGATCGGGCACCACCGAGATCGGATCGCTGGTCGTCGCCGTGTCGCTGCCGGGGTCCGGATCGACGACCGGCGCCTGGGCCCGAGCCGTGAAGAGATTCTCCAGCGTTCCGGTGGCCTCGGGAGCGAGATCGGCCACGACCAGGACCACCACCGAGCCGCCGACCGGCAACTGGGCGTTCAGGACGGGCGAACCGGTGCCGGCGGTCGGACAACCGGCACCGTCCGCTCCAGTGCAGGTCCAGGTCGCATTCCGGAGCACGGCCGGTAGATTGTCGATCAACTCGACCGTCGGCGCGTCGCTCGGCCCGGCATTGGTTGCAGTCAGGCGGTATTCGACCGGCTGACCGGCCACCACGGGATCGGTCAGCGTCATCTTGGTGGCCACGACGTCAGCTCGCGCAACCACCGTGGTCACGGCCGTGTCGTCGAGATCACCCGGCGCAGGATCCGTGGAATCGACTTCGGGAACGACGTCGACCCGGTTCGTGATCGACCCGATGAAGGCCGGATCGATTCGCCCGGTGACGACGATATCGAGGCGGCCGCCCACTCGAACCGTCGCGGCAATGGATGGCTGCCCGATCCCCGATACCGGGCAGGACGAACCGGGACTCGGCGCGCAGCTCCATTCGACGTCGGAGAGCTCCGGCGGCAGGGTGTCGATGACCTGGATATCGAGCGCGTCACTCGGGCCGGCATTGGTGACCACGATGTCATAGCTGATCCGCTCACCGGCCACGGCCTCGGCCGGCCCCGTCTTGCCGACCGCAAGATCGGACACCGCGTCGATGACGGTGCTGTCCTGACCGGCATTGTCTCCCGGTGCGTCGTCCATGCCGTTTGCCGAGGTCAGTTCGGCCAGGTTGGTCAACACGCCGCGGGCCGCCGGATGCACCGTGGCCTGGTAGACGAGCTGGCCGAAACCGACCGGACCGCCCCGCGGATTCCGCGCGCCAAGATCGATATCGATCACGACCTCGTCGCTATCCCCCGAATCGGTCAGGCAGCGCGACAGCGGCAGTTCATCGAAGCGATTCAGGGCGCCGCCCGGAGTGATCGAATACAACCCCGCGGGAGCGTCCAGCGCTGCAATCGAGCTCGGATTCATCGCAGCGGAGGCTGCAACCTCGCGGTACTCCAGTTCACCATCCAGCCAGTCGCGAACGAAGACATGGATTTCGCCACTGGCCGTGGCCGCGTACAGGCGCGATCCGGACGCATCGATCGCGAGGGCTTCCGGCATCACGAACGCGGCATCGCCGCGCAGCGACGAAAAGCCCGGAAGGCCGGTGGCTGCATCGACCTGCAGCGTCACCACGGCGCCGGCGTCGCGACCCAGCACGTACAGCTGCTCGTCGCCGGGCCCGGCAACCAGGTCCCAGACACCGTCGAGACCGGCAACCCCGGGGTCGCCGGACTGCAGCGCGCCGAGGTAGGTCAGCGTGCCGGCGTCGGTATCGATGGCGAAGGTCGCGATGGAATTCGAGTCCGGGGCGACGGCGTAGAGGTGCTCGCCATCGAAGGCGGCGTGCAGCCGTCGGACGCCGCGAATGACATTGCTGTCCGGGGTGATCGTGCCGAAACCGTCACGGACCCGCTCGACGAAGGTCAACAGCCCGGTCTCTTCGTCGCGCGCGAAGACCGTGATGGCGTCGCCGCCGGGCGCTGCCACGTAGACGAATCGCTGGTCGCGGGTCAGCACGATGTCCTGGGGGCCCAGCAGACCGCTGACGCCGTCGACACCCGACTGGAAACGCTGCCGGAAGGCCCAGTCGCCTTCATCGTCGCGTCCGATCACGACCAGGCTGTTGGCCGCTGCGGCGACGGCGTACAGGGTCCGTCCGTCGGCAGACGCAATGACGTCCGTTGCCCCGACCAGGCCTTCGATGGCATCGCCCGGGTCCGGGCCCAGTGCCTGGCCTTCGGTAAAGGTCTCGATCAGCGACAGTTCGCCGTTGACCGGATCGATCGCCAGCACCAGCAAGGCGTCGAGCTCCGGATTGGCTGCATAAAGGCGGGTCCGGTCGCGCGACAGGCTCAGCGACACCGCGCCGGCAAGCTCGACGATATCGCCGATGCCCAGCGCCTGGCCCGCCTCGAGCGACGGGTTGGCGGAGCACGACCAGGTTGCGCTTCCGGACAGCAACCCGGCGTTGTCGCCCGTGAAGATCGGTGCCAAGTCGGTCAGGGTCGCGGCCACGGCATCGCTCGGGCCGACGTTGTCCATATCGACGATGTATTCGATCGGCGTTCCGGCCACGATTCGGTCACGCCCATCGGTCTTCGTGACGCGGAGATCCGGTAGCGGTTCGAGCAGGTTGTCGTCCACGCCGACGTTGTCGCTGGGATCCAGTTCCCGCTCGAGGAACCGACTGTTGGCTTCGACCGTGTAGACCAATCTGCCGGTTGCATTCGGCTGGACAATGCCGGAGACAAGGAATTCGACTTTGCCTTCCGGAGCGATCTCGACGGCCTGGACACCGAGCTCCTGCGCGCCGGACAGTTCGCAGAACGAACCGCGACGACGTGCCAGCACCGATATGTCACCGGTATCGGCAAGCGCATACAGCGGTCCGTCGATCGGCAGGACGACGCGGTCGAGACCCGCCAGGGTCGGAATCTCGTCGACGCTGTACCGGGCCAGCCGTTCCGGCGATTCCGCGCGGAGGCTGAAGAGGTGAACGGTATCGCTGCCCGCGGCCGCGACGTACAGGCGCTGCTGCCGTTCGGAATAGCTCAGGGAAACCGGTTCGATCAGGTCCGTGATCCCGTCGACGCCGTTTTCGACCATCCGGACGAATTCCAGCACGGTCGGTTCCCCGACCTCCCGGGACGGGACAAAGCGGAACTCGGACAGCGCATTGCCGTCTCTGGCCGCCACGAACAGGCGCGAATCGAGCGCAAGGATGTCGCTGGGACCGTTCAGCGGCGCCGGCGGATTCGGCGGCCCCAGTTCGAAGTTCTGCACGATCGCCACCTGGCTCAGCAGACCGGTCGAAGGGGAGGGCTCGAAGGCCGCCAGCGAAGCATTCTCGTCGGCCACCACCACCAGGTGGTCGTTGCTCCACGCCAGGCCGGTGACCCCGTTGAGACCATCCACGCCATCGACGCCCTGAACGGTCCGCCCGAGATAGTCGAGCTGTCCGCTCGCCGGGTCGATGAAGAACACCGCGATCGCGTCGTCCAGTCGGCCGGCGGCATAGAGGAAAATGCCGTTCGGCTCGATCAGGAGTTCGCTGACGCCGCCGAGGCCATCCACGCCGTTTTGGCCGTCGCGTTCCAGATCGATCGGCGTCAACAGGCCCGATACGGCATCGCGCTCGAACACGGCGATCGCATCGGAATCGGCGCCGGCCGCATAGAGATAGCGACCGTTCACCGAAAGCTCGAGATCGCTGACACCCTGCAATCCGTCGATGACGGCGCCATCGTCGAGCACGTCGCCCTGGACGACGGTTTCCAGGCGCCGCAGCGAACCGCTGACCGGATCGCGCAGGAAGACCTCGATCGCGCCGTTGCCCATGTCCGTTCCCGCCGCGTAGGCGAACAGGCCGTCGGCCGTGGCCACGAGATCGCTTGCCGTGTCGAGCTCGCTGGGGCTGCCGATGGGCAGAACCGGCGGCACGTAACTCAGTTCACCTTCGACCGGCGTGGCCGCGCAGGCCCAGGCCACATCGAACAGCGCCGGCGGGATCATGTCGACGACCCGCACATCGGTGGCGAAGGAATCGCCGGCATTGGTCACCTGGACCCGATAGTCGATCGGCGTGCCCGGGGTCGCCCGGGTGATCCCGCCGTCGTCCACATCGACGACCAGATTGATGCTCGGCGACAGAACGGTGTCGTCGTCGGTGGCCGTGTTGTTGGCCAGGACGGGATCCAGGAGGTTGGCACCGGTGACCGTAGCGGTGTTGATCAGACGACCGGTCGCGTCTTCGCGAACCGTCGCCACCGCCGTGTAGGTCACCCTCGCACCGGCGGGCAGGATGACCGAACTGTCGTTGATCGAGCCCGACCCGCCCGGGTCGCACTGCGCTTCCGGCTCGGCGCTCGGAATGCAGGTCCAGGTGACGTTCGAAAAGGTATCGGCGAAATCGTCGACCACCGTGACGTCGGGAACATCGCTGGGGCCGAGGTTGTCGACGACGATCCGGTAGATCACAGCCGACCCCGGCGCGACGCCGCCGAGGCCGTCGATCACGGCGTCGGCATAGGTCAGCAGACCGCTCATGTCACGGTCCAGTGTCACCAGCGCGTTCGACACCGAGCTGACCGCATACAGCTGGTTGCCGTCCGGCGAGGGAAACACATCGGCAACCCCGTCGAGCCCCAGCACCTGGCCACTTCCTGCCAGCGGATCGCCATTGGCCACCCGGTCGATGAAGCTCAG
Organism: Wenzhouxiangella sp. XN79A; assembly: GCF_012272825.1. Classification (GTDB taxonomy): domain Bacteria; phylum Pseudomonadota; class Gammaproteobacteria; order Xanthomonadales; family Wenzhouxiangellaceae. Next base: position 60,382 of record NZ_JAAWWS010000154.1, on the reverse strand, counting down.
CGACGCATCGCTCAGGACGTTGAAACGAACCACGGAATCACTGGCCGTCCCGGCGACGTAGAGTTGCTCCCCCCCGACGCCCAGCGTCATCGACGTACTGCCGGTCAGGCCGGTGACCCCGGAAAAGCCGTCCTGCTTGAAGTTGACGAAGGTCAGTTCACCGGTGCCGGGATCCCGGTCGAACCAGGCCACGGTGCCGTTGGTGGCACCGAGGACATAGAGTGTGGTGCCGTCGGTCGAAAGCTGCAGATCGATCGCGCCGTCCAGACCGGCAACGCCAGCGATGTTCTGGGACTGACTTTCGACATAGCTCAGCGACCCGAAGGCCGAGCTGCCCGGGTTCGGGTTTCGCTGGAAGACGACAACGCTGTTGTCCACGCTGGACACCGCGTAGAGGTGCAGGCCGTCGGGGGATACGGCCAGGGCCCGTGGCTCGGTCAGATTGCTTACCCCGCCGGTCGCGTTCTGCACGCTGCCCTGGAACGACAGTCGTCCATGACTCGGCGATTGGTCGTCCGCGTCACGACGGAAGATCGCGATCGAGTTGTCGAGCCGACCGGCGACATACACGTGTTCGTCGTCGGGCGACAGCGTCACCGCCGACGCGCCGCCGATGCCGTTGATGCCCAGCGTTCCGTTCTGCTGGACGTCGGCAAAGTTCAGCTGCGCGTTGGCCGATGCGCGGTCGAAGGTGACCAGGGTGTTGCCCGCCGCGCCCGTTGCATACAGCTGGGCGCCGTCGGCGGACAAGGCCAGGTCGCTGACATCGGTCAGCCCGGAGACACCGTCCTCACCGTTGCGCTCGACCTCGAGGAAGGACACCACGCCGGTGCCGCTGGCGCGACGGAATACACCGATCGCGTCGTCGTCGCTGCCGGCCGAGTACACCGCCCGGGCGTCACCGACCACGGCCACCGCGCCGGCCAGGCCGTCGAATTCGGCCCGGTCATCGGTCTTCGAAATCTGCAGATCGGCGATCCGTTCGACCTGGTCGATATCGGACTGCTCGTTGTTGGCCGGATCGGTATCGACGCCCGGATCGGCCGTGACCGTAGCGGAATTCTCCACCTCGCCGTCCGTGGTCGCGGCCACGTTCACCGTCAGCTCGAAGATCACGTTGCCGCCGGCTGCGATATCGACGCCGACGCCGCCTTCGAGTTCATCGGTCCCCGAGGCCGGGCACGAGGAGTCGTTGCTTCGGGCGAACCGTGCGATCGCCGAACCGGTCGAACCCGCGACGTAGAGCTGGTTGAGCGGATCGTCGATCGACACGTCGTCGAGCAGAAGATCCGTGGCACCGCCGAGGCCGGTGACGAAACTGCTTTCGTTGCTGATGACCCCGCCGAAGTTCAGCGAGCCATCGCCGGGGTCGCGACCGAACCATGTCGCCGAACCGCTGACCTCCGAGGCCGCATAGACATGGCGCCCGTCCCGGCTGACGACCAGGCCGCGCGGCCCGAGCAGGCCGCTGACGCCGCGTTCCCCCTGCACCACTTCCTCGACGACCGTCAACTCGCCGAAGCTGCTGCTCGTTGCGTCGGCATCGCGCGAGAAGACCACGATCCGGTCCGCGTTCCGGGCGCTGACGTAGAGATTCGAACCGCTGGCGTCGAGCGCGGCACCGGCGGCACCGGAAAGATCGACGTCCAGGCTCGTGGCATCGTCGACGGCGGCCCACGACAGTCGGCCGCCGGCCTCGATATCGAAGCGGGCGACGGCCCGGTCGGTCGCCGCTACGGCATACAGATGCGCCCCGTCCGGGCTCAACACCAACCGCGTCACTCCGTCGATCCCGTCGACCACGCCGCCGGGGTCGGTGCCGTCATCGACGCCGTTGCGCTCCGATTCCAGATAGGTCAGGACGCCGTCCGAGGCATCGCGCTCGAACACCGCGATCGCATCGTCGTTGGGGCCGGCGACGTAGACGGTGTCGCCGGACGCGTTCATGACCAGGTGCGACGCCTGATCGAGGCCCTGGATACCGGTCCGGGTCTCGACCAGGGCCAGCGCCACGCTACCGGTGTCTTCGATGATCTCCAGGACGGTGATCGCGTCGTCGATGCGGCTGGCAACGTACAGGAACCGGCCGTCCGGACTGGCCGCGATGGAATTCGCGCCTGCCAGCCGATCGACCGGGACGCCATCGAGCAGATCGCCATCCGACACCGTCAACACGTGCAGCAACGAGCCGTCACTGTTCTGTTCGAACAGGCTGACGGCGTCATCGACGACCGATGCGGTGGCCAGGTACGTACCGAGCGGCCCGATCCCATCGGAATCCCGGACGAGAACCAGCGACGACACGCCTTCGAGGCCGAGGTCCGGATCGTCCTCCTCGGACCCCTCGACCACGCTATCGAGGAAGCCCAGCGCGCCCGAACTGCTCGCGACACAACTCCAGGCTGCCGACGAGACATCGAAATCGGTGATGTCCAGCATGTCGGTCACGACGACATTGCTGGTCTCGAACCGCACGTTGCTGGGACCGAGATTCGACACCTGGATCCGATAGGTCACCGGCTGGCCGGACACCACGGAGATCTGCTCGTTGGTCTTGGTCAGGACGAGATCGGCCCGCGGCGTCAGCGTGGTCGTATCCGACGAACTGCGACTCGGATTGTCGACGCCGGGCTGAGTCGGATCCGTCACATTGTCCGGAAGCGTCACGGTCGCCGTGTTGACCAGCTCGCCTTCGGCGTCCGGTCGAATGTCGGCAACGACCCGGTACTGCACGAAGCCGCCGACGCCGAGCGTAACGAGGTCGTCGATCGTGCCGCTGCCGCCGCCGGTGCAGACCGAACCGATGCCGAGCACGAAGGACGAAATCGCGCGATCGCCGAAACCGGCCGCATAGACGTTGTCGGAATCCGGGCTGACCGCGAGCGCATAGATGCCGTCGATGCCGTCGACTCCATCGACATCGTCGCGGCTGACCGCGACCGGCGCCAGCGCACCGAAGTTGCCGCCGGTTCGGTTCAGGTCGCGATCGAAGACCAGCACGCTGGAGTCGAACTGCGCGGCGACGTACACGCGCTTGCCGTCGGGGCTGACGGCCAGGTCGCGCGGTCCGTTCATGAACTCGATGCCGTCATCGAGATTGAACTGCTGACGCCCGCTGGCCAGCGTCCCGAAGGCCTCTCCACTGGTCACGATGCGGCGGAACACGCTGATCGAATCGCTGTTCTGGGACGCCACGTAGACGTGATCGCCGTCGCCCGGCGAAACCTCGACCGCCATCGGACGATCGCCGACGCCGGCGGTCACGGCCTGCAGGAAGGACAGGCGGCCGTCGTCCTCGCGCGCCATGGCCACCAGGGCATCGTCGACGTCCGAAACGGCATAGACCTGCAATCCGTCCGGGCTGACGGCCACGTCCCGCACGCCGGTCAGGTTGTTGAATCCGACCCCGTTCCGGGCCTGATCGATCCATTCGAACTCGAAGCTGGCGTTTCGTTGGAAGATCGCCACCGACGCATCGAAGCCTCCGGCGACGTACAGGTGGGTCGACATCGGGTCCATGGCCATGCCGCGAGCACCGGCCAGCCCGTCGACGCCGCCGACGCCGTCGAACAAGGCCTGTTTGAACTCCAGCGTACCGTCCGGGTTGCGGCGGAACACCGCCAGCGAATCGCCATCCTGGCTGGAAACGACGACGCTGAGCCCGTCGGGGCTGATCGTGAGGTACTCCGGCCGGCTCATTCCGGCGATGGTCAGTCCGCCGGCCGTGATGTCGCCTTCGGACCAGTCGCGGACGAACACCAGGTGCCCGCCGGCGGTGAGCTCCGTCAGCCCGGCATCTTCGTTGCGTTCATACAGCGCGATCGAGCCTTGCGACAAGCTGATCGCATAGACATGGTCCCCGTCCGGGCTGATCGCGATATCGGCCGGCGACTCGAGATCCGGACCGTCGATGTCCTGGGGCGTTCCGGGATCGGTGTCGCGATCGACCTCGATCAGCGCGAACAGCGGATCGGGTGCGCGCCGCGTGTACACGCTCAGGATCGGCGCCGAACCGCCCTCCGAACCGGCCAGCATCACGTGTCGGCCGTCGCTGGTCACCAGGACGTCCACCGGCGCCGCGACGGTGCACTGGTCGAGACAGGTCGGCGGCGAGGCGCCGTCGAAACTCCGCGCCAGGCTCCTCCGTTCGTCCAGCGTACCGTTGACCACGTCGCGTCGGAACCAGGTCAGCGTGTCACTGGACGGGCTGACGATCAACACGTGCTCACCGTCGGGCGAGATCGACGAGGCCGCCGGGCCCGCGACCGGGTACGACGCGGTGATGGCCGGATCGGGAACGGTATCGCTGTCGCCGTCCACGTAGCGAACGGCGACCAGGTTGCCGCTGCCCGCCGCGGTCACGTACAGATCGTCGGACGACGCGAACAGATCGAGATCGGACACGCCGGCCAGCGTGCCGGCCGTCAGGTCCCGGTCCAGCCAGGTCAATCGACCGATCGGGTCGCCGGCCGTGTCGTCATCGTTGACCGAGAACACGCTCAGCTGCGAACCCGTGCCCGATGCAGCGAACAGCAGCCCGTCGGCAGCGTCCAGCGCCAGCGCGGCCGGGTCGGCGGGCACGTTCTGCGTCCGGGTCTCGACGAAGGACGCCAGACCGGTCGTGTCCGCTCTTGCATAGATCGAAATCGAGCCGGCGTCGCCGGCCACGAACAGGTTGTCGCTTCCGGCGACCAGCGCACGCGGTTCGACCGGAATCCCCTCGGTGGCCGACCCGGCAAACGACAGCGTTCCGAAGTCCTCGGAGGCCGGGTTCACGTCACGACTGAACACCACGATCGCGTTCTCGGCCTCGCTGTCGACCGCGGCCCGGGACAACACGTAGACGTGCCGTCCATCGGGACTGATCGCGAGGTCGATCGGCCCCTCCATGTTCTCGACGGTCTGACCGGCGTCGGCGCTGTCGTTCTCGCCCTGGGTCTCGAATTCCAGTTCGTTCATCGCACCGAAATCGAGGCCCGGGACGCTGTTGCGCGCATAGACATACAGCCGGTTCAGATCCGGCGCAAGCTGGTAGACGTGCCGACCGTCGGCACTGGCCACGATCGCCCCGCCCGGCGTGCCGCTGGGCCCGACCGGATCGAATTCTTCGAGGTCGCCCGGGATCGGCGTGATCGCGTCACAGGACCACGCCACGTTCTCGAGTTCCGGCGGAAATTCATTCCGCACCGCGGCATCGAACACGGCCTCGTCACCGACGTTCTGGATCGTCACGGTGTATCCCGTGGGCGTGCCCGGAACGGCCTCCTCCACACCGTCGGTCACCGTGATGTCGAGCTCGCCTTCGGCAATCAGGTTCGAAGTGATGGTTGCCGTGGCGCTGCCGCCCTCCGACGTTGCCGTCGCGGTGTTGACGACCTGCAGCGGTTCGTCCGGATTCTCCACGGTCAGGACGTCGACCGTATAGCGAACCTTGGTGCCCACATCGAGATCGACGGTGACACGAGGCTCGGACATGGCATCCCGGTCCAGCGGCCCGGTGCCGCTGCCGCAGCTGACCGGCGGGTCGGTCGGTCCCGGCGCACCCGGACCTTCGATCACCGAACAGGTCCAGGAGGCGGGCCGGGTCGCATTGTCCGGATCCAGATTGGCGTCGGACAGCGTGTCGACCACGCCGACGTCTTCGGCAAAGCTGGGTCCCAGGTTGCTGATGTCGATCCGGTAGCGGAGCAGCGAGGCACCGCTGGGCTGGGCATCGATCGACAGCAGGTTCTTGGCAAGACGAAGCAGGGACTCCGGCACCAGGCTGGTTTCATCCTGGATATCCGTATTGTCCGACGGATCGATTTCATTGATGCCCGTCGGCAGCGTGGCCGACGCCGTGCCCCTGGCAGTACCCCGTGCGCGAGGATCCAGTTCGCCGGTGAAGGTGAACTCGAGGCGCCCCTGGCCCGGAAGGTCGACCAGGCGATCCTGGAGCTCGCCCGAACCGATCACCGGCGCGGTGGTGCCGCACTCTCCCGCGCCTGCCGGACTGCTGCAGCACGCGCCGTTGAACGCACGACAGGCCCACTGCACGTCGCCGTTCAGGAACGGCGAGGCCGCCGGATCGGAGGCCAGGGAAAAGTCGACATCGACATCGACGCCGGCAGCGGCCTGGTTTCCGCTGTTGGTGACGATCACGTCGTAGGACGCCGACTCACCGGGCGTGGCCTCCATGGCGCCATCGTCGATGGTGACCACGAGGTCGGCGGCCACTTCGATCGAAACCGGGACCGAATCCTCGTTGCCGAGCGTCGGATCGAGCTCCGTGACGGCATCGCCCGGATCGATCCGGACGGACGCGGTGTTGACGATCTCTGCGACATCGGTCGCGGTGCCCGACACGCTGACGAACAGCTTCACTTCGGTCGAACTTCCGGCCGAAAGCCGCAGCGCGTTCTGCTCGGGGTCTTCCATGGTGGCCACCAGGTCGCCGCGAACCTCTCTAGGCTCGACCGGGCAGACCGCGCTGTCGATGGTCAGCGCGCTGTTGGCGACCCCTTCGTCCGACGGACAGAACAGGAAGCACGGCGCCGAAGACTCGGCGGCACAACGAATTTCGCCGGGATCGCCGAGCAGGTCGCCCGATACGTCATCGATGACCCGCACACCGCTCTCGCCGGGCCCGTTGCCGAGATCACTGGGACCCAGGTTGGTGACCGTGATGGTGTATTCGTAGGCATCGCCGGGATTGGCGATGGATGCACTGGCGACTTTCGTGACCTGAACATCGGCCTGACGGTCGATCGCCTGACTGATCGTTGCGGCATTGTCGGTCCCGTCCGATTCGGTGTCGGCCATGGCCGGGGACGCCGTTGCGACGACCTCCAGCGGGTCGGCCAGCGCGCCGCTGTCGTAATCGATCGCCGTCAGCGCGACGGCCACCGAATCGGAAGCCGGGACATCCATCTGGATCGAAACGGTGTCGCCGCCGGCGGCCGTTGCGCTCATCGGCGCGCAGGACGCGCCCGCCGGGCAGGCCCAGTCGAGGCTGTCGATCTCGACGGGCACATCGAACGAGAACTCGGCGCCGAACGCATCCGAGGGGCCCGCATTCGAGACGGTCAAGGTGGCGGAATTCCCGGTCGTACCCGGCACGTAGGTCGTCGCAGCGCTGGTCACGGCGGTCTGCAGGTCGACGAACGCGGTGCGGGTGACACTGGCGGACGCCGAGTTGGCGTTGCTGCCGGAGGTGCCGATATCGGCAGAAACCTCGACCTCGTTGGTCAACGTGGCCGCTGTCAGGCTGCTCGGGTAGTCCAGCGTCAGGGTGAAATCCAGGCTGCCGGCGGCAACCAGATCGAAGGTCTGGGTCGCGCCGGCGCCCAGGACCGGGCAGCTGGCGCCACCCGATGCGCTGCAGCTCCAATCGTCGATCGAGGTGCCGGGCGGAATCGTATCGGTCAGCGTGACGCCGGCGGCGTCACTGGGTCCGGTGTTGGTCACGATGATCGAGAACGTGCCGGTCTGGCCGGGGACATACGTGCTGTCGTCGGCCGTCTTGGTCACCCCGAGGTCGCTTTCCGGGGCCAGGGTGCTGCCGATGGCGCAGCTGCCCGACGGGCAACTGTCGGCACCGTCGCCGCTGAAGGTCGCTCCGGCATCGACCACCAGCACGTCGAAATCGAGCGGATCGGCCACCAGGGCCGAGTCGAAGTCCACGCTCAACCGGAACTCGATGAACCCGCCGGCCCCGATGTCGCTGTTGTTCGATGCCAGGTTGCCGTCGGTGATGGTCCGGTCACAGGACGTGACGCCCCCCTGATCGTTCGGGCAGGTCGCCGAAGTCACGGTCGCGCCGTCCGGAAACGAGGTCGTGATATCGACGTCGGTCGCCGGGTCCGATCCGGTGTTGACGATCCGGATCCTGTACTCGATGCCGGTATCCCCCGGCGTGTAGGTCGCCGGCGCGATGAAGTCGGTCTGAAGGTTGACGGCAGCGGCCGCCGGCGAAGACATCATCGCTCCCAGCATCAGGGAAGCGACGACGAATCCGCGCGAGAATGCGCGGACCAGAGGAATATCGGCAATCAAACCCAGCTCCCTGTTCAGGATGGAGAGCGCGACGCAGGGTCGCCTCGACCTCCATCCGCCTTATCGACCGCGGGTCGAAAAGGTCCTCCCTCGAACCGGTCCGACCTGCGCAACGGCGCGGACCGCACAAAATGACGCTGATCCGATCCACTGCGGTTCGAATGTCCCGTCCCCGTTCGCCCCAGCGCACAGCCCTCGAATTGCGACCCGACGATGGCAGGAGTTTGGCCACCACGATCGTCGTTCTGTCGGCGAAGGCGTGCGCGTGGACTTTGTGAACCGTATCACACTTCTTTCGCCCTCTCAATTCAGGCGCCGGACCGATGCCCCCGTGAATTTCCCGACGGGCGCTCCGGTCGGACACCGGTTGCCCTCAGAATAGAGACCATGGATTCAAGAACCGATGCCCACCCTTTCGCAGCGCTCACGCCGGACGCCGTTCTGGAAGCCGCTGAATCTGCCGGACTTTCTACCGATGGCCGCCTGCTCGCGCTCAACAGCTACGAGAACCGCGTCTGGCAGATCGGCATCGAGGACGGGGTGCCGGTGATCGGCAAGTTCTATCGGCCGGACCGATGGAACGAACCGGCCATTCTCGAAGAACATGCATTCGCCGCCGAACTCGCCGCGGCGGGTCTTTCGGTGGTGGCGCCGATGGCCTTCGACGGAAAAACCCTGCTCGAGCACGCCGGCTTCCGCTACGCGCTGTTTCCGCGCCAGGGCGGGCATGCGCCGGAGCCGGAGCACGAGGACACGCTGAAGGCGATCGGTCACGCGCTGGGCCGGATGCACGCCGTCGGTGCGGCGCGGCCGTTCGAGCACCGCGAGACCCTGACGCCCGATGCACTCGGCCGCGAGCCGCGCGACTGGCTGCTGGACCACGACTGGATTCCGATGCACCTCGAATCGGCGTTCAAGTCCCTGACCGACGACGCGCTGGCCCACGTCGAGTCGGCCTGGTCGCGGATCGGCGAGATCCCTTCGATCCGCCTGCACGGCGACTGCCACCCGGGCAACATCCTGTGGCGCGACGCGCCGCACTTCGTCGACCTCGACGACTGCCGGATGGGCCCGGCGGTCCAGGACCTGTGGATGCTGATCTCGGGCGAGCGCGAGTGGCGCGAGCGCCAGTGGGGCTGGCTGCTCGACGAGTACTCGGTGTTCATGGACTTCGACGCGCGCGAACTCGCACTGATCGAGCCGCTGCGGGTGCTCAGGATGATCCACTACCAGGCCTGGCTGGCCCGGCGCTGGGACGATCCGGCCTTCCCGATGGCCTTCCCGTGGTTCGAGGACGATCGGCACTGGGAGACGGTGATCACCCAGCTGCGCGAACAGCTGTCCGAACTGCAGGAACCGGCGGTGACCTGGCACCGCTGAGCGCCTACTTGCTACCCCCCCCCCTTCTTTTGGTACCGTCTTTTGTGCTGGCTCGCCCAGCAATTGGCAAACAACAGTAGGTGAGCATCAATGATGTCGAAACTTTTCTATGTTTTGCTATTTAGCACTCTTGCATTTTCATCTCACGGTGACTTCAGAGCTCAAGAGGCTAAAATCGAATCTTTCTGTTCGCCCGCGTGCACTGAAGCACGGCTTTCAGATGGCCATTGGGCATTGATCACGACCGACGCTTCGGGCAAAGTACTCGACTTTCATCAAACGCGGATTCCAGAGTCGGAACCATTCGACTTCTGGCTCGAATCACAATCGACCGATACGCAGCGAAAGACTGGAGACGCGCCAAACCCTCCACCAGGGGGCACGGGAACAGTTACAGAATCGGGCAGCAATTACGGAATGGGGCCAGGCCCGAATGGGCAGCAAGTCTGGGGCATATGGTTCTGGAGCACTGCGTACATTTTCGTAGACGGTGTGCTTGTTGATGTCCAACATTCAACACACTTCCACCGGCTTCCTATTCCGCCCCCCGGCGACGATCAAATGAACTGACCCCCAGGAAGTCCGACTGAGAGTGAAACTGACTTCGGGCGGCCCAAGCAAGTGCCGCCCGAAGTCATTTCTGAACCTGACTTGCTACTTCCATCTGCGCATCGAACACCGCGATCGCGGTCATGTTGACCACCCGCCGCACGGTGGCCGACGGCGTCAGCACGTGAGCCGGGCGACCGGCGCCCATCAGGATCGGGCCGACGTTGACGCCCTTGCCGATCACGCGCGCCATGTTGAAGGCGATGTGCGCCGCGTCCTGGTCGGGCATGACGAACAGGTTCGCCTGGCCGGTCAGCATCGAGTTCGGAAACACGCGCTCGCGCACCTTCGGCATCAGTGCGGCGTCGGCGCGCATCTCGCCCTCGATTTCCAGCTCCGGCGCGCGCTCGCGAACCAGCTGCAGCACCCGGCGCATCTTCGAGGCCTGGGCATTGACGTGGCTGCCGAAGGACGAGTGCGACAGCAGCGCGACCTTCGGCGTGATGCCGAACATCCGGACCTTCTCGGCCGCCATCAATGTGATATCCGCCAGCTGCTCGGCGGTCGGGTCCGGGTTCACGTGCGTGTCGCAGACGAAGTAGGTGCCCGATTCGTTGGTCATCGCCGACAGCGCACCGAGCGTGGCGCAGTCCTCGCGCAGGCCGAGCACCTCGGTGACGTACTGCAGCTTCTTCTGGTAGCGCCCGACCACGCCGCAGATCAGCGCGTCGGCCTCGTTGCGGTAGACCATGATCGCGGCGATCACCGTGTTGCGCGTACGCACGATCGCCTTGGCCGAGTCCGGCGTCACGCCTCTTCGCTCGGTGATCCGGTGGAAGGTCTGCCAGTAGTCCTTGAAGCGTGGATCCGATTCCGGATTCACCAGCTCGAAGTGCTCGCCGGCGCGGATGCGCAGACCGGCGCGCTCGATCCGCATGTCGACCACGGACGGACGCCCGACCAGGATCGGCCGGGCCAGACCGTCGTCGACGATCGTCTGCACCGCGCGCAGCACGGTCTCTTCCTCGCCCTCGGCGAAGACCACGCGCTTCGGGTCCTTGCGCGCGGCGTCGAAGACCGGCTTCATCAGCAGGCCGGTGCGGAACACGTACTGGCTCAGCCGCTCGCGGTAGGCCTCGAGGTCCTCGATCGGCCGGGTCGCCACGCCGGAGTCCATCGCCGCCTTCGCCACCGCCGGCGCCAGCTGGACCAGCAGGCGCGGATCGAAGGGCTGCGGGATCAGGTAGTCGGGGCCGAACTTCGTCGCTTCTCCTCCATAGGCGGCCGCGGCCACGTCGCTGGCTTCCATCCGGGCCAGTTCGGCGATGGCGTGGACGCAGGCCATCTTCATCTCGTCGTTGATCACCGTCGCCCCGACGTCCAGCGCGCCGCGGAAGATGTAGGGAAAGCACAGCACGTTGTTGACCTGGTTCGGGAAGTCCGAGCGGCCCGTGGCGATCAGTGCGTCGGGCCGCGCCTCGCGGGCGACGTCGGGCATGATCTCCGGCACCGGGTTGGCCAGCGCCAGGATGATCGGCTTCTTCGCCATCCGCTCGACCATCGAAGGTTTCAGCACGCCCGGCGCCGAGACGCCGAGAAAGATGTCGGCCTTGCCGATCACGTCGTCGAGCGTGCGCGCATCGGTGTCGATCGCGTAGCCGGCCTTGCGGTCGTCCATGTCGATCTCGCGGCCGGTGTAGACCACGCCCTCGCGGTCGCAGACGACGATGTTCTCCTTGTTCAGGCCCATCGTCACCAGCAGGTCCAGGCAGGCCATGCCGGCGGCCCCGGCGCCGGAGGCGACCAGCCGGACCTTCTCGATCTTCTTGCCGACCAGCTGCAGACCGTTGACGATGGCCGCGGCGGTGATGATCGCCGTGCCGTGCTGGTCGTCGTGGAACACCGGGATGTTCATGCGCTCCTTCAGCGATTCCTCGACGTGGAAGCACTCCGGCGCCTTGATGTCCTCGAGATTGATGCCGCCGAAGGTCGGCTCGAGGCTGGCGACGATGTCGATCAGCTTGTCCGGGTCCTGCTCGTCGATCTCGATGTCGAACACATCGATATCGGCGAACTTCTTGAACAGCACCGCCTTGCCTTCCATCACCGGCTTGGCCGCCAGCGGCCCGATGTTGCCCAGGCCGAGCACCGCCGTGCCGTTGGAGATCACCGCGACCAGGTTGCCGCGCGACGTCACCTCGCGCGCGGCCAGCGGATCATCGACGATCGCCCGACAGGCCGCGGCCACGCCCGGCGAATAGGCCAGCGCCAGGTCCTTCTGGGTGGTCAGGGCCTTGGTCGCGACGATCTTGATCTTGCCCGGCGTCGGGTAGCGGTGATAGTCGAGGGCCTGTTCGTCGAAGTCGGACATGGGTAAATAGGCAGGGGAAAGGGGAGAGGGAAAAGGGGCGAGTGGGGTCGGGTTTCAGTTTTCAGTTTTCAGTTTTCAGTTTTCAGTTTCCGGTTTCCGGTTTCCGGTTTCCGGTTTCCGGTTTCCGGTTTCCGGTTTCCGGTTTCAGGTTTCAGGTTTCAGGTTTCAGGTTTCAGGTTTCAGGTTTCAGGTTTCAGGTTTCAGGCGACAGGGTGGCGGCTACAGATGATGAGGTGCGTTCGAACGCTTTCTTTGGCTCTGGCCTAATTTTCTCATCCCATCCGCCTTTATCTGTGTTCATCCGTGTTCATCTGTGTTCATCTGCGGACAAAACGCTTTTCCCGGACTCGCCCCGAACGCCGAACACCGAGCCCCGGAGCCGGGCTTCCGGAAGTCGGAAACCCGAACCCGGAAACCGTCATTTCAGCCCTCGTCGGCCTCGTTCCACTCGCCCATCGCGGCCAGGCCGTTCATGCGGGCGCGGTGGTGGAGGATCTTCTGGGCGCTGGCGCGGTTGCCCTTCGGGTCGGCGGCCCACTCGGTCAGGGCGCCGTGCTGCAGGGCGCGGCCGTAGGAGAACGACAGCGGCCACGGCAGGTCGCCGAGGTTGTTCATCGCATTGAGGTGCGCGGTGGCCTCGACTTCGGTCTGGCCGCCGGACAGGAACACGATGCCGGCGACCGAAGCGGGCACGGCGTTGAGCAGGCAGTCGACGGTGGCCTCGGCGACCTCTTCGACGCTGGCCCGATTGTCGGCCTCGCTGCCGGAGATCACCATCGAGGCCTTCAGCACCGTGCCTTCGAGCAGCACGTTGTGCTCGTAGAGCTGGTTGAACAGGGCCTTCAGCGTGGCCTCGGTCACATCGAAGCTGGTGTCCAGGTCGTGCGTGCCGTCCATCAGCACCTCCGGCTCGACGATCGGCACCAGGCCGGCTTCCTGGCACAGCGCGGCGTAGCGGGCCAGCGCGTGGGCGTTGGCCTCGATGCAGGTGCGCGACGGAATGTCGTCGCCGATCGTGATCACGGCGCGCCACTTGCAGAACGTCGCGCCCAGTTCGACGTACTCCGAAAGCCGCTCGCGCAGGCCGTCCAGGCCTTCGGTGACCTTCTCGTCGTCGAAGCCGGCCAGCGGCTTGGCGCCGGTGTCGACCTTGATGCCGGGCAGGATGCCGGCCTCGTTCATGACCTCGACGATGCGCTTGCCGTCCGGCGTCTTCTGGCGGATCGTCTCGTCGTACAGGATGGCGCCGGAGATGTAGTCGCCGAGCCCCTGGGTGGTCAGCAGCATCGAGCGGTAGTCGATGCGGTGCTCCTCGGTGTTCTCGACCTTGACCGACGCCAGCCGCTTGGCGATCGTGCCGGTCGATTCATCGATGGCGAGAATGCCCTTGCCCGGGGCGACCATGGCCTGGGCGGTGGTGACGAGTTGTTCCAGAAAATCGCTCATGTTCGGCTCCTCGAAACGACGCGATGCGACCCTGCGGCCGCGTGAAATAGGGAGTGCGCGGTATTGTAGCGGAAGCGCCGGCGGCGCCGCCCGGTCACAGGTTCTCGAACTCGCCCTGGCGATCACCGTCGCCGCCACGCTGGCCGACCGTGACGATCTTCATCGTGTTGGTGCCGCCCTCCAGTCCCATCTCGTCGCCGAGGGTGAGGATCACCCGGTCGCCCGGATCGACCAGGCCGGCCCGCAGCACGTGATCGACGGCCTGCCGGCCGGACTCGGTGCCATCGGCGGCCTCGGTGGCGAAGAACAGCGGAAAGACGTGCTGGTAGAGCCGCATCCGACGCAGGCTGGCGCGGTTCGGCGACAGCGCGATGATCGGCACCGGCGAGCGCACGCGGCTGAGCCAGCGGGCGGTCGAACCGGACTCGGTCAACGCAACGATCGCGCGCACCGGCACGTTGGCCGCGGTGATCATCGCTGCCATCGCGATCGCCTGGTCGGTGCGCTCGGGCTTCACGATCAACCGGCGCTGCGGGATCGTCGCCTGGACGTGGCGCTCGGCGCCCTCGCAGATCCGCGCCATCGCCTCGATGACCCGGGCCGGGTGACGTCCGACCGCGGTCTCGGCCGACAGCATCACCGCGTCGGTGCCGTCGATCACGGCGTTGGCCACGTCCAGCACCTCGGCGCGGGTCGGCACCGGACTTTCGACCATCGACTGCATCATCTGGGTCGCCGTGATCACCGGCCGGTTCAGCGCCAGCGAGGTCGCGATGATCTTCTTCTGCAGCCCGGGCAGCTCGGCCTCGCCGATCTCCACGCCGAGGTCGCCGCGCGCGACCAGCACCGCGTCGGAGGCCTCGATGACCTCGTCGAGATTGTCGATCGCCTCGGTGCGCTCGATCTTCGAGACGATGTGGGCCTCGCCGCCGGCGCGCCGGAGCAGCGTTCGGGCCTGCTCGATGTCGGCGGCCGAACGCGGAAACGACACCGCCAGGTAGTCGACCTGCCAGTCCGCCGCGCGCCGGATGTCGGCCTCGTCGGCCTTCGACACGCCCGGCAGCGACAGCCCGCCGCCACGCAGGTTCAGGCCCTTGCGGTCGTACAGCCGCCCGGCGGTCAGCACGGTGCAATGGATCCGCGTGCCGGCCACGCGCTCGACCTGCATCGCGATCAGCCCGTCGTCGAGCAGCAGTTCCGAGCCCGGCTTCACGTCACCGGGCAGGTCCAGGTAGGCCACGCCGACCCCGGTCCGGTCGCCGGGCGGCGGCGGGTCCTCGGCGATCAGCGTGAAGGCCTGGCCCTTCTCGAGCTCCACGGCGCCGTCGCGAAAGCGGTCGATCCGGATCTTCGGGCCGGCCAGGTCGGCCAGCACGGCCACATCGGTGTCGAGCTCGCGGGCCGCGGCGCGGACCATCCGGATGCGCCGCGAGTGGGTCTCGGGGTCGCCGTGCGAGAAATTGATCCGGACCACGTCGCAGCCGGCCCGGATCAGCGCCTCCAGCGCCTGCGGATCGTCGGTGGAGGGGCCCAGCGTGGCCACGATCTTGGTGCGTCGATTCATGACGCCAGTGTAGCGCGCGGCGATGTCGCTTCGACGACGACGCGCGGGCCCGTCAGCAAGGCGCCGACGAACGCTGCAGGGGACGCGACGAAGCGTCGGCCACGACGCGCGTGATGGCGACCGTGGACTGCAGGCGCTGGCCGGCCGTCGGCATCTGCCCGTCCTCGATCGATCGCCCGTCGATCGTGCAGTCGCGGAAGCGGATCGGCCGCCCCATGCCGCCGAACAACTCGGCGGCGTCCTGGACGTGGAAGTGCAGGTGCGGCTCGGTGCTGTGACCACTGTGGCCGCAGCGGCCGATCCGCTGGCCACAGCGCACCCGCTGGCCGACCGCCACCGGCACGCTGCCGCGGACCAGGTGGGCATACAGCGCGTACTCGCCCTCGGCGTGCCGGATCAGCACGTGGTTGCCGATGAAACTGCGCGCGGTGACGTCGCACACGCCCCAGCCGACCAGCGGCGCATCCCCGATGCGCTGCTCGACGGCCACGACCTCACCGTCGGCCGCGGCCACGATGTCGCAGCCGTAGGCGAGGTAGTCGGTCACCCTGGTGCCGCGCCCGACGTGCCGCCGGCCTTCGGCATCGGCGACCACGAAATCCAGCGCGAACCGCTGGCCGAGCACGTCCCAGGAATGCGAGGTCTTCGGCGTCGGGCCGCCGTTGCAGAGCAGCCACTCGCCGTCGAACGGCAACCGGTAGCGGACCTCGGTGGGCCGATCGCGGCCGTCGCTGCCGGTCGCGCGCTCGCGCCGCTGCAGCGCGGCGTTGCCGAACCATTGGCGAGTGACCTGGACCAGCTGGAAGGGGTTGAAGAGCAGCAGCATCTGGGTCGTGAAGAACAACGCGACCAGCCCGCGCCGACCCAGCCGACCGATCGGTCCGGAAATCGGCAGTTCGGGGGCCAAGATCGCCTCGTCGTCGTCGCCATCCCCGGCCACCGCCTTCGGCGCGGCGGCCCAGGGACCGACCTGCCCGAGCAGCGCATGCAGCGCGAAATAGCCGACCACCGGCGTCCAGCCGGGCAGCGGCCACGCCAGACCACGTGCGATCAGGGCCAGCACAGCCACGCCGGCCAGCGCCACGAGGATGCGCATCACGGCCTGCCGCCGAAGCCGCGGCGCAGCGCCGGGACCGAGCCCAGCGCCGTCCAGGCCAGCAGGAACAGTCCGGCCACGACCGCGGCCGGCAGATCGCCGTCGAGACGAAGCTCCAGCATCAGGCCGGCCGTCCAGGCCAGCAGCAAGGCAATCAGGATCCGCATGTCGGGTTCTCACACTATCGGGTGTACTGGTTAGGACGCCGGAACCGCCGTTTTTTTACATCGCCGCTTGCCGGACGGATGGCCGCATCCCGGCCGGCGCTCGGTTCGCGGCCGACCTGCTACGATTTCGCCCGATTCCGAGGGAAACCGCATGACGCATCCGTCCGACGACGACCGCACCCACGTCGAGATCACCGGATTCCGCGACCCCGACGGCGGCGCGGCCGAGCGCGATGCCGAAGCACTGGCGCGAATCGGCGGCTACCGGCTGATCGAGCTGCTCGGCCAGGGCGGCATGGGGTCGGTCTGGCTGGCCGAGCAGCTCGAACCGGTCCGGCGCAAGGTCGCGCTGAAACTGATCCACGGCTCGGCGCTGGACGGCCTCGGGCGGGCGCTGTTCGAGGTCGAGCGCCAGATGCTCGCCCAGATGGCCCACCCGTGCATCGCCCAGGTCTTCGACGCCGGCTCGACCGACGACGGTCGGCCGTGGTTCGCCATGGAGTGGGTCCCCGGGCAGCCGGTCACCGACCACGCCGAAGCGCAGGGGCTGGACACCGCGGCGCGCCTGCGGCTGTTCATCCGGATCTGCCAGGGGGTCCAGCACGCCCACGAGCGAGGCATCATCCACCGCGACCTGAAGCCGGCCAACGTGCTGGTCTGCACGGTCGACGGCGAGCCGCTGCCCAAGATCATCGACTTCGGCGTGGCCACCAGCGTGTCCGACCAGGGCGGCCAGCACCGGGCCAACAGTTCCGACCGCGCCGGCACGCGGGCCTACATGAGCCCGGAACAGTACACCGACGACGTGCGCCGGATCGACACCCGCAGCGACGTTTACGCGCTCGGCGTGATGCTGTTCGAACTGTTGACCGGCGCGCGCCCGCCGTCGACCGCCGACCGGGATGCGCTCGATACCTTCCACACGGCGCTGGGCCGCGGCGCCGCATCCCGGATCGACGGCGCCGCGACGCCGGTCGAGGCGCTGACCGCCGCCCGCGGACTCGACCGCGAGCTGCGCTGCATCCTGGCTCGCGCGCTGGCCCCGGCGCGCGAACAGCGCTATCCGTCGGCCGCCGAGCTGGCCCGCGACCTGGAACGGCAACTGGCCGGCGACGTGGTCGAAGCGGTGCCACCGACGCGCCGCTACCGCTGGAGCAAGTTCGTGCGCCGCAATCGGCTCGCGCTGGGCGTCGGCTCGCTGGTCCTGGCGGCGCTGGTCGGCGGCCTCGCGCTGGCGCTGTGGGGCCTGGTCCAGGCCCAGGCCGAACGGGACCGCGCCCAGCTCGCGGCGGCACGCGCCGAGCAGACTGCCGATTTCGTCGTCCGCATGCTCGACTCGATCGACCCGGCCTACGCCAGCGGCGCCGACACCGCCCTGATGCGGCGGGTCCTCGACGACGCCGCGCTGCGCGCCGAGAACGAGCTGGCCGACCAGCCGGACATCCTGGCCGAGATCGCACTGACCATCGGCAGCGCCTACCTCGCGATCGGCGCCGACACGGAGGCCACCGAGCACATCGAGCGCGCCGAGCGGCTCGCCGCGGATCGCGGCGACCTCGAGCGGCTGGCCCTGCGCGCGGCCCGGCAGCGCATCGCACTGGCGGTCCGCCTCGGTGAGGGCGAACAGGCGCTGAGCCGCGCCCGCGCGCTCGTCGAGCACACCGACGCGCTCGGCCCGGCCGACGAGCTGCTGCGGCTCGAGGCCCGGTCGATGCTCGCCCACGCGCTGCAGCATGTCGGCGATCCCGACGCGGCCGAATCGGTGATCGTCGACGTCATCGAAACCGCCGCCGGCGCGGACGACCCGGCCATCGTCGACCTGCGGCTGGAGGCCATGCGAACGCTGGCCCAGCTGCATTCCGACCGCATGCAGCTGGAACGGGCCCACGCGGTCTACGCGCAGATGCTCGACGAACTGGCCGGCCGCGACGACCCGGCCGCGCGCATCCAGCGCCTGTGGACGCTGAACGACCACGCGGTCGTCTTCCTGCGCGAGCAGCGCTACGCCGAGGCCGAACCGCTGCTGCGCGAAACCCTGGCGAGCCAGCGCGAGCTGTTCGGCGACGAGCACCCGATGACCCTGGCGGCGGTCAGCAACCTGGCCGGCAGCCTGCGCCAGCAGGGCCGGCCCGACGAAGCGCTACCGTTCTATCGGGAGACGCTGGACGGGTTCCTCGACCTCTACGGCGAGCGGCACTCGCGCAGCCTGATCGCCCGGCACAACCTCGGCAACTGCCTGCTCGACCTCGGCCGCCCGGACGAGTCCGCGGCGCTGCACCGCGAGGCCCTCGTCCTCGGTCGCGAAGAACTGCCCGACAACGACTTCGTTCTCGGCATGTTCGAACTCGGTCTCGGCAAGAGCGAACTGGCCCGCGGCAACCCAGCAGCGGCCGTGCCGCTGCTCGAGAGCGCCGAGGCGCGGATCGCCGCCGCGGCCGGCGCCGATCACTACCGCGCCGACGAAGCCCGCGATCGGCTCGCGCAGGCGCGCGCCGCGATCGAGCACGACCGGGGCTAGCGGACCGAGCTACCGGATCGGCCGCACGATCCACTAGACTGTCGACTCTGCCGTTGCCGGGATCCACCGCGCCCGCATCCGATGGACGACGACACCGATCGCACCAACGCCGCCGATCAACGGACCGAACTGCTGGGCACCCAGCGCGGCGCCGAAGGCGGTCAGGAAGCCTGCCTGGTGGTGATCCGGGGCGCCCGTCTCGGCGCACGGATCGTGCCCGGCCGGGACGCGGTGGTGATCGGCCGGGACGTCGATGCCGATTTCCAGATCGCCGAGCGCAGCGTGTCGCGCCGTCACTGCCGGATCGTGTTCGACGAGGGTCGGCACTGGGTGGAGGACCTCGGCTCGACCAACCGGACCTTCGTCAACGACGAGCCGGTCGACCGCGCCCCGCTGCGCGACGGCGACCACCTGCGGATCTGCGAAACCACGCTGAAGTTCGTCGGCGAAGGCAACATCGAGGCCGAATACCACTCCGAACTGCACGAGCACAGCATCCGCGATGCGCTGACCGGTCTGTTCAATCGGCGCCATGCGATGGCGGTGCTGGCGACGGAAACGGCCCGGGCGCAGCGCAACGCCAACCACCGGCTGTCCGTCGCGCTGCTGGACATCGACTTCTTCAAGCCGATCAACGACGAGCATGGCCACCTGGCCGGCGACCGGGTGCTGCGCCAGCTCGGCGAACGCATCCTCGCGCGCATCCGCGGCGGCGATACGGCCGCCCGGATCGGCGGCGAGGAATTCCTCGTCGTGATGCCCGATTCCGGTCCGGACGACGCGCTGGAACTGGCCGAATCGCTGCGCCGGGCCGTCGAAGAACGGCCCTTCGACCTCGGCGCGTCGGACCAGCGGATCACGATCTCCGGCGGTGTCGCCGTCTGGCAGCCGGGGATGGACGGCACCAGCGACCTGCTGCGCGCGGCCGATCACCGGCTCTACGCAGCCAAGGAATCCGGCCGCAACCGGATTCGCTGAGCGCGGACACCGGCCGGCCGCGGTCGGCCGGCCGGGACCGCGTGAGGTTCACGCCGCTTCGGCGATGTGTCGGGCCGTGTGCGTGGCGAGGTCCTCCCGGCCCTCGCGCAGGAGATCGCCGAGGCTGACGACGCCGACCCGCTTCTTGTTGTCGCGATCGTCCAGCACCAGCAGCCGGTAGACCCGCTGCCGCGCCATCGATTCGGCGGCGTGCCGTACCTCGTCGTTCATGAAGCAGTACAGCGTCGCATCGGTGCAGACCTGCCCGGCGTTCGCGCGGCGCTTCCACGACGCGCTCCGGGCGCGTGCCGGCGACGCCCTGCCCGCCCTGCCGGGGTGGCCGGCCGGACCCTCGGCGACGCAGGTGCCACTGTTTCCCGAATGATCCGGGACCGGCTCAGAACAACGCCATGCCCATCAGGCCGAGCGAGGCGCCGTAGCCGATCACCCAGAACGCGCTGCGCAGCGTCGGCAGGTCGGCCCAGTAGCAGATCGAATAGACGATCCGCGCGCCGACGAAGGTCAGCGCCAGGCCGGGCAGCCAGGTGCCGGTCGCGCCGCTGATCAACGCCACCAGCACGCCGGCGGCGAAGATCGGAAAGGCCTCGATCATGTTCTGGTGGGCGGCCAGCGCACGGGCGCCGAAGCCGGTCAGCCCCGCCTGCTGCCGGCGCGGGTTGCGGTTGTCGTAGCCGCGCTCGTCCTTGGCCATCTGCATGGCCAGCGGCACCTTGGTCAGGACCACCATCAGGGCGGAAAACAGCAGGCAGGCAATCGCGATCTGCATCGGCACACTCCTCGGGTTCGGGGTCGGTCGAAACCTTACTCGATCACCGCGCCCTGCGCCGGACCGATGGCCTGTTGGAGACCGGCCGTGCCCAGCGGAGTGCGACCCGTTCGCGCGCAAGCGCCCTCCAACAGGTGGACCGGCGATGGCGTCGGACCGAAACCCTGTTGGAGGCCGCTCGCGGACGAAGGGTGGCCCGACCCATTCGCGAGCAAGCGCCCTCCAACAGGCGAATCAGCGCCGGCGCCGGATCGAAGGCCTGTTGGAGGCCGCTTGCGGGCGAAGGGTGGTACGACCGGTTCGCGAGCAAGCTCCCTCCAACAGACGAAAAGAGCGCCGAGGCCGGATCGAAGGCCTGTTGGAGGCCGCTTGCGGGCGAAGGGTGGCCCGACCGGTTCGCGCGCAAGCGCCCTCCAACAGGCGAAGCCAGCGCAACGCCCGAACGAAGGCCTGTTGGAGGCCGCTTGCGGGCGAAGGGCGGCCCGACCGGTTCGCGAGCAAGCTCCCTCCAACAGGCGAATCAGCGCAACGCCCGACCAAAGGCCTGTTGGAGGCCGCTTGCGGGCGAAGGGTGGCCCGGCCGGTTCGCGCGCAAGCGCCCTCCAACAGGCGAAGCCAGCGGACCGCCCGATCGAAGGCCTGTTGGAGGCCGCTCGCGGGCGAAGGGTGGCCCGACCGGTTCGCGCGCAAGCGCCCTCCAACAGGCGAATCAGCGCCGAGGCCCGACCGAAGGCCTGTTGGAGGCCGCTTGCGGGCGAAGGGTGGTACGACCGGTTCGCGAGCAAGCTCCCTCCAACAGGCGAATCAGCGCAACGCCCGACCGAAGGCCTGTTGGAGGCCGCTTGGAGGCGAAGGGTGGCCGGGCCGGTTCGCGCGCAAGCGCCCTCCAACAGGCGAAGTCAGCGGACCGCCCGATCGAAGGCCTGTTGGAGGCCGCTTGCGGGCGAAGGGTGGCCCGAGCGGTTCGCGAGCAAGCGCCCTCCAACAGGTGAATCAGCGATGGCGCCGGATCGATGGCCTGTTGGAGCGACCGCAGGGCGACAAGACCCTCCCCATCGATCAAGCTGGCTAGACTGACGGCATGAACGAACAGGCCCTGCTCCACGGCGACCGCCCGCTGGTCGTCAAGATCGGTTCGTCGATCCTGATCGACGACGCCGGCCGCGCGCGCCGCGACTGGATGGCCGCGCTGGTCGGTGCGCTGACCGGGCGGCCCGGGCCGGTCGTGGTCGTCTCGTCAGGCGCGATCGGACTGGGCCGGCGACCGCTCGGCCTGACCGGTCGGCCGACCTCGCTGGCCGACGCCCAGGCCGCCGCGGCGGTCGGCCAGATCGAGCTGGCCCGGACCTGGGCCGACCTGTGGTCTGCCGGCGGGCGGACCGCCGCCCAGGTGCTGCTGACGCTCGGCGACCTCGAGGACCGCGGCCGTTACCTGAACGCCCGCAACACCTTCGAGACGCTGCTCGAACGGGGCGTCGTACCGATCGTCAACGAGAACGACACGGTGGCCACCGGCGAGATCCGCTTCGGCGACAACGACCGGCTGGCGGCACGCACCGCCCAGCTGGTCGGCGCGGAGCTGCTGGTGCTGCTCAGCGACGTCGACGGCCTGTACGACGCCGATCCGGGCACCACGCCGCACGCGCGTCGGATTCCGTTCGTCGAGCACATCGACGCCGAGATCGAAGCGCTGGCCGGCACCGCCGCGTCCACCGGCTTCGGCACCGGCGGCATGGTGACCAAGATCGAGGCGGCGAAGATCGCCACGGCCGCTGGCTGCCCGGTGCTGCTGACCAGCGGACGGCACGACGAACCGTTCGACGGCCTCGACGAGGGCCGCCGCGGCACCTGGTTCGCGGCCCGCCAGCGCCCGCTGGCGGCGCGCAAGCAGTGGCTGCGCGGCCTGCAGCAGCACGAGGGCCGATTGACGCTCGACGCCGGTGCGGCCGGCGCCCTGAAGCGCGGCGCCAGCCTGCTGGCGCGCGGCCTGGTCGACGTCGACGGCGACTTCCCGCGTGGCGCGCTGGTTCGGCTCGACGGGCCCGACGGCGCCATCGGCCAGGGCCTCAGCGGCTATGCTTCGGACGACGTCCGCGCGATCCGGGGCGCGCACAGCGAGCGTTTCCACGCCCTGCTCGGCTATTCCGGCCGCGGCCCGGTGATCCATCGCGACGACCTCGTGCTGTTCGAACCCGACGAGATGCCGCCATGACCGACGCCCACCCCGTAATCGACCGCCTCGGCCGCGCCGCCCGCGCGGCCGCCGCCGACCTGGCCGCCACCGACCGCGCCGCGCGCGACCGTGGGCTGACGCTGGCCGCCGAGTACGTCCGCGACGAGCGCGCCGCGCTGCTCGACGCCAACGCCCGCGATCTCGATGCCGCGCGCGATCGAGGCCTGGCCGGCGCCATGCTCGACCGGCTGATGCTCGACGACGAGCGCATCGCCGCCATCGCCGCCGGCCTCGAGGCGGTCGCGGCTCTGCCCGATCCGCTGGGCCGCGAACTGGCCCGCTGGTCGAGGCCGAACGGGCTCGACATCGCCCGTGTCGCCGTGCCGATCGGCGTGATCGGCGTGATCTACGAAAGCCGCCCGAACGTCACCGCCGACGCCGCCGCGCTGTGCCTGAAGTCCGGCAACGCGGTGATCCTGCGCGGCGGCAGCGAGGCCGT
This sequence comes from Wenzhouxiangella sp. XN79A, assembly GCF_012272825.1. Taxonomy (GTDB): domain Bacteria; phylum Pseudomonadota; class Gammaproteobacteria; order Xanthomonadales; family Wenzhouxiangellaceae. The sequence continues at coordinate 36,820 of NZ_JAAWWS010000154.1, read as the reverse complement.
GCACAGCAACCGCGCGCTGTACCGCACGCTGGCCGAGGCGATCGAAGTGTCCGAGCTGCCGGCCGGCGCGGTGCAGATGATTCCCGACCAGGACCACGCGCTGGTCGGCGCGCTGCTGGCCGCCCATGACTACGTCGACGTCATCGTGCCGCGCGGCGGCAAGCGCCTGGTCGAGCGGGTCCGCAGCGACGCCCGGGTGCCGGTGTTCGCCCACCTCGACGGCAACAACCACCTGTACTGGCACGCCTCGGCCGACCCGGCCATGGCCCGTGCGGTCGTCATCAACGCCAAGCTGCGCCGGCCCGGCATCTGCGGGGCGGTGGAAACGCTGCTGGTCGACGCCGGCGCCGTGGACGAGCTGCCGGCGCTGGTCGACGAACTGACCGAGCGCGGCTGCGAGCTGCGCGGCGACGAGCACGCACGCGCCGCCGACGGCCGCATCGGCGAAGCCTCCGAAGCCGACTGGGACACCGAATACCTGGCGCAGATCCTTGCCGTGGCCGTGGTCGACGACCTCGACGCCGCCGTCGCCCACATCGCCCGGCACGGTTCGGGGCACACCGACGGCATCCTCGCCGCAGATGCCGAGATTGCCGAGGCCTTCCTGGCCCGCGTCGACTCGGCGATCGTCACCCACAACGCCTCGACCCAGTTCGCCGACGGCGGCGAGTTCGGCTTCGGCGCCGAGATCGGGATCGCCACCGGCCGCCTGCACGCCCGCGGCCCGGTCGGGCTGGAGCAGCTCACGACGTTCAAGTACCTGGTTCGGGGATCGGGACAGACGAGGGCCTGAACAGGAGGGACGAGGAGCGAGTGGGCAGCGGCCATGCCACCCTTCGCCCGGCACGGCCGGCCTCCCGGAGTGATTCGATCCGGCGGATCGCTCAGGTCATTCGACGGCCTCGCCGTCGAACCGTTCGACGGTCCAGCCGCGCTTGCGCAGCATCGCGATCACGCTGTCGTCGCCGAGCAGGTGACCGGCACCTACGGCAATGAAATCGCTGCCCGATCCGGCCAGCTCGCGCTCGATGATCGCCACCCAGTTCGCGTTGCGACGGGTGAACACCACCTCGTAGAGCTCCGGATACTCGGCCGCCATTTCCTCGACCAGCAGCCGCTCCATGTCGGCCACGTCGCCCTGCGCCCAGTCCTCGGCCAGTGCGCGCAGCTCGTCGGCAAAGTCGTCGATCTCATCGAAGGTACTTTCCAGCAGTTCGATCTGCAGCGCTTCGGGCAGGTCGGCAAGCAGCCCGAGCTGCTCCTCGACGGTTTCGAGCTGGCGCAGTGCCTGGCCGTCGATCCGCGTGCGAAGCCGCGCCTCGACGCCGGCGCCGGAATCGAAGCCGGACTGCCTCATCGCCATGCTGGTCAAGGTCACCGAGGCCAGCCACGGGCGCATCGGCTCGAGCTGGGCAACCGGCAGGCCAAGCGAATCGGCCACCGTTTCGAGACGCGCGAACTGGTCCCGGTCGAGCACGGCCGACAGCGGCCGTGACAGATCCATGCCCTTTTCCATGACCAGCCGCTGCACCGCCGCACCCCGGGCTTCGGCCGGGTCGATCTCGAACCAGACCTCCTCGGCCTCGGCGAACTGTTCGAGCAGGCGCTCGGTCGTCCACTCCAGGTCGCCCGGCAGCGCGTGGATGGTCGGAAACAGCACCAACTCGCTGTCGGCGTCGCGCACCACCCAGTGCGGCGGCTCGGCGCGCGCGTCGAGCTGAAAGGCGATCGCGGCAACCAGCAGCACCGTCGGCAGCCACGCCGCCCACCCCTGGGACTTGCAGCAGAACATTCGATTCCGGTTCATTCTCGTCACTCCTTGCGGTTCGGGAATCTCAGTGCCGATCGCGCTCGCAGCTGACCGCAATCCGCTCGACCCGCCCGGCGTGCTCGCCCACTGCGGCCTCGAATCGAGGATCACGGGCCGGATCGGACGCACGGATCACGGCAGAAGATACCTGATCGGAGGAAGATCCCATCAACGACACCAGTCGCCGGTGGCGGCGATTCCTTGCAACGCTACGCGACGGTCCGGACGAAGCGGCCCTGCCGGCCGGATGCAGCGCTATGATCGGGGCAATTCAGCCACCCGGAAACACCGCATGTCCGATGCCCGCAAGCAGTTGATCGCCGAAGCCGCCGACGTCGAGCGCCTGTACGACGACATGGCCGTGCAGCTGGCGCCGAAGATCGCCGACGACACGCTGCTGGTCGGGCTGCGCCGCCGCGGCGTGCCGATCGCCGAGGCGCTGGCCGCGCGGCTGGACCCGACGCCGACCGTCGGCGAGCTCGGCCTGAAGCGCTACGGCGACGATCTGTCGCTGCTGCACGACATCCCGCAGGTCGACGAGGAATCACTGACGGTGGACGTGCGCGACCGCCACGTGGTCGTCGTCGACGACGTGCTCTACACGGGAGAATCGCTGCTGCGCGCGACCTGCTTCCTGCGCGCTGCGGGTGCCGTGAAGATCCAGGTCGCGGTGCTGTGCGAGCGCGCCGGCCGGACGATGCCGGTGGCCGCCGACGTCGTCGGCTGCCGGCTCGAGGTGATGCCGGACTGGGTCATCCACTGCCTGGTCCCGCCCTTTGAGGAGGCGCTCGGCATCGAGGTGGTGCACGCCGAGGACGTGCATTGAGCGCAGCGCCCGGTGCGAGCAGGCGGTATCGCTAGCGCGCCGATGCGTCGCGGCCGAAGCGCCAGCCCAGCAGCCCGCTGCCGATCGCGATCCCGGCGATCGGCAGCACGATGCCGACCGGCGAGGTGCTGTCGAGCTGCACCAGGACGAGCGCCATCAGCAGGCCCGAAAGCAGCAGCAGCGTCGGTGCCACGTACCCGACAAGGACATCGATCCACGCTTCGGCGCGATCGTCGGTAAGACTCCAGCGTTCATTCATGCTTCGATCTCCTGCGCCGGAACGAAAACGGCGCATTCACTGCCCCTTGGAATTCTACGCGCGCCCCCGGCGCGATCCCTCGAGGCCGGCGAGCGGCTCGCCGGCCGATCGGTACGGTACTGCTCAGGCGGTCTGGTCGTCGACCGTGGCGTTGGCCGACTGCGTGGCCACGCTCTTCATGCCGTTCTTGCAGCCCGATTCCGAGCTGTAGGTCTGGCTGGTGCCGATGACCTGGCCGTTGGTGGCCTTCAGCTTGAATGTCCACTTGCCGGTCGGCGTCTTGTGGCACTCGAAGCGCGCTTCGTTCTGCGCGTTCTTCTTGACCGATTCCACCCCGTTCATGCAGCTGGCCTTCTTCGCATAGCCTTCGCTGCCCAGGATGTTCTGGCCGTTACCGGCCTTGAGTCGGAAGCGGTACTCGCCCGCCTTGTCCTTGTAGATTTCGAACTTGCCAGCCATGTCGTCTCCCTGATGATGTCGTCGAGGTGGTTCGGACCGGGGCACCCGGAAACCGCGCCCGAGTGCAATATACCGCGAGTCGCCGACGATGCAAATCGCGGCATCGAGGCGTCGGGCGCCCCGATCGACATCACGGCGCGACCATGGCCGGGCGCCCATTCAAACCGCGGACCCCTGGCCGAACACCGAGCCGACCAGCCGGTAGGACGCAAGAAACGTCCCCGCCAGCGCCAGCGTCGACAGCACCGCGCCGGCGACGCGGACCGCAACGCGATCGTAGTCGTCGCGTCGGGCGAACGCCCGGTCCATGACCACGGTGGCCAGCACCACCCCGCCGATACCGACGAGCAGCGAGCCCGCCAGGCCGGCAGCGGCCATGGTCGCGGCCAGGCGAGCCGGAAAATAGACCGATGGGCGGCGGACGATCGCAGCGTAGAACAGCCCGCCGAGCCAGAAGCCGAGGAAGGCGAACAGGTAGATCATCAACAGCAGCAGCGCGATCTTGATCATCGATGCAGGTGGCTCCGCCGGTGAACTCCGCGATCCATTGTCTCCCGGTCGTCGGCCCGGCGCATCGACCTCCGGATCGACGCCCCTTCACCGGCCGGGCTCACGCGCGAATCAGTCGCCCGGCTTGCGGAACCGCAGCGTCATCCGGTTCGACTCGCCGACGGCCTCCAAGGCGGCCCGTTCTTCCGAGCCTTCCTCGCTGGTCCCCAGTGCCGGCGGCAGCCGCCAGACCACGTCGCCGGCGACCGGCCGATCGGCCGGATTGGCGTTGATGTCGCTGGCCGCCTCGAGCTCGAACCCGGCGGCCTCGGCCCGAGCGACCACGAAGGCCTGCGTCAGGTAGCCGGCCGCGCCGGTGGTCCAGCCGTCGTCGGCGTCGTCGGGCGCGGCGTGCTGGACGATACCGAGCACGCCGCCGGGCTTCAGCACGGCCAGGGCGTCGGCGAAGGCCTGGTCGAGAAAATCGTCCACGCCTTCGTTCTGGAACCGCGCCATGTTGTGCAGTGCGCGGATGAACAGCACCGCGTCGGCCGTGCCGTCGAGCTCGGCCGGCCGGTCGCCGAGGAAGAACGCCCCGACCGAGGCGCAATCGCCGCTGCACCATTCGGTCGCGTCGGTCGGGAAATCCTCGACCCAGGTGGCCAGGTCGGCCATGAACTCCTCGGTGGCGAAGCCGAAGTTCTCGAACAGCTTCGGCGGATAGTTCGCGCCGATCAGCCGGCCCTCGGAGCCGAGGTAGGGCAGCAGCACGCGCGAGTACCAGCCGCCGCTCGGCAGCGCCTCGACCACCGTCATGCCCGGTTCGATGCCGAAGAACAACAGGGTCTCGGCCGGGTTGCGCGCAGCGTGACGCGCCTTGTGCGCCTCGGGCTGCGCGGCGAGGATGCCGGCCAGCTTCTGCGCGTTCGGGGTGACGGCCGTCTCGAAGCCGGCCTGCTCGATCAGGTCCTGCGGCGCATCGTCCGAGGCATGGTCCTGCGCATCGACCGCAGCTTCGGTCTCCGCCGTCGCGTTCGACTCGGCCGGCTCGGGCGCCGGCTCGTCGGCCGAACGGCAGCCGACCAGCGCCACCAGCAAGGCGGCAATCAGAATTCGAATCATGGCTGCTCTCCGGAAGGATTCGGGAAGCGTCGATTATCAACCGATCGCCCGGCGATTTCATCCTCCGGTGATCCGAGCGCAGGGGGGGGTCGGGGTTCGGATCCCGGCAACGACCCGGGCTGCCGGTCGGCGGGCCGCGTGCTATATTTTTCCGGCCAATGCGTGGGAGCCAGCCCGATGTCGAGTTCCGACCGACCCGTTGATCCGGACCCGGATGGTCGTACCGTCAACGACGGTCAGGAAGGCGTCGAACGCTATCACCAGGATCTCTACCGCATCGCGCGGCGCGAGCTCCAGCGCATGATGCGCGGCGGCACCATCGACACCGTCGCCCTGGTCAACGAGGCCTACCTGCGCGTGCAGCGCGGCGACCGCCGCTGGAACGACCGCGCGCACTTCCTGGCCAGCATGACCACCATCATCCGGCACGTCCTCATCGACTACGCGCGCGAGCGCAACGCCCAGCGGCGCGGCGGCGACTGGCAGCAGGTCACGGCCTCGGTGCTGGACCGGGTGCCGGGGCCCGAGGCGCCGATCGACCTGCTCGCGCTGGAATCGGCGCTTTCGAAACTCGGGGAACGCTCACCGCGGATGGAGAAGGTCGTCGAGCTGCGCGTGTTCGGCGGCCTGACCAGCCAGGAAATCGCCGAAGCCCTGGACACCTCCACCGCCACCGTCACCCGCGACATCCGGCTGGCCTCGGCGTTCCTGGCCAAGGCCCTGGCCGAGACATGAGTCACGACGACTGGGCGCAGGTCCAGGCGTTGTTCGACGCGGTCTGCGACCTGCCCCCCGCCGAACGCGATGCCGCACTGTCGGCACCCGACGTCCTGCCTGGAGTCCGGCGCGAAGTCGAGGAACTGCTGGCCCACGACGGCGCGGCCGGCCTCGATCGCTTCGCCGACCAGGTCCGTTCGACCGCCGAAGCGCTGGACCACGCCGCGCTGGCCGGTACCGAGATCGGTCCGTGGCGACTGCTGCGTCGGCTCGGGTCCGGCGGCATGGGCGATGTGTTCCTGGCCGAACGCGCCGACGGCCGCTTCGAGGCTCGCGCCGCGATCAAGTTCGTCGCCGGCGGCGGTGAGGGCGCAGTCCGCCTGTTCGAGCGCGAGCGCCGGATCCTGGCCCGCATGGACCACCCGGCCATCGCCCGGATGTTCGACGCCGGCGAGCACCCGCAGCTGGGCGCCTACCTGGTCATGGAATACATCGACGGCCGGCCGCTCGACCAGCACGTGGCGGTCGAACGACTCGACCCGCTGGCCGTGGTCCGGTGGGTCGCGCGGGTGGCCGAAGTGCTGGCCCATGCCCACGGGCGCTTGATCCTGCACCGCGACCTGAAGCCGGCCCACCTGCTGGTCACGCCCGACGATCAGCTCAAGGTGCTGGATTTCGGCATTGCCGGGTTGCTCGAGACCGACGACGGCACGACCACCGCACCCGGCAGCTACACCCCGCGCTACGCCTCGCCGGAACAGATCCTGCACCAGGCCACGACCATGCGCACCGACCTGTTCGCGGTCGGCCTGTTGCTGCATGAACTGCTGGCCGACGGCCGGTCGCCGTTCGGCGACGACTGCGAACAGTGGTCGGCGCGCAAACTCGCCGGTCAGCGCGACCCGCTGCCGCGACCGCCGGGCGTCGGCCGCCGCCGCTGGCGCGACCTCGATGCCATCCTCGGGCGATGCCTTGCCCCGCCCGAAGCGCCGGGCTACGCATCGGTCAGCGACCTGGAAACCGACCTGCAGGCCGTCCTCGACGACCGCCCCGTCCGGGCCCGATCGACCGGGACGCTTGAAGCCATGCTGCGCTGGATCGGTCGCTATCGACTGGCCAGCGCTTCGATCGCCGTTGCGCTGTCTGCGGTCCTGGTCGGCTCCGGCGTGTCGCTGTGGTTCGCCCGCCAGGCCCAGGCCGAGCGCGATCTGGCGGTGATCGAAGCCGAGAAAGCGCGCCAGATCACCGCCTTTCTCGAAGCGGTGTTCACCACCGCCACGCCCGGCGTCGGCAAGGGTCCCGACACGCCGGTCCGCGTGCTGCTCGATGAAGGTGCCGAACGCATCGGCCGCGACCTCGACGACCAGCCCGACATCGCGGCCTACCTGGAACTGGCGATTGCGCGCAGTTACATGTTCCTCGGACTCTACGACCAGGCCCATGCACTGCTCGATCGCCCGGAGCCGGATCCGCCGACCGGGGATCCGGCCACCTGGACCGAACGCGGCATCGTCATGGCCCGGATCGACCTCCTGCGCGGCCGCTATGCCGAAGCGCTCGCGCGGCTCGATGCATTACGCGACCGACCGATGGACGACATCGTCCGGGCCCGGCTCGAACTGCGCCGCGCCGAGTCGCTGGTCAACACCGGCGACACCGCCGGCGCGAGCGACGCCGCCGAACGCATCCTGACGCTGGCCGACGACACGCCGGCCGGGCTCACCCAGCGCGCCGGCGCGCTGAACATGCTCGGCGTCATCGCCTACAACCTGGGCGACTACGAAGAAGCCCAGGCGCGCTTCGAACAGATGCTCGAGGTGCATCTGGACCACTACGGCGAGGTCCACGGCACGACCTCGATGACGCTGTTCAATCTCGGCGGCGTGGCGCTGGCCCGGGGCGAGGTCGACGACGCATTGGGCTACTACCAGCGCGCCGTGGCCGCGTTCGAGACCCTGTTCGAAGTCGACAATCGCACCGTGGCCATCGGCCACCGCGCGCTCGGCATCGCCCACCAGCGCGCCGGCGATGCCGCAGCCGCCGAGCGCCACCTGGTCCGCGCGCTGACCGCACTGGAGCACTGGAACGGCCGTGAAAACCCGGCCTGGCAGGAGGCCGGACTGAAACTGGTGGAACTGCAGCTGCTGAGGGGCCGCACCGACGATGCGCTTCAACTGCTGGCCGAACTGCCCAACCGCGCCGTCGACGAGCTGGCCAGCCACCAGCAGGTCGCCTGCCGCACCGAGCGCCTCCAGGCCCTGCTCGGGCTCATTCCTCCACCCGGGACCGACTGCACCGCCGGCCGCCTGCTGCCGGCATTCTCGCGCGCCCTCGAACACCTGGTCGAAGCCCGCAGCGCCCGAACCACCGACCCCGCCACCTTCACCCGCGCCCGCACCGCCGGTCGCACCGCCGTGGCCGAACTCACCGTCCCCGAACCCCTCCTCGAAGCCGCCTACGACGACCTCGACCGTACCCCCGAGCCCTGAACCCCGAAACGCTCGACCCCCGAAGCCCACCCGTTGATCGACGCCCGGGCTCGATTCCGTGATGTTCAGAAGACCCTTGACTGAACAGGACACGCCATGACGATTCACAACCGCACCGCAGCCCGCTTGGCCCCGTCGCCTCAGCGAACGCTGCTGGTCACATCGCTGACGGCCGCGCTGGCCGCGGTGTCGGGTGCCGCGATCGCGGCCGACTTCCCCGTCAGCTCCTCGGCCGATGCCGGCCCCGGCAGCCTGCGAGAAGCCATCGCCCAGGCCAATACGAACCCGGGAGCCGACACCATCAGCTTCTCCGGCGTGTCCAGCATCACGCTGACCTCGGGCCAGATCGACATCACCGACGATCTGACCGTCAACGGACCGGTCGACGGGGTCGTCATCAGCGGTAACAACACGTCTCGCATCTTCGGTGTGACCCAACAGGGCACCAGCCTCGATCTCGACCGGGTGGTCCTGGTCGACGGCCGGGCCGAAGACGCCGGCGGCCTCGGCAACTGCACCGAAGACACCTGGCGCGGGGGTGCGATCTGCGCGCTGGGGCCGCTCGGCCTGCGCGACTCACGCATCCTCGACAGCGAGGCGGTCGACAGTCGAGGCGGCGCGATCTTCGTGGCCACCGATGGCCTGGTCGCCCTGGAGGACTGCGCATTGATCGGCAACACGGCCTTTCGCCAGGGCGGCGCTGCCAGCATCGGTGCCGGCAACCTGATCGTCAGCAACTGCACCATCAGCAGCAACGCGACAAGCAACACCTCCGCCTACGGTGGCGCGCTGTACGTCGACGGCCCTGCGACCATCGACGGTTCGACCTTCAGCGGCAACGCGACCCAGGGGCAGAACGGAGACGGAGCAGCGCTGTGGCTGCGCGGCGACACGCAGATTCTCAACAGTACCCTTTCCGGAAATGTCACCACCGGCCTGTCCGCCCAGGGCGCGGCAATCATGAGCCGCGAGGGCAACCTCACGCTGCGTTCGGTCACCGTCACCGACAACGTCTCGGCCGCCGGGGGCGCGATCAGTTTCGAAGACAACCTGCCGCGCACGTTCGACCTGGTCAGTACCGTTCTTTCGGGCAACACCGGCCCGGAGGGCAACCTGCAGGCCTTCGCCGACGTCGATGGACCGATCACGGTCAACGCCCAGGTCTCGCTGTTCGGCGACCCCATCAATGAAATCGACGGCACCAGTTTCGGCAACCAGTACCTCGACGACCCGGTGCTCGGACCGCTGACCGACAACGGTTGTGCGGTGCCGTCGGGCGTGTCCGGTCTCGGCATCGTGCCGGCAGCGGGCTGCGCGCCGACCCACCTGCCGCAGCTCGGAAGCCCGGTGATCGACGCCGGCGAGAATGGCCTCGACGCATTCGACCAGCGGGGCAGCGGGTTCCCGCGCCAGCTCTTCGACGGGGTCGACATCGGCGCGGTCGAGTTCGAAGGCGCGATCGTCGGCCCACCGCTGCCGCCGGCCACACCGGTTCCGACCCTGAGCAACTGGACACTGGCGCTGCTGGGTGCCCTGATGGGCGGGCTCGGTGTGATCGCGTCGCGCCGACGCCGGGTCCTTGCACAGCGCTGAGGCGCGCTCGATTCGTGCCGACGGCCTCATCGGGCCGGCCCGGGCAAGCCGCCGGGTCGGCTCGTTTCGTTCGCCCGGCACCGCCCCACCGGACCGCTCGAACCGCGAACCCGACCGCCCATCCCCGGAACGGGCGCGGCTCGACGGAAGCGGGTATGCTCGACGAACCATCCCGCGGAGGGATCCCGTCGTGCCGAAGAACCGCTTTCTCGGAGTGCTCCTGCTGGCCGGCGGCCTCTACCTGCTGTGGATGGCGCTGCAGGTGGCCGACCGGACCGGCGGCGGTTGGTACAGCCAGGTCATGACCGGCGCGATCAGCGACCAGGCGCTGCTCTACGGCGTCGCCGGGATCGTGCTGTCGGCGGTCGGACTGGCGATGGCCCGGCGACGCTGACGCCGGCCCGATTCCGCGCCGGCGGCCTGCGGGGTGCATCGATCGGGCCGCTCGGGCACAATGACCGGCGTCCGTTCCGTCTTCGTCAGGATTCCCGCCATGCACCGTCTCTTCTTTCTGTTGGCCGGCCTGTGGGCCGCTCCGCTGATCGCCTCCGAGCCTTCTCCGGAATTCGACGTGGTCGAAGGCCACCTTGAAATCGTCTGGGGCGATCCGCTGGCCGGTTCGGGCGCGCCGGCCCTGAAACAGTTCTCCCTGGCCGGTGACGACGGCAGCCGGATTCCGCTGACCGTCAGCCGGGAGCTCGCCGCCGCGCACGGCGGATTCCTCGACTGGTTCGGCCAACGCGTTCGTGTGCACCTGGATCCCGAGCCGGTCGAAACGGCCCGCGATGCTCGACGCGGCGTCCGGCGGGCCCGCGCGCTGACGCTGCTCGAAGGCCGCGATGCCGCCCGCGGCGGGATCACCGGCTCGCAGCCCTGGGTCTCGATCCTGTGCAGGTTTTCCGACATCGCCGCCGAGCCGAACGACCTGGCCTACTTCGAAGGCATGTACGGTACGAACTTCGGTGAACTCGACGACTACTGGCGCAAGCAGTCCTACGGCGCCATCGACATCGTCGGCAGCATCGCGGTGGACTGGGTCACACTGCCCCGACCGCAGTCGTTCTACGCGCCGACACCGGGTAGCGGATTCGACGCCGACAAGGGCGCGCTGTTCGACGACTGCAGCGAGGCGGCCGACCCGTTCGTCGACTTCTCCAACGGCGGCACCGGCGGCTTCGCCGGCATCAACCAGATGTTCAACGACGTGCTGGACTGCTGCGCCTGGGGCGGTGGTCGGTTCGCCTCGCTGGACGGCGTCAGCAAGGTCTGGCGGGTCACCTGGAACCCGCCCTGGGCCCAGAACGCGGCGGTCATCGCCCACGAGATGGGCCATGGCTTCGGACTGCCCCACGCCAACAACTTCGACGGCGACGGCGACCCCTACGACAGCCCCTGGGACGTGATGAGCTCGGCCTTCCTGAACGCGGTCGACACCGGTCCGTACGGCATCCAGGGCAAGCACCACACGGCCTACCACAAGTCCCGGCTGGGCTGGCTCGCGCCCGGCGAGGTGCTGGTCGTCAACGAGGGCGATGCGGTCACGGCCATCGTCGATCACATGGCGCTGCCGAGCACCACGAACCTGCGCGCGGTCGAAATCCCGATTCCCGGCACCGACGACTGGTACACCGTGGAGGTGCGCGACCGGGTCGGTTACGACGGCCAGCTGCCCGGCAACGCCGTGATCATCTCGCAGGTCGACACCGGACGCCCCGAACCGGCCTGGGCCATCGACACCGACGATCCACCGGCGAACTTCGGCAGCAACGAGGGCACCATGTTCCGGGTCGGCGAGGTCTTCGAAGACCCCGCCGTCGGCATCCGCGTGGCGGTCATCGCGGCCACCGCCGAAGGCTTCGAACTCGACATCGAATCGATCCTGTCCGACGACGTCTTCCTCGACGGCTTCGAGATCGCCGGTCCGTAGCCGCGGCGTCACACCCGGCCAGGCCGGGCGAAGGGTGATGCCACCGACGATTTCGCCGTCGTTCCGGGGCACCGAGGGCGAACCGGCAACCTCCATGCCCCAGCCATCATCCCGGGGCACCGAGGGCGAACCCGGGATCTCCGCGCCCCACCCGTCATCCCGGGACGGCGGGGACCACAGAGCCGAGTCCGCCGGCCGCGTCCATAGCCGACCCGGACCGAGGATCCGGACCAACCGGTATCGAAGCGCAACGCTGCGGACACCATCCGGTCGTTGGCCAGACGCCGCCGATCGTGCAGAATGCCGTCGGACCCCGGAAGGCAGGCGCCCATGCACCGCATCCTGATCGACAAGCCCGGCGGCTTCGATGCCTTGAGGCTGATCGAAGAACCCGATCCCGTGCCCGGGCCGTGCGAGGTGGTGATCGCCGTCCAGGCCGCCGGGGTCAACTACGCCGACGGCATCATCCGCATGGGCCTGTACGAGTCGGCAAAGACACTGCATGGCTATCCGATCACCCCCGGGTTCGAAGTCGCCGGCACGATCGCGGCCGTCGGCGACGACGTCGACGGCTGGTCGGTCGGCGACGAGGTCATCGGGCTGACGCTGTTCAACGGCTACGCCACCCGGCTGAAGATCCGCGCCGACGGTGTATTCGCCAAACCCCGGCAACTGGACATGGCCGAAGCGGCAACGATCCCGACGGTGTTCCTGACCGCCGACTGGATGGTCCATCGGCAGGTCCACCCGGAGCCGGGCGACACCTGGCTGGTCCACTCGGCGGCCGGCGGGGTCGGCTCGGCGCTGGTCCAGCTCGGTCGGCGGGCCGGCGTGCGCGTGGTCGGCGTGGTCGGGCGCAGCCACAAGGTCGAGTACGTGAACGGCATGGGCGCCGAGGCCGTGATCGATGCGGCGACCGACGACCTGTGGTCGCGCGCGGCAGACCTCGCGCCGGACGGCTACCACGCCATCTTCGACGCCAACGGGGTCAAGACGCTCAAGCAGAGCTACGACCACCTCGCCCCCACCGGCAAGCTGGTCGTCTACGGCTTCGCCTCGATGCTGCCGCGCAACGGTCGATTGAACTGGCTCCGGCTGGCCCGCGACTGGCTGCGCACCCCGCGCTTCAACCCGATGGACATGACGAAATCGAACAAGAGCGTCATGGCCGCGAACCTCAGCTTCCTGCAGTCGCACGCCCCGATGCTGCGGGCGCACATGCTGCGGCTGCTCGAACAATTCGAGCAGGGCGCACTGACGCCGCTGCCGGTCGAAACCCATCGGCTGGCCGATGCGGCCGAAGCGCAGCGGCGGATCGAATCCGGCGAGACCCTCGGCAAGCTGGCGCTGACCTGCGCTTGAGCCCGGGAACGTCCGAACCGGCGTTCGCGAGCACGCGCCCTCCCACAGGCAACTCGGGCGGAATGGCCGTGGGAGGCCGACTGTGCCGGCCGAAAAGTGGCCGGACCGGTTCGCGCGGAGACCCGCCCTCGCACCGTCGAAACGAACCGAGCGCGCTCTCCACACCTCCGTCGTCCCGGGGCGCCGAGGGCGAACCCGGAACCTGTTCCACACCTCTGTCGTCCCGGGGCGCCGAAAGCGAACCCGGGACCTGTTCCACACCTCCGTCGTCCCCGGGGCGCCGAGGGCGAACCCGGGACCTGTTCTACACCTCCGTCGTTCCGGGGCGCCGAAGGCGAACCCGGGACCTCGTGACGGAATCGCCCATCGAACCGAAGCGCCGGCATCGGGAGGTTCCGGGTTCGCCTGCTCGGCGCCCCGGAACGACGGGAATACCTTCGCGCGGAACCCCCCTTCCCAACGCAGAAACGAGCCGAGCGCGCTCTCCACACCTCCGTCGACCCGGGGCGCCGAAGGCGAACCCGGGACCTGTTCCACAGCTCCGTCGTCCCGGGGCGCCGAAGGCGAACCCGGGACCTCGTGACGAAATCGCCCATCGAACCGAAGCGCCGGC
>NZ_JAAWWS010000154.1:0-23104 GCF_012272825.1 Wenzhouxiangella sp. XN79A | reverse complement strand
GCGAACCCGGGACCTCGTGACGAAATCGCCCATCGAACCGAAGCGCCGGCATCGGCAGGCTCCGGGTTCGCCTGCTCGGCGCCCCGGAACGACGGGAATAGCTTCGCGCGGAACCCCCTTCCCAACGCAGAAACGAGCCGAGCGCGCTCTCCACTCCTCCGTCGACCCGAGGCGCCGAGGGCGAACCCGGGACCTGTTCCACACCTCCGTCGACCCGAGGCGCCGAGGGCGAACCCGGGACCTGTTCCACACCTCCGTCGTCCCGGGGCGCCGAAGGCGAACCCGGGACCTCGTGACGAAATCGCCCATCGAACCGAAGCGCCGGCATCGGCAGGCTCCGGGTTCGCCTGCTCGGCGCCCCGGAACGACGGAAGGATCGTTGCGCGGAGATCCGCCCTCCCACCGTCGAACCCGTCTCCGCCGCTCGATCGAAGCGCTGTGGGAGGCCGGCTGTGCCGGGCGAACGGGGAGCCGACCGGTTCCGTTGCGAAGTCCGCCTACTCGACCAGCGCCTCGGCGCCTTCGACGACCATCGCCGACGCCTTCTCGCAGGTCGAGGCGGTCGCTTCCATCGTCATGCCGTCGAACTGCGGGGTGCGGACCATGACGGCAACGGTGCAGGACGCATTCGGGCCGCTCTCCTCGCCCAGCACGGCGATCTCGCGCGACATCCGGATTTCCCCGTACTCCAGCGTGCTGCGCTCGACGATCCGGTCCAGCCCGGCGGTCAGCGCGGCCCGGCTTTCGCGCATGTCGCGATCGGCCTCCGCGGCGTCGCTTGCGCCTTCGACCTGCGCCGCAGCGGGTGGAACCAGCGCGCCGGCCATCGCCAGAGCGGCACCGAACAGGAATGAAGAACTCGTTTTCATCATGGACCTCCCCACCGCCGAATCGCCCGCGGTTCGGATTGCCGAATACAGCATCGAGCGTAGGCATTCCGAAGGCCGACTGCAAGTGCGCCAGGGCCCTGCCACAACCGATTCGAGCACGACGGCGGTTTCGGGTTTCAGGTTTCGGGTTTCAGTTCACGGTTCCCCGCCCCTCCGTCATGGCGCTCGAACCACGCCAGGATGTTGTCGATCTTGGCGATCAGGCGCGAAGGACGGCTGGCAATGCCGTGGGCGGTGTCGGGCAGGCGGACCATGACGGTGTCGACGCGCTGGAGTTTCAGCGCCTGGTAGTACTGCTCGGTTTCCGACATCGGCGTGCGGAAGTCGTCCTCGCCGGTGATCAGCAGCGTCGGCGTGGTCACGTTGCCGACCAGCGACAGCGGCGAGCGCTCCCAGTAGTGTTCGAACTCGTCCCACGGCAGCCCCGGAAACTGGTGCTCGATCTGGGTCGTGTAGGTGTCGCCGGTCAGGGTCTTGGAGATCCAGTTGATCACCGGCTTGGCCACCGCCGCGGCCTTGAAGCGATCGGTCAGACCGATGGCATAGGCCGTGGCGATGCCGCCGGCCGAGCCGCCGGTGATGAACAGCCGCTCGGGATCGACGAAACCCAGCTCGATCATCGCGTCGATGCCCGACATGTGGTCGCCGAAGTCGTCTTCCGACGAGTACTTGTACTCCAGCAGCATGCCGAAATCCTCGCCGTACGACGAGGAGCCGCGGTGGTTGTCGTAGAACACGACATGGCCTTCGGCGGCGAAGCGCTGCAGTTCGGCCGAGAAGTGCGGGCCGTAGGCCAGGTGCGGGCCGCCGTGGATCTCGAGGATCAACGGATAGTCCTGTTCCGGATCGAAGCCCGGCGGGGTCAGGTACCAGCCCTGGATCTCGGTGCCGTCGACCGTCGATGTGTAGACGATCTCGTGCACCTCGGCCAGCTCGCGCTGCCCGAGCAGGTTGGCATTGAGGTCGGTCAGCTGACGCTGGTCACCGCGGCGGCTGCGCAGGTGCACGTCGGCCGGGCGCTGGGCGGTGCCGGCAGCGAAGGCGACGGTGCCGTCGTCGGCCACCGAGAAATCGCCGGAGAGGTACGGCCGGCCGATCGTCGTGCCGCTGATCCGCTCGACCAGCGTCTCGATCTCACCATCGAGATCCACCCGTGCGACCTTGCGCTCGCCACGGTCGTCGTAGCTGAAGTACACGTGTCGACCGTCGGCGCCGAACTTCGGGGCGGCCGTGGTGCGATCCAGCTCGGCGGTCAGCACGCGCGGGTTGCTGCCGTCGGCGTCGATCACGGCGATGGTCTCGACCGAGTACTGGCGCGAACCGTGATCGTCGCGCTCGAATGCAATGTGCTCGCCGTTGCGCGAAACGGTCGGTCCGGACTCCACGCCGGGCAGGTCGGTCAGCCGTTCGAGATCGCCGTCCAGCGACACGCGGTACAGGTCGGACTCGTCACGCTCGTACTGCCAGTTGTCGTCGCGATTGGCCGAAAACACGAGCGCCGATCCGTCCGGCATCCAGGCCAGCGGACCTTCGTGGTTGAAGTCGCCCGTCGTCAGCCGACGCGCCGCACCACCTTCGGCCGGGACAACGAACACGTGGTCGAAGCCCGGGTCGATGTAGCCGCGCCCGTCGAAGCGATAGACCACCGAGTCGATGACCACCGGGTCCGGCGCCCACACCGCGCCCTCGGGCTTGGTCGGCGCGTCGGCCAGCGACGGCTTTTCGGCCGGCACCCGCATCGTGAACGCGATCATCTCACCGCCCGGCGACCAGGCGATGTCCGACGGCGGCTCGACCAGGTTGGTGACCACGGCCGTATCGCCGGAATCCATCCAGCGCACGAACAGCTGCGTCTTGCCGTTGCCGTCCTCGGCAGCAAAGGCCAGCCGATCGCCGGTCGGCGAGAAGGCCGGCGACGACGCGCTGGCCCGACCCGACACCAGCGGCCGGTGGTTGCCGCCGTCGGCATCGACCACCCATAGATTCGACACCGCCCGGTCGGTCATGATGTCGTGGATCATGCGCACGTAGACGATGCGCTCGCCGTCCGGCGAGATCTCCACCTCGCGCACGTACTGCAGGTCGAACAGATCGGACGACTGCAAGCTCGGCCGCTGGCCGTCCTGCGCCGGCATCGGCGAGGCGACCACGGTCAGGACGGTGGCCAGAACAAAGCGATGGAATCGCGGCATGGGTCGAGCTCCAGGATCGAATCGGCCCGCCAGTCTATCGGATCGATGTCCGGGTCCCGGGCTGCAGCCGCCACCGCGTCCCGCCATGATCACCGGCCCTGCTCGAGGTCGAGCGCCCGGACCTGGGCGACCGCGATGAATCCGATTCCGAGTGCAGTGACATGGTCAAGGCCCTGCGCGCCAGCGGCATCGACGCCCCCGTTCATCCGCATCCCGGACGGAGGCCGGGGCGGGGGGGGGGGAAGCCGAGCGAACCCGCCAAGCAACCCGACCGCCACCGTGCCCACCGCCTATCGATCTTCGGCACCGCTGCCGGGGGGCGCGACCCGCGAGGCCTCGGGTACGATACCGGCATGGCCGATTCATGGAATGTTTCGTGGACGACCGGCGCGACTCGAGCGGGTCTGTTCGCGCTGCTCTGGCTGGTGCTGGCCGGGCCGGACCCGGTCGGCCTGGCGTTCGGGGCGGTCGCGGTGCTCGGCGCCACCGCGCTGAGCCTTCGGCTGCTTCGGCCGGCGCCGTCCCGCGCGCCGTGGCGAGCACTGGGCCTGCTGCCCGGCTTCGTCTGGCGCTCGTTGCTCGGCGGCATCGACGTCGCGCGCCGAGCGCTGGATCCTCGCCTGCCGCTGGCGCCGGCGTGGAACGCCGTGCCGTGCCGTCTTCCGGCCGGCGGCCGGTTCATCATCGGCGCGGAGTTCAGCCTGATGCCGGGCACCCTGGTGGCCGGCTGCCGCGACGGCTGCTACCTCGTCCACCTGCTCGACGAGCGCCAACCGGTCGTCGAGGCCATGGCCGACGAGGAGGCCCGGCTGGGCCGCGCGCTGGGCCACGCCGACCGCCCCGGAGACCGCGCCCCCGCCGCCCCGCGATCCCCGTGATCGAGGCCTACCTGCTCGTCGCCACCGGGCTGCTTCTGACCATCGCCGTCGCGCTGTGGCGCATCGCCCGCGGCCCGGACCCGGCCGATCGCATGATGGCCGCTCAACTGGTCGGCACCAGCGGCATCGCGATCGTGCTGCTGCTGGCCGCGGCCGGCGACGACTGGGCGATGCTGGACGTTGCGCTGGTGCTGGCGCTGTTGGCCGCCCTGTCGGTGGTGGCGTTCGCCAAGAGCGTGCGCCGGGCCGGCTACGGCGATCCGGAGGATGCACCGGAGCACGAGCCGGCGAGTCGCCCACCGGAGCACACCGATGCTTGATGCGCTGACCCTGACACTGATCGGGCTCGGCCTCGGCTTCTTCGCCGCCGGCAGCGTCGGGTTGATCCGGTTTCCCGACAGTCCCAGCCGGCTCCACGCGCTGACCAAGGCCGACAACCTCGGGCTCGGCCTGATTGCACTCGGCCTGGCCTTCCAGGTGCCGGACCTCGGATCGCTGCTGAAGCTCCTCCTGGTCTGGGCGCTGGCGATCTTCTCGGCCGGGGCGGCGGCGCAGCTGGTCGGCCGGGTCGCGGTCGAACCGGACGACGGCCTTCCCGATTCGACGGAACGCTGATGGCCACGCCGTTCGACCTCGCACTGTCTCTGCTGGTCCTGGTCATTGCCGCCTTCGCGGTGCTCGGCCGGCACGGCTTCATGGCCGTGGTGTTCTTCATCACCTTCGGACTGCTGCTGGCGCTGGCCTGGCTCCGGCTCGACGCGGTCGATGTCGCGCTGGCCGAAGCCGCGATCGGGGCCGGGTTGACCGGCGTCCTGCTGCTCGTCGCCCGTTCGCGGCTGAAGGCGCTCGAGCCGCCCCTCGCACCCGCGCCGCATCCGGTCCTGCGTGCCGGCGCCGGAGTCGGCGCCGCGGCGGTCACCACCGGGCTGGTCCTGGCGATTCCGGCCCTGCCGTTGTCGACCGGCCTGCAGGCGGAGGTCATGGAACAGCTGCCCCTGACCGGCACCGACAACCCGGTCACCGCCGTGTTGCTGAACCTTCGCGGCTGGGACACGCTGCTCGAAACCCTGGTGCTGCTGGCCGCCCTGCTCGGGGTCTGGACGCTGGCGCGCGAGATCGACTGGCCGGGCCGGGCCGGCCGCGCCCACCGAACGCGGCCCGACGGCGTGCTGGCCCAGTTCGGCCGCGTGCTTCCTCCCCTTGCGCTGGTCATCGGTGTGTACCTGGTCTGGGTCGGCGGTCATCGACCCGGCGGCGCGTTCCAGGGCGGGACGGTGCTGGCCGCCGCCTGGATCGTGACGGTCATGGCCGGTCTGCTGCCGGCCCCGCGCGTCGATGACCGGACGCTGCGTACGGCGCTGCTCGCCGGTCCCGTCGCGTTCGTCGTGCTGGCCGTGGCGGGGCTGCTGGCCGACAGCGTGCTGGTCTTCCCGCCGGACCGGGCCAAGCTGCTGTTGCTGGGTCTCGAGGCGCTGCTGGCGGTGTCGATCGCCGCCACCCTGGCGATGCTGGTGTTCGGCGCCCCCGAAGACCGAAGCGGACGCGACCCATGAACCTGCCGATCTGGATGCCCTATGCGCTGTGCGGTGCCGGCCTGATCGGCCTGGGCCTGTACGGGCTGCTGGCCAGGCCGCAGCTGCTGCGGCGCATCCTGGCCTTCAATGTCATGGGGGCGGGCATCTTCCTGCTGTTCGGCGCGCTGGCCCGGCGCGGCGAGATCGCCTATGCCGACCCGGTGCCGCAGGCCATGATCATCACCGGCATCGTCGTGGCCGTTTCGGCCACCGCGCTGGCGCTGGCGCTGATCGTCGCCCATGCCGGCGCCGGCGGCGGTGAAGGCCTGCCGAGCGATACACCGGGCGGCGGCAAGCGTGACGAGCGCGGCGACGACGACGCGCGCGACGACGCGGGACATGACCGGCGCATCCCGGGCCGGGACCGTCGCCGCAACGAGCGGGAAGGAGCCGCGCGGTGAGCCCGGCGCTGCTGGCGCTGGTGCTCACGCTGCCGCTGCTCGGCGCACTGGGCGCCGTCGCCGTCGGCCGCCACGGCGGGCCGGTGGCCGTCGCCGCGGCACTGGCCACGCTGGCCGCGGCGCTGTGGCTTGCGGTTCGCGTGGCCACCGACGGCGCCGTATCGATCGCGGTCGGCCACTGGACGCCGCCGCTCGGCATCCGGTTGACGGCCGACGGCCCCGCCGTGCTGTTCCTGGCCACGACCGCCGTCATCATGACCGCCGTCGTGCTGTACGCGGTGCACTGGATCACCGGACCCAAGGCCGGCGCCGATCGGGACGGACCGATGGTCCACACCTTCTGGGCGCTGCTGTTGCTGCTGTGGGGCGCACTCAACGTCATCTTCGTCTCGCGCGACCTGTTCAACCTGTACGTCGGCCTGGAGCTGGCCAGCCTGGCCGCGGTGGCGCTGGTCGGCATCGAAGGCCGCCGGGAAACCCTGGCCGCCGCGCTGCGCTACCTGCTGTTCGCGCTGACCGGTTCGCTGCTGTACCTGCTCGGCGCGGCGCTGCTGTACTCGGCCCACGGCACGCTGGACCTGGGGCTGCTGGCCGGACAGCTGGGCCGGCACCCGAGCGATCTGCTGGCGCTGGCCGCGATGACCGCCGGGCTGGCGGCCAAGACCGCGCTGTTCCCGTTTCACGTCTGGCTGCCGCCGGCCCACGCCGGCGCGCCGCCTGCGGCCAGCGCCGTGCTGTCGGCGCTGGTGCCGAAGGCATCGCTGTACATTCTGCTGCGGCTCTGGTTCGACGCCGAGCCCGACGGCGCCGGGCCGGTCGGACCGCTGCTGCTCGGCGGGCTCGGCGCCGCGGCAGTGTTGCACGGCTCGCTGATGGCGCTCCGACAGCAGCGCCTGAAGCTGATCATCGCCTACTCCACCGTGGCCCAGCTCGGCTACCTGTTCCTGGTCTTCCCGCTGGTCGCCGCCGCCGGCGCGCTCGATCCGGCCGGCGGCGACGCGGCCTGGCGCGGCACGCTGTTCCAGGCGCTGTCGCACGCGCTGGCCAAGGCCGCGATGTTCCTGTGCGCCGGCCTGATCATCGAGGCCGCCGGCCACGACCGGCTCGAGCGGCTGGCCGGCACCGCGCGGGCGCTGCCGATCACCCTGTTCGCGTTCGGCCTGGCCGCGATCTCGCTGATGGGTCTGCCGCCCAGCGGCGGCTTCGTTGCCAAGCTGCTGCTGATCGAGGCGGCGTTCGAGCGCGGCGCAGCGGCCTGGGCGCTGGTCGTACTGCTCGGCGGCCTGCTGGCCGCGGCCTACCTGTTCCGGCCGCTGGCTGCCGCCTGGCGCTCCCCGGACGGGGACGCCCCCGGCTTTGCGCCGGTGGCCCGCCGGCGCCAGGCCCTGCCGATGGCGCTGGCCCTGGCCGCGCTCGGGCTGGGACTGTTCTCGGCCGGTCCGGCCGAACTGATGGGCGGGCTGCCGTGAGCCAGTGGCTGCCGCTGCTGATCCTGGCGACCTCGCTGGTCCCGGCGCTGCTGACGTTCTTCCTCGACCAGGACCAGCACCGCCTGCGGAACACGCTGAACCTCGGCGGCGCGCTGGCCAAGCTCGGCCTGGTCGTCTACCTGCTGGTCGACGTCGCCCAGGGCACGTTCCACGAGGTCCGCTTCGACCTGCTGCCCGGCCAGTTCCTGCTGCTGCGCGTCGATGCGCTGGCGCTGCTGTTCCTGGCGCTGTCGGCACTGCTGTGGCTGCTGACCACGATCTACGCCATCGCCTATTTCGATCGCAAGCCGAACCTGTCGCGCTTCTTCGGTTTCTTCGGGCTCTGCGTGTTCGCGACCACCGGCATCGCACTGGCCGGTTCGCTGCTGACCTTCTTCGTGTTCTACGAACTGCTGACGCTGAGCACCTGGCCGCTGGTCGTCCACAAGCAGAACCCCGAGTCGATGGCCGCCGGCCGCACCTACCTGCGCTACGCCTTGCCGTCCAGCACGGTGCTGCTGCTGGCCATCCTGTGGCTGCAGAACCTGGCCGGCCCGATCGAGTTCACCGGTGGCCCGGACCTGGCCGGCCAGGATCCCGACACGCTGCGCGTGATCTTCGTGCTGTTCGTGATCGGGCTGGGCATGAAAGCCGCCGTGGTGCCGCTGCACGGCTGGCTGCCGGCGGCGATGGCCGCACCGGCGCCGGTCAGCGCGCTGCTGCACGCGGTGGCCGTGGTCAAGGCCGGCGCGTTCGGGTTCGTCCGCGTGATCCACGACGTGTTCGGCATCGAGCAGGTCACCGCGCTGGGTCTCGGCATGCCGCTGGCCGTACTGGCCTCGATCACCATCATCTACGGTTCGCTGAAGGCCTTGGGTCAGCAGGGCATCAAGCGGCGGCTGGCCTATTCCACCGTCAGCCAGGTGTCCTACATCCTGCTCGGCGCGGCGCTGGCCGGACCGTTCGCGCTGATCGGCGGCCTCGCCCACCTGGTCCACCAGGGGCTGATGAAGATCACGCTGTTCTTCTGCGCCGGGATCTACGACGAGCGCGCCGGCATCCGGCGGATCGACCAGCTCGACGGCATCGGGGCGCGCATGCCCTGGACGTCGGTGTGCTTCTCGCTCGGCGCGCTCGGCATGATCGGGCTGCCCCCGATGGCCGGCTTCGTGACCAAGATCTACCTCGGCATCGGCGGGCTGGAGGTCGGCGCGCCGTGGGTGATCGGGGTGCTCGGCGCCTCGACGCTGCTCAATGCAGCCTACTTCCTGCCGCTGCTGTACCGGATCTGGTTCGTCGAATCGGCGAGCGGCGACCGGCCGGGCGAGCGTCCGCTCGGCATCGTCGCGCCGGCCGTCCTCACCGGCCTGGCGGCGATCGCCGTCGGACTGTTCGCCGGCTCGGCCGTCAGCCCGCTGGCCTGGGCCTCGCTGATCGTCGAGAGGACCTACTCGCCATGACCGACACCGGCCTGTTCGAATTCGCCGCCGTCTGGCCACTGTGGCAGGGCGCCCTGCTGCCGCTGCTGGCGCTGGCCTGGCCGCTGCTGATCGGCGCGCTGGCCGCGCTGCCGCCGCTGCGCGAGCACGCCATCCGCCTGCTGCCGCTGGCGCCGCTGCCGGCGCTGTGGCTGGCGCTGGTCCCGCCCGACGAGGCGGTCACCCGCGTTCCCGCCCTGCTGCTCGGCGTCCAGCTCGAACTGGACGCCACCGGCCGCGTGCTGCTCGGCATGGCCGCCGCGCTGTGGCTGGCCGCCGGCGTGTACGCCGCGGCCTACATGACTACGCCGCGCAAGCCGGCGATCTTCAGCGGCTTCTGGTGTCTGACGCTGGCCGGAAATCTCGGCGTGTTCCTCGCCGCCGACGCGGTGACCTTCTACGTCGCGTTCGCCGCGGTCTCGCTGGCGTCCTATTTTCTCGTCGTCCACGACGGCACGCGCGAGGCCCTGCGCGCGTCGCGGGTCTACATCGTGCTGGCCATCCTCGGCGAGGCGATGCTGCTGATCGGATTCGTGCTGGTCGTGGCCGGGGCCGACGCCACCGCCATTCCGGCGATGCGCGACGCACTGGCCGGCGATTCGATGGCGCCGGCCCTGCGCACGCTGGCGATCGGCCTGCTGATCGCCGGCTTCGGCATCAAGGCCGGCCTGATGCCGCTGCACGTCTGGCTGCCGCTGGCCCATCCGGCCGCGCCGACGCCGGCCTCGGCCGTGCTGTCCGGGGCCATCGTCAAGGCCGGCCTGATCGGCGTCATGCGCTTCCTGCCCGAGGGCGATGCGATCACCGGCGGCGTGCTGATCGCGCTGGGGCTCACCGGTGCCTATCTCGCCGTGCTGCTCGGACTCGGCCAGGCCCGGATCAAGGCCGTGCTGGCCTACTCCACCGTCAGCCAGATGGGCCTGCTCACCGCCACCGTCGGCGCCGGCCTGCTGGCCGACCGCAGCGGCGCGATCCAGTCGGCCACGTTCTACGCCCTGCACCACGGCTTCGCCAAGGGCGCGCTGTTCCTGGCCGTCGGTCTGCTGCCGCTCACCCGGGGCGCCTCACGCTGGCTGCTGCTGGCCTTCGTCGCGCTGGTCGCCGCCTCCATCGCCGGCCTGCCCGGCACCGGCGGGGCGCTGGCCAAGGCCGCGATCAAGCCGGCCTTCGACGACCCCATCCAGCTGATCGTCGGCCTGTCGAGCATCACCACCGCGCTGATCCTCGCCCGCTACCTGTTCCTGGCCGCCCGGACCGAGGCGCGCGACGACGACGGCGGTGCACCGCTCGCGATGACGATCCCGGTCGTCGCCTGCGGCCTGGCTGCGCTTGTCCTGCCGTGGCTGCTCTGGTCCGACCACGACCCGCGGTCGCTGGCTTACCTGCTGAAGCCGGTGTCGATCTGGACCGCGCTCTGGCCGGTGCTGGTCGGTGCGGCGCTCGCCGTCGGCATCGGCCGCCTCGTCACGGCCCGCAATCCGAAGCGTCCAGACGTGCCCGAAGGTGACCTCGTGGTCCCGCTCGAACGACTGGTCGAGCGCCTCGTCGAGGCCTTCCACCGCCGTCCATCGATCGGTCCCGACCGCATTCCCGCCTGGCAGGCCCGGCGCATTCGTCGGCTGTCCGCGGCGCTGGAGGGCGTGCTCGAACGCTGGCCGGTGGCCGGCATCCTGTTGATCGGCGTGCTCGTCGTCGTCGCGATCGGCGCCGCGCTGTGAATCGCTGACGGTCGGCGTCAGCTGCCCATTCTCCAGATGTCGCTCTGCTCGACCGAGCGGCTGCGGTGCATGACCAGCCACTCACTGTGTTCGTCCAGCGCGGCGCGTCCCAGCGCGCGGAGGATGTGGCGCTGTTCGAACGGCGAGGCGGCCTGATCGAGCCGGAGGCGGGCGTTGCCGAACAGCCGCTGCATGAATCGATACTGCTTGATCAGCTCCTTCTCGGCCAGCGCGTAGGCATAGCCCTGGCGAATGCCGTAGACCAGCAGCAAGGCACCCATCGTGGCCAGCAGCGGGCCGATCCAGGCCTCGGACAGGCGGTCCCCGATCAGGACCACCATCAGGATCATCGCCACGCTGGTCAGCAGGCTGATGACGCCCAGCGCCTCGGTCAGGCGATTCCAGCGCACCCGGTCGGCCGTGCGGCGATTGAAGTAGGCGAGCTGGCCGCCGCTGTCGTCGCCGATCCATTCGCGGAGCACGAACTCCAGCCCGCGCTGCTCGCGCGACCGGGCCGCATCGCTGCGCAGACCGGCGACCCGCATTTCGTTGCGGATCCAGCCGACCTCGGGGTCCTGGGTGCGCAGGAAGTTGTCGTGCACGAACAGCGAGTCGTTTTCGTCGCACACGCCGGCCACCGCCCAGTAGAACTGCACGCGCAGCCCTTCGGCCAGTGCCCGATAGTCGAGGTACTTGCGGTGCCACTGACCGCGCTTGGCGACGGCCTGGATCGCCGCTGAAACCATGAACAGGCCGAGAAAGACGACCATGAACGCGCGCTCGGTCTGCACATCGGCATAGAGAATGAAGCTCAGCCCCATGAAGAAGGCCAGGAAATGGGTCACTCGCAGCGTTCGCAGGACCTTGCGCTGGTAGTGGACGGCCAGCACGTCGGCGGTGCAGAACAAGTCGTCGATCGCAGCGACATGGGCCGGCAAGCCGGACGATCCGGCGGTTCCGGCCAGCGGGTGCGCGTCCTGTTCGATCAGCTCGGCATGGCGCATCCGATCGCGGCTGAACTCGGCGCTGCGCGCGAAGATCGCCTCGTGCTGGGCCGGCATCGACCGACTGCGCGGCGCCTCGGCGTCCTTGCTGTACCACCAGGTCTCCAGCGGCACGAGCCCCGGAGCCGGTCGACCCCCGTCCTGGTCGCGCGAGCAGACCACGTGATACACGAGGTCGCTTTCATCGTCGATCAGCATCTGCTGGGTCGCGAACACCGAATCGGTGTAGCCGGGCATGTGGCTGTCGTGGTGGAACCGGACCACGTCACCGGTGCCGCCGATGTGGTCG
The DNA here is from genome assembly GCF_012272825.1 of Wenzhouxiangella sp. XN79A. Lineage (GTDB taxonomy): Bacteria > Pseudomonadota > Gammaproteobacteria > Xanthomonadales > Wenzhouxiangellaceae. Next base: position 11,211 of record NZ_JAAWWS010000154.1, on the reverse strand, counting down.
CTGGGCTTTCCGTCCCAGATCGCCAGCAACAGGTGGCAATGAGCAGCCAGGAACACCCCCAGCTGGGCGTACTGCGCATCGCGCTCCGAGCCGGTGGCCTCGAGCGCATCGGCGGTGCCGCCGTCGACGTGCAGAAGTTCGATCACTTCGTGCATCCGGGCCAGCCGCTGGTCGAAGTCGCGCAGGCTGGCCGGGGTGCCGAAGTCGGCGCGGTAGGCCCCCACTTCCATCGGCAGAACGGCGATGACCTCGAGCTCGAGCTCGAGCGCGACATCGGCGGCCAGCTGGTCGGCGCCCTCTGCCAGCGGCGTGAGCAGCTGCAGCCGTCGGTCGGGAAAGCGGTCGCGCATCTCGATCAGGAACTCGCGAACGGCACGGTGCAGGCCGGGGCGTTCGTCGGCGCACAGGTTGCGGTGCCCGGTCACGGCAATGACCAGCGGCAGTCGATCGTTTCGGCCCGACTCGCTCATCGCGGGCCAGGGCGGCCGAATCGATTCGCAGGCCAGCGGCCTCCACCAGCGGATCGGCCGCACCGCCCCATCCGCTGGAGGCCGCTTCCGGGCGAACACCGATCGGGCCGGATCACGCTCGATGCCCGCCTCGCCGTCGATCCGGGCGAGCCGCCGAAGCCGGTCCCGTGGGTGGCCGGCCCCTCCCCGAGAAGCGCGGCATGGCTCACCCGAGGGACTCGACAAGCACGGAATCCGGGGAACGCCGCCACGCCCTGATCATCACTCGGGACCGTCCGATCCATGCCGATTCACTCCGTTGTTCGTGGTCGCCATCGGCGAAGGTTCGTTCGTTCCCGGCGACGCGATGCCCGACGGCGGGCCGCACAGCGCGGTCTCCACGACCGCGGAAGGTTCACGCCGGCGAAGCTCGAGATCGTGTGCGACCTGGCGGCTGGCCGGGTTGGACGGTGAGGATGCCGCCTCGGCGGCCCGCACGCGCACGGCCGCGCGCTCCCACAAGGCGAGCGCCTCGTCGTGCCGCCGGTCCAGCGCGGCGGCGTCACCCAGCAGCAGCAGGGCCCGGGCCGCGATCGCCGCGATCTCCGCGTCGTCCGGACGATTCGCCGACAGGGCATCGAGCCGTTCGGCCTCCGGCGCGATCGATGCAAGAGCGGCTCGACAGGCCGCCGGATCGGGCGAGGCGCGGGCCGCGAGCGTCGTTGCAAGAACCTGCTCCGAGCCTCTCAAGGGGCCGGACCACGCGTAGCGCTCGGCATCGATCTCGATCAACTGGTCGACCAGGGTGCCCGCGCGGGCACCGGCCACCGTTGCCGCGTCCAACCGATCCAGCACCAGCAAGGCGTTGGCCAGGACCAGCCGGGCACGCGCCGCGGTTTCCATGCCGCGGGCGTCGGACGGATTGGCGTCCAGGAACAGATCGGCATCGCCGACCGCGGACTGCGCCAGGGTCAGCGCGGCCTCGGCCTCCCGAGCGAGCAGGAAGGCCTCGGAGCGGTTGATCCGATTGAGCGCGCGCCGCCGGATCACCGGATAATTCACCTCATCGTCGCTCAGCATATCGGCGATGACCGCCTCTTCATCGCTCCAGGCATCCAGGGCGCCGTCCAGCTCGCCCTGGACGAACAGCGCTCGCGCCAGCCAGGCCAGGGTCAGCGAAAGGTCGTACTGCGCCGCGTCGCGATGATGCGCAACGTCCAGCACGGCTCGCTTGATGTCCACCGCCTCCCGGAAGCTGGCCACCGCTTCGTCCAGCGCATTGGAATTCAAGCGCATCGCGCCGAGATTGACCAGCGCCGAGCCGTGTTCGCCCAGCCACTCGGGTTCATCGGGTTCCAGCGCGCGCAGCCGGGCCGTCAGCGCCACGGCTTCGCGCATGAACGCCTCGGCCTCGGCGATCTCGCCGCGCTGATAGCTCAGCCCGCCCAGGCCCTGAAGGCCGTGGGCCTGTTCGATGATGCGCTGCGGATTGCCGGGATCCCGGCGAAGCAACTCCGCCGAAGAGGCCACGGACTCGCGCAGCAGGTCCAGCGCGGCGCCGGAATCACCGAAATCCTGCTTGATGTCGCCGAGCAGGTCGAGCACGCGGGCCCGTCGGCCCAGCGCATCGTCGTCCATGCGCACCCCGGTCTGGACCACGTAGTAGGCCTGGGCCCGACTGGCGATGTCGGCCATGACTTCCAGCTGCACGTCGTCTTCCAGCTTGTGCCGCAGGTCGTCGATCATGAACTCGATCAGGCCCTCGGCCTGGTCGCGCTGGACCTCGGCCGCGGCCTGCATCGCGCGCGCCCGGTCGCGCTGCTGGACCGCGACGACGGCCAGCGCCGACATGCTCGCCGCGATCGTACCCATGATGATCGCGCTCCAGCGCAGGCGCGTGGCACGACGACGATCGTCGCGCTTCAGCAGGGTGTCGAGCCCGAGACCGAGCAGCGCGGCGACCAGCTTCAGCCGGGCCAGCCGCTTGCCGTCGCCCCGGCGGCGGGCATCGGCGGCCAGCGGCAGGTCCTCGGCCATGGACGTGGGCCGGAGCCGGTCGTCGACCTGGTAGAGCAGCGCCGGCGGAAAGCACTCGCGCGTCGAATCCTGGGGAAGCACCCCTTCGGTCAGGCTGATGCCGGGTTCGCCGTCGACGACCAGGGCCAGGATGCGGGACTTCGATCGGTGCGTCTTGAACCAGGCGATCTCCTGGTTGACCCAGGTCGAACGCACCGAACGGGGTGAACAGACCACGACCAGGAACTCGGCATCGGCCATCGCGGCCTCGATCGATGCGCGGATGGCATGGCCCGCGGCTTCTTCTTCGCGGTCCTTGAAGATCGGATGCAGTCGCGCAGGCACCGGCCCGACCGGCGTGTCACGGCCGACCAGCCCCTTGGGCGTGCGGTAGGTTTCGAGCGACCGGTGCAACCAGCCTGCCCAGGCCTTGTCGGCCCAGCTGTAGCTGATGAAGGCCCGGTAACGACGCGTCATCTCGGCGACTCCCTCGGCCGCAGGCCGGTCCGTGCCCGATGATCGGGCGCCTCGAGGCCGCTCAGTGCGTTGCCGAACGACGATTCGATTGTAGACCACCTGCAGACCGCGCCCGATTCGACCCTGCGCCGGGACCGGGCCGGGGCGCTGGCGATCGGATCGGCACCGGTCCGCCGAACGAGCGTGTCACGCGCGCAAGCTGCAGTCTGTGCTATGAAAGGACCCTGGACCATCGCGAGAACCGAACCATGATCCGAAGCCGATCCTTCCTCTCCGGCACCGTGCTGGCTGCCGTGCTGGCCGCAACGATTCCCGGCAGCGCCCGCGCCGAGCTGCCCCAGGACCAGGCCGAGCGCGCCGTGGAAACGCGCCAGTCGGTGCTGCACCTGATGGCCTGGAACATGGCACCGCTCGGCGCGATGGCGCGCGACCGCATCGAGTTCGACGGCGAGCGCGTGACGACCAACGCCGATCGCCTGCTGGCGCTGTCGAAGATGCTGTCCGACGCCTTCGGCCCCGACACCCGCGGCAACGATGTCGAGACCGAAGCGCTGGACGTGATCTGGGAGAACCCCGAAGACTTCGCGGCCAAGGTGCAGGCCAATATCGATGCCGCGACCGCGCTGGTCGAGATCTCGGCCTCCGGCGATGAAGGGGCCATCAAGGAAGCCATCGGTCGCCTGGGCAGCACCTGCGGAAGCTGCCACGACGACTTCCGCGTCGACGATTGAGGCATGAGCCCGCGACCGACCGGCGTCGCCGGGCCGGACTCGCGAACGGGTAGCGGGCAGGTTCGGACATGACCGAGGCAACCGGCGAACGGCGCGTCTGGGACTGGCCGCTGCGGCTCTGGCACTGGTTGTTCGCCGCGGCGGTGCTCGGGGCGTGGATCACCGGCGAATGGGGCGGTTTCGACTGGCGACAGTGGCACCTCCGGTTCGGCCAGGCCGCCCTCGGCCTGCTGATCTTCCGCCTGGTCTGGGGCTTCGTCGGTCCGCGCCATGCGCGGTTCGCCAGCTTCCTGACCGGGCCGAAGACACTGCTTGCCTACATCAAGACCCTGCCCCGGCGCGACGCCCCGGAAACTCCCGGCCACAACCCGCTCGGCGCCATCGCCGTGGTCGTCATTCTGTCAATTCTTGCCGTGCAGTCGGCCAGCGGCCTGTTCATCAGCGACGACATCCTCTACGAAGGTCCCTGGTTCGTCGCCGTCAGCGAGGACACCGCCGACCTCGCCAGCACCATCCACCACCGCCTGGCCTGGCCGGTCGGCATCGTCATCGCCCTGCACCTGCTGGCCATCGCGTTCTACCGTGTCTACAAGCGCCAGCGGCTGACCCGCGCCATGATCACCGGCCGCAAGCCCGCCGAACGCGTGCCGGAATCGGCCTCGATCAAGAGCTCGCGCACTGCACTGGCGCTGATCCTGATCATCGCCGTTGCCGCCCTGGCCTGGTGGCTGCTCGTGGTTGCGCCGCCGGAGCCGGCGGTGGGGGAGGTCTGGTACTAGTCCGCATTATTCATGAATCGCCGCGATGATTGCGCCGGGAATCGTTCGCACAGGGGGATTTTCCGACCGAGCGGACTACCATGCTGTATTTCCGAGCGAGGAAGATTCGCTGTGCGGACAAGGACCAGGCAAGGGCGCGAGTGCATTCATGAACAATGCGGGCCGGGATCCGCGCCATCCATCGCTGCGGATCCGTCGCGCCCGCAAGCCGGACCAGCCTTGCAAGCAGATAGTCCTGCAGCGACTGTCCGGATCGCGAGGCGCGGGCTTCCAGCGCGTCGCAGATCTCGTCCGGGACCTGATGAATGGTGATCGATCGACTCATGCGCGCAATGTAGCGGCATCCGTGTCCAACGGCAAACCCGAAGACGTTTTGTCTTGCCCGGCTTCAACCCGCCTTATTCACCACCCGTCTGTCGCGAGGGGCTGTCAGCTCTTGTGGCTGTGGCTGTAACGATCGGCGACCGAGCGAGCCGGAAGCGTAGCCATCGCTGCGGTGAGGACGCGCGACCGCCAGCAGCAAAACGACCAGCACCAGCAGCCCCACCCCACCCAGCGCGGGAATCTCGCGGCTGATCGGGCCGCGGCCGTACAGCACCACCACCCGACCGGCATTGGTGCGGCCGCCGGGATTGGCCAGCCAGCTGCCCAGTGCTACATCATCGATGCCGTCGCCGTTGAAATCGCCGCCGGCCATGGCCGATCCGGCGCCCAGCTTGGTGCCGAACTGGCCACCAAAATCGCGGATCAGGAATCCACGGCTGCCGTCGCCGCCGTGTTCCGGCAGCAAGCCTTCGACGACGAAATCATCGTCGGGATCGGCGTGGCCGAAGATCACCCAGGCACCGGTATCCTCCAGCACCGGCGGCTCGGCGTTGATCATGATGTCCGGCCGGCCATCGTCATTGATGTCACCGATCCCGCCGACGAACTGACCGAAGCGGAAGCGATCGGCAGGCGGGTCGAAGAAGCGCTGGAATTCCGTCAGACGCACCTGATTGCGCACGACATCCAGCCCCTCGCGCAGATCGATCTCGGCCGGCCACTCGTCCTGGCCAAAGAACAGATAAGCCTTGCCGATTTCGTTGCCCGTGGGCGCGCTGATCAGCAGATCATTGAAGCCATCGCCGTCGAAATCTCCGACGCCGTCGAAGCCATAGCTATTGAGATCACGTTGCGCGTCGCCGCTACCGATGGTTTCCTCTTCGCGGCCGACGATCACGAAGCCTTGCGAGCCGTCGCCGCCGTTGCGCGCCAGTAGACCGCCCAGATCGAACTGTGCGGGAAACGGACTGGCGCCTGCGCGACCGAACACGACATAGCACTCGCCGTTGAAGAACGTGCCAACAAACTGTGGTCTGGCCCGGCACATGACGATATCGTCGAGGCCGTCGCCGTTCAGATCGGGCACGATCCTTGCGCCCTGGAATCCCAGATCCAGCGAACCCGTCAAGGGAGCCTCAGGCACCGGGGCCACGATCGCAAACCCCGTCGTCGGCGGCTCGTCCAACAGCTCATCAAGACTCGTTGCGGCCGGCATGCTGCGACCGGGCCGGCCATAGATCACGTAGGCAGTCCCTTCCAGACGATCCGGCTCCAATTGCCGATTGCTGAGCACCAGAAGATCGATCAGACCGTCACCATTGACGTCGCCACTGCCAACATCCACACCCAGGAAATCGACTTTCTGGTTGCCGCGCAGCACGAAGCCCCCATCGCCGTTTCCTCCGAATTCCGGCAAGGTTTCAAGGAAGCTCGCGAATCGGTCGCCGATATCCGGGCCACCGTACAGCACGAAAACAACCCCCGCCTCGACAGGCCCCAAGCGTTCTTGCCGGACCACGATCGCAAGATCATCGATCCCGTCGCCGTCGAGGTCACCGAGATTCCGGGTGCGCCAACCCAACTGGCCGCGTAGCACATCGCCATCTTCGAGTGCAAGACGGAGAAGATCCGGATCAGCGTCGGGATCAGCGAAGAATGGACCGGTTTCCAGTCCGTCCGACTGCATCGAGATCGAGGGCTGTCCGAACAGCAAGGAAAAGCCGGACGGCGGCGAAACTGCCGCCGGTGCAAAGGTCACGAATCCGCTCAACAGATCCGCCCGACCGCTGTTGTCGAAATCGCCAAGCGCGACAGCGTTCCCAATCTGCTGATTTGCAAACGCCCCGTTGACGACGAACCCTGCTTTGCCATCCCCTCCATTGGCAGGCAGCAGATCGTTCGGATCGATGACCGGCGGAAACAACGGGGCTTGATCGATCGTGCGTCCTGCACTAGCATCGACTACGGGGCTTGCGAACAACACGATCATCAACCACGATGCGGCGGTCGTGCAGGCCCTCCGTCGCAGTAGGAGGACACCATCATGCAAGCACTGCACCACCTTCGAGAACCTTCGAGAACCTTCGAGAACCTTCGAGAACCTTCGAGAACCTTCATAGACACTGCCTCGCCGTTGTTGCACTTCTGTTACTGAGCACGGCTGCACTGGCGCTGACTCCGCGACAGACGCTTCAGAACCAGCCGCTCCCCCAAGCCCTTATCGATGGTATCACGGCACTTTCGGATGCAACTTCGGAGTATGTGCTCTCGGTCAAGTTCGTTGATTCGGCACTGGCGCGAGTGGAGTCCGGCAAGCTGGTCTCCGATAGCGGCTGGAACTTCAAGCCCGTCGCAACGCTTGCACAGAGCCACAGCGCCAGCTTCCGGCAACGACTTGATGCAGGCGCTTGCCCCAATCTCAATGCAATGATCGCCCTCGCCGAGCAGAACACCGGCATGACCCAGCCCGACTTCGAGGGTTTTCATACTGTTGAGTTCTCGCAGGCGCTGAGCGGCAGCCAGTTCCTCGCGGCCTACAACGATCTCCTCACCCGTTCGGAAATCGAGTATGTCGGCATCCATCCGGCCGGAGTTGCTCCGCCGCCATCGGCGACACCGGACTACACGCCGCTTCAGGTCGACTACCGCGGGCCGGACCCCGGCGCGGATTTTGCGTTCGCGCATGCACAAGGACTGACCGGATTCGGGATGCGACTGTCCGAACTATCACCGACCTATGATCGTGACCATGAGGAGTTCGCTTCCATCATCATTCAACATGACCTTTCAACACCGCCTCTTGGCTTTGAAGATGCCGATTGCCCTGTGAGCGATCCAGGAGATTGGGATGGTTGGGTTGACCACGGCAGCGCAACGCTTGGCCAGAACCTGGCGCCCGACAACGGCTTCGGGACAACTTCGAGCCGGCCATCCGGCGACCTCGGTTCAGCGCTCGCGTTCCGGATCGTCGCGCGCCGCCATCGCCAGGTAACGCGGCTCCAGCCCGTCGCGCAGTAGGTGCATCCGCTGCCGGACCCGTTCGGCCAGCGCCTCGAAACGCGGGTCGCCGGACAGGGCCTGCAGGGTGCGGCTTTCGAAGATGAACCACCACAGGCTCATCCAGTCCTGGTCGAGATGGGCCTCGAGCAGGTCCAGCGCCAGGTCGCGGTTGCCCAGCAGCGCGTGGGCCTCGACTTCGGCCAGGTCGAAGTCCTCGTAGCCTTCCTCGCGCAGGGTCCGCAGCGTGACCAGCGCTTCTTCCAGCAGCATCCGGGCGCGCGGGTGCTCGTCGCGCGCCTGGTGGACGACGGCCAGCAGCGGGGCCAGGTAGAAGGTGTTCCCCGCTACCTGCGGCGGGTCGGCCAGGAACTCCGGCAGGGCGTTGACGAACAGCTCGCGGGCACCGTCCAGGTCGCCGGCATCCAGCAGCAGATCGCTTCGCAGCGACAGCGGCAGCCAGGTCGCCGCGCCGAGATTGGGCGCATAGGTGTCGAGGGCCAGCGCCAGGCGAGCCGCGTCGCCACGGCGCAGCGCCACCAGGATCGCCGCCCGGGACGGCCACCAGTGGTCGGCAGCATTGGCGGTGGCCCGCTCGGCCCAGCGGGCGGCAGCGTCGGGGGCATCGAGCTCGAGCAGCGCCTCGGCCATCAACGCCGGGTATTCGCTGTGCGCCGGGTCCAGTTCATGGGCCGCGTACAGCAGCCGCACCGCCTCGTCGGGCCGGCCGTGGCCGAAGCGCTCGAGCTGCGCGAGGTGGGCATAGGTGGGCACGAACCCGGCGTCGATCTCGAGGCTGCGCTGGTACTGCGCGCCGGCCTCGTCGATGCGCCCCAGCGCCAGCAGGTCCTGGGCGACGTTATTGCTGATCGTGACCGAAAGCGGGTCCAGCTCCAGCGCGCGGCGATGCCATTGCAGGGCGTCGGCGAAGCGGCCCTGGCCGTAGAGCATCACGCCGTACCAGTGCGCCGACAGTGAATCGTTGGGGTTGATCGCCAGGGCGCGCTGGAACGAGCTTTCCGCCCCCTGGATGTCGTTGTTGGCGCGGCGCAGGTCGCCAAGCACGCCGTGCGCCCGGGCCAGTTCCGGCTGCAGGTCCAGCGCGCGCTGGACGGCCGGCATCGCCCGGGCCTGCACGGTATCGGCATCCAGTCCGGCGTAGTCGTGCTGCAGCACGATCACTTCGGCCAGTCCGGCCCAGGCCTCGGCGTAGACCGGGTCCAGGCTGATCGCGCGGCGAAAGAAGGCCTCGGCCTCTGCCAGGGCATCGCCGGTGCGCCGTGCCATGCGCTGGCGGCCCAGCAGGTAGGCGCTGTAGGCCTCGAAGTCGGTCGTCGGCTGGCGGTCGATCGCGCCTTCGTCCTCGCCGGTCAGCGCCACGCTCAAGGCGGCCGCAATGGCCTGGGCGATGTCGCGCTGGATGGAGAAGATCGCGCCGACCTCGAACGGCCGTTCGAAGATCTCGGCCCAGAGGTGCTCGTCGGTGCGCGCATCGATCAACTGCACGTTGACCCGGATCCGGTCGCCGGCCACCTGCACGCTGCCTTCGAGGATCGCGTTCGCGCCCAGCGTCCTGCCGATCTCCGGAATCGAGTGCTCGCCGTCGCCGAAGCGCAGCACGGAAGTCCGGGAAATCACCTTCAGGCCACCGATCCGCGACACCACGGTCAGCAGGTCGTCGTGCAGCCCTTCGACGAAGCCCGTTCCGGCCGCCCCGACGCCCAGCGAGGCCAGCGGCAGGATGGCCAGGGTGTTCGGGGCGGCCTCGGCGGTCGACATCATCGGCCCGCCGTCGCGCGAGATCAACGACACCGCCAGCGCGGCGGCCAGCATGCCGATGATCACGTAGCTGAACACCCCGCTGGACGCCTGTGGCGCCGGCGACCGGTCGTCATCGGTCTCGCGCCGGAAGCCCCCCGCGCCGAACTCGAAGAACCACGAAATCACCACCGCGATCGGAAACCCCACCGCCAGCGAAATCACCGCAAAGGTCATCACCCAGGGCGGCATCCCCAGCGGCGGCCCGACCACGTCGAGCACCTGCACGATCAACCACGCCGCGACCAGGTAGGTCGCCATGCTCTTGAGCACGTTTCGGCGGCGGAGCTGGTGGAGGAAGGAACGCACGCGATCGAGCTCCGCATCCAGAGGGTATCGATTGTACCGTGGAGTCTTCGGCCTTCCAGAGCGTGCCCGCCGGCCCGGTTGCTCGCGCGCACACCCACCCTGCCGGGGGAGACGACCTGATTCCGGGTCCGATGGTGGGCGAGATGCCGGCGTACCCCGTCGGTCATCCTGTTCCGTTCAGCGAGTCGACATGGCTGCGTTCCGACCCGTGCAGAGAGCTTGCGATTCGCTGCGGGTCGCGCCTTGCACGATCGACTCGGTCACACTCCGAATGTCACAGGGGCAATGTCGGGGTACACTGGATTGCCGGCCCATCCACCCGACCGACGCGCCAGCATCCCCTCTCGCCGGAGCCCACCATGTCCGCACCCTCCGCTGTCCACCGCATCGTCCTTCCCGCGACCGCCGCACTGCTTCTCGGCGCCTGCTCGTTCGGCGAGCCGACGCTGCAGGAAACCCGCGAAATGGAACTCACCGTGGCCCCGGGCAGCGCACTGGCGATCCAGGCCGGCGCCGGGCCGATGACCGTGGCAGGCCACGACGGCGATTCGATCCTGGTCGAAGCCCGCATCTACCAGCGCTCGGCCAACGACGACTACCGGCTGCTGCTGGAGACCGACGGCAACGACGGCGCCAGGCTGGTCGCCGAGACCGGTTCGGGCTCGTTCGGCACCAGCGACTACATCGACCTGGCGATCCGCGTCCCGCGAACGATGCAGCTGCGCATCGAGGACGGCTCCGGAAGCCTGTGCGTCCGCGACCTGGACGGCGATCTCGACATCGAGGACGGCTCGGGCAGCATCACGATCGCGTCGATCGGCGGCAACGTCGTCGTCGAAGACGGTTCCGGCTCGATCTCGATCGAAGGCGTCGGAGGCGACCTGCGAATCGACGACGGCTCGGGCAGCATCGAAGCGAGCCAGGTCGCCGGCACGGTCTCCATCAGCGACGGCAGCGGAAGCATCACCGTGCGCGACGCCGGTGACTTCGAACTGCGCGAAGACGGCAGCGGCAGCGTCACGCTGGAAGGCATCCGCAGCCGCGGCGAATCGGACTGAGCCAGCCAGTCTGCCGAATCCGGGCGGGCGCTCGTCCAGGCGACCGCCCCCAGAGCCCGGCGCCGGCCTGCCTCTCCCCGTGGTCCCGAGGCCGGCGCAGCCGGAACCCGGGACCTCGTGATGCGATCGCCCGTCGGACCCTGGCGCCCACCAACTCTTCGTCGTCCCGGGGCCGGCGAAGCCGGAACCCGGGACCTCGTGACGCAATTGCCCGTCGAACCGTGGCGCCAACAGAGGGAGATCCCGGGTTCGC
>NZ_JAAWWS010000153.1 GCF_012272825.1 Wenzhouxiangella sp. XN79A | reverse complement strand
GAGTTATGGTGATTTCTGGTGTACGAGGGATCTGAAAATTGGGTGGCGTATCCTGTTGGTTGATCACGACCAAGATCACAACCAACAGAAAAGGATACGCCATGAACCAGTCTACTCTTTCGGCGGTAGAGCCGCCAGTTTCTGATCTTTCGGACCCCCTGCACAGCCTGATTCGACAGGGCGCGCGGGAACTGATTGCGGCCGCCGTAGAGTCCGAGCTGGAGGCCATGCTCAAGCACCATCAACATCGATGTGATGACCAAGGGCGTCGGGCGGTGGTGCGCAACGGTTATCTGCCCGAACGCACCATCCAGACCGGCGTCGGCGACGTCGAGGTCCGGGTGCCCAAGGTGCGAGACCGGAGCGGATCCGGGATCAAGTTCAACTCCAGCCTGCTGCCGCCGTATCTCAAGCGTGCACGCAGCCTCGACGAGTTGATTCCGTGGCTCTATCTGCGTGGCGTGTCGACCGGTGACTTCCAGGAAGCGCTGCAGGCACTGGTGGGTGATCAGGCCAAGGGGCTGTCGCCGAACACCGTGGCGCGCCTGAAGGCGGGCTGGCTGGAAGAGCATGTCCAGTGGCGGCGTCAGGATCTGAGCCAGAAGCACTACGTCTACCTGTGGGCGGACGGCGTCTATAGCCGGGTCCGGATGGACGACAAGCTGTGCTTGCTTGTGATCGTCGGGGTCACCGAGCATGGCCGCAAGGAGCTGGTGGCGGTCGAAGACGGCTATCGGGAGTCCGAGGCCAGCTGGCACGAGGTGTTGACCGACCTGCGCAGCCGGGGCCTACAGCGACCACCCAAGCTCGCCATTGGCGATGGTGCGCTGGGCTTCTGGGCAGCGCTGAACAAGGCGTTCCCGGATACTCGTCACCAGCGATGCTGGGTGCACAAGATCGCCAACGTGCTCAACAAGTTGCCCAAAGCGGTCCAGCCGAAGGTCAAGTCCGCGCTGCATGACATCTATCTGGCCGAGACCCGCGAGGCGGCCCACCAGGCTTTCGATCGTGCGCTGGCGCGCTTCGGCACGAAGTACCCCAAGGCCATGATGTGCCTCGAGAAAGATCGCGACGACCTGCTGGCCTTCTACGACTTCCCGGCCAAGCACTGGGTCCATCTGCGGACCACCAATCCGATCGAGTCGACCTTCGCGACGGTGCGGTTGCGAACTCGCAAGTCGCGCAACTGTGGCTCACGCGACACCACGCTGGCCATGGTGTTCAAGTTGTTGCAATCCGCGGGGCGTCGATGGAAACGAATCAAGGGCTTCCAGTTGCTGAGACTGGTCGTCGATAACGTCGAGTTCCGAGATGGAGAACAGGTCGTTGATCAACCAAAGCACGCCGCTGCCTGATCGCTCGTACACCAGATTTGACAATAACTCCGCCACGCTACGCTGAACTGATGATTCAATCGGTCCGCCACAAAGGCCTGACTGAATTTCACGAGACGGGTGCAGTGGCAGGAATTCGGGTGTCCCATGCCAAACGGCTCAGAATGCTTTTGGCAGGTTTGGATGCCGCCGCGTCTGTCCAGGATGTGGGCGTGCCAGGCTTTCGTTTTCATCGGCGCAAGGGAGAGGCCTCTGAATGAAGGTCAGTTCGTGTTCGTGGAAATTGGAGGCTGACTTTTGAGTTTAGAGATGGGCAGGCCCACGTCGTTTATTGCGAGGGCCATCACTAATGGCAATGCATAATCCCCCGCATCCTGGCGAATTCATCCGTGAGGTTTATCTGGAGCCTCACTCCATGACTGGACGCCAGCTGGCCTCGAAGCTGGGTGTCTCACCGTCCACCTTGAATCGTATCGTGCAGGGGCGTAGTGGAATAAGTCCGGAAATGGCGCTTCGCCTTTCCGAAGCTCTTGGCCGTTCGCCCGAGAGGTGGTTGTTGATGCAAGGCAACTACGAGCTCTGGCATGCTCGACAAACAGTAGATCTGGGATCTGTTGAAAAAGTCGGGTTCCGTGCAGCCTGACAAAGGGTTCAACCGGACCCCGGGAAAGCTCAGGGGCGGCAAAGCCGGGCGAATTCGGTGATAGGGCCGGTTAACCCAAACGTCAGGCGCCATAGTCATGCTGCCTTCAAATACAAACCCGCACTTACATGAGTCCGCCAGGTCGCCAAGGACAAGACGTCCATTCCGTGCCTTCGGCGCCCTGTTTATTGCTGTCGCGCTCGTGATTCTTGCCCTCGGACTCTGGACGTACTCTTTTGAGTCCGTATCTGGAAGATTGCTCGATCACCATCATGGTCGGAGCGTGATCGCGGGAGATTATCCAGGCATCCCCCTCGTCGCCAGAGGACAAAGAAGTGTACCGACGCTGTTTGTGAACTATCGATACACGGTGGATGGGCGGCGTTACGAAAGCAGTCGCGTAGGTATGGGCTTTCGATCATGGTCGCTCTCGCCATTCTCGCTGATGGATTGGGAGCGCGATCTTGAATCTCTTCCCGCCAATGTCGAGGTCTGGCACTCTCCTGCAATCCCCGAGATCTCGGTTCTACACCGCGGGCCGGATGTGGTTCTCACGATTTCCTTCGCATTCATGGGGCTGACCTTCCTCAGCCTGTCGAACTGGATTGGCCGTCACAGCAGAGTCTGAAGCGGCAACCGACAAGAAAGACCCGTGCAGGTCGCGCCTCCGATTCGGGTGGGTCGGGCAGCATCGACGCCGACGCCTGTCCCGGTGCGATCAAGGACATCTTGATCCGTGCGGCCCACTGCACGGGCATCGAACGGAGGACCTTTGCCAACCACGCAATCCAGGTCCCACCGGATGGCCACATCCGGCACGAGATCGTCTCGTCGGGTTTCGACGAAGCCGATGACGAAATCGTTCGCCGCTGCAATCCTGGCGACCGAGTGGTGACTGCCGACATCCCGCTGGCCGCCAATGTCATCGAGGAGGGCGGGGCGGTCGTCACCCCGCGCGGCGAGCACTACACGAAAGAGAGCATCAGACCACGGCTGAACATCCGCGGCTTCTTCGCGACTTCATGGGCACGCTTCGATCCAGCGGCGTCCAGACCGGCGGCCCGCCGCGGTAGAGCAACCGGGGCAGGAAGGCCTGTGTCGACCAGCTGGATCGCTGCTGGCGCGTAGCTGGGCTGGGTAGCGCAACACTGTCTCCTTGATTTCTCGAGGCGGCTGCTGCACCCTTCGCCGGGACAGGGGCCGTGTGGCGTTCGGTCTTCGGCTCATGATCCTCCACGATCGGATGTTGGGCTCGAAACTGCGGCTCCGGTCATGCGAGATACCGTTATCGAACGTCGGGCCAACGCCTGGCAATTACCAAGGAAGGTGCCATGCCGAAGATACTGACCATTTCCTTCGCGATCGTTCTTTCGATCGCCGGTCCCGCATCGACCGTTGCCGAAGCGCAGGAGCCGGCCGCCAGCCTGGTCCTGTTCGAGAACGTCCGGATCTTCGACGGTGTCGACGACCGGCTGTCACCGCCGTCCAATGTCCTGGTGCGCGGCAACATCATCGAACGGATCTCGACCGACCCGATTGCGGTCGATCGGTCGGCGCGTGCGCGGATCATCCAGGGTGACGGTCGCACGCTGATGCCGGGCCTGATCGATGCGCACTGGCACGCGATGCTGGCGACGATCTCGGTTCCCGGGTTGTTGACCGGAGATATCGGATACATCAACCTGCGCGCGGGTCGGGAAGCCGAAGCAACGCTGATGCGTGGATTCACCAGCGTCCGCGACCTCAGCGGTCCGGTCTTCGGTCTGAAACGGGCCATCGATGAAGGCATCGTTGCCGGTCCGCGCATCTGGCCGTCCGGCGCGATGATCTCGCAGACCGGTGGCCACGGCGACTTCCGCCTGCCGCACGAAGTGCCGGCGGCCCGGAATGCGCCGCTGAGCCGCGGCGAAGCCCTCAACGGCGGCGTGATCGCCGATGGTGTCGACGAGGTCAGGAAGCGGGTTCGGGAACAGCTGATGCTCGGGGCGTCGCAGATCAAGCTCGCTGCCGGTGGCGGTGTCTCGTCGATGTACGACCCGATCGACGTCGCCCAGTATTCGGAGGAGGAATTCCGGGCCGCCGTCCACGCCGCCGAGAACTGGGGCACCTACGTCACCGTGCATGCCTACACCCCTCGGGCCATCCAGACCGCGATCCGGGGCGGCGTGAAGGTCATCGACCATGCGCAGCTGATGGACGAGGAGACCGCACGAATGATGGCCGAGAACGACATCTGGCTGAGCGGGCAGGCGTTTCTCGACAACCAGTTCTCCAATCCGATGACCGGCGAGGCCAGGGTCAAGCAGCTCGAGGTGAGCGCCGGGACGGACAACGCGTTCCGGCTGGCCAAGGAATACGGGTTGAAGGTCGCATGGGGCAGCGACATCCTGTTCAATCCGACGGCGACAGAGAACCAGGGCGCGATCCTTGCCACGATGACCACCTGGTACTCGCCGGCCGAGGTCCTGCGGATAGCGACCAGCACCAACGCCGAGTTGCTCGCACTGTCCGGACCGCGCAACCCCTATCCCGGTACCCTCGGTGTCGTCGCAGAGGGCGCGCTTGCCGACCTGCTCCTGGTCGACGGCAACCCGTTGGACGATCTCGAGCTGATCGCCGATCCGCACGGCAACTTCCTCGTGATCATGAAGGACGGCGTGGTTGTCAAGGACTCACGCTAGTGGGCCATGCCGCCCATGACGACATCGCACGCCGCTACAGCCCCGGCGACCTGGTCGCGACCGCCGACATGCCGCTGGCCGCCGAGCTCATCGAGAAGGGCGGGGCGGTCGTCACGCCCCGTGGCGAACGCTATACGAAAGAGAGCGTCCGCCAGCGCCCGAACCTCCGCGATTTCATCAACTCGATGCGCGCCAGCGGCGTTCAGACCGGCGGACTCCCGCCGCTGGGCAACCGGGACAGGAAGGCCTTCGCCGACCAGCTGGATCGATGGCTGGCGCAACGCCGAGCAGGGTAGAACCCGCCGCGGCGGGCTTGCCCGCACGCCCGACCTGCGGCATCATCGAGCCAGGCTTGGCAGCTGAGTGGTTCGAACCCGTGACCCCGAAACCCGAGGACTCGATGAGCGATATGCGGCGTTTTCGCCGTGTATTGACGGCGCTGGGTCGGAAAGACTGGCGTCAAAGTAGCCGCTTGACAACATTCCCCTCACCAGGGCGCGCCTTGTTCGTCACTTCCGACGAAATATCCATTACCAGGCGTTTTCGCCTCCTAAATTCTAGTTATGTTTCACTTGGAGGCATAGAGTGGGGATGATGAAGTGGCTGGCGAGAAAGGGCGCGGTCGGCGGCACTGCCAGATGGGCCGCACAAGGCTATGAATCTCTTTCGACCGAAAACCCAGGAATCAGCGGCCCGGAGCTCTATAGGGCGCTAATTCACGTCCGCTTTACAGCACTGCCTAACGCGGACCAAGAGCAGTTTCTAATGAGCATTGCCGACCAGGTTATTGGCCTTAGAGGTTTAGTGGTGGCAATCCTCACCGTGGAAGCTGGGTTCACGGAGAACACACCCCAGAATCAGCGAATGTTCATGGAAATAATCGACGAGGAACTTTTGAAGCACGGCGTTCCTCGCGACATCGCCTTCGGGCAGTCATGAAACATAACAAGTCGCTCAAGTACGTTCCGGCCCTTCGGGCCTCCACCGGACGCGGCTAAAGCCGCGCCGCTTAGCTCAGACGTTGCCCGCAAGGCACAACATGGACGTTAGGCACTATCTTGTAATCAGGGACCACACCAGTGAGTACCCAGAGCCCATTACCTTCGATAAGGGGGCTTCCCTTGTTGTCGGCGAGCGATACGACGGCCCGGAAGGCTGGGACGACTGGCTGTTCTGTGAAGCAAAAGGGCAAAAGGGTGGTTGGGTGCCGGCGCAGATCATCGAAATCGTCAGCGGCACGCACGCTCGCGCGCTCGAAGACTATACAGCGCGGGAACTTGACGTACGAAAAGGCGAGCTGCTTGTCGGTACGAGAGCGCTGAACGGCTGGGCCTGGTGCACGAGGACCGATTGCTCGGAGTCGGGATGGGTTCCGCTCGCGAATCTGCAGCAAGCACATCCGTGAAGTCAGGAATTCCGCCGCAGGCCGACGGCGAGGTCTGCTTCGATGAGTGAGCTGAATGGACACTGAGTGCCAGCCGCCAGGTCCCCGCAAGGGGGTTCGGGGGGTCCTCGATCGGTTCGTGGGCCCCGGCGCCACGCGGGCGGAACTGGTGCTGCAGTTCCTGTTGCCCCTGGTGGCCTCCGGCGCGGCAGTGGCCTATGCGGCCTATGCCGTTGGCGCCTGGTCGGCGGTCCAGTACCTTCTGTGCGCGGTGCTGGCGTTCGATATCGTGGGCGGAATCATCACCAACGCCACTTCTTCGGGCAAGCGCTGGTACCACCGCCCGGGGCAGGGCGTTCGGCAACATTTCGGCTTCGTTCTGGTCCATCTCGCGCATCTCGCCGTCGTGGCGTGGCTGTTTCTCTCCGCGGATTGGCCGTGGCTGGCCACGACAGGGTCGTTCCTGCTGGTCGCGGCCCTGGCGATCCTCGTCTCGCCGCTCTACCTCCAGCGACCGGTGGCGATGGCGATGTATACCGGCAGCGTTGTCCTGGGTCTCTACGTGCTCGCCTCGCCACCGGGCATGGAGTGGTTCCTTCCGCTGTTCTACCTGAAGCTGCTCGTTGCCCACCTGCCGAGGGAAACCGCCTACCGGCCGCACCGGGAAACAGGCAGCGGTATCGATGGAGCCGGGCGAGCGCTGTCGGGTGGCCGCTCGGTACGGGCCGAAGATCACCAGACACGCTGAAGCGCACGGAAGGCCGAGGTCCCGTTACGTCGATGGTTTCGTGTTTCCGATTCCCACTCGCCGTATCGCACGATACCGGTCGATGGCCGAAGCGGTCGCCCGGATCTGGATCGAGCACGGCGCGCTCGCCTACCACGAGTATGCGGGCGACGACATGTCGCTGGAAGGGACGCGCTCGTTCATCGACCTGCTTTCGTCCGGTGAGGACGAGACGATCGGATTCGGCTGGGTGGTCCTGGAGTCGCGCGCGGGCTTCGACGCCGAGCGCATGGCCTACAGGGAGGTACACTGGATACACCTTTCCCGCGAGATCCTTGTCCCCGGTCAGCGCGGCCTTGACCCGGGCGGTGTACCGTTGGCAGGCTCCGAGAATCGCGCGGTCTTCCTGCGCATCGCTCGCTGCCATCCATCCGCAAGCTGCAGGTTCGACATGCAACGATTCAAGGCAATCCTCACGCTCCTGACGGCCGTCGCGTTCCTGGTTTCGCCGGTGCTCAGCAGCGGCTTCAACGGGTTCTCGGCCGGTCAGTTCCCGATTCCGCAGGTCGATCCGCCGGTCCAGCCGGCGGGCTATGCGTTTTCGATCTGGGGTCTGATCTACCTGGCGCTGCTGGCCGGCGCGGTGTTCGGCGTGGTGAAACGCGCGTCGCATCCGGGCTGGGACGCGGCGCGCTGGCCGTTGATCGCCAGCCTTGCGGTCGGCGCGGCGTGGATCCCCGTGGCCAACCGATCGGTGGCGGCCGCGACGGTGCTGATCTGGATCATGCTGGCCACGGCCGTGCTGGCCTTGAGGGCCGCCGGCAAGGACGACCGGGTCGGGCTGCGCTCGCCGATCGCGCTGTACGCCGGCTGGCTGACCGCGGCCAGCTCGGTCGCGTTGGGGCTGATGCTGGCCGGCTACGGGTGGGTCGGCGGCACGACGGCGGCCGTGCTCTGCATTTCCCTGGCGCTGGTGATCGCCGTGTTCGTCCAGCGCGCGCGGCCGGATACGCCGGAATATTCGGCCGCGGTGATCTGGGCGCTGGTCGGCGTCATCGTCTCGAACCTCGATCCGTTGAACGGGGCGGTGCTGGGGCTTTCCGGGGTCGGCATCGCCGTGCTGGGCGGTGTCGCCATCAAGACATACCCACGAGCGGCCGCCGCCTGAACCCGGCCGCCGCCCGATGGACTGCAGGCGTTCGTCGCAGGGCAGGTCTCGAGGGGACGCGGCTTGCCTCGCGCGCGCGTCTGCGGCATGATCAGGTTCGGCTTGGCAGCTGGGGCGTCCGGAACATGACAGTCGATCGAGTGCGACTCACGAAGATTAACCGGCCCATTCGCCGGTTAACGCCGCTTGGTGAAGTTGGTATTGGGTCGAAGATTCAAGTCTCTGCAGTTGCTTGTGGGTTAGCTCCGGACACTATCTGTCATTCTCGACCGAATATCCATTACACGGCATTTCAGCTGCCTAAATTTTAGTTAGGCACATGAACTTGGCGAAGACTGAGATTCCAATTTTTTTGCGACTGTTGGGTGCAGGCTTCTGCCGATTTGCCGCTTTTGCGCCTGGATGGGTTCTCTTCTGGTCTCTCGTCCAACTTGTAGCAGACCCAGCATCACTAAACGCCGTTGCTGTAGTTGTCGTCAGCGCAAGTGCGGGCTTGCTCTACTTTTTCCTTCTTCTGGCCTATCGGTCTCTGACCGGGCGGGGACGTGCTAAGGATGACGGGCTTCTGCCAGCTTGGGTTATGGAGGGGTTCATCCACTCTTTCGGAGCTGTCTCAGTACTCATAATCTGCTTCGGACTTTATGAAAGTCGGATCTTGCCCGTTATCGGCGGAAGTTTGTATCTGTATGTCGCGCACGTTGCATTGCGAGGGCTGAGTGCTCGAGGAGATAGTGAAAGTGCCTAACAAGTCGCTCAAGTACGTTCCGGCCCTTCGGGCCTCCACCGGACGCGGCTAAAGCCGCGCTGCTTAGCTCAGACGTTGGACATGAAAAAACCCCGACGAGCAGGGCTCGCCGGGGCCGGGGTGGGGTGCCTGTGGGCGGTCGTTCAGTCCGCGGCAGGCGTGCCCAGCACGGTGCTGTAGCTGCCGCCGCCCATCTGCGGCGGCAGGCTGCCTTCGACCTTCAGCGTGCGATGCGGTGCCTCGGCGCTGATCCAGTAGGTCTGGTCGCCGCCTTCTCCATCGATGGCGTTGAGGGCGATCCGGAAGGCGTCGAAGGTGCCTTCGGGAACCTCGATGGACTCGGGGCCGGAGACTTCGGCGCGGTAGTAGCGGACGCGCTGCTCGAGGCCGACCACTGCGATCCGGATGTTCGTGCCCAGGCCGTCGCGCAGCGGCAGGCCGGCCAGGGCCAGTTCCAGGCCAGCATCGCCGCCGAAGACCGGGGCGTCGAGTTCGATACTGATCGGGCTCTCGTTGCCGTTCATGTTGATCGCGCCGCTGACTTCACGGTCGTCGAACGCCACGTCGATGGTGGCCGGACCCTGTTCGATCCGGCGGCTGATCGGTCGCAGGGTGGTGCCGTCGAGCACGTAACGATCGCTGGCCTGGCCCATCGGGGAGTTGCTTTCGGTGGTGATGATCAGTACATCGCGGCCGTCCTGGTCGGCTCGCGTTACGGAACGGGTATTGGTGACGACCATTTCCCCCATCGGCGCGGTCAGGGTGGTCGTGTAGGTGAAGTCGCCGGTGGCCACCTGGTCGCCGTTGACGGCCGGCAGCGGCAGCGTTCGCGCGGAATCCAGCGCGTCGGCGACGTCCTCGACCACGACGCTGTCGACGTCCACGGTGATCGCGTCCAGGCGTTCGCGGATGTCGTCGGCCATCTCGGCCTGGTAGCGACCGCCCAGGTGCGTGGCCATGAACTCCTCGCTGCGGGCGTACATCGCCAGCCGGTTCTCGCGGCCGCGGAAGCCGTGGCCCTCGTCGGGCGCGACGATGTACTCGACGTCCAGGTCGCGCTCGCGCATGGCCACGACGATCTGGTCGGCTTCGGCCTGCTTCACGCGCGGGTCGTTGGCGCCGTGGATGACCAGCAGCGGCCGCTGGATCCTGTCGACGTGGTTGATCGGCGACTGGCGCTCCAGCCGGGCGCGGCCTTCCTCGGTGTCGGGATCGCCCATGCGCAGGGTGAACATCTGCCGGGCCGGTCCCCAGTAGGCCGGGATCGAGTTGATCAGGCTGATCAGGTTGGACACGCCGACGATGTTGACGCCGCAGGCGTAGAGCTCGGGCGTGAACACCATGCCGGCCAGGGTGGCGTAGCCGCCGTAGGAGCCGCCCATGATGCAGACCCGCTCCGGATCGGCGATGCCTTGCTCGATCAGGTACTTCACGCCATCGGTGATGTCGTCCTGCATGGCGTCGCCCCATTCCAGGTTGCCCGCGTTCAGGAAGGCCTTGCCGAACCCGGTCGAGGCGCGGAAGTTGGGCTGCAGCACCGCGTAGCCGCGGTTGGCCAGGAACTGCACCAGCGAGCGGTAGCCCCAGGTGTCGCGCGCCCAGGGCCCGCCGTGGATCAGCGCGACCACGGCCAGGTTCTCGGGCTCCACGCCCTTGGGCAGGGTCAGGTAGGCCGGAATCTCCAGGCCGTCGCGCGCGGTATAGCGGATCGGCTGCATCTGCGCCAGCTGATCGCTCGGCAGCTCGGGCCGCGAGCGATAGAGCAGTTCCACCGTGCGCGCCTCGCGATCGAACACGTAGACCGAGCCGGGATCGACGTCCCGGGACAGGCTGACCAGGGCGATCGAGGCGTCCGCGGTCTGCGAGGTCAGGTTGATTTCGCCTTCGGGCAGCGTTTCGCGCAGGAAGTCCAGGTCGGCGCCGAATTCATCGTTCTTCGGATAGATGCGCACGCGGTCGCCGACGTAGACCGTGGCCAGCAGTTCGTTGGTTTCCGGGTGCAGCACCACGCCGCCGAAGTCGACCTCGCCCTCCGGGTCGCGCTCGAACAGCGTCAACTCGTGGCTGTCGAGGTCCATCAGGTACAGACCGGTCAGGTCGTTTTCGTCGCCCTTGTTGGAGATGAACCAGACCTGCTCGCCGTCCGGGTGGAAGCTGGCCGGGCCGCAGGACTCGGTCCAGCTGCACTCGTAGATCACGTCGCCGAGCTCGCCGTCGTCGACGGCCAGGATCTCGGTGCCGCCTTCGCTGTTCATCCGGCTGGCCAGGCGGATGGTCCCCTCCAGATCGGCCGACCAGCCGGCGATGTTCTGGTTGTTCTCGATCAGCAGCTCGCGCTCGCCGGTCGAGATCTGCACGCGGTAGACGTCGTGCAGGGCCGGGTCGCGGTCGTTCAGGCCGATCAGCATGTGGTCGGGCGTGTCCTTCGGCACGCTCAGGATGAACGCGCGCACGCCGTCGTAGTCGGTCAGGTTGCGTGCATCGGGCACACCGGTTTCCGCGTCGCGATCACCGTCCGGATCCACGGCCCAGACGTGGAAGTTCTCGTCGCCGCCCTTGTCCTGGACGTAGAGCACGAAGCGGCTGTCGCGGCTCCAGAAGTAGCCCGGCACGGGCTTGTCGTCGGCGGTCAGCGGGCGGGCGGCATCGAAGTCCTCGTCGATGCCCTTGATCCAGATGTTCCGGACGCCCTCGTAGGGCCGCAGGAAGGTGATGAAGCGACCGTCGGGCGAGAGCTGGGCGCCGGAGATTTCGGGATCGCCGAAGAACAGGTCGCGGTCGAGCAGCGGCGGGAGTTCTTCGAGATAGCCCAGCGGTTCGGCCCGGTCGGCGAGCGCGTTCGAGGCGAGGCCGAGCAACAGCAGGGCGCTCAGCGCGGACTTCAAAAGGGTCATGACCAGATCCTCGGAGCGATATGGGGAGACCACAGGCTATCCGCGTCCGTCGCCGATGACCATAGTCCAGAGGTCACTGGCGGTCAGCGGCAGCTCGGCGCGGCACCGGGTCGGTACGGCCCCACGATGCCGGCGTTGGGGGGGCAGCGGAACAGCCTTCGGACCGTCCATCACGTGCCGGCGACGCAGCCGCGCCTAGATTGCCGCGTCGCAGTTCCGCCCCCTTCTTCTCATGGTGAACCGAGGCCCTGATCGCATGACCGAGTCCAACGAAAGAGCGCGCAGCAGTCTTTTCGAAGTCGTTATCTGGTCGATGGTCGCGCCCATCCTGACGGTCTGGGCGCTGGTCTCCCTGCTGCCGTTCGTCAGCGTGATCCGCGCCTGGGGCGATGTCGCGGCCACGACCGTCGCGCTGTTGTTCCTGGTCACCGGCGCCGTCGGGCTGGCGGCCGTTGCGGTGGCCTACCGGCTCGTCCGCTGGAGCGGCAGCCCGGTCGATGTCGGCACCTCGCAGGAGCGGACGATGCGGGTGGCTGCGCTGTCGGCCTACGCGCTGGTCTGGATGGCGTTCTACGCACTGTAGACGCGCTGCGGGCCAACGGGCCCGGTGGGGGCGAAACGCCGGGCCGGGTCAGCCCCCGAGGAGGTACATCCGGATCGGCATCCACAGGCCCATCAGCATCATGATCAGGTTCTCGGTCAGCGAGACGAAACCCAGCGGCACGTTGCTGTTGCCGCCGACGCAAGCGCACTTGAGTTCGCGCTTCTCCACGTAGACCGCGCGGAAGACCGAGATCGCGCCGACGGTGCCGATGAACAGCGCGATCGGCGCGGCCAGCCAGATCAGCGCGCCGGCGATCATCAGGACGCCGGCCAGCGTTTCGCCGAAGGGATACAGGTAGCCGTAGGGCACCCAGCGGCGCGCCAGCAGGTCGTAGTTCAGGAACATCGTGCTGAAGCTCTCGACGTCCTGCAGCTTCTGGAGGCCGAGCAGGCACATGGCGGTGGCGACGAACAGTTCCGGCATGCGCACGGTCAGCACCGTGCCGAAGGCCATCCAGCTGATCGCCAGGCCGATCAGAAGGGCCGTCGCGAAGATCGCCAGCACGGGGCGGTAGCTGGTCTCCTGCTTGTCCGGCCGGGATTCGCCGAAGTACTCGCGGAGCTCGTCGTAGCCGCCGATCCGCTCGCCGCCGATGAAGGCCTGCGGCGTGGTCGACACGCCGTGCTTCTCCTTGAACGCGTCCGTTTCCTCGCGCGTGGTCAGCCAGTGATCGTCGACCTCGAAGCCGTGCTTGTTCAGCAGGTGCTTGCTCTTCAGGCCGTACGGGCAGACGTGCTTGTCCATCACCATGCGGTGGAGTTCGGCCTGTTTCGCTGTGGAAGTTCCGGACATCTTCGCTGCCCTTCGTTCGAGAGGCCTCCGACCGTAGCATCCATCGGGATCGGTTCGTTAACGAAGATCAATACGGCCCGGCGCAGGGCCGACAGCGGCCGGCCGGGAACGCCCCGGGCCGGCCGTGACGGAGACGTCAGAGGGGTCGGCCGTCGGCATCGACCGCATCGAGCTGTAGATCGTCCGGTGCTTCCTCGGGGGCCGGGGTCCAGCGGCCGTAGCAGGCCGGCTCCAGCAGGCAGGGGTCGGTCAGCGTTTCGAGGAAGGCGACGACGGCGTCGAAGTTTTCCTGGGCGCTGAGTTCGGTCGGGATCGGCGGCATCGCGATGTCCGGCCGCTCGACTCGCTCGTCCTGCATGGTGGCCAGCGCGGCCCGACTGTTGTCGAACGCGACGTCGGCACCGTCTTCGCAATCGGGCTGGGTATCGAACGGCGGAAGGGTGCACCAGGTCCGGCCGATCATCTGGCTGATGACGGTGCCGTCGGGGTTGAAGTAGTGACCCATGACGTTGCCCAGCGAGTTGTACATGCCGCTGTGGCCGTAGGGGGCCGTGCGGTCGATGTTCAGCAGGCTGGGCACGCGGAAGGAGCGATGGTCGGCGGCCTCGCCGGTCTCGCGCTCGCGGCCGAAATCATCATTGACGCCGTCGCCGAACCCGGGACCGACCTGGGGGAAGCCGATCCGACGGTGTTCGAGATTGGTGAACAGGTCGCCCGAGTGGCAGAGGACGCAGTTCATGCCGCCGTCCTCGACGGTACTGAAGAACAGCAGCGCGCCGGTCCTGGCCTGTTCATCGATCGCGTCGAGGTCGCCGCGGACGTAGTGCGACCACGGGCTCTCGACGAACACCGCCGAGCGCTGGTACTCGCCGAGCGCCACGGCGACGTTGTCGAAGGTGATCAGCTCGTCGGCCGGCGCGTCGCTGTCGAAGGCGGCCCGGAACCTTTCCAGCCAGTCCGACGGCGGCAGCAGGCCGGCGCCGTCGCCGTAGTCACCGAGGCGCTCGGCCAGCCACGTATGGACCTCGCCGAGGCTGCGCCCGGGCAGCGCGCCGCCGCGCATCTCGTCGGGCGCGCCGACCGGGAAGCGGGCCTGGGCGGCGAGCAGGTTCGGCCCGGCGTTCGGGTCGGCCTCGCCGAGCGCCGTGGCCGGCGTCCGGATGCCGGCGGGGCTGCCGTCTTCGGCGGTGAGCTGTTCGACGCGCGAATCCCAGAACAGGCCGCGGTCGAACAGGCCGGTGTTGAAGAAGGTCGGCGTGTTGCGGTGCATCGGGATTTCGCCGTCGGCGCGACGGCGGCCGGGGCCGACGACATCGGGATCGACCGCGCCCGGGCCGATCGACAGCGCCAGGCCGTCGGCGCCGGCGAAGGCCGGGTGGTGGCAGGACGCGCAGGCGGCATCGAGCTCGGCCCCGAGGCCCTTGCTGAAGAACAGCAGCTTTCCGAGCTCGGCCAGCGGGGCGTCGATGCCGGGCAGGTCCAGGCCCGCGCTGGGGTCGCCGGTCAGCCCATGCGTCTCGATCAGGCCGGCCAGCCTCTGGTCGAGGCTGCTGGGAGTCACGGGCTCGATCGGGCAGGGCAGGCCCAGCGGTCCGCCGCCGAGCCGGTCCAGGGTCAGGCCGAACGTGACCTTGCCCTCCAGGCGCAGCCGGACCGTCTCGCAGGCCGTGGGATGCAGCGTGGCCAGGCCGGCCGGCGTCCGGACCACGTCGGCCGGGTCGAAGGCGGCACCGAATCGCGCCCCGGAACCCGTGACCAGCGGAATGCGCAGCGGCTGAGCGTCCGGTGCCTCATCGACGGCCGCGAGATCGGCGGCGCCGACGCGCCAGCTCGGATGGCCTTCGTCGTCGAAGGTGAAGTAGTACAGCGTCGCGACGCGCCGGTCGCCGAGCGTTTCGACGGCCAGGAACTGGCCTTCGCCGCCGCGTGCCGGGTCCCACCAGGCGCCGGTGTGCGCGCCGGTCCAGTCGAAGCCGCCGGGTTCGGATCCGGTGCCGTCGCAGGCGCCGCCGGCGTTCGGCCCGACCAGGCGCTCCAGCTCGAACGCCAGGCTGTCGTCGCCCCGCACGTGGCGGAAGCCCATCCGGCCGCAGTCGATGAAGCTCAGTTCGACCCGGCCGGCGTCCTCGGTCACGACGTCGGTCGGGTCGAAGCCCGCTCCGAACCGCGCGCCGCGGGCCGAGATCATCGGCACGTCCAGCGTCGTCGCCCCGTCCTCGAAGTCGACGTTGCCGACCATCCAGTCCGGCCGGCCCTCATCGTCATAGGTGAAGTAGGCGACGATGGCGATGCGTCGATCGCCGCTCTGCTGGATGCCGATGAACTGGCCCTCGCCGTTCCGGTCGGGGTTCCACCAGCTGCCGCTGAGCGCGCCGGTGAATCCATCGGCCCGGGCCGGCGACGTGATGATCGTCAGCAGGGCGGCCAGCAGGGCGGTGCTTCGAATCGTGGTCGTGAACATGGCGCGATTCCAGGTTGGCGTGCCGGCATCTTCGCGTGGAGGGGGCGATAGGTCCTGTGCAAACCCTGAACAAACAATAAAACAGTTCAAGAACATGGGTTTGTGGCCCATCATGAAGTCGGGCCGGCCGGGCTCGCACGCGCAGCGTGTGGCCGGGCGGCCAGCGGCTCGGGCTCACCGGCAAACGCCGGCTTCCTGAACCAGATCAAATTCCGGACGCGGCGCGGTCCGTATACTGGTCGGGAAATCCAGTGGTGCTCCCGTCGAAGCGGGTTCACCGGGAACGGAACCTGTTGTGAATCAAGCACGAGCGTCGACCCGCTTTCGATCGAAAGCAGGACCGCGCTGTGCGCTGGCGAGCCTGCTCGTGCTGGTCGGCGCTTCGGCCCCGGCGGTCGGTCCGCCGGCCCCCGACAGCGAGCTGGTCCTGTCGCTGGAGCGCGCGCTGGACATCGCAGCTCAGGACAATCCGGCGATCGCGATCGGTCGCGCGCGCCGGGCCGGGGCCGCTGGCGCGAGGGTGCGCTCGCGCCAGGGGTTCTCACCCCGGCTGACGCTGGAGGCCTCTCATCTGCGGCTCGATACGTCCACGCTCGACAACATCCCGACCTTCGAGCCACAGCGCCCTCCGGCGATCGTGCGACGCGACGTCGGACCGTTGAACGGCAACGTCGCCAGCCTCGAACTGGTGCAGCCGCTGATCAACGTCGGTGCCTGGAACGCGCGCCGCCAGGCCGGGCGTGCGCTGGAGGCCGCCGAGCTGGATCTGCACCGGGCGCGTCGTGAAGTCGACGTCGCGGTCGTCGAGGCCTATTTCGGTGCACGAACCGCGCGCCGCCAGGTCGAGGCCGAGCGCAAGGGGCTGGCCACCGCACAACGCGCTCTGCGCCAGGCCGAAGCCGGTTTCGAACAGGAACTGGTTGCCCCGGTGGACGTGCTGGTTGCGCGAACGCGGGTCTCGGAAATGGAGGCGCGGGTCGCGGCGGCCCGAGCGAGCGTGATCGGCGCCGACGCCGTTCTGCGCCAGGTGCTGGGCACCGACGAGGACCACGAGTTGATCCTGACCGATCCGGTCCCGCGGCCGAAATCCCCGGCCGCCGACACGCCGGATCGTCGACAGGTTCTCTCCGAACGGCGCGATCTGCGGGCGCTGGAGCAGGGCCTGGAGGCGGCCGAGTTCGGTGTGAAACGTGCCCGCGCAGCGTGGCTTCCCGATCTGAATCTCTACGCCCGCTATGACCGCTTCGACGTCAACGATCCGCTGAATGTCAACGAAACCGGTTGGCTGGTCGCGCTGAACCTGCGCTGGACGCCGTTTCTCGGCTTCGGGCAGGTCGGCGCGCTCGATGAGGCCGAAGCCCTGGCGGCCGAAACGAGGGCGAAGCTGCGCGCCCTGCGCCAGCAGGCCTGGGCCGAAGCACGGACCGAATTCGCCAACTGGGAGGCCGAAGTGCAGGCCTGGCGGACCGCCTCCAGCGGCAAGCTCGACGCCGAGGAAGCGCTGGCGCTGACCGAGGCGCGCTATGCCGAGGGCCTCGACGACATCACCGCGTTGTTGCGCGCCCAGGCCGAGGATCTGGCCGCCCGCACCCGCGAGATCAATGCCCGGTACAACGCAGTGGTCGCCGCTGCGCGCTACCGGCTCGCCGTTTCCGGCGACACGCTGGGCCTACGGCCATGAACGGTTCCTTGATTGCAGCCAGCCGGACGCCTTGCGCTCGCCCGAGCGCATGGCGTTCGATCCTGTCGGCGGTGTTGCTGCTGGTGCTGCTGGCGGGCTGCAGCGGCGAGCCGGAGTCCGACGGACGTTCGGCCGGGCACGGCGACGGCGACGGGCAGGCATCGAGAACCGTCCGGACCGTCATCATCGGTCCACCGGCCGAGGAGGCATCGGTTGTCGCGGCCGGTGTGGTCGCGCCGGTGCGGCGGGCCCGAATGGGAACCCGCCAGGCGGGCAACGTCGAGGAGGTCATGGTCCAGGCCGGCCAGGCGGTGGCGGAAGGGCAGCCGATCCTGCGCGTCGATGCACGCGATCTCGAAGCCGCCCTTCAGGCCGCACGGTTGCAGCGTCAGGCCGCGCGCACCGCCTGGGAGACCGCCCGCCGCAACCGCGAACGGTTCGGCCGGCTCTACGAGGAGCGCCTGATCGCCCGGGCCCGACTGGAAGAGGTGGAGCTTGTCGCCGAGGACGCGCGAGGCCGCCTGGAGCAGGCCGAAGCGGAACTGGCCGCCGTCGAAGTCAATCTCGACTACGCCACGCTGCGCGCTCCGTTCGCCGGTGTGGTCAGCGAAGTACTGGCCGATGTCGGCACGTTCGTCGCACCCGGGCCGCCGCTTGCGGTGTTCGAGGACCGCAGCCGGCTGGAGATCAACGTCGGCATCGGCCAGAAACGGGCGACCGGGTTGGCCGTGGACGATGTGCTGCCGTTCAGGGTCGATGGACTGGAGGACGAGCTGACCGGCCGGGTCGACGCCGTGCTGCCGGCGCTCGAGCCGCCCGGTGTCGGCCAGACGCTTCGGCTGATCGTCGACGCCCCCCCGCCGGCGCTGGCGCCCGGCATGATCGCTGAAGTGCGGCTTCCGGTGAAGGACGCGGCCCCGTCGTTCGTGCTCGTTCCGGCCTCGGCGGTGATCCGGCGCGGTCAGTTGAGCGGCGTGTTCGTGATCGACGAGAGCGATCAGGGCCAGCCACGCGCCCGGCTTCGATGGCTGGCCGTGGCGGCGTCTCCGACCGACGGCGAGGCCGACGACGTCCGGGTCCTGCGCGGGCTGGGGCCCGGGGACCGGGTGATTGTCGGGCCGGCGGTCGGAACGCTGGTCGACGGCCAACCGGTCGCGCCGGTCCGGCCATGAGCGAACTCGGCTTCGCCGGTCGCATCGCCGACCGCCTGATCGATTCGACGCTGGTTCCGTTGATCGTCGTCGGCACCCTGATCGCCGGTGCCTGGGGGCTTGCGCTGATCCCGCGCGAGGATCGCCCGAACATCGAGGTGCCCACCGCACGGATCGTGGTGCCGTCGCCGGGTGCCGGGGTCCAGCGCGTCGATGAATTGATCGCGCGTCCGGTCAGCGCCTGGGCACGGCAGCTCGAGCAGGTCGTGGAGGTCAATTCGGTCGCCTCCAGCGATGCCGCCGTGGTCGAGGTCGAATTCGTCACCGGTCTGAGCGATGCCGAGGCCTACAGCCTCCTGTCCGAGCTTGTTGCAAGCAACGCCCACCGGCTGCCTCGATCGGCCGGGCCGGCCGAGATCCGGACCCTGGGCGACGAGATCCTGACCGGGCTGATGATCACGCTGTCCAGCGGCGAGCTGGACGGTGCGGCGCTTCACCGGATCGGCGACGAGCTGGCGGTGGAACTCGAGCAGGTTCCCGGCGTGCGCAACGTGGAGGTGTTCGGTGGCCAGCCGCGCCAGATCCAGGTTCGACCCGATCCGGTGCTGCTCGCGGCCCGGGGAATCGGTCTGGTCGAGCTGAGCGATGCGATCGAGGCGGCCAGTCTGCGTCTTCCCGCCGAGCCGATCCGCGGCCCCGTCACGCGCAGCGTGCGGGTCGGTACGCTGCCGGCCGCGCCGGCCGACCTCAGGCAGATCCAGGTCGGTGTGGGCCCGGCGGGTATCGTCTACCTGGGCGATGTCGCCGACGTCGTCGACGGCCCGGCTCCGTTCGAGTCGGCCAGCCTGCACTGGCAACGCGACAGGAACGGTGACGGGACGGACGCGGCAATGGGTGAAGTGCCGGCAGTCAGCCTGGCGCTGACCAGTGTCCCCAACGCCAACATCAGCACGGTGACCGAACGCGCGCTGGCCCGTGTCGATCGACTGGCCGGCGAGCTGCTGCCGTCGAGCGTGGAGGTCACGACGGCCTACGACGCCGGGGCCATGGCCACCGACACCGTGATCAGTGTGCTCGAGAACTTCGCGATTGCCGCGTTCACGGTCATCGCGATCATTTTTCTCGGCCTGGGCTGGCGCGCCGCCGCCGGGGTCTCGCTGCAGCTGCCTTCCAGTCTCGCGATCGTTCCGATTGCCTATCTCTGGCTCGATTTCACGCTCAACCCGGTCTCCATCGCCGCGATGATCCTGGCCATCGGCCTGCTGGCCGACGACAACGTCATCATCATGGAGAACATCCGGCGTCACTTCGGCGCGAGCGGGCGACGCAGCCGGGAGGTGGCCGTGCGCGCCGTCGACGAGGTCGGCAACCCGACCATGATCGCTGTTTTCCTGATCATTGCGACGTTCCTGCCGACCGCGTTCATCACCGGCGAAATGGGCCAGTACACTCGCGCCATTCCGATCGGGACGTCTCTGGCCATCGGTTTTTCGCTGGTCATCGCGCTGACCGTGACGCCCTACGTTGCCTATCGCATCCTGCGCCCGCCGTCGAGCCGCAGCCAGGCGTCGGCGGCGAACGGCGACGATGCCGGAGAGCGCGGCGGCGACGACGGAGACAACGACGTACCGACGGGTCGCTGGGCCGATTTCTACCGCGCCATGCTGCGCCCGTTGTTCGACCGAGCGCCGTTGCGCTGGGCGTTCTACCTGGGGCTGCTGGGGCTGTTTCTTGCCAGCATCGCGATGGTGGGCCTGCGCGCGGTGCAGTTGACGCTGGTTCCGACGCTGGACCGGGATGTGTTCGTGATCGAACTGGAACTGCCGCCCGGCAGCCCCCTGGAAGAGACCGTCTCCGCGGCGTCTGCGGTCGGTCGTCAACTGCGCGACGATCCGGACATCGAGGGCTATACCGTGTTTGCAGGCGCCGACGGCCCGCTGTTGCTGCCGCCGCCGGGCCCCCCTGAACTGCCGCGTGCCACTGCCCATCGCGCCAGTCTCTACGTGCAGCTCCACCCCCAGCGGGAGCGGGCGCGGCAAAGCTTCGAAATCAGCCGCGAGCTGGCGTTCTCGACCTTGCCCGGCCTGCTGGAGCGGTGGGGCGCGAGGGCCTGGATCCGCAGTATTCCCTCGGGGCCTTCGAGCGACAACGACCTGCAGGCCGAACTCTTCGGCGACGACGTCGAACGGAGAGACCGGCTGGCCGACACCGTCGCCCGCCTGTTCGAACAGCACGAAGCGGTCGGCGCGATCGAACGGTTTCCGAAACCGGCCGGGCCCGAGCTTCGGCTGGAGGTGGACCTGGCTCGCGCCGCGGCCCGCGGCGTGCCCCCGGCGCGCGTGGCGGCCGCGGTGCAGATTGCCCTGACAGGGCGCGAAGCGACCCGGCTGGACCTGCCCGCGGAGCGCCGGCCGCTGCCGGTGGTGGTCCGTCTCGATCCCGCGCTGCGTGATCGGACCCGGGACCTGGAGGGACTCTACGTCAGGAGCGAATCCGGACAATCGGTGCCGCTGCCGGACCTCGTGACCATGATCGAGCGACCCCGGCAGGCCGCTGTCCATCGTCACGAGCAGTTACCGACCGTGATCGTGGCCGGACGGGTGGACCGTGAACGAAGTCAGCCGATTTCGGTGCAGCGCGATATTGTCCGGCAACTCGAGCGCGAGCCGGTGGTCATGCCCGAAATCCGGTGGATCGGCCTGCCGTCCAGCGATCGGGAAACGACCCTGTACTGGGGCGGCGAATGGGCGATGACGCAGCAGGTCTACCGCGACCTGGCCGTCGCCGGACTGGTGGTCGTGATGCTGATCTACCTCGTGCTGGCCGGCTGGTTCGGCTCTTACAGCGTGCCGCTGTTGATCATGATTCCGATCCCGTTGGTGTTCATCGGGGTGATTCCGGGCCACTGGATCGCGGGACTGGACATTGCGGGACTGGGTGTGCTCGGAGTCATTGCACTGGCCGGGATCGTGGTGCGCAATGCGCTGCTGCTGGTCGATTTCACCCGGCTTCGGCTCGATCAGGGCATGGCGCTGCGCGATGCACTGATCAGCGCCGGCGTGGTGCGCACGCGGCCGATCCTGCTGACTGCCGGCACCGTAGTGCTGGGCAGCGGGGCGCTGGTCTTCGAGCCGGCGCTCAAGCCGCTCGGCGTGACGCTGGTCAGCGGGGTGCTGGTTTCGACCTTGTTGACGCTGGTCCTGATTCCGGCGCTGTACTTCCACATGTACGGCGAGGCGAACGATGCCTGATCGAGCCCTGCGCGGCTGCCCGGCTCGATCGATCGCCGGAGCCGGCGGTTGCGCCCGGTCCATGCCCCCAAGCCCCTTCGCCAGCCGGTGATCGGACGGTCCCGGTCCGAACGGGGAGCCGCAACGGTACACTTCCGAGGATGCCGCCGATGCCCGAGATGCCGATCCGCTACGTCGACCCCGTGTTCCGCCCGCCCAGCGAGGCGCAGTCGCTGATCCTGCCGGTGACCGACGGCTGTTCGTGGAACCAGTGCACGTTCTGCGAGATGTACACCGCTCCGCAGAAGAAGTTCAGGGCGCGCTCCGAGGACGAGGTGCTGGCGATGATCCGCCGCTGCGGCGAGACGTTCGGGCCGGACCGGGTCCGGCGCGTGTTCCTGGCCGACGGCGATGCACTTGTGCTGCCGACGCATCGATTGCTGCGGATCCTGGAGGCCATCGCCGAGCACCTGCCGTCGGTGCAGCGCGTGTCGAGCTACTGCCTGGCGCGCAACCTGAAGCGCAAGTCGGTCGACGACCTGGTGCAGCTGCGCCAGGCCGGGCTGCAGATGGCCTACCTGGGCGCCGAGACCGGCGACGACACGGTGTTCGAGCGCGTCAACAAGGGCGAGACCTACGCGAGCACCCGGGATGCGTTGATCAAGCTCGGCGAGGCCGGGATCCGGCGCTCGGTGATGATCCTCAACGGACTCGGCGGGGTGCGGTTCTCCGAGCAGCATGCGGAGAACTCCGCGCGGCTGGCCAACGAGACGCAGCCGGAGTACCTGGCCACGCTGGTGGTCGGTTTTCCGCAGGGCGAGGAACGGTTCAGGGAACGCTTCCCGGATTTCGAACCGCTGGATCAACCGGGCCTGTTCCGCGAGATGCGTCGTTTCATCGGCGCGCTGGAGCTCGAAGACACCGTGTTCCGCTCCGATCATGCGTCGAACTGGCTGGTGCTGAAGGGCCGGCTCGATCGCGACAAGGACCGGCTGCTGGCCCAGCTCGACGCGGCGATCGCCGACCCGGCCGGCGCGCCGTTGCGCCCCGAGTGGATGCGGGGGCTGTAGTCCGGTGGCACAGCTGCTCGTGATGGCCCACGCGCCTTCGCCGAACCTCGAGCGCCTGCGCGATGCCGCGCTGGACGGTGCCCGCGATCCGTCCATCGAAGGCGTCGACGTGGTCGCGAAGGCCCCACTGGACGCCGGACCCGACGAGGTCCGGGCCGCCGATGCGGTGCTGCTGCTGACGCCGGAGAACCTGGGCTACATGAGCGGTGCGCTGAAGGATTTCTTCGACCGCAGCTTCTACGAACTGCTCGACCGCACCGATGCGCTGCCCTATGCGGTGCTGGTCCGGGCCGGGCAGGACGGCACCGGCACGAAGCGGGCGCTCGAGTCGATCTGCGGCGGCCTGAAGTGGCGGGCGGTCCAGGACCCGCTGATCTGCCGTGGACCGTGGCAGGACGCGTTCGAGGCGCAGGCGCGCGACCTGGGCGCGACGCTGGCCGCCGGGCTGGCCGCCGGGATCTTCTGACCTCTGCGAACCCTGTTGCGGGAACCGGGGCTTGCGTTTGCGGGTCATGTACCGGACGATGGACAGGACCGCGCAGGGTGGCAGCCTGCCCGGACCGTTCGAACCCGAACATGCGATGCCGCGAGTCGGCGCCGAGACGCAACGAGTGCAATGATGAATTCCGGAACATCGTGGACGGGTCGCGCCGCGCTTCGGGATACCGGAGCCGCGGTGCTGGCGTTCGTCCTGAACGTCCATGTGCTGTTCCCGATGTTCGGCGAACTGACGCTGCACCTGGGCCAGGCGGTCAGCCTGCTGGCGCTGCTGCTGTTCGGGGTCCGCGCCGCGCTGATTGCCGCAGTGGCCGCGGGGCTGGGACTGTGGTGGTCGGCCGGGGCCTGGATCATGCCGCTGCTGTTCGTGCTGGAAACCGCGGTGATCGCGGCGCTGGTTGCGCGCGGCCGGGCCATGGTGCCTGCCGCGGTGCTGTTCTGGCTGCTGCTCGGTCTTCCGCTGAACTACCTCATGGCCACGCTCTGGCTGCACCTTCCGGCCGACGTGCTGCACATCAGCGTGATCAAGCAGGCGATCAACGGGCTGCTGAATGCCTCGCTGGCCGCGGGTGCGTTCCAGCTGCTGGTCAACACGGTGATGAAAAGCCCGGCCCACGATCGTCGGCAGACCTCGCTGCTGCGCCAGACCTTCGCGATGAGCGTGACGCTGGTGGTGCTGCCGGCGCTGCTGATCGCGTTGTTCCTGGTCAATCGCGCGGTCGATGCGCTCGGCCAGCAAGTGGAGCGCCGGCTCCAGCAGCAGGCGCAGGGCTATGCCTTGCTGACCGAGATGTATCTCGACCGGCACCAGACGGCGATCCGCCTGCTCGTCGAGCGGTTCCCCGGCGGGCCGGCCTCCTCGCTGAACCAGGCGTTGGACCAGGTCCAGCAGGCCCATCCGGGCTTTCTGACGATGGTCGTGACCGACGCGACCGGGGACGTGGTCCACGGCGCGCCGGCAACGTTCTACGATCGGGTGGCCGACGCTCCGGCGGCCGAGCGCAGCGTTGCCGACCGCGACTGGTTCCGGGTGCCGCGCGAGACCGGGGACGTGTTCCTGTCCGACGGGTTCATCGGGCGAGGCTTCGGCAGCGATCCGATCGTCGCGGTCAGCGCGCCGCTGGTCGCCGACGACGGCCGCTTCCTCGGCGTGGTGGAAGGGTCGCTGAACCTGCCCCGGTTCGCCGATCTCGAAGCGTTCCCGAACAGCGACGACTTCATGCTGATCGTCGACCGGGCCGGTCAGCGGATCCATGCGCCGGATGCCCTGGAGGTTCCGATCCTGGCGCCGGTCGAACTGCCGCCGGCGGCCGATCGGCGGCTGGTCGATATCGCCCAGGTCGAGCTCGGGGGTGATCGCTTCTTCGTTGCCGACGCGTCCACGATCCAGGGCTGGACGGTCTACGCGCTGACCCGCACGCGGGTGCTCGCCGAGCCGGTGGAGCGGTTCGTGGTCGCTTTCGGGCTGGGACTGCTGGGGCTGATCGCGCTGGGCGGCTGGGTCGCCCGGGTCTTCGCCACCGGCGTCACCCGCCCGCTGGCCACGCTCAGCGAGCAGATTCTCGACCCTGAGCTGGAGCGGATCCGGTTGCCGGCCGACCAGCGCATGAGCCCGGAGATCGTGCAGGTCTGCGATGCGCTCGACCGGGCGCGCCAGCTTTCGCTGCGCTTCCAGCACGAGCTGGAAAAGGAGGTCGTCTCGAAGACCGCCGAGCTCCGGGCGCTGAACCGGAAGCTCGGCCGGCTGGCGATCGGCGATCCGCTGACCGGGCTGCTGAACCGGCGCGGGTTCGAGATCAAGGCCGGCGCGATGCTCGATCTCGTCCGTCGCGAATCGCTGGGCCTGGTCGTGGCGATGATCGACATCGATCGCTTCAAGGCAATCAACGACGCACACGGTCATGCAGCCGGCGACGAGTGTCTGCGCAAGCTGGCCGAGCAGT
Source organism: Wenzhouxiangella sp. XN79A (assembly GCF_012272825.1). GTDB lineage: Bacteria > Pseudomonadota > Gammaproteobacteria > Xanthomonadales > Wenzhouxiangellaceae. The sequence goes on along the minus strand of NZ_JAAWWS010000153.1, from coordinate 131,211 downwards.
TACGCGAGGCATTCCAGCGCCGCGGCGACCTGATCGCCCGGATCGGCGGCGAGGAATTCGCCGTGCTCGCGGTCACCGACGCGCCGGAGGCACAGTTCGCGCGCCTCGAGCAATTCCGCAGCCGGATCGAGCAGCAACGGGTCGAGCTCGGCGAGCTGATGCTCACCTTCACCGTCAGCATCGGCGCGGTCGCCTCGATCGCGGAGGCCGACAGCGAGATCGACGAATTGCTCGACGCTGCCGACCAGGCGCTGTATGCGAGCAAGCGCGCCGGACGCAATCGCCTGACCGAGGGAAGCGACGGCTGGCCGGCGCGGAGCTGATCCGGCCGTCGCCGCGGCCGGGAGCGGGTATGCTGCCGACTGACGCACCGTGCACCCCGGACGCCCGCATGCCCCGATCGACGCTGCTCGGTACCGCCCGCATTCCCGATACCGATGTCGAACTGAAGCTCCACGAGCACGGTGATCGATTCGCGATCTCGATTCCGGGACGGGGCGAGTTGATGAACACGCGGGTCCACGGCTCGGAGATCGCGCTGGCCGAGCGCACACTCGCGCGGCTGGGCCCGCGCGCAGCCATGCGCATCCTGATCGGCGGGCTCGGCATGGGTTTCACCCTGGCCGCTGCGCTGAAGGCCGTCGATGGCGAGGCCGAAGTCGTTGTTGCCGAACTGGTCCCGGAGGTGGTCGAGTGGATGCGCGGCCCGGTCGGCGAGCCCGCCGGCCATCCGCTGAACGACCCGCGCACGATGGTTCATGTCGGCGACGTGGCCGACGTGGTCCGCGAGCCCGGCGCGGGCTTCGATGCCATCCTGATGGACGTCGACAACGGCCCGGAGGGACTGATCCGGACGGAGAACGACTGGCTGTATGGCGAAGCGGGCCTGCGTGCCGCCTACCGGGCACTGCGCCCGGGCGGCATTCTTGCGGTCTGGTCGGCCTCGCCGAACCCGCGCTTCACCGGCCGGCTGGGCCGCGTGGGCTACCGCGTCGATGCCGAGACCGTTCGCCCGCATCGGCAGGGCCGGGGCGCCCGCCATCATCTCTGGTATGCCTGCCGGCACAACTGAGGGCTCCGGGCTCTGTGCGCGGTTCCGTTCTGCTATGTTCTTGCGGACTGGACTGGGCCGGAACCCGGATGGACCTCGACTTCCAACTGCGTGATATCGCACTGCTCGGCGGCCTGGTGCTCCAACTGGCCGGCCTTGCGGTGGTGATCTATCCGCTTCGCCGAGTGAATCCATCGATTCGCGTCTCGGCGCAGGCCGCCTTGCACCGGCATTCGTCCGGCATCCGGAGCCTGCGGGTCGAACACCCGGAGCCCAGGGCCTATCGGTTCGACGGCGTGGAAATCCGGCCGGACGAGGCCCGGTACTCGCGAGTGCGCACGCTGGCCGAAATGGTGCTCGATGATCTCGAGCCTCTGGTGATCCAGCAGGAATCCCTGCGCCCGGAGGAGCAGGCTGCCCGGAGCCGATTCGTCTGCCGAAGGATCCAGCGCAGACCGATCATGCAGGAACTTCTCCACGAGTGTCCGGAGTCGTACTGCGATGAACTGGTTCGTCTTTGCCACGAAGTCGATCGCGCATCCACGTGAGGGGTCCGAACGCCGAGCGTCGACGCCCGACCGGTCGCATCGACCGCTGGCTGCCATGAGTACCTTGCTGCGCCGCAATCCGTTCATCGTGCTCGGCGTTTCGCTGCCGCTGCTCCTCGTGATACTGGTGCTGGTCGTGCAGACGGTAAAGCGCTGGGGTGGGGAACGGCCGACGACGCCGGTGCTGTATGTCTTTTCGGCCGACCGGGTCGTGCAGCAACACCTGATCGTCGATGTCGCCGACGGGCGCCTGGGCCTCGCGCTCGAGGTCCCCGACAGCGAAGTGCACCGGCGTCGGCGTGCCGGGGCGTCGCTGGAATTGGCAATCCACGACCCGCGCGACGGGTCGCTGCAACGTCATGTGCTCGATGTCGAGGCGCCGGACGATGGCAGCGGACGAACGCCCCTGGTGCTGCCGCCGGCGCTGCGCCGGCTCGAACTGGATCGCTCGCCGATTTCGCCCGGGGGCGCCCGACTGGTCATCGATCGGCGCTCCGGGAGTGGCCTGTTCCGTGACGTGTTCGGCTTTGGCCGCGGCCGGGCTCGCTACCGGCTGGAGCTCGACGGCGTCGGGTTCGACGTGCCGGGTCACCCGCAGCCCTACGGCGCCTGGCCCGGCTTCATCGCCTGGGTGGTCGGCCCATGAGCGCCGGACCCGAGCCAACCGACCGGGCCGAGGCGCTGGCGCGCATCGCCGAGCTGGCCCGACACTTCGAAATCGGCCCGGACGAGATCGGCACGGCCCTGGCCGGCGGACCGCAGGCGCGGGCAGCCGGCGCGCCGGATCGGGTCCGCACGTTGCTGGCGCTGGTTGGCGGGTTGTTCGTGCTGGCCGGTCTGGTCGGCCTGCTGCAGTTGATCTGGTCCGACCTGGCGCCGTTCGCGCGGGTGGTCGCGGTGTTCGGATCCGGCGCGGTGCTGCTGGCGCTCGGCCTGGTCGCCGATCGCGACGAAGCCTTCGAGCGGGCCGCCTCCCCGCTGTTGCTGGTCGCCGGGCTGTTCCAGACCGCCGGCCTGTTCGTGCTGCTTGACGAATACCCGACCGGCTTCGACGATGCGCTGGATGCGATGCTGGTGTTCGGTGCGATGGCCGTGCAGTTCGGCGCGCTGTTCGCCGGCGTCAAGCGCGCCGACCTGCTGTTCCTGCTGTTGGTCGCCGGCACGCTGTTCCTGAGCGCGGCGCTGGCCTGGCTGGATGTGGACGGCGAATGGGTCGCGCTGATGCTGGGCGGTTCGGGGCTGCTGCTGAGCTTCGGGCTGGAGCGTACGCCGTGGCATGGCCTGTGCGGACTGGCCTGGGTGAGCTACGCCGTCATGGCCGCGTTCGGCCTGTTCGAGGTCGTCGAAGGGTCCTTCCCGGCCGACCTGCTGTTGATCGCCTTCGCCGCCCTGATCATCCAGCTCAGCGTCCATGTCGCCCGTCGCGCGCTGCTGGTCGCCGGCGTCGGGATCATGCTGGCCTGCCTCGGGTACTACACCGGCGAATATTTCGCCGACGTGTTCGGCTGGCCGATCGCGCTGATCGCGTTCGGCCTGGTGCTGCTGGCATTGTCGGGCTATGCCTGGCGGGTCGGTCGGCGCATCGCCGCTTCGAATCATGACCGAAGCCACATGCACGGTTCTCCGCCGCGCGAGTAGCATCGTCGAACCCCTGCGTGACGCTGTGGCATGACGATCGTCCGAACCATCAACCGGGAGCGTTGCGGCGTACCGGTCCAGCACGAGGATATCGAGAACATTGAATGAACGAGTCCGGTACCGATTCGCCGGCGCCGAGTTCTGCCCGGCGTCCTGCCATCTGCGCATCGACGGACAGGACGTCGTGCTGGAACAGAAGGTCGCCGACCTGCTGCAGGCCTTCTGCCGGCGGCCGCGTCAGGTGCTGACCAAGAGCTGGCTGCTCGAGGAAATCTGGCCCGGCCGCGTGGTCAACGAGGACAGTCTGTCGGTCGCGGTGAGCAAATTGCGCCGTGCACTCGGTGATCGCGCGGCCGCGCCGCGTTACATCCGCACCGTCACCGGCACCGGCTATCTGTGGTTGCCGGCCGTGAAGCGCGAACCAACGGTCGGACCGCGTGAGCGTCCCGGGCCGCGCGCCTCGTGGCGGCGGAGCCTGCAGCCGGCCGGGGCCGTCGGCGTTGTCGTGGCTGCAGTTGCGCTGGGCGTTGCGATCTGGTGGGCGGCGCCGGACGGCCGGCTTCACGATGCCGGGCCGCCGGCCACCGGTGAGCTGGGCGAACTGGGCGCGCGAGCCGCCCAACGACTGGACAGCGAGGATCCGGCCGAACTGCGCCGGGCCATCGCCGACTTCCGGCTCATCCTGGAGCGACGGCCGGGCGAGGTGTCGGCCTATCTGGGCATCGCCGAGGCCAAGATGCAACTCAGTGCGGCGACCGGTCACCTGGACATCGAACTGTACCGGGACGAGGTGCTGGCGCTGCTCGAGCACGTACTGGACATGGACCCGGACAACGCCCGGGCCTGGATCCGGTTGGCCGAGCTGCGCTTCCTGGCCGACTGGGACATGGTCGGTGCGGAGATGGCGTTCCGCGAGGCGATTCGCGCCGAGCCGGACAACCCGGAACACTACCTGCCGTATACCGAGCTTCTGCTGACGCTGGGCGAGTTCGAGCGGGCCGAGGCCGTGCTGGTGCGGCTGCGTGAGGCCGATCCGGCCTGGTACCGGTTCATCAATATGTCGTTTCTCTACCTGATGCGCGGCGAACTCGAACGTGCGCTGGACGAAACGCGTCGCCTGGCGACGTCCGAAGCCGAATCGGAGTCCACCCACAAGATCCTGCATCGAGTGGCGCTGCTGCTCGGCGACGATCCGCTGGCGTTCCGGCAGCTGCGCATCATCATGCGTGCCGAAGGCGTGGATGCGGCGCGGATTCAGCGCTATGAGGCCCTCTATCGGGAGCAGGGTTTGCAGCGACTGTTCGACGAGCTTCTCGACGATCGTTTCGAAACCAATGTCGGGCACTATCGTCCGCCGATGGCCTGGGCACGCTACGCGGTGACCGCCGGGCGCGAGCAGGAGGCGCTGGACTGGCTGGAGCGCGCCTTCGAAGAGCGCCAGCCCCAGGTCCTGTTGATCGCGGTCGATCCGCACTATGATCCGCTGCGCGAACTGCCCGGGTTCAAGGCGCTGCTGGATCGCCTACCGTGGCAGGTCGACGATCCAGGCAGCGCCTGACCGAGCGGCGCGATATCAGCCGCGCGCGCTGCTGAGGGGAAACTGCTCGGCCGAGAGCACCTGCACCCGCTGGCCGTTTTGCAGCGTTTCGGCGCCGCGGACGATCACGCGCTGGCCTGTCTGCAGCGCACCGGACACCCCGACCCGGTCTCCGTGCTCGGCGACGATGCTCACCGGCACGGCCTGTGCGCGATCGTCGTCATCGAGTACGAAGACATGCGTGGCCGGGCCTTGATCCGCCGGTCGGTCGGATGCCGCCTGGATGATCAGCGCATCGCGCGGCACCACCGGATTGCCGGTCGGCAGGGCGGTGGGCAGGGCCACGCGCACCAGTTGGCCGATCTGCAGCCGCTGGGCGGCATCGACGGGCACTTCGAGAAAGCCGACGAAGGACTGCGACTGCGAATCACTGACCGGAACGGTCGCACGCACCGGCAAGGCCATCGCGTGCCCGTCGGCGGTGACGTCCAGACTGCCGGTCCGGCCGGGCAGGCGGCTGTGCTGCAATGGCCCGTGGAACTTGATTTCCAGCGCGTCGGTGCTCACCAGGCGCGCGACAGGCTGCGTTGCCGAGATCGCTTCGCCGCGCTGCTGCAGTCGTTCGCTGACCACGCCGGAGAACGGTGCGACGATGGTGGTGCGTTCCAGTTCGTCGCGGGCGCGATCGCGCGCGACGCGAAGCAGGGCGAGATCGGTGCGCGCGATGTCCAGCTCGGCGGCAAGTTCGTCCACTTCGCGCGCGGCGATGGAATGCTGCTCGTGAAGTTGCTCGTAGCGCCGAAGGTCCTGCTCCAGTCGGCGGATGCGAATCGAGTTGCGCTCCATCTTCGCGTCCAGCTCTCGCACGGCGTGCTCGAACGGACGTGCGTCCAGGCGCGCGACAGCGTCGCCTTCGGCGATGCGCGTTCCGGGCTCGGCCACCCAGACCAGCGAGCCCGACACGCCGGCCGAGAGCGAAGCGTCGAAACGACTCTGTACGGTGCCCGTGACGCTCAGTGTGGGCGCCAACTGTCTGGATTCCACCGTCCCGACGGACACCACGGGCGCGTCCTGCGCGACGGAGAAGGGCGGGGCGATACACAGCACGGTCAGGACCAGAACGAGGGTCGGCATGGGAAGCGTTTTCATCGTGGATCTCCTTGTGCAACGAGGAATGAAGGAATCAGGACGCGGCAGGCATCGGTTCGAGCGCGCCGCGCCGTACCAGCTGCCGGACCCGCATCCGCAGCCGCAGGGCCGAGGCCATGAACAGACTGGTAAACAGGGTGCTGGCGAGCATGCCGCCGACGATGACCACGGCCAGGCCGCGGTAGATCTCGCTGCCGGCGCCGGGCACGAGGACCAGCGGCAGCATGCCGACCACCGAGGTCAGTGTGCTCATCCAGATCGGACGAACCCGGCTTTCGATGGCCATCCGCAGCGCTTCGTCCTCCGCCAGGCCCTCGGCAACTGCGCGGCGAGCGCGGTCGATCAGCAGGATCGCGTTGTTGACGACCAGCCCCATCAGGATCACGAAGCCGATCATCGTCAGCAGGTCCAGTGACTGGAATGCGAGCAGGTTCAGCGCACGCAGGCCGAGTACGCCTCCGGCCAGTGCCAGCGGCATCGATGCCAGAACCAGCAGGCTGTCCAGCGAGGACCGGAACAGCGCCGTCATGAGAAGGAACAGCACCAGTACCGCGAAGGCGAAATTCCAGGTCATCGTGCGGATGGTCTCGGCCAGGTCGTCGGAGCCGCCGGACAGCGTCAGGTGAACGCCTTCGGACACCGCCTGTCCGGCCTCGGCCATGATGGGACGGATGCGCTCCAGGGCCTCTTCCAGCGACATGTCGTCCGGCGGCGTGATGGCGAGCGTCAGGGCGCGTTCGCCATTGAACCGGCGCAGCTGGGTCGGCCCGGCACCGCGCCGGGTCACGGTCAGCTGGCCCAGGGTCTGTGCGCCGGCCAGCGGCGTGTGGATGGGTACGGCCTGGAGTTCATCGGGCGTTTGCCAGCGCGGCGCCCGCACGATGATGTCACGGCGCTCGCTGCCGTCGAAGAATTCACCGGCGTAGACGCCGCTGGTGACGGCGCGCACCATGGTCCCGACCGTTGCACGATCGACACCGGCCTGCCCCAGCATCCGGTCGTCGGGCAGCAGGACCAATTCCGGCTGTGCTTCGCGCAGACCGGGCAGCGGCCGGATGTTCGCGCCCGGCAGGGCCTCGCCCAGCCGAGTCATGGTGTCGGCGACTACCGCTCGCGAGCCGGGGTCCAGTTCGCCGTTGAAATTCAGGTAGACGCCGCGGCTGCTGCCGGCATTGAGATCGAGCAGCGAGGATTGGAACGAGAAGGCGCGCGTGTCGGGCAGGCCGACGAGGATCTCCTCGCGCAGCAGCCGGAGCACGGCATCGACTTCGCCGGGGTCCTCGGGGTAGACGAACAGGATCTTGCCGCCTTCGGTCATGGCCAGGTTGTAGCCGCGGATGGCGGGGTGGGCCTGGCCGGTGCGGTGCGGCTCCAGCCGCTCGACCAGCGTCCGCCCGATTTCCCGCTCCATGGCCTGGTAACTGGCCCCGGGCGGCATCGAGAACACCGTCATGATGCCTTCCCAGCGAGCTTCGGGCAGAAAGTCCGTGCGCGGGGCGAGCAGCACGATGGCCAGTACCGCACCCGGCCCCAGCAGCAGCAGCCAGGTGACGGCGCGCCGGTCGGTCGCGGTCATGGCCAGGTAGCGCCGCGCCAGCCTGTGCCAGAAGCGCGGCGGCTGCCCGATATCGTCGCTGCGGCGAAGAACCACGCCGGTCACCACGGGAATCAGGAAGAAGGCGGCGGCCATCGACGCGCAGACCGCGACGGCCATGCTCACGGCCAGGTCGTAGAACAGCTGGCCTTCGACGCCCTGCATGAAGACGATCGGCGTGAAGATGGCCACCGTGGTCAGGGTGGATGCGAACAGGGCCGGTGCGACCTGGAGCGTCCCGTTCAGCGCGGCGCGCTTCAGCGGTTGGCCGTGCTGCAACAAGCGCACGATGTTCTCCTGGACCACGATGGCGGCGTCCAGCACCAGGCCGACGGCGAACGCCAGGCCGGCCAGCGAGATGATGTTCAGGCTGCGATCGAGCAGGTCGAGCACCAGCAGCGAGGCAAGCAGCGAGACAGGAATCGTCATCGCGATCAGCAGGGTGGCGCGGAAGCCGCGCAGCATGAGGTAGAGCAGGCCCATGGCCAGCGCGATGCCGAGTCCCAGGTTGCCCTTGACCAGCGCCACGGCGCGCTGGATGTGTTCGGCCGGATCGAAGCTCAGCACCATCGTCATGCCGGCCGGTTCGAGTGTGTCCCGGTTCAGACGGTCGATCCGCCGCCTGACCTCGTCCATGATCGCGACGGTATTGGCATTGGCGGCCGGATAGATCTGGACGTAGAACGCCGGAGTGCCGTCCCGGTAGGCGAACCCTCGCTGCTCCTCGAAGGACTCGCGGACCGTGGCGACATCGGCGAGGTGGACCGGACGGCCGTCGTTCCAGGTCACGATCATGCCGGACCATTCGTCGATGGCGTACTGGCCCTGGAAACGCACCGTGTAATCGCGACGGCCGACCGAGGCGAAACCGCCCGAGACGTTGCCGGCGCTGCGGATTCGAGCAAGAAGGTCGTCCAGCGAAAGACCCAGGGCCGCCATCCGGTAGGGGTCGAACTCGATCAGGAGCTGGGGGCGCCGGAAGCTGTTGAGCTCGACCTTGATCACGCCGGGAATCTCGCGAAGGGCCGGCGCCACGGTCTGCTCGATCAACGACTGTTCAGCGGTGAAGTCGCCGCGGCCGGCCGGGTCGGTCTTGCGGATCATCATGCTGGCCAGCGGCTGCTCGAGTCCGCCGAGGCTGACCATCGGCTCTTCAGCGTCGCGGGGGCGCGAACCGACCTGGTTCAGCGCATTGACCACATCCATGAACTTCGACTGCATGTCGGTGCCGACCGCGAACTCGAGCATCGTGATGCTCATTCCGCCGCGCACCGACGAGCGGATCTCCTCCAGTCCCGGGACATTGCGCAGTTGCTCTTCCTGCGGTTGGACGATTTCCGACTCCAGTTCGGCCGGTGCGGCCGCGCGCCAGAAGTTCAGGATGCTGATCGTCGGACGGTCCAGGTTCGGCGTGAGCTGCACCGGCAGGCGCTGCAGGGCGGCAATGCCGAGAATGCACAGGATGAGGAACGCGACGATGGTCGCGATCGGGTTGGCGTGACTGGCCTTGAAGAGGTTCATGGCGGTGCTTCCCGTGGACGTCGATGAGCCTGGCGGGCAGCATGCGGATCGGGGCCCGAAAGGTCCTGAAGACCGGGCAAAACATTCGGAATCGTTCTGAAGTCGGGCGCAAGAATCGATTCAAGTGCTTGAAAAAATTCAGAAAACCTGTTCCGGACCGTTCCGGGCCGGGGTCTTCGTCCGCGATGGGCTAGTGGGCCATGCGGATCGTTCGCTACCACTCATTGTGTGCGGTGTGGCGAGTCGGAGAGCGTTTGGCTGCAAGGCCTGTCTCGCAGGGAACGGCTGCGTCCTTTCCAGGCGACAGAACGCCGCGGATGAAGGCGCTCGGGCTCGCCCTTCGAGGAGCGCGCCGGAACCGACATTGCGGCCTTGCGTCCCTTGCAGAGGGCTGGCGCTTCACTGCGGGCTACGCCTTGCACTGTCGATTCAGGCGCACTCCGTACGTCACACGACGAGTGGCGGGGTACACTCGCCGGCGCGGCAACGCACTGTCGGCCTCCGGGAATCGAAAATGGACGAGTTGGACTTGCTGTTCGATCTCCACCGCCGCAACCCGCGACAGGGTCCGGGAAGCCGTGCGGCGACGCTTCGGGCCATCGAGCTGGCCGGGCTGACTCCCGATCGGCCGCTCCGGATCGCCGATCTCGGCTGCGGCACCGGCGCGTCGGCGCGGGTGCTGGCCGAAGTCCTTGATGCGTGGGTCACGGCGGTGGATTTCGGCCAGCCGTTCCTCGACGAGCTCGAGCGACACGCTCGCGACGAGGGCGTGGCCGATCGCATCGAGACGGTGAAGGCCTCGATCGACGATCTGCGCGCCGACGATGGACGGTTCCGTGACGGCCGGTTCGATGTGCTGTGGTCGGAAGGCGCGATCTACAACCTCGGCTTCGAGCGCGGCGTGCGGGACTGGCGCCGCCTGCTGAAGCCCGGCGGTGTGCTGGTGGTCAGCGAGATCACCTGGACCACGTCGTCGCGGCCCGACGACCTCCAGGTCTTCTGGGACGAGGTCTATCCCGAGATCGACCTGGCCTCGGCAAAGATCGGCGTGCTCGAGCAGGCCGGGTATTCGCCGATCGGCTACTTCACGCTGCCGCCGGAGTGCTGGCTCGAAGGCTACTACCGACCGCTGGAGAAGGGGTTCGACGCGTTTCTGGAGCGTCACGGCAACTCGCCGGCCGCCCGAGGGATCGTTCAGCGCGAACACGAAGAGATCGAGCGCTATCGGCGCTGCGGCGCGCATTACAGCTACGGAATGTACATCGCCCGTCGCCTGGAGGCGCCCGCGCCGCGATGAAACCGATCCGGATGACCGACAGGAGGACGCGATGACCCCCGAGGCATCGATCGTGCTGGCCGCCGCGGCGCTGGTCTTTTCGACCTTCGCGGTGGCCGCTCGGATGTACATCATGCGCGTCCGGGAGATGAAGGACCGGCGCATCCACCCGCAGGCCGTTGCGCTGTCGGCCGACAGGAGCGCGCGCTTGACCGACACCCGCGCGTCGGACAACTACAACCACCTGTTCGAGCTGCCGGTGCTGTTCTACGCGCTGTGCGCGATCGCGCTGGCGCTCGACCACGTGCCGGCCTGGCTGGCGCTCGGGGCCTGGCTGTTCGTCGCCTCACGCGTCGTGCACAGCGTCATCCAGTGCACGAGCAACCGGGTCATGCATAGACTGGTCGCGTTCGCGTTCGGGCTGGTCGTGCTGTTCGGGGTGTGGATCGGCTTCGTCTGGACCTGGCTGGCCCGCTGAAGCGCGATGCTGGCCGTCCTTTCCCTGCTTGTCGTGCTGGCGATCTCCTTCCTGGTGACCCGGATCGCGTCATCGGCCCTGATCCACACCGGACTGTCGCGGGAGGTGGCACGGTTCCAGGCCCGATCGGCGTTGACCGGCGCCGGCTTCACGACCACCGAGTCGGAACGGGTGGTCAATCACCCGGTTCGCCGGCGCATCCTGATGGTGCTGATGCTGGTCGGCAACGCCGGCATCATCACCGCGGTCTCCTCGCTGCTGCTGGCCTTCATCGGCTCCGAGCAGGATTCGCCGCTGTGGTTGCGCGTCGGCCTGCTCGTGACCGGGCTGGTCGTGCTCCGGGGCGCGGCCAGCAGCCGTTTCGTCGATCGCCACTTGTCGCGCTGGATCGATCGCCTGCTGAAGCGCTACACCACCATCGAGGTGCGCGATTTCGCCAGCCTGCTCGGGCTGTCCGGCGACTATCGCATCGTCGAATCGGCGGTCGACGCCGGCGACTGGCTGGCCGGCCGAACGCTGGAACAGTCGGCGCTGGCCGAGGAGGGCGTCCTGGTGCTCGCCGTCCAGCGCAAGGACGGCACGTTCCGGGGCACCCCGTCCGGCGAGATCGAGATTCACCCCGACGACATGCTGGTGCTCTACGGCCACGTCGAGGCGCTCGAACGCTTGGACGCCCGGCGCAGGGGGCCGGGGGGCGAGCTCGATCATCTCGATGCGGTGGTCGAAGGCGAGCAGCGGCGGTCGGCCGAGGCACGCCGTGACCCCGACGCCGACGCGCCGAACCACTCCGACTGAGTCGCGCCCGGTTCCGGGCCGGATGTAAATCCGCGCGGTTTCGTGCATCCAACCCTCATGAACCCGAACGGAAGCGATCGTGCCCCCCGACTTCGACCAGGTCATCGATGAACACCGAGACCGTCTGACGCGCATCGCGCGCCAGTACGCCGGGCCGAACGATTGGCAGGACCTGCTGCAGGAGATCGCCGTGGCGATCTGGCGGGGCCTGCACGGTTTCGAGGGGCGCTCGACATTGTCGACCTGGATCTACCGGGTGGCCGTCAATACGGCCCTGCAGCATGTTCGCAAGCGTCGGCCCGCCTCGGAAGCGCTGGTCCACGAGCCGGTCGGCGCACTCGGCGCGCAGGACCCGCTCGCGCTGCTCGATGAATTCCTGGCCGCCCTGGACCCGGTCAATCGCGCGGTGCTGCTGCTGGACCTCGAGGGGCTGCATCGCGACGACATCGGCGAGGTGCTCGGCCTGAGTCCGGGCGCCGTCGCGGTGCGTATGACGCGATTGAAGCAACGGTTCTCCGAGACCTACATGGAGGGCGTGTGATGGACTGGAACGAACTCCGCAACGATTGGCAGGCCCGATCCGATCGGGCAGCGCTCGAACTGGACCTGCGGCCGGCTGCGCGCGAGCGACTGTGGCAGCGCGTCCGGGCTCGCGACGGGCTGGAGACGCTGATCGCCGTACTGATGCTGCCGTTCTTCGGCTTCGCCGCGCTGCGCCTGGTCCAGGCGGGGATGTGGGTTCCGGCCCTGTTTGCCGTCGGACTGCTCGCGGCGATTGCCTACGTCCCCTGGCGGCTCTGGCGGGTCCGCCAGAGCATCCCGGAGCCGGACCCGGCCGAGCCGGTGCTGGACTTCCTGCGCGCGGAGCGCAACGCGCTGCTCGGCCAGGCCGACATGCTGCGCTCGGTCGCTCGCTGGTATTCCGGGCCGATCTGTCTCGGTGCGGCCGGCTTCTTCGTCAGCCTGAACGGACCGACGCTCGGCGCCCTGCTGTACGCGCTGCTCGTGGCCGCCGTGTTCGCCGGCATCGAGATCGGCAACCGCGCGGCGGTGCGCAAGAGTTTCGAACCGGCCATCGAGGCCGTCGATCACCAGATTTCCCAACTCGAACAGGAGTCCTGACATGACCTCATCGAGCCTCGCCGCCCCACTTCTCGCCGCCGTGTCGCTGGTCGTTGCCTCGTCCGCCCTGGCGGTCCCCGAGCCGCTGGCCGAACTGGCCGATCGGGCCGTCCGGGACCAACAGGCGCTGTCGGTGGTCGTGGCCTACCGACAGGGCGACGCGACCGAACTCCATGCTGCCGGCACCCGAGCGGTCGATTCGGACCGGGCACCGGACGTCGATACGGCCTACGCGATCGGCTCGATCACCAAGCCGTTCACCCACCTGCTGCTGGCCGAGCAGGTCGACGCCGGCCGGGTCGCCTACGACACCACGCTGGCCGAGTTGCTCGACGGCCAGGTCGAGTTCGCCAATCCCGAGGTCGGCCGGATCACGCTTGAACAGCTGGCCACGCACACCAGCGGTCTTGCGCGGATGCCGGCCAACTTCCAGCCGGCCGATCCGCAGGATCCCTACGTCGACTTCGGCAGCGATGCGCTGCTGCAGGCCGTCGCGGCCACGCGCGAAGGCCAGCCGCTGGGCCGATCCTACGCGTACTCCAATTTCGGCGCGGGGCTGCTCGGCTGGCTGCTCGGCGCACGGGCGGGCACCGGGTACGAGCAGGCGCTGACCGATACGGTACTGGTCCCCCTGGGTCTCGAGGCCACCGGCTTCGTGCCGGGGGACAACCACGCACAGGCCTGGTCGCAGGGCGAGGTCGTGCCGGCCTGGCGTTTCGATGCGCTGGCCGGCGCCGGGGCGCTGTGGAGCACCGCCGGCGACCTGCTGCGCCTGGCCGATGTGCTGCTCGGCGATCGCGACCCTTCGCTGGATCACTCGACGGCCGCCGACTTCGAGCCGGTCGCCGCGGCCGGCGAGTTCGAGGTGACCCGCGTCTGGCACGTCGCTGCGACGGCGCAGGGCCCGCTGTACTGGCACAACGGCGGTACCGCCGGGCATCGAAGCTTCTTCGCGGTCCGTCCGGCGACGGACGAGGCACTGGTGATCCTGGTCGCCGGGGACCTGCAGCCCACCGGGCCGGCCCTGTCGATGTTCGGATTCGATCCACCGGCCGTCGAGCCGGTGGAGATCGACGAGTCGGTGTTCGGCCAGTATCGATTGGAATCGGTGCCGGGCCGCGTGTTCGAGCGCGACGGTGTACTCGTCGCCCAGTTGAGCGGCCAGGCGCCGGTCGTGATGGTGCCTGTCACCGAGGACGTCTATCGACTGGACGTGATCGACGCCAGCCTGCGGGTCGTGCGCGAGGACGACGCGGTAGTGGCCCTGGAGCTCATCCAGAACGGCGCCGTGCAGCGCGCCGAGCGCCTGGGCGATCTTGCCCCGGAGGCCGAGCGCGAGACCGTGGAGCTTGCCGGCGAGGCGCTCGATGCCTACCTCGGCCGGTACGCCCTGACCCCGCAGGTGAAGTTCACCGTGCGCCGCGGCGGCGAGTCCGGGCTGGAAGTCCAGCTGAGCGGCCAGCCGTTCTTCCCGGTCTATCCGAGCGGCGACGACGTGTTCTTCTACAAGGTCGTCGAGGCCGAGCTCCACTTCGAGCGCGATGAGGACGGCGATGTGGTGGCCGTGGTGCTGCACCAGGGCGGCCTGGAACAGCGCGCCGCGCGGGTCGATTCCTGAGACCGTCCTGTCGCAGGGCCTCGACGCGGTGAACGGATCGATGGACCGCCTGGCCCGTGAAGCGCGCGCCTGCCGTGTATGTGCCGAGGCGCTTCCGATGGGGCCTCGGCCCGTTTTCCAGGTCCACCCAACGGCGCGGATCCTGATCGCCAGCCAGGCGCCGGGCCGGATCGCGCACGAGTCCGGCATCCCGTTCCAGGACCCCAGCGGCCGCCGTCTGCGCCACTGGACGGGGCTCGATGAAAAGACCTTCTACGACCCGCGCCTGGTGGCGATCCTGCCGATGGGGCTGTGCTATCCGGGACGGGCTGTCGGCGGCGATGCCCCGCCCCGACCCGAGTGCGCGCCGCTGTGGCGGACCGAGTTCCTGGAGCGGATGTCGAACATCGCGCTGACGCTGGTGATCGGCCGGCACGCCCAGGCCTGGCATCTGCCGGGACCGGTCCGGTCGGTGGCCGAGCGCGCGCGAGACTGGCTCGACGACCCCGGGCCGGTCATCCCGCTGCCGCATCCGAGCCCGCGCAACAACGCCTGGCTCGAGCGCAATCCCTGGTTCGAAGACCACGTCGTGCCCTTGCTGCGTCGTCGAGTGAACCGCGTGCTCGGCAGGCCGCGGTGAGCCCGCGGATCACTCGATCAGGTCGACCTGGAACGACGGCGTGGCCGACTGCAGGCCGAAATGGCCGTAGCCGAACGTGTAGCTGGCCGTTTCGCCGTTGATCCGCGAGCTGTGGATACCGCCGACGGTACACACGCCGGTCGCGCAGACGATCTGATCGGACCAGGACTTGATCGAATAGACCCGGCCGGCCAGCGGTGCGCCGTCCAGCGCGGTCAGAAAGGGGCTGCCCACGGAAAGGCCCCAGTCGCCGCAGGTCGAGGTCCATACGTTCCACGGGTACCGGCCGCAGGACCACAGACCGCGGAACGCACCGGCAATGCCGACGAAGGCGTCGACCGAGGAGGCCAGATCGAACTCGGCCAGCTGCCGGGCCGCCAGCGTGGCGCCCATCGAGTGACCGATGACATCGATCCGTCCGGTGCACGAGGTCTGCAGCGCGTCGGCCAGTGCGATCCGGACCGGCGTCTCCTCGCTGCCCGAATGGTTGTTGCACGCCGCGCAGCCCGATCCCCAGGAGGGAGTGAAGATCTCCGACGAGGCCCAGCCGCGCTGGAGAAGTTCGGCAACGGTGGTGGTCCAGTCCGACGGGCTGCCGGTATTGCCGTGAACCAGCACGACGGCGTCGCGGCAGCCCCAGGCCCCGGAGGCCGCGGTCAACAGCAGCAGCGCGCCCAGCGCGCGAAGCACGGTTCGGTTCATCGACGACGCTCCCTCGTGGTTCGGCGACCAGCCTGACGGCTCGGCCGGCCGCGCGCCACTGGACCAAAGGGAAGGCGGTGCGCCCGCGGTCAGACGCCGAGCGGAATGCCGAGGGTGAAGAAGCCGATCAGCAGCGCCGTCCAGACGGCCAGGAACACCATGGAATACGGCAGCATGATCATCAGCATCTCGCCGAAGCCCATGTCCGGCCTGTACTTGCGCATGAAGGCCAGGATGACACCGGCGTAGGTCATCATCGGGGTGATGATGTTGGTCGAGGAATCGGCCACGCGGTACGCCGCGGCGACCAGGTCCGGGGTCATCGCCGGGTTCACGAAGTAGAGCATCGGCACGAAGATCGGGCCGAGCAGCATCCACTTCGAGGTCAGCCCGCCGATGAAGATGTTGATGATCGCGGTGGTCAGGATGAACCCGATCAGCAGCAGGATCGGGAACTGCTGCAGTCCGAGCGCCTGCAGGGTTTCGGCGCCGAGATAGGTGATGTACGACCCCAGGCCGCTGTAGCCGAGCAGGCCGAGGAAGTTGTAGCAGAAGAAGGTCAGGACCAGGATGTAGCCCATGGTGTTCATCTGGCCGACCATGGCCAGGACCACGTCGAAGACCTTGCGGAACTTGCCCACGGCCACGCCGTAGAACGTGCCGGTGACGACGAAGAACAGCGAGATCAGCAGGATGATGTTGTTCTGCCAGGGGCGCACGACCGTGCCGCTTTCGTCGGTGAACGCGGCCAGCGGGCCCAATGCCAGGCCGAGAATCATCAGCAGGGCGACCAGCGTGCCCAGGCCGGCTGCGCGCAGGCCCCGGCGTTCTTCGTCGGTGACCTGGAACTCGCCGGGTTTCATCTCGGCCGGCACGACGAAGTCCTGACCGTCGAGCCGCGGTTCGATGAACCGCCGGGTGACCCAGAATCCGGTGGCCGACAGCACGAAGGTCGAGGTGATGATGAACCACAGGTGCATGGTCACGGGATTGAGGGCCTGGCCGGCTGCGTCGACGAACGGCACGCCCTGCGCTTCGGCGAAGACCTTCGCGTTCAGGCCGATGATGGCGTCGACCGGGCCGGGAATCAGGTTGGCGCTGAATCCGGCCGAGACACCTGCGAAGGCCGCGGCCATGCCGATCAGCGGGTTGCGGCCGATGCCGGCATACAGCAGGCCGGCCAGCGGGATCAGGACCAGGTAGCCGGCGTCGGTGGCCATCGAACTCATGATGCCGAGGAAGATCAGCAAGAGCGGCAGCACCGACTGTGGCAGGTGGGCGCCCGCGCGCTTGATCAATGCGCCGAACATGCCGGAGTTTTCGGCCACCCCCACCGCCAGCATCACCACCAGGATCACCCCGAGTACGCCACCGCCGAAGCCCAGCCAGTTGGCGAGCAGGGCGTTTTCGAAGATCCAGCGCACGTGTTCGGCATGATGCATCGGCAGAATGCTGTATTCGACCGGCTCGCCGCCGGCGCCGAGGGTTTCGAAGCTGTGGCCGCCCATCAGCACGGTCAGCAGGAAGGCCGCCGGATAGAACGCCATGAAGATGATCACCGGGTCCGGAATCCTGTGTCCGACCCGCTCGACGAAGCTCGCGAAACGCGTGTTGCTGGAAGGCATTGGCTGAAGAGGCGCGGGGTGATCGGCGAGTATACTGATGCAGTCCAGGCATGTCCTCCTTCACGATTCCCGCCGGCCTTGGCCGGCAGTCCCGCTGACAGCGGCCCGATCGCTCTTTGTCATGCCGCTTCAACGCCTTGGGCGGATTCGTCGGGGGCCCGGGCGACTTCAACCCGGGACTCGCTTCGTGGCCGGCCATCCGAACCGCCCACGAGGGAGCACGCGGCTGCGGTACGATCGAGCATCCAATCATGCTGTTCGCGAGGTGCCGACAATGAACCGGAATTCGACCTGCTCCATGATCGCCGCGCTGGCGTTGCTGCTGGCCACGGTGCTGGTGCTCGGCGGTTGCGCGTCGTTGGGCGCCACGCCGGCGGAGAAGCGCGCCACGATTCTGGACATGCGCGATCAGGCCCTGGCGCAGCTGTACCGCGAACGACCGGAGGCCCGCGAGCGGATCGCGTCGGCGGCCGGATACGCGGTGTTCGACGCGGCCAGTCAGAACCTGATCCTTCTGCAGACCGAAGGCGGCTACGGCGTGCTGACCTCGGCCAGCGGCGAAACGACGTTCATGAAGGCCGGCGGTGCCGGGGTCGGTTTCGGGGTCGGGCTGAAGGACTACCGCGAGGTCATCGTGTTCCGCGATGTCGAGGACTTCGAGCGCTTCCGCGACGTCGGATGGGATGCGTCCGGCCGCGCCGAAGCCACGGCCAAGAGCGGCAACATGGGCGGGGCCGCCGCCGGTCGGCAGAGCGTGGATCTCGACGTGGTCACCTACCAGCTGCTGGATTCGGGAATCGCGCTGCAGGCCACCGTCGGTGCGACGCGCTACTGGAAGTGGCGGGCCTTGAACGAAGAGTGATCCACTCGCTGGCGGGGTGCACCCGGGTTCAGGGCTCGGGATCCCGCCGGCCCGAGGCGGAGAGCAGCAGCACCCAGTCGGTCAGCCCGAGCGCGACGGCGGCCACGATCAGCACGCTGAGACCCGGGCCGACCGCATACAGGACGGTGGCCGGCGCAAGCAGCAGCGCGCCGAGCAGGTGATGTCTGCGGATGAATTCCAGCACCATGTCGGACGGCTCGCTCCGTGCCCCTTGTTGCCGTTGCATCCGCGCGCGCATCCAACATCGATGACAGCGAGAATCAAGCCGCTCCGATCGGCCGGACGGGCCGCTCAGGCCGGTTCGGCGAGCGCCACGGCGTGGTGGCGGAGATGGTCTTCGACGAAGCTCTGGATGAAGTAGTAGCCGTGGTCGTAGCCGGCGTGCCGGCGCAGTTCCAGGGCCTGGCCGGCCTCGGCGCACGCGGCCTCGAAACGTTCCGGCTGCAGCTGTTCGTCCAGGAACGGGTCGTCCAGCCCCTGGTCGATGAGAATCGGGCTCGGGTGCGGGCGACGCCGAACCAGCGCGCAGGCATCGTAGCGCGCCCAGTCGTCGCGATCCTCGCCGAGATAGCGGGGCAGGGCCTTGTGGCCCCAGGGCACCCGGCCGGGCGCGACGATCGGCGCGAAGGCCGAGATCGAGCGGTAGCGTTCCGGATTGCGCAGGCCCAGCACCAGCGCGCCGTGGCCGCCCATCGAGTGGCCGAAGATGCCGCAGCGCGCGGGGTCGACCGGGAAGTCGTCCTCGATCAGTGCCGGCAGTTCGCGGGTCACGTAGCTGTACATCCGGAAGCGGGCCGACCACGGCGGCTGGGTCGCGTCGAGGTAGAAGCCGGCGCCCTCGCCGAAGTCCCAGTCCTCGGTCGCGCCCTTGATGCCGGTGTCGCGCGGGCTGGTGTCGGGGCAGACCAGCACCAGGCCCAGCTCGGCCGCCACGCGCTGCGCCCCGGCCTTGATCGGGAACACGTCGGGACCGCAGGTCAGGCCCGACAGGTAGTAGAGCACCGGCAGCCGGTCGCCGGCGGCATGCGGCGGCACGAACACCGAGAAGCGCATGTCGCCGCCGCATTCCGCGGAGCGATGGCGGTAGAAGCCCTGGCGGCCGCCATGGCAGTGATGGAGCTGTTCGAGTTCGATCGGCATGCGGGAGGGTCCGGTCCGGGTCAGTAGACGACGACCGAGCGGATCGACTCGCCGGCGTGCATCAGGTCGAAGCCGTCGTTGATCTTCTCCAGCGGCAGCGTGTGGGTGATCAGGCTGTCGATGTCGATCCGGCCATCCATGTACCAGTCGACGATCTTCGGCACGTCGGTCCGGCCCCGTGCGCCGCCGAAGGCGCTGCCGCGCCAGTTGCGACCGGTGACCAGCTGGAACGGCCGGGTGGCGATCTCCTCGCCGGCACCGGCCACGCCGATGATCACCGAAGTGCCCCAGCCCTTGTGGCAGCACTCCAGCGCCTGGCGCATGACCTCGACATTGCCGATGCACTCGAAACTGTAGTCGGCGCCACCCCCGGTCAGGTGAACGAGATAGGGCACCAGATCGCCGTCGACGTCCTTCGGGTCGACGAAATCGGTCATGCCGAATCGCTCGGCCAGTTCGCGCCGCCGGGGGTTGAGGTCGACCCCGACGATCTGCTCGGCACCGGCCATCCGGGCGCCCTGGATCACGTTCAGGCCGATGCCGCCGAGCCCGAAGACCACGACCTTCGAGCCGGGTTCGACCCCGGCGGTCCAGATCACCGCGCCGATTCCGGTGGTCACGCCGCAGCCGATGTAGCAGACCTTGTCGAACGGCGCGTCGGGATGGATCTTCGCCAGCGCGATCTCGGGCAGCACGGTGTGGTTGGCGAAGGTCGAGGTGCCCATGTAGTGGTACAAGGGCTCGCCGTCGAGGCTGAATCGCGACGAGCCGTCGGGCATCACGCCCTTGCCCTGGGTCTCGCGAATGGACTGGCACAGGTTGGTCTTCGGATTCAGGCAGTACTCGCACTCCCGGCATTCGGGGGTGTAGAGCGGAATGACGTGGTCGCCGGGCTGCAGCGACCTCACGCCGTCGCCGACCTCGAGCACGACCCCGGCGCCTTCATGGCCGAGGATGGCGGGAAACAGGCCTTCGGGATCGCGCCCGGACAGCGTGTAGGCGTCGGTGTGGCACAGGCCGGTGGCCTTGATCTCGACCAGCACCTCGCCGGCGCGCGGGCCGGCCAGGTCGACGGTTTCGATCGAGAGCGGCTGGCCGGGTTCGAAGGCGATTGCGGCACGGGTCTGCATGGTCGGGGCTCCGTAGTACGAGGCCCCGATGATACCGGTCCGGCGAGCCGGGTTCAGGCCGCCTTGCGGCGGCCGCCGCGCTGCGATCGGCCTTGCTGGCCGCGACCGTTGCCGGAACCGCCGCCGCGCTTGCGCGGGCCGCCGCTGCGCGCGGCGCGAGCGTTGCCGCCGCGGTTTCCTGCCTGATTGCCGGTCCGATTGCCGGTCCGCTGGCCGCCACCGCCGCCACCGCCACCTCGCTTCGACTTGGTCGAATGATTCAGCGGCTCGGTCGGCTCGTACCCGTCCATGATCTCGGTCGGAATCTCGACCTTGACCAGCTTGCGCACGGCTTCGAACTTGCCGTGTTCGGAACCGGCGACCAGCGACACGGCCAGGCCGTCGCGGCCGGCGCGGCCGGTGCGGCCGATCCGGTGGACATAGTCTTCGGGCACTTCCGGGATGTCGTAGTTGACCACGTGCGGCAGCTGCTCGATGTCCAGCCCGCGCGCGGCGATGTCGGTGGCCACCAGGGCCCGGATCTTTCCGGACTTGAAGTCGCCCAGGGCCCGGGTGCGTGCTCCCTGGCTCTTGTTGCCGTGGATGGCCGCGGCCGAAACGCCGTCGGATTCCAGCTGCTTGGCCAGGCGGTTGGCGCCGTGCTTGGTGCGGGTGAACACCAGCACCTGGTGCCAGTCGTTGCTGCCGATCATCCACGACAGCAGCTCCCGCTTGCGGTCCTGGTCGACCGGGATCGCTTTCTGTGCGATCGCTTCGACCGTGGAGTTCGGCGGCGCGGTCTCGACGCGCACCGGATCGTTCAGGAACCGGGCGGCCAGGTTCGTGATCTCGGCCGAGAACGTGGCCGAGAACAGCAGCGTCTGGCGGCGGGCGGGCACGGCCTTGAGGATGCGCTGGATCGCCGGCAGGAAGCCCATGTCGAGCATCCGGTCGGCCTCGTCGAGGATCAGCACTTCGAGCTGGTCCAGCTGGACGCAGCGGCGCTCCATCAGGTCGATCAGGCGACCGGGCGTGGCGATCAGGATGTCGACGCCGCGCTTGAGCGTGTTGATCTGCGGGTTGATGTTGACGCCGCCGAAGACCACTGCCGATTTCAGCGGCAGGTGCCGACCGAGGTCGCGGAAGTTCTCGTGGACCTGGGCCGCCAGCTCACGCGTCGGCGCCAGGACCAGGGCGCGAACGGCCGGTCGGCCCGCACCGTTCCGGCTGCGCCCATCGGCCAGCCGCTGCAGCGTCGGCAGCGCGAACGCGGCGGTCTTGCCGGTGCCGGTCTGGGCGCTGGCCATGATGTCGCGCCCCTCCATGATCACCGGAATGGACCGCTGCTGGATCGGGGTCGGAGAGGTAAAGCCCTGCGCGTCGATGGCGCGCAGGAGTTCGGCTCGGAGGCCGAGAGGTTCGAATGTCATCGGATGAAGTTCCTTGAGCACCAAGGCGAAAGGCCATCGAGGTCGACGGCGAACTACGAATCGGGGAGGGCCTTGGTGGGAGTACATCCGCGAAGCGAGCCACCGAGAGTCGATCGGAACGATCCACCCTCAGCGCCGACGGCACTGTATCACGTTTTGCGTCTTCGCGGCGCTCATCGGCGAGTCCCGGCCCGAGACCAGGCTGCCGTTGCGGAGCACCCCGGCGATCTCGCCGAGGGGGCGCCGGTCATCCGCGCTGCGGTCCCGGTCGGGCGCAGGTCCGTGCGGCGATAGAATGCGCTCCATGGCCCTGGTCGAGCTCTATCAGCAGGTGATCCTGGATCACAACCGAACGCCGCGGAATCGGCGCGAGTTGCCCGCAGCGACCCATCGGGCGCGGGGACTGGACGCGCTGTGCGGTGACGACCTCATCGTCGAGCTCACCGTCGAGGACGGCCGCATCGAGGACGCCGGCTGGCACGGCGAGGCCTGTGCCGTGACCACCGCATCGGCGTCGATGCTGACCGAGTGGTTGCGCGGACGGTCGGTCGACGGACTTGCCAACGACGCGGCCAGATTCCGGGCCCTGCTCGAGGATCCCGAGCATCCGGATGATGGCGAGTTCAATGAAATCAACTGCCTGCGAGCGGTATCGAAGTTCCCTTCGAGGGTAAGAAACGCCTTGTTGCCGTGGGAGACGGCGCTCGACGCCGTCTCCCCGCGGCGCTGACCGCCCGCGGCGGTCGTCGGGACTCGCGGGCGGCGCGTCGCGGGGCCCCTAAGGGGCCGGGCTCAGCCGCAGCAGGCGGCCCTCGGCGGCATCGGTCAGCACGTAGACCAGCCCGTCGGGGCCGACCCGTACGTCGCGAAGCCGCTCGCCGAGCTCCTCGAGCATCAGGTGCTGGCCGACGATCTCCTCGCCGTCGAGTTCGACCCGGCGGAGCTGTCGCGCGGCCAGCGCGCTGACCAGCAGGTCGCCGTCCCAGTCGGCGAACGGCTCGCCGCGGTAGATGGCCAGCCCGGCCGGGGCGATCGACGGCGTCCAGACCAGCCGTGGGTCGACCATGCCGGGTCGCTCGGTGTACGGCGAGATCGATGCACCGGAGTAGTCGATGCCGTGGGTGGCGACCGGCCAGCCGTAGTTCGCGCCGGCTTCGATCACGTTGATCTCGTCGCCGCCGCGTGGACCGTGCTCGTGCTGCCACAGCACGCCGCGCCGGTCGTCCCAGGCCAGGCCCTGGACGTTGCGGTGGCCGTAGCTCCAGGTTTTGGGCCGGGCATCGGCTCGGCCGACCAAGGGGTTGTCGGCGGGCACCGAGCCGTCGGCACCGATCCGCACGATGCTGCCCAGGTGGCTGTCCGGCTGCTGGGCCGATTCCCGGAAGTCGAAGCCGTCGCCGAGGCCGAGCACCAGGCTGCCGTCCGGCAGCCAGGCCATCCGGCCGCCGTAGTGGACCGGCGTGTCCTTGGTCGGCCGGGCCGTGAACAGCACTTCGAGATCGACCAGCCGGTTGCCGTCCAGGCGGGCCCGGCTGACGCGAGTGGTGTTCGCCTCCGGCGTGCCGTGCGCGTAGGACAGGTAGACCCAGCCGTTGGTCGCGTGGTCCGGGTGCGGCAGCGCTTCGAACAGCCCGCCCTGGCTGTTGGCGTAGACTTTCGGAAGGCCGGCGACCGGCGCGTCCTGAAGCCGACCGTTGTCGATGATGTGCAGGTCGCCGCCGCGCTCGGTCACCAGCATTCGCCCGTCGGGCAGGAAGGCCAGCGACCACGGCCAGTTCAGCCCGTCGGTCACGGTGTCGATCTGGTAGTCTCGCGCCGAGGCCGCGGTGGCGAGCAGCACCAGCAGCCACGGCAGCAGCGCAATGAACGAGCGGGGAAGGATTCGCATGGGCAGGGACGATCGGGCCGGGTGTACGGCCGAGAATACCAGCGCGACGCGCGCAGAGAAACCATGACGCGGCGCGTCCGTGTGGTGCTGGGCTGGGTACTGGCGGTGGTCGTCGCCGCGCTCGGCGGCACGCTGGTCCAGGTTTGGACGAACGCCGCGGCGCTGGTCGCACTGGGTGTGCCGGTACCGCTCGGCGAGCGGCTGGGGATGCTGGCCCACGACCTGGTCCGGTTCGCGCCGCTCTATGCTGCGTTGATCGCGGCCGGATTCATCGTGGCCTGGCCGGTGGCGGCCGGGCTGGCCCGGCTCCGGCCGGGCTGGCGCAGCGCGCTGTTCCCGCTGGCCGGGTTCACCGCCCTGGCGACGCTGTTGCTGGCCATGCAATGGGCGCTGCCGATCACCGCGATCGCCGCGGCGCGCACGCCGCTGGGTGTCACGCTGCTGTGCCTGGCCGGCGCCCTGGCCGGCCTGGTGTACGTCGTCGTGACCCGTCCTCAGAAGTCCTCGTCGGCGTAGCCCTGTTCGACCAACCAGTCGCGGTCGGAGTCCTCGTTGACGTTCTCGAACAGGAAGGTCGAGAGGTAGCGCTCGCCGGTATCGGCGACGATCGCGACCAGGGACGAGCCCTCGGGAGCCTGCTCGGCCACCTTGACCATGGCCGCCACGGTGCCGCCGCCGGAGATGCCGGTGAAGATGCCTTCCTCGCGGGCCATCCGCTGGGCCATGTCGCGCGCTTCTTCGTCGGTGACCGGAACGATGCGGTCGGCCATGTCGCGGTCGAGCACCTCGGGCACGAAGTCCGGGGTCCAGCCCTGGATCCTGTGCGGCGTCCAGTCCTTGCCCGACAGCAGCGCGGCGCCGGCCGGTTCGGTGGCGATGACCTGGATGTCGGGCCGCCCGGCCTTCAGCACGCGGCCGGCGCCCGACAGCGTGCCGCCGGTGCCCCAGGCGGTGATGAAGTAGTCGAGTCGGCGGCCGGTGAAGTCGCGCAGGATCTCCGGGCCGGTGGTGTTGGCGTGGTACTCGGGGTTGGCCGGGTTCTGGAACTGGCGGGCCAGGAACCAGCCGTTGCGCTCGGCCAGCTCGGCGGCGCGCCGGACCATGCCGGTCCCTTTCTCTTCCTTCGGCGTCAGGATGACCTTCGCGCCCAGCGCCCGCATCAGCTTCCGTCGCTCGACCGAGAAGGTTTCGACCATCAGCGCGACGAACGGATAGCCCCTGGCGGCGCAGACCATGGCCAGCGCGATGCCGGTGTTGCCCGAGGTGGCTTCGACCACCGTCTGGCCCGGCTTCAGCGTTCCGCGCCGCTCGGCGTCTTCGATGATGCCGATCGCCAGGCGGTCCTTGACCGAACTCATCGGGTTGAAGAATTCGAGCTTGGCGTAGAGGTCGACGTGCGACGGGCCGATGCGGTTCAGGCGAACGACCGGGGTGCGGCCGATGGTGGTGAGAATATCGTCGTGAATCATGAGTAGAGCCTCGCGCGCTTGGACGATGGAGGGTTGGGAGTGTAGCTTCGGTCGATCGGTGGCGAAGTCAATGGGGGGGGTGGCAGGAGCGAGGAGAGAGGGTCGAGGGGCCGTCGAGGGCCGGGCCAGGGGCGAGCGCTGGAAGAGGGCGCCGTCCGGGGACGGTCCGGGGGTTCATCGATAGACCAGGCGCGCGGCTTCCACGGCGTCCAGTCCGCCGACGGCGGCCAGCAGTTCGGTGCAGGGTCGCACGCGCCAGCCGGGACCGAGCTTCAGCGTGGCCTCGGCGCGGCCGTTGGTGTAGTGGACGACGACCGGCACGTCGCCGTGCCGGTACGGACGCAGCGCGGCGGCCAGGTCTTCGGACAGGTCCCGGGTCGACCGGCCCGCGGCCAGGCGGAGCTCGAGGTGGTGGGCGAAGCGTTCGCGGGCCTGGTCCAGCGTCTCGACGTGTTCGGCGACCATCCGGTAGCCGCCGTTGAAGTCGTCGATATCGACCTTGCCGCTGACCACCACGACCTCGTCGTTGACCAGCACGTCGCCGGATTCCTGCATGACCCGGTCGAACACCGCGACCTCCATCCGTCCGCTGCCGTCGTCGATTGCGGCGAACACGCCCTTGCCTGGCCGGCGCCGAAGCGCCACGACCAATCCGGCCAGGGTCATCGGCACTCCGACCCGGCGACCGCGCCGGCCTTCGCCGTTGCCGCCGCCGTTGCCATCGAGTCGCTCGCCGACGGCTTCGATCCGGCAGCTGACGAAGCCGCCGAGTTCCTCGACCAGGTCGTCCATCGGGTGACCGGTCAGATACAGGCCCAGCGTTTCGCGCTCGGCGCGCAGCCGCTGGCGGGCATTCCAGGCCGGGACTTCGGGCAGCGGCGGATCGTCGTCGGCAACGGCGGCCGGCCCGCCTCCGCCGCCGAACAGGCTGGCCTGGCCGGCGGCGGAGTCGGCCTGGTGCCGCTCGGCCGCCGCCCAGGCGTCGGGCAGTGCCTGCATCAGCGCGGCGCGGTTGTCGCTGATCGGGTCGAGCACGCCGGCCCGGACCAGCGTTTCCATCGTGCGCTTGTTCAGCTTGCCGAGATCGAGCTCGCGCAGCAGTCCGGTCAGCGAGCGGAACGGCCCGGTGCGCTCGCGGACCTGGACGATGTTCTCGATCACGCCCTCGCCGACGCCCTTGACCGCGCCCAGGCCGTAGCGGATATGCCCGTTCTCGACCTCGAAGCGATAGACCGAGGCGTTGATGTCCGGCGGCAGGATGCTCAGGCCCATGACCCGGCAGTCCTCGATCAGGTTGGCGACCTTGTCGGTCTTGTCCATGTCGGCCGAGAGCACCGCGGCCATGAACTCGGCCGGGTAGTGGGCCTTCAACCAGGCGGTGTGATACGCGACCAGCGCATAGGCCACCGAGTGCGACTTGTTGAAGCCGTAACCGGCGAAGGTCTCGATCAGGTCGAACAGGTGGCCGGCATCGTTGGCGTCGACGCCGTTGTCGGCCGCGCCGGCGCAGAAGATCTCGCGCTGCCTGGCCATCAGCTCGCGGTCCTTCTTGCCCATCGCGCGCCGCAGCAGGTCGGCGCCGCCGAGTGTGTAGCCGGCCACGACCTGGGCGATCTGCATGACCTGCTCCTGGTACAGGATCACCCCGTAGGTCGGCGCCAGGATCGGCTCCGTAAGCGGGTGCGGGTACTTGACCGTGGCACGGCCGTGCTTGCGCTCGACGTAGTCATCGACCATCCCGGCGTCCAGCGGACCGGGCCGGAACAGCGCGACGGCCGCCACGATGTCGTCGAAGCTGTCGGGGACCAGCTTGCGTAGCAGGTCCTTCATGCCGCGCGATTCCAGCTGGAATACCGCCGTCGTGTGGGCCTTCTGGAGCAGCTTGAAGGTCGGTGCGTCGTCCATCGGGAGCCGATCGAGATCGACCTCCGGCTCGCCCTGCGCGCGACGCTGCCGGTTCACCGATTTCAGCGCCCAGTTGATGATGGTGAGGTTGCGCAGGCCGAGGAAGTCGAACTTGACCAGGCCGACCGATTCGACATCGTTCTTGTCGAACTGGGTCACCACCGAGCCGGTGCGCGGATCCGTGTAGAGCGGGGTGAAGTCGGTCAGCGGGCCCGGTGCGATGACCACGCCGCCGGCGTGCTTGCCGGCGTTCCGGGCCACGCCTTCGAGCTGCAGCGCCAGGTCGTAGATGCTGCGGGTGTCGTCCTCGCGCTCGAAGCGCTGATTGAGCTCCGGCTCCTGCTTCAGCGCCTTTTCCAGCGTCATGTTCAGGTCGGGCGGAATGAGCTTGGCGATCGAGTCGACGAAGCCGTAGTTGTAGCCCAGCACGCGGCCGCAGTCGCGCACCGCGGCCTTGGCCGCCAGCGTGCCGTAGGTGATGATCTGGCTGACGCTCTGGCGGCCGTAGTGATCGGCCACGTAGTCGATCACGCGGTCGCGGCCCTCGACGCAGAAATCGATGTCGAAGTCGGGCATCGACACGCGCTCGGGGTTCAGGAATCGCTCGAACAGCAGGTCGTAGCGCAGCGGATCGGGTTCGGTGATGCCGATGCACCAGGCCACCAGCGAGCCGGCGCCGGAGCCTCGTCCGGGCCCGACCGGCACGTCGTTGTTCTTGGCCCAGGCGATGAAGTCGGCAACGATCAGGAAATACCCCGGAAAGCCCATCGAGATGATGACCTCGAGCTCCTGCTCGACGCGCTCGCGGTAGTCGTCCTCGGTATGGCCTTCGGCCGGGCCGTACTGCGCCAAGCGCTGCTCGAGGCCCTCGAAGCTCTTGCGGCGCAGGAACGCGTCGGCGGTTTCGCCCTCCGGCAGCGGAAAGTCGGGCAGGGCGTACTCGCCGAGGGTCAGCTCCAGGTTCAGCCGCTTGGCCAGCTCGACCGTGTTTTCCAGCGCCACCGGCAGGTCGGCGAAGACCTCGCCCATCTCGGCCGGTGATTTCAGGTACTGCTGATCGACGAACTCGCGCGGCCGGTGCTTGTCGTCGAGCAGACGCCCCTGGTGGATGCACACGCGGGCCTCGTGGGCCAGGAACTCCCCGGGCGTCGAGAAGCGCACATCGTTGCTGGCCACCACCGGCACGTCGGCGTCGATTGCCGCGGCGATCAGCCCCGACTCGACCGCCTGTTCGCCGCTGCGGCCGGTGCGCGCCAGCTCCACGTAGAGCCGGTCCGGGAAGCGCGCGGCCCAGGCATCGAGCCGGCGCCGCGCCTCGTTCGGATGACCCAGGGCAAGCGCCTGGCCCACGTCGCCGGCCCAGCCGGTCAGCGCGATCAATCCGCTGCAGGCCTCCGGGGTCAGCCAGTCTTCGTGGACCCGCGGCTGACCCTGGTGACGACCCTCGATGAAACTGCGCGAGATCAGGCGGCACAGGTTCAGATAGCCTTCGCGGTCCATCACCAGAAGCGTGGCGACATGCGGCTCCGGCCGGCTGGGCGTGAGGATGCGCAGGTCGGTACCGACCAGCGGCTTGATCCCGGCCCGGTTGGCCTCGCGGTAGAACTTGACCAGCCCGAACAGGTTGTGCCAGTCGGTCATCGCGATCGCCGGCATGCCCAACTCGCGCGCGCGGGCGACCAGCGCGGCCGGCTTGGCCAGTCCGTCCTCCAGGCTGTACTGGGAGTGGACCCGCAGGTGCACGAAGGACGCGGCCCGGGCGGGCGTCTCCGGCGTGGGCTCGTCGGCGGGCGATTCGGTGGGGTCGGCGGGCATCCGGAAAGTATAGGCAAGCCCGCAGCGGGGCACCGGGGCGCGTTCGATCCGGAGTGAAAAAATTCACCGGAGTGTTGCCAAATTCGGGGCGGTTTGGTATCTTTGCGGGCTTGGCTGTACGGGCGATTAGCTCAGTTGGTTAGAGCGCTGTCTTGACATGGCAGAGGTCGCTGGTTCAAATCCAGCATCGCCCACCAAATTTCCCTCTCAGGCTTCCTTGGGCACACGGCCAGCAGCGCCGTTCGGTGCTCACGATCCTCATGTGCCATATAGGCACACTGCGGTCGCTGCGCTCCGCGCGTCACTGCTGTCCGCGCACCCAAGAAACCCCGAGAAGGAAATTTCATTCCCGTCATAACTGTCTTCTACGCCACCTCCGCCATTTCTCTGGATTCGGGCACGATGGAGAAATCCCTCCGAAGGCCCGTTTCATCGTCTTGTCCAGTTCCGGTTCTTCATGTTCCACGAAAAATTC
Organism: Wenzhouxiangella sp. XN79A; assembly: GCF_012272825.1. Classification (GTDB taxonomy): domain Bacteria; phylum Pseudomonadota; class Gammaproteobacteria; order Xanthomonadales; family Wenzhouxiangellaceae. The sequence goes on along the minus strand of NZ_JAAWWS010000153.1, from coordinate 101,824 downwards.
GAGCAGGTGACTCATGTCCGAGCAAAGCCGTGATTCGCGAGGCTCACCGCTTGGCTCGCTGATCCTCCGGCTCTGTGTTGGACTGATCATCGTGCCTTACGGCCAGGAGTTCGCCGTCGGCGCGATGTCGCCGGTGATTTCGACGCCGGCCGATTTCCAGCTCGATCCGGCCACGGTCGATGGAGTGGCCGCGGTGCGCTGGATGCTCGATGCCGAAGTCATCAGTGCGACGATGGTTCCGCCGGAGCAGGGTATTTTCGCGCAACTGGTGATGTTCCAGCCGCAGGCGGACGGCTCGGTCCTGGCATTCGCCGACGCCGGGAGTTTCGTCCAGGCTGGCCAGTCGCAGGTGCTGGACCGGGTGCTGCTCGAAGCCGAGTTCGGGCTGCCCGGCCAGCACCCCGATTTCCGCGCGGTCGGGCGTCCGATGTCGTTCGGGCTGCAGTTCGGTGCCAGTTATCCATGGGGGGTCCAACCCGATGCGTTCTTCGTCGATGGCCGGATGACCGGAGACAATTGGCGGGTCGAGATCCTCGGCGGTGCGGGCATCTTCGACGACGGTTTCGAGGCGGCCGCACCGGCCACGACGGCGATTGCAGGGTCCGGTGCCTGCAACTGCACGGTGCCGTTCGCAGTCGGGCGTCGAGCGACCGTGGCGCGGCCGGCGTCAGTCGGGCGCGTCGTGGTTCCTGCAGAAGGTTTCGAACGCTTCGACTTCGAGCGGGCGGGCGAACCAGTAGCCCTGGATGGCGTCGCAGCCCTGTTCGCGCAGGAACTCGACCTGGGCGCCGCGCTCGACGCCTTCGGCAACGGTGCGCATGCCGAGGCTGTGAGCCAGCTGGATGATGGCGCGGACGATGGCCCGATCGTCCTGGCTGGATTCGAGGTCCTGGATGAAGGCGGCATCGATCTTCAGGCAGTTCACGGCGAAGCGCTTGAGGTAGTTCATCGACGAGTAGCCGGAACCGAAGTCGTCGATGGCCAGCGAAAAGCCGTTCTCGCTCAGCGCGCCGATCGTCTGTTCGGCGAGCGTCGGGTCCTTCAGCGCGGCAGCCTCGGTCAGCTCCAGCTCGAGGCACTGTGGAGCGATGCCGGCGTGGTCCACGGCGTTGTTCAGTCGGTCGATCAGGTCATGCTGGGTGACTTGTGAGGCCGACAGGTTGATCGCCAGCACCGGCACGTCGAGACCTGCGTCGCGCCAGGCTCGCGCCTGGTGGGTGACCGCGTCGATGACCCAGCCGCCCAGCGTGTTGATCAGGCCGCCCTGTTCGGCCAGCGGAATGAACTCCGACGGCGGAATGTCGCCGAGCTCGGCGTGCCGCCACCGGATCAGGGCCTCTGCGCCGATCAGTCGGCCGTCGGCCAGGTTCATCTGCGGCTGGTAGACCATCCGCATCTCGCCGCGCTGCAGCGCCGGTCCGATGCCGCTGATCAAGCGCAGCGTGCGCTCGCTGACGCTCTGCAGGCGGCGGGAATAGAACCGCAGGTTGTTCCGCCCTTCGCGCTTGGCGTCGTACATGGCCGCTTCTGCGTAGCGCAGCAGCCGATCGACGTTGTCGGCATCGTCCGGCGCCAGTGCTGCACCGACCGAGGCGGTGACCGCCAGTTCCCGCCGGCCGACGCGGGTCGGGGTCTGGATGATGTCCATCAGGCGGTGGGCGCACAGTGCCGAGTCGCTCTGGCTTGCCCGCGGAAGGGCCACCAGGAAGCTGTCGCCGGATTGGCGGCCCAGCAGCGCGTTTTCGTCGAGTTCGACGCGCAATCGGTTGGCCGTTTCGAGCAGGAACAGGTTGCCGACGTCACGGCCGAGGCTCTCGTTGACCAGCTTGAAGTTGTCGAGGTTGATCCAGAGCACGGCCAGCCGCGGATCGGGCGCCGAGAGCAAATGCTCCAGGGTTTCCTCGATCGCGGTCCGGTTGGGCAGGCCGGTCAGCTGGTCGAAGCGGGTCAGCCGGTCGACGCGCGACTCGATTTCGCGCCGCTCGGTGATGTCGCGGATGTGCGCCAGGTAGTGCGTGACCTGGCCGTCGGCGGCGCGGACCGGGTAGATCAGCGCCTGCTCGAGAAAACGCTGGCCGTTCTTCCTCTGATTGATCAGCTCGCCCCGCCAGGGCTGACCGGTCGACAGGGTCTGCCACATGTCCCGATAGGTCGACTCCGGCGTCTGGCCGGACGCGAGGATCGAGGGGTTCTGTCCGATCACCTCCTCGCGGGTATAGCCGGTCACGGCTTCGAACGCGGCATTGACGTACTCGATGCGGGAGCGGGCATCGGTGATCAGGATCGGGTTCGGGCTCTGGTCGACTCCGATCGACAGCAGCCGAAGACGGCCATCCTGCCGCTTGCGCTTGACCGCCGACCAGGCGGCATTGGCCAGCACCTGCAGAGCGAGTACGTCACGATCGCAGTAGGCCGTGTCGCGGTTGCCGACCACCAACAGCAGGCGCGCTTCGTCATCGTCGCTCACCGGCAGGCTGATCCACCGCATCAGCTGACCCAGCGGGTCCGATCCGGCCTCGGGCTCCGGTGCGGGCTGGTTGCTGACGATCGGTCGTTGCTGGCGCAGCCCGTCGGCCCAGACGCCAGCGCGAGCGAGTTCGATCGGCTGCGCAACCGTGGTGTCGCCGGTTCCGGTCTGCGCCGTGCACGGCGTCAATCGGCCATCGGCTCCGATCCGGAACAGGCGCGCGATCGGGCTTCGGGTCAGTTGCTCGGCCATCGACGCCGCCGAGACCAGCAGTTCGTTCTCGCTGGCCGATGCGCTCTGACGGTGCAGTTCCAGCAGCGCTGCGTTGAGCCGCGATGGCGCGCTGCCGGCGTCGGTCGCCGCCGGGGTGCTCGGACGGCCGTCGCTGCGCGCCAGCAGCGTGAAGGTCGGCTCGCCTCCGGCCTGCGGCGTCCGGCGCGAAACCGAAACCTCGATCCGCCGGCGCCCGGCCGGCAGCCCGACTTCGATCGAGGCGCGCTGCGGAATGCCGCTGCGTTCGACCTGCGCGAGTGCTGCGCGACAGGTATCGACGGCCTCGTCGGGCAGGATCTCGTCGAGTCGGCGGCCGCGCAGCGCGTGGGCGGCGCCCGTGAGCACGTCCGGCGGATTGGCCTGCAGGTGCAGGATTCGGGTCGACCGATCGATTTCGGCCAGCAGGTCCGGCAGTTGCTCCGGGCCGGCGGCCGGGTCGCCGGCGACGACGCCGGGCAGCCGCAGCCGCGTCCGCGGGATTTCCAGCAGCAGTGCGCGAATGAGGAACAGCGCGCCGATCACCCGGAAGGCATGTCCGAGCAGTTCGCCGACACCGGGGTCGGCGGGTGCGGTCGCGATGGCGGCCTCGCCGAAGGCCAGGACCACCCCTGCGGCGACGAGGTAAGCATGGCCGCTGGGTGCCGGGCGAAGCAACCACGCCGCGTGCAGCGCGGCCGCCGACAGGTACAGCGCGATCAGCAGCATCGAACCGGGGGTCGGAATAGGCGCGGCCCGGCCGGTGCTTTCGGCGGGTGCAAGCAGGATCAGCGTCAACAACAGCAGCCAGGCCAGCAGCCCGATCAGCAGGACGGCCGGCGGCGAGAGCGCACGGAACCAGCGTTCGGGCAGCGCAGCGGCGATCAGCACCATGCCGGCCAGGGTCCGCGCGGCGCCGAACCAGTACGAGCCATTGGCGTGGCCGCGGGTCGTATCGAGGAGATTGACCTGCAGTGCGTGCACGAGTTCGAACGAGAACACGCCGGCGAACAGTGCACCGAACAGGGCGATGCGGTCCGAGGCGCGGGTCAGGTAATGCAACCATGCGGCGCCGGCGATCATGGCCGAGACGGCCACGGCGATCAGGTCGATGGTGATCCAGGCCAGGGCCGAGGCGGCCAGGCGCGAGATCGGCTGGGAGAGGGGGGTCAGCATCAGGGCTGCAGCGACCAGCACGCACAGCGCCACACCGGTTGCGGCTCGAACGGCGGTACTGCGGTGGATCGGATGGACCACGTGCGTTCGTTCCCCCGTGTTCTTCTTTCCCCGGCTCGACTGTACCCAAGCAAAGCGCCGGAATCCAGTGGAATCTTCGCGGGTAATGGATTGTTTCAACATTAGATTTCCTGAATCAAACGGGTTCCGAACCAATGGCTTCCGAAGGCCGGACCCGCTCGGCCAGGCAGCGCGGGACGACCCCTTCCCGGCGATGCCGGAGGCCGCGCGCGCAACGCCCGGCAACAGCGCCCGCAGGCGCCGCGGCGCGGTACAATGGTGGGTCATTACACGCTCAGGATCACGGCAGAACCGATGCCCGAAATCACGCTCCCGGACGGAAGCCGGAAATCATTCGACGCGCCGGTCACGGTGCATGAAGTGGCCGAGTCGATCGGACCCGGTCTGGCCCGCGCCGCGCTGGCCGGCGAGGTCGACGGCCGGCTGGTCGACACCGACTACCGGATCGAGAACGACACCCGCCTGCGGATCATCACCGGGCGTGACGAGGAGGGCGTGGAGGTCATCCGTCATTCGACGGCCCACCTGATGGCGCAGGCCGTCAAGCGATTGTTTCCGGATACCCAGGTGACCATCGGGCCAACGGTCGAGCACGGGTTCTACTACGATTTCGCCCGCGACACGCCGTTCCATCTCGATGACCTGGAGGCGATCGAGAAGGAAATGGCCAGGATCGTCGACGAGGACCTCCCGGTCGAGCGAAGCGTTCTGCCGCGGGACGAGGCCGTGGCCTTCTTCCGCGACCAGGGCGAGGAGTACAAGGCGAAGATCATCGAGGACATTCCGGCCGACGAGGCGCTTTCGCTGTATCGACAAGGCGATTTCATCGACCTTTGCCGAGGGCCGCACGTGCCGTCGACCGGCAAGCTGGGCGCGTTCAAACTGACCAAGCTGGCCGGTGCCTACTGGCGCGGCGATTCCGACAACGAAATGCTGCAGCGCATCTACGGCACGGCCTGGGGCGACAAGAAGCAGCTCAAGGCCTACCTGAAGCGCCTCGAAGAAGCCGAGAAGCGCGATCATCGCAAGATCGGCAAGAAGCTGGGGCTGTTCCATTCACAGCCCGAAGCGCCGGGCATGGTGTTCTGGCACGACCACGGCTGGCGGATCTACATGCTGATCCAGGACTACATCCGCCAGCGCCTGCGCGACGCCGACTACCAGGAAGTCCACACCCCGCAGATCGTCGACCTGAGCCTGTGGCAGAAGTCGGGCCACTGGGACAATTTCGCCGACAACATGTTCATCACCTCGTCGGAGGACCGCACCTACGCCGTCAAGCCGATGAACTGCCCGTGCCACGTGCAGATCTTCAACCAGGGCCTCCGGAGCTACCGCGACCTGCCGCTGCGCATGGCCGAGTTCGGTTCCTGTCACAGAAACGAGCCGTCGGGCTCGCTGCACGGACTGATGCGGGTGCGCAATTTCGTCCAGGACGATGCGCACATCTTCTGCACGCCCGAGCAGATGCGCGACGAGGTGCTGGCCTTCAACGCGCTGGTCTTCGACGTCTACAAGGATTTCGGCTTCGACGACATCCAGGTCAAGCTCTCGACCCGTCCGGAGCAGCGCGTGGGCTCCGACGAGGTCTGGGACCGCGCCGAGGCCGCACTGAAGGAAGCGCTGGAAGCGGCTGGAATTCCTTACGAAATCCAGCCCGGCGAGGGCGCCTTCTACGGCCCGAAGATCGAATTCTCGCTGACCGACTGCATCGGCCGGGTCTGGCAGTGCGGCACCATGCAGGTCGATTTCTCGATGCCGGGTCGGCTCGGCGCGGCCTATGTCGACGAGAACGGCGAAAAGCAGGTGCCGGTGATGCTCCACCGGGCCATCCTCGGCTCGGTCGAACGCTTCATCGGCGTGCTGATCGAGCATTACGCCGGCAACCTGCCGGTGTGGCTCGCGCCGGTCCAGGTCGTGGTGATGAACATCACCGACGCCCAGGCCGATTACGCCAGCTCGGTGGCGCGCCGGCTCGGAGAGCTCGGTTTTCGCGCTGATGCCGACTTGAGGAACGAAAAGATTGGTTTTAAAATCCGCGAGCAGACCCTGGCCAAAGTGCCGTTCCTGCTCGTGGTCGGCGATCGCGAGGTGCAGGAGGGGACCGTGGCCGTGCGCCAGCGCGACGGCAACGATCTCGGCTCGATGCGGCTCGAGGCCTTCGCCGACAAGCTCGGCCAGTGGGTCGATCAGCGAGGGCGGGCCAGCGCGACGGACTGATCCGGTCCGGGAGCGAACCCTGCCCGATGCAATTCACCGAAAGGAGACATTCACATCGCAACCGACAAGAAGACGCGCCGCAATCAGGACATCACGGCGCCCAAGGTCCGGGTCGTAGGATCCGATGGCGAACAGGTCGGCATCCGCAGCCTGCGCGATGCCATCCAGCTGGCCGAGGACGAGGGCATGGACCTCGTCGAGATCGCGCCGCAGGCCGATCCGCCTGTCTGCCGAATCATGGACTGGGGCAAGTTCCGCTTCGAGGAATCCAAGAAGCAACAGGTCCAGCGCAAGAAACAGAAGCAGATCCAGATCAAGGAGATCAAGTTCCGCCCGGGGACCGACGACCACGATTACGATGTCAAGATGCGCAACCTTCGCCGGTTCATCGATGAAGGCAACAAGGTGAAGGTCACGCTGCGCTTCCGCGGCCGAGAAATGGCGCATCAGGACCTCGGTCGGGATCTCCTCAAGCGGGTCGAGAGCGACATGGAAGGCGAGATCACCGTCGAGCAGTATCCGCGCATGGAAGGGCGGCAGATGGTGATGATGCTCGCGCCGAAGAAGACCTGACGTACGGTCGGGCGGCGGCGGTTCGCCTGGGCCGCGACGGCGTCATGGAAGAAGGGGCCGAACGGCCCCTTTTTCGTGCCCGGACAGTACTGCGGCGGGTTCCGCTGGGGCGGCATCGTGCGATCGACGGCGTGTCCGACGATCATGACGCGCGCCTGGTCGAAGACTGCAGCGGCCGCCGCCGCGGCGCGGGCCATCCACCCATGCGGGCGGGCGAGTGCGACGTGCCAGGCATGAAAAAAGGGGCCGAAGCCCCTTCTTTCCCGGCCGCGGCAGCGGCCGACGGTAGATCGTCGCCTGTTCGCGGTTCAGACCACGTAGACGAACAGGAACAGCACCAGCCAGACCACGTCGACGAAGTGCCAGTACCAGGCCACTGCCTCGAAACCGAAGTGGTGGTCGGGCTTGAAGTGGCCCTTCATGCAGCGAAACGCGATGACCAGCAGCATGATCGAGCCGACCGTCACGTGCAGTCCGTGGAATCCGGTCAGCATGAAGAAGGTCGACCCGTAGATTCCCGAACCCAGCGTCAGGCCCAGGTCGCGGTAGGCGTGGACGTATTCGTAGGACTGCAGGAACAGGAAGATCACGCCCAGCGCCACGGTCGCCAGCATCCAGCCCACCAGGGCCTTGCGCTGCATCTTCTTCAGCGCCCAGTGGGCCATGGTGATCGTCCAGCCGGAGGTCAGCAGGATCAACGTGTTGATCAGCGGCAGTTCGAAGGCGCCGATGGTCTTGAAATCACCGCCGAGTCCGGCCGGACCGTTGGTCGGCCAGGCGGCCTGGAATTCCGGATACAGCAGGCTGTTGGTCATGACTCCGGTGCCCTCGCCGCCGATCCAGGGCACCGCGAAGATCCGGGCGTAGAACAGCGCGCCGAAGAACGCGCCGAAGAACATGACTTCCGAGAAGATGAACCAGATCATGCCCTGACGGAACGAGGCGTCGACCTTGTCGTTGTACAGGCCGGCCTCGGATTCCCGGATCACGTCGGCAAACCAGCCGAACATCATCAGGATGACCGTGGCGGCGCCGGCGATGGCCATCCAGGGGCCGATCGTGCTGCCGTTCATCCAGTTCGCGAAACCCGATACCAGCAGGAACAGACCGATGGATCCGACGATCGGCCATTTCGCGGTATGGGGAACGTAGTAGTTTGCGCTTGCCATGGTGGTGTTGACTCCCGATGGATTCCGGACGTTGAGCCTCAGGGTCCGACGGCGGCGACCCGTTCGGTCTCGTCCTCGTTCTTGTAGATGATGTAGGAAAGGGTGATCAGGTCGATCTTGCCGGGCAGGTGATCGTCGACGAAGAACCGCACCGGCATCTCACGCGACTCGCCCGGACCCAGCAACTGCTTTTCGAAGCAGAAGCACTCGGTCTTGTTGAAGTACAGCGACGCCTGGCCGGGCGCGACGCTCGGCACGGCCGCGGCGACGATGGTCTGGTTCGTCCGGTTGTGGGCGATGTAGGTGGTCTCGTACATCCGGCCGGGCTGGACGTCCATGAATTTTTCGACCGGCTTGAACTCCCAGTCCAGCGCCGAATTGACGTTGGAGTCGAAATGGACCTGCACGGTGCGGTCCGAGTCCGGCGCGTCGACGATTTCGGCGACCGCGTCGCCGGTGCGCCCGCCCAGTCCGGTGACCTCGCAGAACTTGTCGTAGAGGGGGACCAGGGCGTAACCGAACCCGAACATGCCCACGGCGAGCAGCGCGAGCTTGGCTACCGTTCGTGTCGTACTCTGTGGTGCGTCGTTACTCATGCGATTCCTCGATTCAGCCTCCGAACACGCCGCGCCCGATGAACGCCGCATAGATGATTCCGGCAATCACCGCCAGCACGACGGCGGTGCGCCTGGCGCCCCGCCGTCGTGTGACCGGTGCTTCACGATTGCTGTCCTGCCGCGCCATGTCAGCTCGGCAGCCGGTCCTTGTGCTCGAGCGAATCGTCGACGAGCGGCGGCGTGTCGAAGGTGTGCAGCGGGGCCGGCGAGGGCACCGTCCACTCCAGGCCGCGGGCACCTTCCCAGACCTGGGCGGTGGCTTTCTCCCCGCCGCGCACGCACTTGATCACGATGTAGACGAACAGCAGCTGGGCCAGACCGAACGCGAAGCCGCCGATCGACGAGATCATGTTGAATTCGGCGAACTGGACCGCGTAGTCCGGAATCCGTCGTGGCATGCCGGCCAGGCCGAGGTAATGCTGCGGGAAGAACAGCACATTGACCGAAATCGTCGACCACCAGAAATGGATCTTTCCGAGTCGCTCGTCGTACATGTGGCCGGTCCACTTCGGCAGCCAGTAATACGCCGCAGCCATGATCGCGAACACCGCGCCGGTGACCAGGACGTAGTGGAAGTGGGCCACCACGAAGTAGGTGTCGTGGTACTGGAAGTCGGCCGGAACGATGGCCAGCATCACGCCGGACAGGCCGCCGATGGTGAACAGGATGACGAAGGCGATCGCGAACAGCATCGGGGTTTCGAAGGTCATCGAGCCTCGCCACATGGTCGAGACCCAGTTGAAGACCTTGATCCCGGTCGGCACCGCGATGATCATCGTTGCGTACATGAAGAACAGGGATGCACCGAGCGGCATGCCGACGGTGAACATGTGGTGCGCCCAGACGATGAACGACAGGAACGCGATCGAGGCGGTGGCGTAGACCATCGCGGTGTAGCCGAACAGCGGCTTGCGCGAGAAGGTCGGAATGATCTCCGAGATGATCCCGAACGCAGGCAGGATCATGATGTAGACCTCGGGATGGCCGAAGAACCAGAAGATGTGCTGGTACATCACCGGGTCGCCGCCGCCGGCCGCGTTGAAGAAGCTGGTGTCGAAGAAGCGGTCGGTCAGCAGCATGGTGACCGCGCCGGCAAGCACCGGCATCACGGCGATCAGCAGGAACGCGGTGATCAGCCAGGTCCAGACGAACAGCGGCATGCGCAGCAGGGTCATGCCGGGTGCGCGCATGTTCAGGATGGTGGCGATGATGTTGATCGCGCCCATGATCGACGAAATGCCCATCAGGTGAATGGCGAAGATCACGAACGCGAAACTGTTGCCACCCTGCAGCGACAGCGGCGGATACAGCGTCCAGCCCGAGGCCGGCGCGCCCGACGGCATGAACAGCGTCGAGAGCAGCATCAGGAACGCGAAGGGCAGGATCCAGAACGACCAGTTGTTCATTCGTGGAAGGGCCATGTCCGGCGCGCCGATCATCATCGGCACCATCCAGTTGGCCAGGCCGACGAAGGCCGGCATGACGGCGCCGAAGATCATCACCAGCGCGTGCATGGTGGTCATCTGGTTGAAGAATTCGGGGTTGACCAGCTGCAGGCCCGGCGAGAACAGTTCGGCGCGGATGATCATCGCCATCGCACCGCCGACCAGGAACATGGCCAGCGAGAAGATCAGGTACAGCGACCCGATTTCCTTGTGATTGGTCGTGAACAGCCAGCGCGCCAGGCCTTTCGGCGCCTCGTGGTGATGGTCGTCTGCGTGTGCGGTTTGCGTCGTCATTGCCTTCCCTTGCGTAATGCTGCGAGCGTTTCGGGTTCGTCGGAGACGGGTTTCAGAGGCCTGCCGGGCCGGTGTCGGCCACGCCGCCTTCGACAACCCCGTTCTTCAGCTTCAGGATGCGCATCGGCTGGACCATGTCGCCGGTTTCGTTGCCGAATGCGTTGCGCGTGTAGGTCAGCGCCGCGGCGATGTCCTCGGCCGCCAGGCGCTGTCCGAAGCCGGCCATCGCGGTGCCCGGACGGCCGTTCATGATCAGATCGATGTGGTCCTCGATCGCACCCACGGTCACGGCGCTGCCGGCCAGGGCCGGGAAGGCCGGTTCGAGGCCGCTGCCGTCGCCCTGGTGGCAGCTGGCGCACTGCGCGGCATAGACGTCGGCACCCAGCGTCATCAGTTCGTCCCGGGTCCAGGTGCGCTCGGCGGCGTTGTCGTTGGCGGCCATCTCGGCCTTCTGGCTGTCGACCCAGGCGCGGTATTCCTCCGGCGTGACGGCTTCGATGACCACCGGCATGAAACCGTGGTCCTTACCGCACAGCTCGGTGCACTGGCCGCGGTAGATGCCCGGCTCTTCGATCAGCGTCCAGGCCTCGTTGACCATGCCCGGGATCGCGTCGCGCTTCCAGCCGAGGTCCGGCACCCACCAGGAGTGGATGACGTCATTGGAGGTCAGCAGGAAACGGATCCGGGTGTCGGTCGGCAGGACCACGCGCTTGTCGACTTCCAGCAGGTAGTTCTCGACCTCGCGAGGATCGCGGGTCGCGCCGATCTGGCGGGCATAGTTGCTGTCGCGATCCAGCGCCGAATAGAACTGGATCTCGTCTTCGATGTACTCGTATTCCCACAGCCACTGGTAGCCGGTGACCTTGACGTTCAGCTCTGCCCCGCTGGTGTCCTCCATGTCGATCAGGACCTGGGTGGCCGGGACCGCCATCACCACCAGGATCAGGATCGGGATCACGGTCCAGGTGACTTCGGCCTTGGTCGAGTGAGTGAACTGGGCCGCCTTGGCGCCGCGCGATTTGCGGTGCAGGTAGATCGACGTGAACATCGCCGCGAACACCAGCACGCCGATCACGGTCACGATGCCGAGGATGATCATGTGCAGCTGGTAGACGTCCTTGCTGAACGGCGTCACGCCCGGCGTCATGTTGTCGCCGACCGCGAACAGGGCCCAGGTGATCACGGAGATCACCGCGACCATCGCGAGGCCGACGATCATTTCATTGGTTCTCTTCATCCTGAACTCACTCGTTGGTCTTGTGTACGTCGTGGGTGGTCGTGTTGCCGTTCCAGGCCGAACGCGGCGCCAGCGTCCGCTCCAGCCACTGCGCGGCCTCGAGCCGCTCTTCGACCGGCGCGAAGTCACCGAGCTCGACCCGCTCACCGTGGAGCCGGAGCAACAGCCGGGGCTCGCGCCCGCGGCGATCGACTTCGACCCGCACCCAGCCGGTCGGCCAGTGCTGTTCCCGGGTTCCGCGAGCCGAACAGTCGATCAGCGTCACTTCATCATCGGTGACGCAGACATGCTGACGGCGCCAGAACCCGCGCCAGGCGAGCCGGAAACACCAGCCCACGATGGCGAGGTGAACGATCGCGATCACGAAGATCGGCCAGTAGCCCATGAGCGTCGGCAGCAGGGCCACGAGAAGCGTGACCGCGCTGAGGACCAGGAAGATGCCGGCCAGCCTGTCCAGGGTCAGCGACAGATTGGACAACAGTTCCAGGCACTCACCGTCCGGGTTCTGGCAGGAAACCTCCGTGCGAAGCATCGGGATCCGGTCGTTTCACCATCGGCGTATTGTAGCGGAATCGCATTTCCCGGGGAGGTCTGAACCTTCACGCAAATGCATTCTCGAGCGTCCGGTATGGCGCCCGCTTCGCGTTGCGTTACACTGGCGCGCACCGCGTCCGCGCGGGCCCTGAAGCGACGTCTCCGTCCTGGTGCCGTCGTGCGTTCGAACCTGCTTTTTCTGGAGTGGCATCAGCCGGGAGAACCTGAAGCGATGAGCGCGGAGTTTCCGTTCGTGATCCGGGAGCCGTTTCCCGACGAGCCGCTGCGGCGGGCGATGGACCAGGCCTGGGCCGTTCCCGAGGACGACCACGTGCCCCGGATGCTCGCCGCGATCGGGCTCGACGAAGCCGCGCGCGCCGCGATCGGCGACCAGGCGGTCGCGCTGGTCGAGCAGGTTCGCCGGCGCGCCGACGACCAGGGCGCGATGGAAGCCTTCATGCGCGAGTACGACCTCTCCTCCGAGGAGGGCGTGGTGCTGATGTGCCTGGCCGAAGCACTGCTGCGGATCCCCGATTCCGACACCGCCGAGCGCCTGATCGCCGACAAATTGTCCGACGCCGACTGGGAGTCCCATCTCGGCAAGAGCGAGTCGCTGTTCGTCAACGCCTCCACCTGGGGCCTGATGCTGACCGGCCGGCTGGTCCGGGTCGGCCGCTCGACGCGCCGCGATGTCTCCTCGGTGCTGGCCCGGATGGCCAACAAGTCGGGCGAGCCTGTGGTGCGCATGGCGATTCGCCAGGCCATGCGGATCATGGGCCACCAGTACGTCATGGGCCGGACCATCAAGGAGGCGATGGAACGTGCCGGCCGGAAGGGCAATCGGCAGTTCCGCTATTCCTTCGATATGCTCGGCGAGGCCGCGTTGACGGCCGACGACGCCGAGCGGTATCGCCGGGCCTATGCCGATGCGATCGACGCGATCGGCCAGCGCCACGACGGTCGCGACGTGTTCGACGCGCCGAGCATTTCGGTCAAGCTGTCGGCACTGCATCCGCGCTACGAGCCGGCCCAGCGCCAGCGCGTGCTCGCGGAACTGACCCCGGTCCTGCTCGATCTCGCGCAACGGGCCCGGCAGGCCGGCATCGCGCTGACCGTCGATGCCGAGGAGGCCGAGCGCCTGATGCTGTCGCTGGATGTGTTCGCCGCGGTGCTCGAGGACGAATCGCTGGCCGGCTGGGACGGGTTCGGACTGGCCCTGCAGGCCTACCAGAAGCGCGCCTGGACGGCGATCGCCTGGCTGGAGGCGCAGGCCGGGCGGACCGGCCACCGGATTCCGATCCGGCTGGTCAAGGGCGCCTACTGGGACACCGAGATCAAGTTCGCCCAGGTCGAAGGCCACGAAGGCTACCCGGTGTTCAGCCGCAAGCCGAATACCGACGTCAGCTACCTGGCCTGTGCGCGGCGCCTGCTCGAGGCTCGCGACGCGTTCTATCCGCAGTTCGCCACCCACAATGCCCACACCATCTGTGCGATCAACGCGCTGGCCGGCGAGCGGACCGATTTCGAATACCAGCGACTTCACGGCATGGGCCGTGAACTGTATGAAGAGGTGCTCGACAGCGGCCGGTTCAACGGCCACTGCCGGGTCTACGCCCCGGTCGGCAACCACAAGGACCTGCTGCCCTACCTGGTCCGCCGGCTGCTCGAGAACGGGGCCAACACGTCGTTCGTCAATCGCATCGTCGACGAGAAGCTGCCGCCGGCCGAGGTGGTGTCCGACCCGATCGAAGCCGTGCGCGGCTTCGAGACCCTGCGGCATCCGCGGATTCCCCTGCCGGTGGACCTGTTCGGCCGCGAGCGGCGCAATTCCTCCGGAATCAACTTCGCCAGCCAGACCGCGCTGGAGTCGCTGGCCGAGCAGATGCGCGGCGATGGCCGTTCGACCTGGACCGCCATTCCGATGGGCGTCGACGGGCTGCCGTCGGAACCGCCGCGCCGGGTTCGCTCGCCGGCCGACCGCGATGACGAGGTCGGCGAAGTCGCCGTCGCCACGGCCGACGCCGCGACGCCCGCGATCGACGCCGCGCTGGCGGCGCAGCGCGAATGGGACGCCACCCCGGCGATCGAGCGGGCCGAACTTCTCGACCGGATCGCCGACCGGCTCGAGGCGCACCGCGGTGAGCTGATGGCACTGTGCGTGCGCGAGGCCGGAAAGTCGCTGCGAGACGGCGTCGCCGAGGTTCGCGAGGCGGCTGATTTCTGTCGCTATTACGCGATGCAGGCGCGCCAGCAGTTCGCCGAGCCGACGGTGCTGCCGGGGCCGACCGGCGAGCACAACGAGATGTCGCTGCACGGTCGCGGCGTGTTCGTCTGCATCAGTCCATGGAATTTTCCGCTGGCGATCTTCACCGGCCAGGTGGTCGCGGCGCTGGTCGCCGGCAACGCGGTGATCGCCAAGCCGGCCGAGCAGACCCCGCTGATCGCCGCCCGGGCCGTGGAACTGATGTACGAGGCCGGTGTGCCGAAGCCGGTGCTGCAACTGCTGCCCGGCGACGGCGCGCTGGGCGCGGCGCTGACCCGCGATCCGCGCATCGCCGGGGTCGCGTTCACCGGCTCGACGGGGACCGCACGCGCCATCAATCGCACGCTGGCCGAGCGCGACGGGCCGTTGGCCACGCTGATCGCCGAGACCGGCGGTCAGAACGCGATGATCGTCGATTCCTCGGCGCTGGCCGAGCAGGTCGTGCGCGACGTCATCCAGTCGGCGTTCCTTTCGGCCGGTCAGCGCTGCTCGGCGCTGCGCATGCTCTATGTACAGGACGACGTGGCCGACCACGTGTTCCGGATGCTCGCCGGTGCGATGCAGGAACTCCGGGTCGGCTGGCCGGGCACGCTGGACTGCGACATCGGCCCGGTCATCGATGGCGCGCAGCACGACATGCTGCAGCGGCATGCCGACCGGATGGAGCGCGAGGCGAGTTGCCTGGCCCGCGTGCCGATGCACGGCGCCCGCCCGCAGGGGTACTGGTTCGCACCGCGCGCCTACGAGATCCGCGGTATCGAACAGCTCGACGGCGAGGTGTTCGGTCCGATCCTGCACGTGGCCCGCTACCGCGCCCGCGACATCGATCGGGTCGTCGAGGCCATCAACGGCACCGGCTTCGGTCTGACCTTCGGGGTCCACAGCCGGATCGATCGGGTCCAGCAGACGCTCTGTCGCCAGGTCCGGGCCGGCAACGCCTACGTCAACCGCAACATGACCGGCGCGGTCGTCGGCGTGCAGCCGTTCGGCGGCGAAGGGCTGTCCGGTACCGGGCCGAAGGCGGGTGGGCCGCACTACCTGCCGCGGTTCGCGGTCGAGCGCACCCGGACGATCAACACCGCGGCGGTCGGAGGCAACGCTTCGCTGATGGTGCTGTCGGACTGACCATGACGCAACGACCCGGGCGTGAACCCATCTGCCATGTATGAACAGTTCTACGGACTCGAAGAGCGGCCGTTCTCGATCACGCCGGATCCGCGTTTCGTCTATCTGAGCCAGCGCCACCAGGATGCGCTGGCCCACCTGCTGTACGGCATCGGTCGGGGCGGCAGCGGGGGATTCGTCCAGCTGACCGGCGAAGTCGGGACCGGCAAGACCACCTTGTGCCGCCTGCTGCTCGAGCAGGTGCCCGAGAAGACCCACATCGCGCTGGTGCTCAACCCGATGCTGGAGCCGCGCGAACTGCTGCGCGCGGTCTGCCGCGAGCTGGAAGTGCCGCTGGACGACTCCGACGGCAGCCTGGAGGATCTCAACGAGCGGCTCAACCGCCGGCTGCTGGCAATCCACGCCGATGGCGAGCGAGCGGTGCTCATCGTCGACGAGGCCCAGAACATGAGCCGCGAGACGCTGGAGCAGGTGCGCCTGCTGACCAACCTCGAGACGGCCACCGACAAGCTGCTGCAGATCATCCTGCTCGGCCAGCCCGAGCTGCGCGAGCTGCTTTCGCGACCGTCGTTGCGCCAGCTGGCCCAGCGAATCACCGCGCGCTATCACCTGGCGCCGCTGGGGCAGGCCGAGACCGCCGAGTACGTGCGCCACCGGATTCGCATCGCCGGCGCTGCGCGCTGTCCGTTCACGCCGGCCGCCCTGCGCACGCTGCACCACGTTTCGGGCGGCGTGCCGCGCCTGATCAACATCATCGCGGATCGGGCGCTGATGGCCGGCTACGCCGAGGAAACCGACCGGATTTCGCCCAAGCTGGTCAACCGGGCCGCCGGCGAGGTGGTGGTCGGCGACGAGGAGGGCGGCCGGCGGCGCCTGACCGGCACCCTGTCGCTGGTCGCGGTCGTGCTGGTCCTGGCGGTCGCCGCCGGCATGGTCTGGTCGCTGAACCGGATGCCCGAACCCCCGGCCGACGATCCGGTGCCGACCTGGAAACCGGTGCTCGACGCGGCGACGGCCCGGGACGCGTGGCGCGAAACCGCTGCGCTGTGGCCGGACGTCGACGTCGAGCTGGTCCGCCGGGCCTGCGACGAGCAGTTTGCCGAAGGCCTGGCCTGCCACCGGCTGCGCGGCAACCTGGCCTTGATCCGCACGCTCGGCCGGCCGGTGGTGCTGCGCCTGACCGAGCCCGACGATGCGCTGGTGCTGTTGGTGGCGCTCGGTGAGCGCCAGCTGCGCATCCGCCAGTCCGGCCAGGAATTCCGGGTCCCGGCCGATGCGGTCGAGGCCCGGTGGCTCGGCGATTTCCACGTGGTCTGGCCGGATTCCGGCCGGGTCTGGCGCAACGGCGATGTCGATCCGGCCATCGGCGAGATCAAGCAGGCCGCCGCCGCGCTCGCCGACCGGCCGTGGACCGGCGCCGTCGGCCCGGACTACGATGACGAGTTCGAGACCTGGGTGCGCGGCTTCCAGCGCCGCCATGGCCTGCGCGTCGACGGCATGGTCGGCCCGGTCACCCGGCTGTACCTGACCGCGCCGAACGATTCGGCCGGGGGGGACGCCTGATGTCGCTGCTGCTCGATGCCCTGCGCAAGTCCGAACAACGCCGCCAGCGCAGCTCCTCGCCTCCGCTGGGCTTGCCGACCGGGCCCTCGGCCGGGAGATCGGCGCCGCCGCCGGGCCGATTCGGTCGGCGCACCATGCTGCTGCTGCTCGCTGCGCTGGTCGTGGCGGCCGCGGCCTGGTGGATGCTCGGCGCGCCGGGATTGCCGGGCGGCAACGAGCCGGCGCCGGCCAACGGTTCGTCGCTGGCCTCCGCGCCGGCCGTCGTTGCCACCCCGGACGAGCGCGCGCTGCGCGCCGATGCCTACCGTCGCCCGCCGGCGGTCGAAGCCGTGCAGGATCCGGCACCGACGGTCGCGGCGGCGGAAACCATGCGGCGAGCCGCCGAGCCCGACGCTCCGGGTCCGGAAGCCGCCGGCCCGGCACCCGACCGGCTCGCCGGGCGGAACGATTCCGGACCGGGCGTTGTTCCTGCCGGTGCCGCAGAGCCGCCCCCACCCGCCGAGCCCGAGCGCGCCGGGCGCTGGTCGGAGCCGTCGCGGTCCCAGCCGCCCGACCTGTCGCCGGAGTCGGCCGCGCCGGTCGGACCGAACGCATCGGCATCGCCTCCGATACCGGCTGACCCCGCGGTACGGGATCCGCGCGCCAACGCGATCAACCCGTGGGAGCTGCCGGCCGCGCTGCGCGGCGAATTTCCCGATATCGATCTCGCGGTGCATGTCTTCGCCAGCGATCCGGCGGCCCGCTTCGTGCTGATCGGCGGCGAGCGCTACGGCGAGGGCGACACCGTGGCCGAGGGCGTGCGCCTGGCCGAGATCCGCAGGGGCGGTGTGGTCGTCGAGTTCCGCGACTACCGGATCTGGATCGAGTGAACGTGGTCCGCGGTACCGGGGATCGGCGTTCGGACGGCCGATTCCCGGTCAGCGTGATCGGGCTGTCCGTGGTGCTGGTGGCGGTGGCCGTGTTCGATGCCGTACTGCCGGTCGAAGGCGCCGCGACCCGCCAGGCGGCGCTCGGCTTCTCGCCGGTCGATCTGGCCGAGGTGCTGGGCGGGCAGGGTGAACCGCTGCGCGCACTGGGGCTGCTGACGGCCCTGTTCGTGCACGGCAGCGGGCTGCACCTCGGCGGCAATCTTGCCTATCTGTGGGTGTTCGGGATTCCGGTCGAGCGGGCGATCGGGGGCTTCCGTTTCCTGGTCGCCTTCGTGCTGCTCGGTGGCGTGGCCAACCTGTCGGTGGTCGTCGGCACGCCGGAACTCGAGCGCGTGGTGGTCGGTGCCAGCGGCGGTGTCTCGGCAATCATCGGCCTGTACCTGGGGCTGTTCCCGACCCGGCGCCTGGGCGTGTGGCTGCCGCTGGGGCTGTTCTTGCAGTTCGCGCGGATCCCGGCGCTGCTGGTCATCGGTTCGTGGTTCACGCTGCAGTTGCTGTACTGGGTGTTCGGCCCCATGTCGGGTGCCGTGGCGTGGTGGACCCACGTCGCGGGCTTCTTCGCCGGTCTGACCACGGCCGGCCTGTTCCGACTGTTCGGCCGGCGTTGACGCCGGCTCGATCGACCCTGCGAATCCGCATCGGAGACTGTCATGTACAAGATCGTGTTCTTCAATCAGGGCAAGGTCTACGAACTGTTCGCTCAACGCGTCGACAGCGCACACCTGTACGGCTTCATCACTGCCGCCGGGCTGCAGTTCGCCGACAGCGGCGTGGTCGTCGACCCGGTCGAGGAGCGGATGCGCGAGGAATTCCGCGACACCGAGGAGTTGCTGCTGCCGATACAGTCGGTGGTCCGGGTCGAGAAAGTGCGCAAGCGCGGAACCAGCGTGATCCGCGACCGGACCAGCGGCGAGAAGGTCACGCCGTTGCCGCTGGACGGTCCCGGCCGCAAGCGGTAACCCGTCCGTCCGGGCCTGCGGTGGCCCGGGGCGACCGGTTGTGGTAGTTTTTCCGCCGCTCGATGTCGTCCGGCGTCGGGCCCGACCCATCCACAACAACGACTCCACGGGGAACCTGCCGGAATGAATACCACCGAACCCACACCGGCCGATCGGCCCGGTACCAACGACGGCTGGCTGAATCGTGCGCTGAATTTCATCGAAGTCGTCGGCAACAGGCTGCCCGATCCGGCGGTTCTGTTCTTCCTTCTGATGATCGTGGTCTGGATCGCCTCGGCCATCCTGGCTCAATTCACCTTCAACGCGATTCACCCGAGTACCGGCGAACCGATTCAGGTGGTCAACCAGCTCGCCGGCGACCAGATGGTGAATTTCCTGGTCAACATGGTCTCGGTGTTCGTCAACTTCGCACCGCTCGGGATCGTTCTGGTGGCGCTTCTCGGGGTCGGCGTCGCCGAGCACACGGGTTTCGTCAGCGCGGCCCTGCGCAAGCTGCTCGGCTGGACCTCGATTCGGCTGCTGACCCCGATGCTGATCCTGATCGCGATTCTGAGCAATATCGTGGTCGATGCCGGCTACGTGGTGGTCATTCCACTCGGGGCGGTCATGTTCTACGCCGCCGGACGTCATCCCCTGGCCGGGATCGCAGCGGCCTTCGCCGGCGTGTCGGGCGGATTCTCCGCCAATCTGGTGCCCTCCGCGATCGATCCGTTGCTGGCTGGCATCACCCAGGAAGCCGGGCAGGTCCTCGACCCGGATCTCTACATCAATCCACTGGCCAATTGGGGCTTCATGGCCGCATCGTCGCTACTGATCGTCGCGGTCGGTTGGTGGCTGACCGACAAGGTGATCGAACCGCGCCTGGCCAAGGACACGCCGGTCGACGGCGATATGTCCGACATGCCCACACTCGAAGAATTGACGCCCGCCGAGTCGAAAGGCCTGAAATGGGCGACTGCAAGCATCGCGCTTGCCGCGATCCTGGTGACCGTCGCGGTCCTGATCCCCGGGTCACCACTGCGCGATCCGGATCCCGCGCTGACCTTCTTTCAGAGTGTGACCTCGTTCGGCTCGCCGCTGATGCGCTCGATCGTGCCGCTGATCTTCCTGTTCTTCCTGATTCCCGGCGTGGTCTACGGCTACGTCGCCGGAACGATCGATAGCCACAGGGACATCGTCACCGGGATGAGCAAGTCCATGGAATCGATGGGCTACTACATCGTGATGGCGTTCTTCGCCGCCCAGTTCATCGCCGCCTTCACCAATTCGAACCTCGGTCTGCTGCTCGCGATCAACGGCGCCGACTGGTTGGGCAGTCTGGAGCTTCCAGCTCAGTTCACGATCGTCGGCATCATCGGGTTGACCATCATGGTCAATCTGTTCGTTGGCTCCGCCTCGGCCAAGTGGTTGATCATCGCGCCCATCTTCGTGCCGATGCTGATGCGGCTGGGGATTTCCCCGGAGTTGACTCAAGCCGCATACCGCGTCGGGGATTCGAGCTCCAACATCATCACGCCGCTGCTGCCGTACTTTCCGCTGATCGTGGTGTTCTGCACGCGCTATTCCAAGGGCGCGGGCATCGGCACGCTGATCTCCATGATGTTGCCGTACGCGATCGCGCTGGCGGTGCTCTGGACCGCATTCCTGCTGCTGTACTGGGCGCTGGGGCTGCCGCTGGGTCTGCAGGCCGGCTACGTCTACCCGTAACGCAGCGGGGCGAATCAGCGATCCAGCCAGCCGGCCGGGTCGACCGGCTCGCCCTGGTGGCGCAGCTGGAAGTACAGCCCGGTGGCGCCCTCGCCACCGGAGGCCCCGGCCAGGGCGACGGCCTGGCCCGGTTCGACCCAGTCGCCGACATCGGCCAGCAGCGCCTGGTTGTGCCCGTACAGGGTCATCCAGCCGTCGCCGTGGTCGAGGATCAGCATCATTCCGTAGCCGCGCAGCCAGTCGGCGTAGGCCACCCGACCATAGGCGACGGCGCGCACCTCGTCGCCGGTCTCGGCCTCGATCAGCCAGCCCAGCCAGGCGCTGTCGGCGTTGCGACGATCGGCATAGGCGGCCCGGACCGGGCCGTCCAGCGGCATCGGCAGCGCGCCGCGCAGGTCGCCGAACGGGCGTGCGGCGAGTTCCGGCGGGATGTCGGCCAGCACACTGGAAAGTCGCTCGAGCAGGTCCTGCAGTTCGGCCGCGGCCGCCCGGCGCTCGGCCAGCTGTGCCTCGTCGCTGCGGATCCGCCGGGCCAGGTCGGCCAACGCCCGTTCGCGGGCTTCGCGGGCGTCCTGCTGTGCGGCCAGCGCCGCGCGCTGACGTTCGCCGAGCTGCTCGAGTTCGAGCTCACGCTCGCGGGTGGTGGTCAGCACCCGGGCCAGTTCGCGCTCGTTGTCGACCAGCGCGTCGACCAGCTCGGCGCGGGCCCGGCCCAGGTAGCCGTGCATCGCCAGCTGGCGCGAGATCCGGTTCGGGTCCTCGGCATTGAGCAGGGTGCGCAGGCGTGACTGGGAACCCAGCCGGTAGGCGGCCTGCAGCTGGTCGGCCAGTCGCTCGCGCTGGGTTTCGATCGCCGATTGCAGCGATCCGGCCTCGTCCTGCAGGTCCTGGATCTCGCCGCGCACCCGGGTCAGCGCGGTCTCGGTTTCGCGCAGGGTGCGGGCCAGCCCGGCCAGTTCTCGCTCGATCCCGGCCAGCGCGGCCTGCTCGGCCTGTTCGGTTTCGCGCTGTTCGGCGAGCTGGGCGGCGATGGACTCGATCTGGCTGCGCAGTTCGGCCAGCTCGGCTTCGACCTCGGCCGGGTCGCGCGGCTGGGCCAGGGCGAGCCCGGGCAGCGCCAGCGCGGCCACCAGCGCCCACGCGGCGCAGCGCTTCATTCGTCGGGATGGACCAGGGGTCGGCCGGTCATCGCCTCCGGCACCGGCAGGCCGAGCAGGTGCAGCATCGTCGGTGCGATGTCGCGCAGGCTGCCGCGGTCGTCGATGCGCGCGCTGCGGCCGAAGTGGACCAGGGGCACCGGGTTGACGGTGTGAGCGGTATGCGGCTGGCCGGTCTCGGGGTCGGTCATCTGCTCGACGTTGCCGTGATCGGCGGTGACCAGCAGTTCGCCATCGACCTCGCCGATCGCCTCGACGACCCGGCCGAGCAGCCGATCGACCGCCTCGGCCGCCGCCACCGCGGCGTCGAAGATGCCGCTGTGGCCGACCATGTCCGGGTTGGCGACGTTGCAGACGATTACTGCATGGGTCCCGCGGTGGATCGCCTCGACCAGTCGTTCGGTCAGCTCCGGTGCGCTCATCTCGGGCTTCAGGTCGTAGGTAGCCACGTCCGGCGACGGGATCAGCACGCGCTGCTCGCCGTCGAACACCCGCTCCTCGCCGCCGTTGAAGAAGTAGGTGACATGGGCATATTTCTCGGTCTCGGCGATCCGCAGCTGGGCCAGGCCGTGACGAGCGAGTTCCTCGCCGAGCAGGTGGTCCATGCGCGCGGGCGGAAACGCAACGTCGACCGGCAGACCGTCGAGGTAGGCGGTCATCGTGGTCATCGCCGCGAGCGCCGGCCGGCGCGCCTCGAAGCCGTCGAAGCCGGGTTCGACCAGCGCTCGGCAGAACTGGCGGGCCCGGTCGGCGCGGAAGTTGAACCAGATGACCGCGTCGCCGTCGCGGACCGCTGCGCCATCGTCGATCAGCGTCGGCTGGACGAATTCGTCGTTTTCGCCCCGCGAGTAGGCCGACTCCAGTGCGTCGCGTGCCGATCCGGCCTGCTGTTCGGCGCGGCGCTCGACGATCGCATCCCAGGCCCGGCGGACGCGGTCCCAGCGGTTGTCGCGATCCATTGCGAAGTAGCGCCCGCCGACCGTGGCGATGTGTGCCTGCCCGATGCCATCGACGGCCTGCTGCAGGCGCTCCAGCGACGCTGCGGCCGAGCGCGGCGGCGTGTCGCGACCGTCGAGGATGGCGTGGACGGCGATCGGGCCCGGGTGCCGCTCGGCGGCCATGGCCAGAAGCGCGAACAGGTGGTCCTCGTGGCTGTGAACCCCTCCTGGCGACAGCAGACCGACCAGGTGCAGCGTGGTGTCGGGCGCGGCGGTCATTGCCTTGCATAGCGCCGGATTGTCGTGGAAGCTGCCGTCGGCGATCGCCCGGGTGATCCGGGTGAAGTCCTGGTAGACGACCCGGCCGGCGCCGATGTTCATGTGGCCGACTTCGGAATTGCCCATCTGGCCGTCGGGCAGGCCGACCGCCTCGCCCGAGGTGTCGAGCAGCGCGTGCGGACAGGTGGCCCACAGCCGGTCCCAGTTCGGCGTGTCGGCGGTACTGATGGCGTTGTCGGGCGCGGCGTCGCGGACGCCCCAGCCGTCGAGAATCAGGAGCAGCAGCGGAGTCTTGGCAGTCATCCGGAACCGATTCGGGGGGGCTTCAGCGCCGAATTATCCCACAGCGCAGACGAGGTAGCAGGGCCGGCGGGAATGCGAGATAATGGCGGTTTTGCACGGACAGCTGCTTACGCATGGAACAGGTTCTCGTCTTCATCGGTAACCACCCGCTGCTCACCGGCGCGTTCGCGGTCGTGCTGGCCGCCCTGATCGCCACCGAACTGGGCCGCATGGCGCGCCGCTGGAAGGAGCTCGAAACCCACCAGGCGATCCTGTTGATCAATCGTCAGGATCCGCTGATCCTCGATGTTTCGAACAGCAAGGATCACGCCGAAGCGCACATCCTGAACGCCCAGCACATGCCGCCGTCGCGGATCGAGGCCGGCAACCAGGCGCTGCTGAAGGCCCGGCAACGGCCGATCCTGATCTACTGCAAGAACAACCAGGTCGCCCCGCAGATGGCCACCCGGCTGACCAAGCTGGGCTTCGAGCAGGTCCACGTGCTCAAGGGCGGCCTGACCCAGTGGCGCGCCGACAACCAGCCGGTGACCCGCGGCAAGGGCAAGAAGAAGAACCGCGACAAGCAGAAGTCCGCCGATCGCGCCTCCGGCGCGACGCCGAACAGGCCGACCGAAGGATCCACCGGGCCGTCGAAGGACGAATCGGCCGACTGACCGCTCCGCCCGCATCGGAACCCCCGGGGCCGCGGCGCGGAATCCGACCCTTTTTCGAACAAGCGAACCGCTAAGGAAAGAAACGACATGGCAGAACAACCGAGCGACGCCGCGACCGGCGCCGAGAACCAGCAGCAGGCCAGCATGACCGTCCAGCACGTTTTTCTGAAGGATGCCTCCTTCGAAGCGCCGGGCGCGCTGGGCCTGGACGGCGCCGAAGGGCAGCCGGACATGAACCTGAATCTCTCCCAGCGCGTCAACACGCTGGAGGATGGCCGCTACGAGGTCATCCTGACGGTGACCGTGACGGCCAAGCAGGGCGACAGGACCGCGTTCATCGCCGAGGTGCACTATGCCGGCATCTTCCAGCTGGTCGGCTTCAGCGAGCAGCAGCTGCCGTACGTGATCAACGTGCTGTGCCCGAACCTGCTGTTCCCGTATGCGCGCACCCAGGTCGGCCAGATGATCGCCGCCGGGGGCTTCGTCGCCCCGCCGCTGCAGCCGATCAACTTCGAGCAGATCTACGCACAGCGCATGCAGCAGGCTCAGCAGGGCCAGGGCCAGGCGCCGAACGGCGCGGCCGAGTGAACCGCTCGGGGGCGCTGCGGTGACGCCGAACGGGGTCAACGGAGACGGGCAGGCGCAGGGATCGGTCGCGGTGCTGGGGGCCGGTTCCTGGGGCACTGCGCTGGCGATCCAGCTGGCTCGCGTGGGTCGGTCGGTCCGGCTGTGGAGTCGCGACCTCGAGCACGTCCGCGCGATGCGCCGGGCGCGCTGCAATGCCCGCTACCTGCCCGGCGTCGAGCTGGATCCGGCGATCGAGCCGATCGCCGATCCTGCCGCTGCGATGCAGGGCGCGTCTCGCATCCTCGTGGTCACGCCCAGCCACGCCTTCGGTGAAACGCTGGACGCGATCGCCGATCATGTGACGACCGAGACCGGGCTGGCCTGGGCGACCAAGGGCTTCGAGCCCGGCACCGGCCGTTTTCTCAGTGCGCTGGCCCGCGACCGACTGGGCGATGCGATTCCGCTGGCCGCGGTGTCGGGCCCGTCGTTCGCCGGCGAAGTCGCACGCGGACTGCCGACCGCCGTGACGGTCGGCGCATCGACACCGGAGTTCGGCCGGGCCTGGGCGGAACTGCTGCATGGTTCCAGCTTCCGCGCCTACTACACCGCCGACCTGAACGGCGCCCAGCTCGGCGGGGCGGTCAAGAACGTGCTGGCCATTGCCTGCGGCATGGCCGACGGCCTGGGCCTGGGCGACAACACCCGGGCAGCGCTGATCACCCGCGGCCTGGCCGAGATGATGCGCCTGGGTGAAGCACTGGGCTGCCAGGCCCGCACTCTGACCGGCCTGGCCGGCATGGGCGACCTGGTCCTGACCTGCACCGGCGACGCCTCGCGCAACCGGCGTTTCGGCCTTGCGCTCGGGCGCGGCGGCAGCGCCGACCAGGCCCGGGCCGAGATCGGCCAGGTCGTCGAGGGTGTCGATGCGGCCGAGGAAGTGATGCGGGCGGCCGAGCGGGCCGGCGTGGAAATGCCGATCTCCGAGCAGGTCCACGGGATCCTGTTCAAGGGCTGGAACGCGGCCAAGGGCGTGCGCGTGCTGATGGAACGCGAGCCCAAGGCCGAGACCGACTGACGATTCGATGCGGGAATGCTGATGGAAACGCTGGACTACAACGAGCTGGCCGTACCCGGCGTGCGCCGGCTCGAGCCCTACACTCCGGGCAAGCCGATCGACGAACTCGAACGCGAGTACGGCGTCACCGATTCGATCAAGCTGGCGTCCAACGAGAACCCGTTGGGTGCCAGCCCGCTGGCGCTCGAGGCAGTCCGCGGCGCGGCCGAGGACCTGTGGCTGTATCCTGACGCCAACGGTTACCACCTGAAGGCGGCACTGGCGGCCAGGCACGGCGTCGACCCGGCCTGCATCACGCTCGGCAACGGCTCCAACGACGTGCTGGTGTTCCTGGCCCAGGCCTTCCTGCGGCCGGGTCTCAAGGCGGTGTTCTCGCAGTACTGCTTCGCGGTGTATCCGATCGCTACCCGGATGGTGGGCGCCGAAGCCTCGGTGGCGCCGGCGCTGCCGGCCGATCACCCGATGGCATTGGGCCACGATCTGCGCGCGCTCTACGAACGGGTCGATCCGGACACCCGGATCGTGTTCCTGGCCAATCCGAACAATCCGACCGGCACCTGGCTGCCCGGTGAGCGCGTGCGCGATTTCCTCGCCTCGCTGCCCGGCCACGTGATCTGCGTGGTCGACGAGGCCTATACCGAGTACGCCGAGTCCGACGAGCTCGGTGATGCCTCGACCTGGCTGGAGCGGTTTCCGAACCTGGTCGTGACCCGGACCTTCTCCAAGGCCTACGGCCTGGCCGGGTTGCGGGTCGGCTACGCCTTGTCCAATCCCGGCGTGGCCGACCTGCTCAACCGCGTCCGGCCCGCGTTCAACGTCAACTCGCTGGCGCTGGCCGCGGCCGAGGCGGCGCTGAAGGACCAGGCGTTCATCGACGAGTCGCGCAGGATGAACGCCGCTGGCCTGGTCCAGCTGCGCGACGGGCTGGCCGCGCTGGGCGTGGGCGTGGTGCCGTCGGCGGCCAACTTCGTGCTGGCCCGGTTCGACCGCAGCGGCGCCGAGCTCAACGAGGCGCTGCTCCAGCGCGGGATCATCGTTCGCCCGGTCGGCAACTACGGTCTCGACGACTATCTGCGGATCACCGTCGGCACCGAGCGTCAGAACCAGCGCCTGCTCGGCGCACTCGGCGAAATCCTCGGGAGCTGAGCGCATGCGTCTTCGCGTCCATCCGGCGCGCTCCCCGTTGGCGGGCACGATCCGGGCCCCCGGCGACAAGTCGATCTCGCACCGGGCGGTGCTGTTCGGCGGCCTGGCCGAGGGCACGACCGAGGTCAGCGGGTTTCTCGAGGGCGAGGACACACGCGCCACCCTGGCCGCGATGGAAGCGCTCGGTGCCCGCGTGGAACGCGATGGCGCCACCCTGAGGGTTCACGGCGGCGGCCTGCAGGCCCCGCCCGAGGCGCTGGACCTCGGCAATGCCGGCACCGGCATCCGCCTGCTGGCCGGCGCGCTGGTCGGCCACCCGGACCTGCACGGCGGTGTCGTCACGCTGACCGGCGATGCCTCGCTTTCGCGCCGACCGATGGACCGCATCATCGAGCCGCTGGCGCGAATGGGCGCGCGGATCGAGAGCCGGGAAGGGCGGGCCCCGCTGGTCCTGCATCCCGGTCCGCTGCGGCCGGTCGACCTCGAGTTGTCGATTGCCAGCGCGCAGGTCAAATCCGCCGTACTGCTGGCCGGCATGAACGCTCCCGGCACTACGCGCATCACCCTGCCGGCGCCGTCGCGCGATCACACCGAGCGACTGCTGCCGGCCTTCGGCGTCGCGGTACGGGTCGATGGCCTGAGCGTCGAGATCGACGGTCCGGTCCGTCTCGGTGGGGCGCGCGTTGCGGTGCCCGGCGACTTGTCGTCGGCCACGTTCGCGCTGGCCGCGGCGCTGCTGGTTCCGGGCTCCGAGGTCCGGATTGCCGGGGTCGGCATCAATCCGACCCGGGACGGCGTGCTCCGGATCGTCGAGCGGATGGCGCCCGGGAGCGTCGATCGCCGGGCCGCGGCCGACGGCGATGCGGCCGGCGATGAGCCGGTCGCCGACCTGGTCGTGCACCATGCCGGTCGGCCGGTCGGCATCGAGGTGCCGGTCGAGTGGGTTCCGCTGGCCATCGATGAGTTCCCGATGCTGATGGCGCTGGCTGCGGCCAGCGACGGCGTGACCGAGATCCGCGGCGCCGAAGAGCTCCGGGTCAAGGAGTCCGACCGCATCGCGGTGATGACCGAACAGCTGCGCCGGCTGGGCGTGGCGATCGATGAGCGTCCGGACGGCGCACGGATCGTCGGCGGCGGCGTCGCCGGCGGCCGGGTCGATGCCGGCGGGGATCACCGCGTGGCGATGAGCCTGGCGGTGCTGGCGCTGGTTGCCGACGGTCCGGTCGAGATCGACGGTGCGGACTGGATCGCGACCAGCTACCCCGGCTTCGTCGACGATCTGCGCACGCTCGGCGCGGACGTGGAGGAGCAGCAGTGAACGGCGACGTGCCGGTGCTGACCATC
This sequence comes from Wenzhouxiangella sp. XN79A, assembly GCF_012272825.1. GTDB lineage: Bacteria > Pseudomonadota > Gammaproteobacteria > Xanthomonadales > Wenzhouxiangellaceae. The sequence goes on along the minus strand of NZ_JAAWWS010000153.1, from coordinate 73,754 downwards.
GACGGCCCGTCGGGCGTCGGCAAGGGCGCGGTCTCGGCCCGCGTCGCCGCGGAACTCGGCTGGCAGGTGCTGGATTCCGGCGCCGTGTATCGCGCCGTGGCGCTGGCCGCGCTGGAGCAGGGGCTGGGCGAGGACCAGCGCGACGCGCTGATCGCGCTGAGCCGCCGACTGCCGCTGTCGTTCCGCCCCGGCGACGACGGCATCGACGTGCTGCTCGACGGTCGCCCGGTCGGACCGCAGCTGCGCACCGAGCCGGTCAGCGCGATGGCCTCGAAGGTGGCCGCGATCCCCGAGATCCGCGCCGCGCTGCTGGCGCTGCAGCGCGACTGTCGCCGGCCGCCGGGCCTGGTCGCCGACGGTCGCGACATGGGGACCGTGGTGTTTCCCGACGCGCCGGTCAAGGTGTTCCTCGACGCCAGCGTCGACGAACGGGCGAAGAGGCGCTATAAGCAGTTGAAGGAAAAAGGGGAACCTGTTATTCTTGCGCGTCTTTTTCGGGACATGCAGGAGCGGGACCGCCGCGATCGCGAGCGGGCCATCGCGCCGACCGTGCCGGCCGAGGATGCGGAGGTGATCGACACCACCCATCTGGCGCTGGACAAGGTCGTTGCGAGCATTCTCGAACGGGTCCGCTCGCGGATCCGTCTGCCTTCCCGGGAAGACTGATCGCAACCGACGACGCCTGGACCGGGTCGTTCGAACGATCCCATGCGAGTGCGCCGTGGCGGCCGGATTCCGGCACCGCTGGCGTGTTTTTTCAACGAGCGTCCGTTGGGGACGCAGACGACAGGACGCCGGGCCCGACCTTTTCAGACCTGGAACCCCTTGCACCGGCATCCTGCAGGAAAATCGTACTTACACATGACTGAATCCTTTGCCGAACTTTTCGAAGAGAGCCTGAATGAAGCCCACCTCCGTCCGGGTGCGATCGTCACCGGACGCGTGGTCGAGATCCGCAACGACGTTGTGGTGATCAATGCCGGACTGAAGTCCGAAGGCATCGTGCCCATCCACCAGTTCCGCCAGCCCGACGGCGAGCTGGAAGTGGAAGTGGGCGACGATGTGGAAGTGTCGCTGGACGCCGTCGAGGACGGTTTCGGCGAGACCCGCCTGTCGCGTGAAAAGGCCAAGCGCGCTCGGATCTGGGACAAGCTCGAAGCGTCCTCGGAAGAAGAGCAGAACGTCATCGGCCAGATCACCGGCAAGGTCAAGGGCGGCTTCACCGTCAGCATCGACGGCATCCGCGCCTTCCTCCCGGGCTCCCTGGTCGACGTTCGGCCGGTGCGCGATCCGACCTACCTCGAGGGCAAGGACCTCGAGTTCAAGATCATCAAGCTGGATCGTCGCCGCAACAACCTGGTGGTGTCGCGCCGCGCCGTGGTCGAGCACGAGTTCGCCGCCGAGCGCGAAGACCTGATCGAACGCCTGGACGAAGGCGCGGTGGTCAAGGGTGTGGTCAAGAACCTCACCGACTACGGTGCGTTCCTGGACCTGGGCGGGATCGACGGCCTGCTGCACATCACCGACATGTCCTGGAAACGCGTTCGTCACCCGTCCGAAGTGGTCGAGGTCGGCGACGAGCTGGAAGTCCGCGTGCTGCGGTTCGACCGCGAGCGCATGCGCGTCTCGCTGGGCCTCAAGCAGCTGGGCGAGGATCCGTGGGACAACATCGATCGCCGCTACCCGCCGAGCTCGCGCCTGTTCGGTCGCGTCACCAACATCACCGACTACGGCTGCTTCGTCGAGATCGAGGATGGCGTGGAAGGCCTGGTCCACGTGTCTGAAATGGACTGGACCAACAAGAACGTCAACCCGAACAAGGTCGTGCACATCGGCGAAGAAGTCGAGGTCATGGTGCTCGACGTCGATCCGGAGCGCCGCCGCATCTCGATGGGCATGAAGCAGGTCAAGCCGAACCCGTGGGAAGCCTTCGCCGCGCTGCACAACAAGGGCGACAAGGTCTCCGGCACGATCAAGTCGATCACCGACTTCGGCATCTTCATCGGTCTGGAAGGCGATATCGATGGCCTGGTCCACCTGTCCGACATCTCCTGGATGACCCCGGGCGAGGAAGCGATCCGCAACTTCCGCAAGGGTGAGGAAGTCGAGGCCGTCGTGCTGGCCGTCGATCCGGAACGCGAGCGCATCTCGCTGGGCATCAAGCAGATGGATCAGGACCCGTTCGCCACCTACATGGCCGAGCATCCGCGCGGCTCCATCGTCACCGGCCGGGTCCGTGAAATCGACGAGCGCGGTGCGGTGGTCGAACTGGCCGACGGCGTCGATGGCTATCTGAAGGCCAACGACATGCTGAAGGAACGCGTCGACGATGCGACCAAGCTGTACAAGGTCGGCGACGAAGTCGAAGCCAAGTTCGTCGCGCTGGACCGCAAGTCGCGCAACCTGACGCTGTCGATCCGGGCCAAGGACGAGGACGAACTCGCCGAAGCCGTCGATCAGTACCAGGCGCCGAAGGCCGGCGGAACCAAGCTGGGTGAACTGCTGCGCGAGCAGCTCGGCAAGGACTGATCCACTGCACCAACCGTCGGGCCGTCGCCACGCGACGGCCCGTTCTTCTTAGCGGTTGAGGGAACCGCCCGAGGGAATCTTCGTCGACCATGACCAAGTCGGAACTGATCGAAAAGCTTGCCGCTGAGCAGAAGCATCTCAGCCAGGCCGACGTCGATCTGGCGGTGCGTACGATCATCGAGCAGATGAGCGCGGCCCTGTCCAGCGGCGAACGCATCGAGATTCGCGGTTTCGGCAGCTTTTCCCTGCATTTCCGTCCGCCGCGCATGGGGCGCAACCCCAAGACCGGTGAAGCGGTTGCCCTCCCGGGCAAGCACGTCCCGCATTTCAAGCCCGGCAAGGAACTCCGCGAACGCGTCAACGCGGCCGCCCAGGCCGTACAGGACTGAGTCGTGCTGCGCTGGCTCTTCGCGCTGATCGTCCTCGCCGGCGTCGCGCTCGGCCTGGTGCTGGGTGTGCTCAACGCCGACCCCGTCACGCTGGATCTCGGTCTGGTTCGCTGGACCACCTCGCTGGGTGCCGTGGTGGCGGCCGCGTCCGGCGCCGGACTGCTCGTCGGCCTGCTGCTTGGCGGGCTGGTCGTGCGAACCGGGCGACGACGCGCATCGTCGACCGCCGGGCGCGATCTGCGCGTCTCTTCGTCCACGGATGAGTGAACTGACGTGGGCTGCGCTCGCGCTGCTGCCCGTGGCGGCCGGTTGCGGGTGGTGGCTGGCTCGTCGGCAGCTCGGTCGCGGTGAGCGCCGGCAGCGAAGCGACCTGTCGTCGAACTACTTCCGGGGTCTGAACTACCTGCTCAACGAACAGCCGGACAAGGCCATCGAGGTCTTCCTGCGGCTGGCCGAGATCAACACCGAGACGGTCGAAACCCACCTGGCCCTGGGCAACCTGTTCCGGCGACGCGGCGAAACCGACAAGGCCATCCGCTTCCATCGCCACATCATGAGCCGACCGCAATTGTCCGAGCAGCACCGCACCCAGGCGCTGCTGGAGCTGGGCGAAGACTACATGCGCGCCGGGCTGCTCGATCGGGCCGAAAAGCTGTATTCGGAGCTGGCCGAACAGGGCCGGTTCTCGGAGACCGCGGTACGCAACCTGCTGGCGATCTACCAGCAGGAAAAGGACTGGCCACGGGCCATCGTCCAGGCCCGGACCCTGGCCCGGGTCACCGGCGAATCGAGCGACGCGCTGATCGCCCAGTTCCACTGCGAGCTGGCCGAGGCGGCGCGCGAAGACGGTGACCGCGACACCGCGATCAGTCAACTGGCCTCGGCGCGCGGCTATGTGCGCGATTGTGCGCGCGCGGCGCTGATCGAGGCACGCCTGGCGTTCGACGAAGGACGATTCGACGACGCCATCCGCGCCGACCGGGCCGCCTGCGAACGCGACCCGGAGCTGATCGCGCTGGTGCTCGACCGGCTGATCGAGACCCATCGCCGCCGGGATCGGGTCGACGAACTGCGTGCCTGGCTGGCGCAGCTGTCGGAGCGGACCCCGATCATTGCGCCGCTGCTGGGCCTGGCCCGTCTGGACGTCGAGCGGGACCCGGGGCGTGTGATCGAAATCCTGCTCGAGCGGCTCGAACAGCGGCCCAGCGTGCGCGGGTTGCAGTACCTGGTCGATCTACTGAACCAGCACGGTCATCGGCTCGATGCGATCGAGCCGGACCTGCTGACGCGCCTGATGGATCGCCTGATGCAGGGGCAGCCGCGGTTCCGCTGCGAGCAGTGCGGCTTCAGCGGCAGCACCTGGCACTGGCAGTGCCCGAGCTGTCGGCAGTGGGAGACCACCCGTCCGGTCAGCGGGGTGCTGGGCGAATGACGGCGACGCTGTCGGCCGTGATCGCGGCCGTCCTGACCCTGCTCCTGCTGCCGATCGTGCATCGCTATGTGTCGCGGCGCGGTCTGATCGACCGACCCGGCCCGCGGCGGAGTCACGACCGTCCGGTCGCCCGCGGCGGCGGCGTGGCGCTGGCGCTCGGCCTGCTCGCGGCGCTGATGCTGATCGGCGCCGGTGGCGCGGCCGGCAGCGAGCACGTTGTCATCTGGGTCGTCCTGACCGTGGGCATCGCAGTTGTCGCGTTGCTCGGGGCCTGGGACGACCATCGCCCGCTGCCGGTGCGGGTGAGGCTGCCGGTGCAGCTTGCGGTGGCCTCGGTCTCGGTGGCCGCGGTCGGTGGGGTGCCGTCGATCTCGCTCAACGGCGTCGAGGTCGCGGTGCCGTTGCTCTGGTCGCTGCTGGCGGTGCCGGCGGTGGTCTGGATGATGAACCTGTTCAATTTCATGGACGGCAGCGACGGGTTGGCCGCGCTCGAAGCGCTTGCGGCCGGCCTGCTGATGGCCTGGGCGTTCGATCGCGCCGGCGCCGCGCTGCCGGCGGCCACGGCCGCTGCGCTGGCCGCAGCGTCCGCGGCATTCCTGGTCTGGAACCGCCCGCCGGCGCGCATCTTCCTCGGCGACTCCGGTTCGCTGACGCTGGGCTTCGTGCTCGGGGCCCTGGCGCTGATCGGCAGCGCCGCGGGGCACCTTTCGGTCTGGGCCGCGTTCATTGCGGTCTCGCCGTTCGTCGTCGATGCCACCGCGACCCTGGTCTGGCGTTCGGTTCGCGGGGCCCGGTGGTATACTCCGCACCGCGAGCACGCCTACCAATGCCTGATCAGGAGCGGTTGGACTCATCGAAGGGTTCTGATCGCGTTGGCCGGGCTCAACGTCTTGGTCGTTGCGCCGGCTTTCGTGGTCGCGGTGGTCCGGCCGGACCGGGAGGGGTGGGTCGCATTGACGACAGGGGTCTTCCTGCTCGCGGTCTGGTTTCTGGCCAGGCAACGGGCACAGGCAGAGAGAGAAGACGAATGAATCTTCGTGCACTGCGACGGGCGCCCCGGTACCACAACATCCGAGCCTTCGTGATCGTCCACGACCTGCTGGCCCTGGTGGTCGCCTGGCTGGCCGCTCGCTGGGTCGCCGCCGCCGCGTTCGAGGTGGCCTGGCCCTCGCTGCTTCGGTCGGGCGCCGAAATCGCACTCCTGCTGGGCCTGCAGGCATTGATCTACTGGCGCGTCGGTCTGTACCGCGGGCTGTGGCGCTTCGCCAGTCTTCCGGATCTGGGCAACCTCGTTCGCGCCTCGCTGCTCGGGGCGGTGGCCGCGGCCGCGGTGCTGCTGACCATGGATGTCGCGGTGCGCGAGCTGGCCCCGATGCTTTGGCTGTATCCGACCCTGCTGCTGCTGGCCCTCGGCCTGCCGCGACTGGTGTTCCGCACCATCAAGGACATGCGCACCGAAGTCCGCTGGCGCCGCGCCAGCCAGCGCACGCTGATTCTCGGCGCCGGCCGTTCGGCCCGGTTGCTGCTGCCCGAGCTGCGTCGCCGGGGCGGGTTCGAAGTGGTCGGCTTCCTCGACGACAGCAGCCGCCTTCGCAACACCGAGATCGACGGTGTGCCGGTGATCGGCGGTATCGATCGACTGCCCCGTGTGGTTCGCGAAGCGGCGATCGACCTGGCGGTGATCGCGATCCCGTCGGCCACCAATACCCAGATGCAGCGCATCGTCGAGCGCTGCGAGCAGGCCGGGGTGGAATTCAAGACGCTGCCGACGCTCAAGGAGCTCGGCGCCAGCATCACCCGCTTCGAAGATCTCAAACCGGTCGCCATCGATGACCTGCTCGGCCGCGATCCGGTCTCACTGGACTGGAACGCGATCCGTTCGGGCCTGGCCGGCAAGCGCGTGCTGGTCACCGGCGGAGGCGGATCGATCGGCGCCGAGCTGTGCCGCCAGATCGCGCGCCTCGATCCGGCCGGCCTGGTCGTGCTCGACAGCTCCGAATACAACCTCTACAGGATCGACTACCGGCTGCGCAAGGAATTCCGCGACCTGGTCGTCGACACCGTGCTCGGCGACGTCTGCGATCCGGCCACGGTCGAACGCATGGTCTCGCGTCACAAGCCGCAAGTGATCTTCCACGCGGCCGCCTACAAACACCTGCCGATGCTGCAGAACCAGGTCCGAGAGGCGTTCCGCAACAACGTGATCGGCACGGTCCGGATGGCCGACGCGGCCCAGCGTCACGGTGTGTCCACCTTCGTCCTGATTTCTACCGACAAGGCGGTCAATCCATGCAACGTGATGGGCGCCACCAAGCGGGTCGCCGAACTGTACTGCCAGTCGTGCAACCGGGAATCCTCGACCCGATTCATCACGGTTCGTTTCGGCAACGTGCTGAACTCGACCGGCTCGGTGGTACCGCTGTTCAATGAACAGATTCGGGCCGGGGGGCCGGTCACCGTCACGCATCCGGAAATCTCGCGCTATTTCATGACCATCGCCGAGGCCGGTCAGTTGATCATGCAGGCCGCGGTGCTGGGCGAGGGCGGTGAAGTGTTCGTGCTCGATATGGGCGAGCCGGTCCGGATCAGCTACCTGGCCGAGCAGCTGATCCGGCTGGCCGGCAAGGAGCCGGGCCGCGACATCGAGATCGTCTACACCGGGTTGCGGCCCGGCGAGAAGCTGTTCGAGGAGTTGTTCCACGAGCACGAGGCCTATGCCAAGACCGGCCACGAAAAGATCCTGCTGGCCCGCAATGCTCACACCGGAGTGTCCGGGCTGGCCGACCTGGTCAAGCGCGGCGAGCGGGCGGTACGCGAGTACGACTCCGAAGCGATCCGCGACGTGCTGATGGCGCTGGTGCCCGAGCTCGAGCGCGTTCCGCCGCGCGAGCGCAAGGTGATTCCGCTGGGATGACGCCACCGGACGCGCCGCACGAGGTTCCGCTGCGCCCGGCGCGCCCCGCTTCGGTCGGCCGGGTCGATCGCTTCGCGCTGGATTCGGCCTGTCTGGCCGGCAATCCGCTCGGCGATCCCTCGACGCGGGACGTACACGTCTACCTGCCGCCGGGCTACGACGACACCGACCGGGCTTTTCCCGTGCTGTACTCGCTGGCCGCCTACACCAGCTCCGGTCAGGCGCAGGTGGCCTGGAAGAACCACGGCGAGTCGCTGCCCGAGCGCCTCGACCGACTGATCGCCGGCGGCCGCCTGCCGCCGCTGTTGTGCGTGATGCCCGACAGTTACACCGCGCTGGGTGGCAACCAGTTCGTCGACTCACCGTCGATCGGCGACTACGCCCGGCACATCGCCGAAGAGCTGGTGCCGAGCGTCGACCGCCGTTACCGCACGGTCGCCGAGGCCGCCGGGCGCGCCGCGTTCGGCAAGTCCTCCGGCGGCTTCGGCGCGCTGCACCTGGCTCGCACGCGGCCGGGCCTGTTCGGTGCCGTGGCCAGTCACGCCGGGGACGCCGGCTTCGACCGCGTCTACCAGCGCGACTTCGCCGCGGTCTGCGACGAACTGGCCCTGTACGACGGTGACGTCGAAGCTTTCGTCCGTGCCTTCTGGCGTGCCCGCCGCCCGTCCGGGCGATCGTTCCATGCGCTGATGACGCTGTGCCTGGCCGCCAGCTATTCGCCGGAGCCGGACCGCCCATTGGGTCTGGCGCTGCCGTTCGACCTGCACACCGCGAGATTGGACGATGCGATCTGGGCGCGCTGGCTGGACTTCGATCCGGTGCGCTGGAACGGCGAGGCGCTGGAGGCGCTGGGTGAGCTGCGCGGTCTCTGGATCGACGCCGGTCGGCGCGACCAGTACTTCATCCACTACGGGACCCGGCAATTCCATCAGCGTCTCGACGCGGCCGGCATCGCCCACCACCACGAGGAGTTCGATGGCACCCACAGTGGGCTCGATTGGCGGTTCGACCATTCGCTGCCCTGGATTGCGGCCCGTCTCAAACAGGACTGAATCGGTGCGATATACTGCGGGCGGACTTCAACCTCTGCCACGCCGATGCTGACCGTCACTCCCAGTGCTCGCGATTATTTCAACCACCTGCTTTCCGAACAGCCGCCGCACACGGGGCTGCGACTGGTGGTCCATCACCCCGGCACGCCGAACGCCGACGTCGAACTGAACTACTGTCCGGTCGGCCAGGAGCAGGCCGAGGACGTCGCGATCGACTGCGGCGACTTCACGCTGTTCGTCGAGCCCGCCAGCGGGGAGTCGCTGCGCGGTGCGATGATCGACTTCGAGCGCGACGACACCGGCGGTGAGCTGAGCATCCGTGCGCCGGGCCTGAAGGGGCAGGCGCCGGCCGACGATGCGCCGCTCGACGAACGCGTGGCCTGGGTGCTCGATACCCGGGTCAACCCGATGGTGGCCAGCCACGGTGGCCGGGTCGGGCTGGTCGAAGTCACCGAGCAGCGGGACGTGGTGCTGCAGTTCGGCGGCGGCTGCCACGGCTGCGGCATGGTCGACGTTACGCTCAAGCAGGGCATCGAGACCCAGCTGCGTGAGGCCGTCCCGGAGATCCGCGAGGTGCTCGACGCGACCGATCATTCGTCGGGGCGCAACCCCTACTACTGATACGCGAACGCCCCGGTCGAAGCCGGGGCGTTCATCGCGCGTGGTCGCGGTGCCCGAACGGGCCGACCCAGGCCTGGAGATTAGCCCGCATTATTCATGAATGAGCTCGCGCCCTTGCTTGGTCCTTGTCCGCACAGCGAATCGTCCTCGCTCGGAAATACAGCATGCCATTCCCTGCGAAACGCGCCTTGATTCGCGCCGGCCCAGTGGCTCTGAGCGTTACCTGATTTGTTGCATGGCCCGCTAGTCGAAGGAAAGCTCGGTCAGGCCGTCCTGGCTGGCGTACCAGGCCGCCAGGTCGGCGATGTCCTGATCGCTGAGGGTGGCCGCGAAGCCGGCCATGATCGCGTTCTCCCGCGTGCCGTCCCGGTAGCTGCGCAGCGCATGCTCGAGGTAGTCGGCATGCTGGCCGGCCAGGATCGGATAATCGTCCTGAAGCGCTTCGTCGCCGTTGCGGCCATGGCAGGACTGGCAGACCTGCGATTTCTCGAGCCCGCGCTGCGGGTTTCCGGCCACCGCCGTGGTCGCGGTGCCGACAAGCAGCAGGGCGGCGGTCAGCGCGGAAAGCCTGCGGATCGTCGTATCCAGCGTCGTGCCCGTGTTCATGCGTCCTCTCCCAGTGCGGTCAGGTAGGCGGCGATGTCGGCGATGTCCTGGTCCGACAGCGTATTGGCCTGCGCCTGCATGCTCGGATGCTTGCGTTGACCGGCACGATAGGCCTTGAGGGCGCTGACGATGTAGCCCTCGTTCTGCCCGCCGAGTCTCGGCACCGTGTAGGTCGGATAGGTGTTGTTGTAGAACGGGATTCCGTGGCAGCCGGAGCAGGTGTAGGCCAGGATCCTGCCGCGGGCCTCGTCGCCTTCGGCGGCAGCAGTGATCGGGGCCCCGAGCAGCAGCGCGAGGGCAATCAATGAGCGTCGCATCAGAGTGGTTTCCGCATGTTCGAGCAATCGCGACATTATAGCCGGCGTCCACCTTGCATGCAGGTGCTGCGTGTACAATTCCATCCCAGAATCCGGCGGTCCGCCGGGCGACCCTGCCGCAACCCGGGCCCGCACGGCATCGACCGTAAATCCGCACGTCATCGGAGCGTTCCGACCCATGCATTCTCTCGATCCCCTCGACCTGTATTCCATTGCCGACGAACTGACCGACGAGGAGCGGATGATCCGCGAATCGGTGGCCCGTTTCGTCGACCAGAAGGCGCTGCCGATCATTGCCGAGTGCTTCGACGAGGGGCGCTTCCCGACCGAGCTGATTCCCGAGATCGCCGACCTGGGCCTGCTCGGATCCAGCCTCGAGGGCTACGGTTGCGCGGGACTGAACGGCGTCAGCTACGGACTGATCTGCCAGGAACTCGAGCGCGGCGATTCCGGGCTTCGCAGCTTCGTGTCGGTGCAGTCCTCGCTGTGCATGTATCCGATTCACGCCTTCGGCTCGGAAGAGCAGAAGGAAACCTGGCTGCCGAAGATGGCGGCTGGCGAGGTGATCGGCTGCTTCGGTCTGACCGAACCGCACGGCGGATCGGATCCGGCCAACATGAAGACCCACGCCAGGCGCGACGGCGAGGACTGGATCCTCAACGGCGCCAAGATGTGGATCACCAACGGGACGCTGGCACAGATCGCGATCGTCTGGGCGCGCACCGAGGACGGCATCCAGGGCTTCATCGTCGAGACCGACTCCAGGGGCTTCGAGGCACGCGACATCAAGGCCAAGATGTCGCTTCGCGCGTCGGTGACCTCGGAACTGTATTTCGATAACGTCCGGGTGCCGGAGTCCAATCGGCTGCCCAAGGTCAAGGGGCTGAAGGGGCCGCTTTCGTGCCTGAACCAGGCCCGCTACGGCATTACCTGGGGTCCGATCGGGGCCGCCCAGGCCTGCCTCGACGAGACCCTGCGCTACACCGCCGACCGCGAACTGTTCAAACGCCCGCTGGCCGCCAACCAGGCCGTTCAGCTGCGCCTGGCCGACATGGCCCGCCGCATCACCGCCGCCCAGCTGATCTCGCTGCGCCTCGGCCGCCTGAAGGACGCCGGCAGGATGCACCCGACCCAGGTCAGCCTCGCCAAGTGGAACAACGTGCGCATGGCGCTCGACATCGCCCGCGAATGCCGCGACCTGCTCGGCGGCTCCGGCATCACCCTGGAATACGTTCCGATCCGTCACATGCTGAACCTGGAGTCGGTGATCACCTACGAGGGCACCGAGACCATCCATCAGCTGGTGGTGGGGCGGGAATTGACCGGATTGAATGCGTTCTGAGGGGCAGCGTCGACGGTCGAGTCGAGCTCGATCGGCGCCGATCCAGTCGATCTGACTCGAACTGAGCCTGGCTCGCGGTCTGGATACGGCCGAGGGGTGTTTGCTTTCTGCCGGTTTCGTTGAAGCCGCGTCTGGCGGCTTTGCCGGGGTTCTGGCTACAAGCATTTCGCCACGCGCTTCGCGCTTTCTGGCGACCTGTTTTTGTCAGTCGCGACAAAAGTAGGCAAAAGCGCTCTTACAGGCGGCGGAACGGGCAGTGGCTTGCGGGCAATGATGGTGGGCCGGTGTCTGCGAAGCGGCCGGGCTCGCTCCGGCTGCGGGTTACAGTGGCCCCGGATGCATCCGCGAAGCCAGGGCCAGGCCGGTGTGTCGCTGGTCGGCCACAACCGTCGAGCGAAGCGGCCTGTGTTCGAACCGAGCCACCGGCAATGATCCGGCTTCGCTTCAGGTTCCAATGCCTCTGTACCCAGGCAAGCCCTTCCTTCTCCGCGGCACTGCGCGATTTTCCGCGCCACGACCCTCACCGGAGGGCAAACCCCCACCGGTACGCGCGCTTGTAAAAAAGCCCTTTTGGGTACGTTTGTGGCGTTTGACAAAAGTACCTCGCCAGAAAGCGGGCGAAGCCCGCGTGGCGAAACGCTTGTAGCCCGGGGCAGCAACAACCGGAAGGCGAGCAAGACACGAGAAGCACAGCTGCCACGGATGCACTAGCGAAGTCAGGGCCAGGCCATGTCGTCGCTGGTTGGCCACGACCATCGACCGAAGCGGCCTGTGTTCGAACCGAGCCAGCAGCAACGATCCGGCTTCGCTTCGGGTTCCAATGCCTCTGTACCCCGGCAAGCCCTTCCTTCTCCGCGGCACTGCGCGATTCTTCGCGCCACAGCCGTCACCGGAGGGCAAACCCCGACAGGTGCGCGCGCTTGAAAAAACCCCTTTCGGGTACGTTTGTGGCCATCGACAGAAGCGCCTCGCCGGAAAGCGGGCAAAACCCGCGTGGCGAAACGCTTGCAGCACCGGGAAGCACCCAGTCCGAATTCGGGAAAGGCGCCGGCGGAAGGCCTCGTTCCTAGATCGCTCGCGACGGGTCCGTCGCTGCAGCAGCGGCGTGCGCCCCCCGAGCCGCAGGTCAATGAAAAACAGTTGGTGCCGAGGAGAGGACTCGAACCTCCACGGGATGCCCCACCAGAACCTAAATCTGGCGCGTCTACCAGTTCCGCCACCTCGGCACGGGCTGCATTCTAGTGTACCCCGCCACTCATTGTGTAACGTATGGTGAGCCGGAGAGCATTCATCTGCGGCGTTCTGCCGCCTGGAAAGGATGCTGCCATTCCCGGCGAGACAGGCCTTGCAGCCAAACGGCCTCCGACTCGCTATACGTTACACAATGAGTGGCGGGGTACACTGGCGCGACCTCTCATGCCAGGGGCAAGCAGGACCGCGCCCCGGCACGAGGCCGGGCGGTCGATTCCAACAGGGACTTGTCACCAGGAGATTTCCGTTCTTGCCGCACCATCCCGGGGCGGGAATGGTGCCGAGGGGGAGACTCGAACTCCCACGTCCTAACGGACACTAGCACCTGAAGCTAGCGCGTCTACCAATTCCGCCACCTCGGCAAAAAGAAGTGGCCGAGGCAAGGGGGGAACCTCGGCCACAATTCCGGCTCGGGGAAGGGGGGAACCCCAGACCGGAATGCAAAATTCTACCTTGTACTCGCTGCATGTCAAGCGAAGCGTGTCACATTTCAGCGTTTCCGGCCGCGCGATCGGGCCGTTCGCCGGCGCTGCGTGGCGGCCCTTCGTGCACGGGCCGAATTGTCGGTCGATGCTATACTTCAACGCTTTGTTTCGCGGTGCGCGCAGCGGGTCGATTCCGGTTCGTCGAGGCGCTTGTCCGCGGTTCCAGACCGACGCTCGAGGATTGCACTGACCATGGATTTCAACCTGACCGAAGAACAGCAGATGATCCAGGCCGCGGCGCGTGATTTCGCCCGCGAGCGCATCGCCCCCGTGGCCGCCGAATTCGACGAATCCGGCACGTTTCCCATCGACAACATCCGCGCGATGGGCGAACTGGGGCTGATGGGCATCGAAGTGCCCGAGGCCTACGGTGGTGCCGGGCTGGACACGATCGGGTATGCCCTGGCGCTGATGGAGATCTGCGAGGCCGATGCCGCCCACGGGACCATCATGAGCGTCAACAACTCGCTGTTCTGCAACGGCATTCTGAAGCACGGCACCGAGGACCAGAAGCAGAAGTACGTGCGGGCCGTGGCCAGCGGTGAGGCCATCGGCGCCTACGCGCTGACCGAGCCGCAGTCGGGTTCGGACGCCTCCAACATGAAGTCGCGCGCGGTCCGGTCCGACGATGGCAGCCACTACGTGATCAACGCGCGCAAGTCGTGGATCACTTCCGGCCCGTACGCCGACTACCTGGTGCTGTTCGCGATGACCGATCCGGAGGCCGGCGCCAAGGGCGTGTCGGCGTTCATCATCGACACCCGGGTCGACGGTTTCTCGCGCGGCAAGACCGAGCCGAAGCTGGGCATTCGGGCCTCGGCGACCTGCGAGGTCGAGCTCGACGACTACAAGTGCCCGGCCGACTGCCTGCTCGGTGAAGAGGGGCAGGGCTTCAAGATCGCGATGGGCGTGCTCGACGCTGGTCGCATCGGGATTGCCGCCCAGGCCGTCGGCATTGCCCAGGCCGCCTACGATGCCAGCCTGGCCTGGTCCCGCGACCGCAAGGCCTTCGGCCGCGAGATCGGCAGCTTCCAGATGATCCAGGCCAAGATCGCCGACATGAAGTGCCGGCTCGAGGCGGCCCGGCTGCTGACGCTGCGCGCGGCCTGGGCCAAGATGCAGGCCCAGCGTACCGGCGCCCGGTTCACGGTCGACGGCTCGATGGCCAAGCTGGTCGCCTCCGAAGCCTGCATGTACATTACGCACCAGGCCGTCCAGATTCACGGCGGTATGGGCTACAGCAAGGAAATGCCGGTCGAGCGCTACTTCCGCGATGCGAAGATCACCGAGATCTACGAAGGCACGAGCGAAATCCAGCGGATGGTGATCGGACGCACGGAAACCGGCCTGCGCTGACGCGGGCCGAGGACCATCACGGGAGCCAGAGACACACGTCGGGGTAGACGAGATGTCGGAGTCAGGGCAGAAAAAAATCAAAAAAACCAATGATCTGGAAAAGATTCTTGAAGCAGTGAAGAACATCCCCGACAAGGTCGATCCGACCTTTGCCGGGGCTTTCTTCCGCAACCTTCCTGCAACCGATCCGGAGGAGCTGACGCCAGAGGCGCTGGCCCGGATCGCGGCCGGCTTCCAGGCGTTCAGCCGCGAGCGGCGCCCGGGGGAGCTCAAGTTCCGGATCTTCAATCCCGGCGAGAACGAGCAGGGCTGGACGTCCAGCCACACTGTCGTCGAGCTGGTCAATGACGACATGCCGTTTCTGGTCGATTCGGTGGTGATCGCGTTGACCGCGCTGGATCTGTCGGTGCACCTGATCATCCACCCGGTCATCCGGCTCAAGCGTGATCCGGGCGGCCACGTGCTCGAGGTGGTGACCGACGGAGACGAGGGCCGGCCGGAGTCGCTGATGCATCTGCAGATCGATCGCCAGACCTCGCCGGACATGCTGGCGCGGATCGAGCGACGAATCCGCTCGACGCTGGCCGACGTCCGTCGTTCGGTCGAGGACTGGCGGGCGATGACCGCAAAAGCGACCGAGATTGCCGACGAGCTGGCCGAAAGCCGGTCCGGGCTGGACGCCGACGAGGTCGAGGAGGCGCGCGAGTTCTTCCGCTGGCTGGCCGACGACCACTTCACCTTCCTCGGCTATCGCGAGTATGCGATCCGCTCGACCGACGCCGGTCGCGTGCTCGAGGCCGTGCCCGGCAGCGGCCTGGGGCTGATGCGCGACGAGCACCGTGCATCGCCGACCCGGCCGGTCCGTGCGCTCGAGGACGGCCAGTCGTCGATCCACCCGATCATCATCACCAAGACCAACGGCCGATCGACCGTCCACCGCGACGGCTACATGGACTACATCTCGATCCTGCGCTTCGATGACGAGGGGCGTGTGACGGGTGAGAAGCGGATCATCGGCCTGTTCACTTCCGGCGCCTACATCCGCCGCTGCCAGGACACGCCGCTGGTCCGGCGCAAGGTCGAGAAGGTGCTGGCCGCCTCCGGACTGCGGCCGGGCAGCCACGCCGGCAAGGCGCTGCTGCACATTCTCGAGACGCTGCCGCGTGACGAGTTGTTCCAGGCCGCCAGTAGCGACCTGCTCGAACTCGGTACCGGCATTCTCGACCTGCAGGAGCGGGTCCAGACCCGTCTGTTCGTGCGCCGGGAGCGCTTCGGGCGCTTCTATTCCTGCATGGTGTTCATTCCGCGCGATCGATTCAACACCGAGAACCGACAGAAGGTCCAGGCCATCCTGAAAAGGGCGCTGAAGGGCGAGCGGCTGGATTTCTCGGTCCAGGTCGGCGAGTCCAAGCTGGCCCGGATGCACGTCATCGTCCGGCCGCGGGCCGATCGCGTCGCGGCCTTCGATCCGTCCGAAATCGAGGATCGGATCAAGCAGGCCATCCGCAGCTGGGACGACGAGCTCGGGGAAATCCTGATCCGCCAGTGCGGGGAGGAGAAGGGGCTCGAGCTGTTGCGGCGGTTCGGGCGCGCCTTCCCGCTGAGCTACCAGGGCGACGTTGCGCCGCACGTTGCCAGTTTCGACGTGCTGGCGGCCTCGCGGCTGAAGAGCGTCGAGGACCTGCAGATGAGCCTGTATCGGCCGCGCCGTCGGACCCAGGGCATCCTGCGCTTCAAGATCTTCAAGTACGACGAGCCGATTCCGCTGTCCGACGTGCTGCCGATGCTCGAGAACCTCGGCATGCGGATCGTCTCCGAGCGCCCGTATGCGATGGAGCTGGCCGACGGCAACACGATCTGGATCCAGGACTTCGACATGCAGCCGCCGGGCTCCGGTCCGTTCAACCTGGAGCTGATCCGCGAGCACTTCCAGGAGGCCTTCGAGCAGACCTGGCGCGGCCACAACGAGGACGACGGATTCAACCGCCTGGTGCTGCTGGCCAAGCTGAGCTGGCAGCAGGCCAGCGTATTGCGGGCCTGCGCGAAGTACCTGCTGCAGACCGGAACACCGTTCTCGCAGAGTTACATGGAGCAGACCCTGGCGGCCTGGCCGCTGGTCGCGCGGCTGCTGGTCGAGTACTTCGAAGCGCGCTTCGATCCGGCCCGCCTCGACGAGCCGGTCAAGCGGCGTGCGGCCAGCCGCAAGGCGCTGGAAAGCCAGTGCCGCGAACTGGCCGAGGGTATCGACGACCCGGTGCTCGAGGATTACCTCGACGAGGTGTTCGTGGCCCGCGAGACGCCGGACCCGGACGATGACGCGCAGACCGTTCGACGCGCGATCCTGCGGGTGATGGACTCGGTCTCCAGCGCTGACCAGGACCGCATCCTGCGCAGCTTCGCCGATGTGATCCGGGCGATGCTCCGGACCAACGCGTTCCAGCGCGACGTCCGCGGCCAGCCGCGTGCCTACATGAGCTTCAAGTTCGACTCCGCCCAGCTGCCGGAGCTGCCGAAGCCGCGTCCGTTCCGCGAGGTCTGGGTCTACTCGCCACGGGTCGAGGGCGTGCACCTGCGCGGCGGGCTGGTCGCGCGTGGGGGACTGCGCTGGTCGGACCGGCGCGAAGACTTCCGCACCGAGGTGCTGGGCCTGATGAAGGCGCAGACGGTCAAGAACACCATGATCGTGCCGGTCGGCGCCAAGGGCGGCTTCTTCCCCAAGCGCTTGCCGGAGACCGAGGACCGCGACGCGATCATGGCGGAGGTGGTCTACTGCTACCGCTCGTTCATCAACGGGCTGCTCGACCTCACCGACAACCTCGACGGCGATCGGGTCGTTCCGCCGGCCGATGTCGTGCGTCACGACGGTGACGATCCCTACCTGGTCGTGGCTGCCGACAAGGGCACGGCCACCTTCTCCGACATCGCCAACGCGATCTCGGCCGAACACGAATTCTGGCTCGGCGACGCGTTCGCCTCCGGCGGCTCGAACGGCTACGACCACAAGGGCATGGGCATCACCGCCAAGGGCGCCTGGGAGTCGGTCAAGCGTCATTTCCGTGAGCTGGGGCTGGATACCCAGAGCGAGGGCTTCGACGTCGTCGGCATCGGCGACATGTCCGGCGACGTGTTCGGCAACGGCATGCTGCTCTCGAAACACATCCGCTTGAAGGCCGCCTTCAATCACATGCACATCTTCCTCGACCCGGATCCGGACCCGGAGGTCTCGTTCGAGGAGCGCCGGCGGATGTTCGCGCTGCCGCGCTCGAGCTGGAGCGATTACGACCGCGAGAAGATCTCGGCCGGCGGCGGCGTGTTCTCGCGCCTGTCCAAGACCATCCCGCTGTCGCCGCAGGTGCGCGAGTGGCTCGGTGTCGAGGTCGGGGAACTGGCGCCGCAGGCCCTGATCCGACTGCTGCTGACTGCCGAGTACGACCTGTTGTGGAACGGCGGCATCGGGACCTACGTGAAGGCCGCCAGCGAGTCGCATTCCGACGTCGGCGACCTGGCCAACAACCCGGTCCGGGTCGATGGACGCGATCTGCGTTGCCGGGTGGTCGGCGAGGGCGGCAACCTGGGGCTCACCCAGCGCGGCCGGATCGAGTTCGCCTTGAACGGCGGCCGGATCAATACCGACTTCATCGACAACTCCGCCGGCGTGGACTGCTCGGACCACGAGGTCAACATCAAGATCCTGCTGAACCAGGCCGTCGGCGCCGGTCGTCTGGACGTCGAACAGCGCAACCGGCTGCTGCGAGAGATGACCGACGAGGTCGAGGAGCTGGTGCTGCGCTCCAACTACCTTCAGACCCAGGCAATCAGCATGATGGAGTCGATGACTTCCAAGCGCCTCGGCGCGGAGGCGCACTTCATCACCATGCTCGAACACCAGGGCGTGATCGACCGCGACCTCGAGGACCTGCCGGACGAAGAAGAACTGCGCGAGCGCGTGGCCCGCGGCCTGGGGCTGACCCGGCCGGAACTGGCCGTGCTGTTCTCGTTCAGCAAGATCACCCTCTATCAGGACCTGGTCGCCTCGGAGGTGCCCGAAGACCCCTACCTGTCGCGCGAGCTCGAGGACTACTTCCCGAAACCGCTGCGCGAATCCTACGCCGAGCTGATGCAGCAGCACCGGCTGAAGCGCGAGATCATCGCCACGCGTGTGACCAACAACCTGGTCAACCGCATGGGCGCCTACTTCGCGACCCGGATCAAGGAAGACACCGGTGCCAGCTCCGCGATCGTGGCCAAGGCCTTCACCGTCGCGCGGGAGATCTTCGAGGCCCGGCCGATCTGGCACGCGCTGGAGAAGCTCGACAACGAGGTCGACGCCGAAGTCCAGAACCGGGTCTATCTCGAGCTGTGGAACCTGTTGCGCCAGACCACCCGCCGATTGATCATGCTGCCCGGCGGCTACGACCTGGACATCTCCAGCAAGGTCCATCGCTTCGCGCCGGGCATGGCGGATTTCCGCAATGCGCTGGAACGCATGCTGACCGAAGAAGAGCTCGACGCCATGCGTACGCGCACCGCCGAGTACGAGACCGAGGGGTTCGAGCCGGAATTCGCGCGCCGCTGCGCCTCGCTGGGCTGGATGTATTCCTCGCTGGACGTCGTCGACGAGGCGCGCAATCTCGACCTGGACGTCGAGCGCGTGGGCCGGATCTACTTCTGCCTGTTCGACGAGTTGTGCCTGCGCTGGCTGCGCGACAGCGTCGAGGACCTGTCGGTCGAGAAGCAATGGCACGCCCACGCCCGCGGCAACCTGCGCGACGAGTTGTTCAGCCACCACCGAACGCTGGCCCGACGCATCCTCACCGAGCACCGCGACGCCGACGACCCGATTTCCGCGTGGTTCGAGCAACACCATGAAGCGGTTGCTCGCACCCGCGTGATGCTGGAAGAAATGCAGGCCACCGCGGTGCAGGACTACCCGACCCTGCAGGTCGCCATCCACGGCCTCGGCCAGCTGCTCAACGCGACGGACTGATCGAATGCCCTCCGACCGGCCCCTTCGCATCGCGTTCCTGAACAGCGAGCGACCGGCCGCGCGCGATGCGGCCCAGCGCCTGGTCGATCGCTACGGCACCTGCCCGCGCGAGGAAGCCGACGTGCTGGTCGTGCTCGGCGGCGACGGCTTCATGCTGCACACGCTGCACGAGAACAGCGACCGCAAGGTGCCGGTGTTCGGCCTGCACTTCGGCGAGGTCGGCTTCCTGATGAACCGATTCAGCGAAGACGACCTGGTCGAGCGCATCCGCAAGGCCGCGTCGTTCACGCTGAAGCCGCTGCGGATGCGCGTGACCACGCTCGACGGCGCGGTCCACACGGGGCTGGCGATCAACGAGGTCGCGCTGCTGCGCCAGTCCAGCCAGGCCGCGCACCTGGTCATCCACGTCAACGGCCGCCAGCGTGTCGCGCGCCTGATCGCCGACGGCGCGCTGGTCGCCACCGCCGCCGGCTCCACCGCCTACAACCTCTCGGCCCACGGTCCTATCCTGCCGCTGGGCACGGACGCCGTCGTCCTGACCCCGATCAGCCCGTTCCGTCCCCGGCGCTGGCGCGGCGCCGTTCTGCCGTCGGCGGCGACGATCGAGTTCGAGGTCCTGAACCCGGAACGCCGCCCGGTCAGCGCAACGGCCGATTACGACGAGGTCCGCGACGTCGTGAAGGTGGAGGTCGAACAGGCCGACGACGCCGAGCACGTGCTGTTGTTCGACCCGGAGCATTCGCTGGACGAACGGATCCTGGCCGAGCAGTTTTTGTAGGCCGCGCCCTTGGGGTGCTGCGCTACTGCGGCGACGCGCTCGTCGCTGTCTCCGCCAGCGCATTCTTGTTGGGTCAGCCTTTTCGTTTTGCTGCCTTTTGTAAGTCGATGCTCAAGTGGGCTGCTGCCAGAAATTCGATGCCGGCTATGGCTGGATGGCCAAAAATAGCCTGATCATCACTTTCCTGTCTGTGTTGTAGGAAATTTCCTACAGAAGAAAAATCCGATTTCCTACCCATTCGCGTTCTTGGAGATCTTGACCGCGGTTATTTTTTTGGACTAGCCTTTTGGTTGCGCATAACCAATAGCGCGGTTGGCGAACTTGCAATGGAGGAACCTGTAATGAGAGTGGTTTTGTTTGCTTTATGTGTTGTCAGTTTTATCGGGTGGACCAATGGCGATTCCTTGGCTCAAGAATCGACCTGGACGGATTCAAGTGAGTTGGTGCAGGGGCTGTTCGATTCTGCCTATGATCGATCTCACGCAGAGAGGGTCGTAGTTGTTGATCGGAGTTTTTTTTCCGAAACAGAAAGCGTGGATGTGGCCGTCATTCTTGGTTTGGAATCGACCCGATTTTGTGATTCTTTGAATGTGCAGTTGCTCTCCGACCTGATTCATCAGGGCAGAGTTTCCGGACGCTTGGAGGGCTGCCGGGTCAAGTGGATTTCTATGGTTGCGTCGGAGTCTGAGCTGGAGCTAGGCTCCAGTGCTGTGATGGATGATGCCAAAGTCATTGCAGACCCTCTCTTGGGAATGTTGTTCATTGATTACGGGTCGGCAGGAAAATCTCCGTATTTTCTTCTGGACGAAAGATCTCGGCGAGTGAACGCTATGGATTTGATCGCAGATGCGTCAATCGGAGCTGGTGTCAACTTCGCGGAAGCAGACCTGCAGCAGGTGGTTTTTGCCCATCACCGTCAAGAGTGGCTGGAAGATGAGCGTCCGCCTCTGAAGGGCATCCGCAATCTGATTCAAGGTTCGTTAAACGCTCTTTTTGGAAAAAGGCCCTCGTCTTCTTCTGATGTGAAGGTGGGCCAGTCAGGCGAAAACTGCGACAAGGAGTCGGGCTCGGAAAAGCTGTTTGGTTTTTGTAATAGCTGTCGAAATGGTGGGCCAGGCACTGAGTCATGCGCTTGTACGAATTCAGCTGGTGCTTCTTGTGTCGCGTCGTGTTTTTCGCATATGTACGCTTGTTGCGAGTGCGGCCCGATTATGCAACCTCGTTGTACTTGTTGCACCAGTGGTGGTGGAGGTGGTGGCGTCGGCAGCCCGAGCCTTCCACCCCTTCCAGGAGGCCCCGGAGATGACGATGATGATGACGAAGATGGTTATTAGCTGCGGGCGCTACTGAGCGCTGACTGTTATTCGACTGGGGCAACTCTATGCCCCAGTCTTGCAAGATTCAACTATCGTTGGGTTCGATACGACAGTGATTCTGGGTTCCGCCATAATGCTGGATTTTTCAGAGCGCCAGAGATGCGGAACAAAGTTCTTGCTGCCTGCCGGATACTCCGACAGTCATCCTTGGGCCTGGAAGGCGAGAAGGTTCCAGAAACGTATTCTGCAATCAGATGAAAGCCCGTCAGCGCTTATTTTGGAGTCGTCTTGCGATCAGTGGCGAATCGGAACGGGTTTGACAGCAGTGCGAGCAATCTCTGGTGCCGATCGTCCATGTACTCGTCAAGCCCGATCGGCATGTCGGTCTCCGGCTGCTTCGGTTCGCTGCGGTAGCTGCGGAAGACGCGGTCCCAGATCGACAGGTGGAAGCCGTAGTTGCTGTCGGTTTCCGGCTGCCATGTCGAGTGATGGATGCGGTGCATGCTCGGGGTGACCAACAGCCAGCGGGCGGCGCGGTCGATGGGTTTCGGCAGGGCGATGTCGGTGTGGGTCCACAGCGATCCGAGGCTGAGCATCAGCTCGAAGGTCAGCACGGCCAGCGGGTCGGGGCCGAGCAGGCGGATCACGACCAGCTTCAGGCCCATCGACAGGGCGATTTCCAGCGGGTGGAAGCGCACGGCGGTGGTCACGTCGAAGCCACGGTCGGCGTGGTGGACGCGGTGCATGCGCCAGAGCAGCGGAATGCGGTGCATCAGCCGGTGCTGCCAGTAGATCACCAGGTCCAGCACGAGCACGGCCAGTACGAAGCCGAGGAGCGGATGCAGGTCCAGCCGGCCGAGCAGGCCGGCGTCCCGGCCGGCGACGTCGACGGCCCAGGCCACGGCCAGCACCGGGAAGCCGAAGCGCAGCACCAGCGTATCGATGACGCCCATGGCCAGGTTGACGCCCTGGCGCCGGGACAAGCGCCCGTCTCCGCGCAGCGCGAAGCGCCACTGCAGCACCAGCAGCAGGCCACCGACCGCCAGGAAGGCGATCAGCCGGATCGGTCCATCGTTGGCAAGCACATCGGTCATCCGTCGATGATGCCCTGCAGGCGGTCACGAAATCGTTGCTGTGCGGCGGTCGGCGCGTCCAGCGCGGTCAGTTCCCGACAGACGGCAGCCAGGTCGGTCGATTCGTCCAGATCGGTCCGGGTCGGCAGCTTCAGCCAGGCCTCGGCCGATCCGCCGATGGTTGCGCGGAACTGCGCGGCAGTGTCCGGTCGGCTGTAGGGCAGGCCGGGCCAGCCGCTGGTCGGGTTATGGGCCGAGCTGCCGTACAGCCAGAAGCCGCCGTCGGCTGCGGGACCCATGACGTGGCGATCGGGAACGGTGAGCCAGTCGGCGGCGCGACCCAGCAGGGCCGGATCGAGCTGGGGCAGGTCGCCACCGATCAACAGCACGGCCGGCGCGCGGGCGCGCAGCGCGATGAACACGCCGGCCATGCGCGTGCCCAGGTCGCCGGCCGGCTGCGCCTGGCACGGTGCGTCTGCCCACGGTGCACGATCGGCGGCCCCGGATTCGGCCACGGCCCAGGCGCGCGGGAGTCGGGACCGGTCGACCGATTCGCGCACGCAGTCCACGGCATCGAGATACAGCGACTCGGCCCGTTCGCGGCCGAGATCGCGGGCCAGGCGGGTCTTGATCGACGATCGGCCGGGCGTCTTGACGAAGATCGCGACCACGGGCCGGGTCCACGAAGTCACGACGCGAGTCTTCGCCGGCTGTCTCGCCACAGCGTCCAGGTCAGGCCGACGTAGCGCACGGTGGTCGGCCACCAGCCGGCGTCGGCATAGCGTCTGGGCGAGGTCGCCAGGGGCGGGCGACGGCGCGCAAGGCGGACGCCGGCGGCACGGGCGCGGACGACGAAGTCCAGGTCTTCGCCGGGGCGCACGCCGGGATCGAAGCCGCCGAGGCGCTCGAAGGTGTCGCGATCCAGCCGGAAGCCCTGGTCGCCGAACGGCAGGCCCAGCCAGCGCGAGCGCAGGTTTGCGCCGAGGGCATTGAGGCGAACGGCCGGTGGGCGCGCCGGTTCGAAGCAAAGCGGAAACCAGGCCAACCGGTCCGGGCCGACGGGCTCGCCAGCCGCGCGCAGGACCGCCGGCGACGGTCGGCTGTCGGCGTGGAGCAGCCAGAGCTGGTCGTGGCTCGCTGCGGCCACGCCGGCGTTGAGCTGCGCCGCGCGATTCGCGGGCGCCTCGATCCAGCGGAGTCCTGGGGCCTCCGGAAGGTCGACAGGCGCAGGTTCGCAGCCGGCCAGGAGGCGTTCGTGCTCGAACGGCGCGTCATCGAGCGCCGCCAGCAGTCCGCGCCAGGCCGTCTCGCCCGGACCGCACGGAATGACGACGCTGATCGGTGGCCCGATGCGGGCGGTCTCGTTGGGCGGAATCGTGCGTTGGATGGTCGGGCTCCGTTCGCCGGGCGTGAGCGCGAGGATAGCCGAATCGATTCCGCCACCGGGTGCACCAGGGCAGGCGCTATGCTGGTGGCATGAAAGGAAAGAAACGCTGGATTCCCGTCGGGGTGCTCGTGATCGTCGGCGCGTTCGTGCTGCTGGTGCCGCGAGGCGGCGATCAGCCGCCGCTGGTCGCCGAAGCCTCGGTCGACCTCGATCGCTACCTCGGCACCTGGTACGTGATCGCCAACATCCCGTATTTCGCCGAACGCGGCAAGGTGGCTTCGCGGGCCGTGTATCGCCCGCGCGACGATGGCCGGATGGACGATCTGTATTTCTACCGCGACGACTTCGGCGCCGCCGAAGAGTCGATGGAGGGCGTGGCCTGGGTGGTGGACAAGCAGAGCAACGCACGCTGGAAGGTGCGCTTCTTCTGGCCGCTGACCTTCGATTACGTGATTCTCGATGTCGATGACGACTACCGCCACGTCGCCGTCGGTCATCCGAGCCGGAACTACGGCTGGGTGATGGCGCGCGAGCCGCGGATCGGCGAGGCCGAGTACCAGCGGCTGATGACGGTGTTCGAGACCAACGGCTACGACACGACCGAATTCCTCAAGGTGCCGCAGTTTCCCGGGCAGGTCGGCCAGCCGGGCTTCCAGTCGCCCGACGACTGACGGCCGACCGGGCTCAGCGCCGTCGCCAGGCGAAGAAGCGCTCGGCGAGCTTCAGCAGCGTCTCCGGCTTGCGCGCCTTCTTCCACTCGCCGGCGGCGAACTTGTTGGCCTCGTTGAGCGTCGGGTAGATGTGGATGGTCGACAGGATCTTGTTCAGGCCCAGCCCGTGCTTCATCGCCAGCACGAACTCCGCGATCAGTTCGCTGGCGTGCGGCCCGACGATGGTCGCGCCGAGGATCCGGTCCTTGCCCGGCTCGGTCAGCACCTTGACGAAGCCGTGCGCGGCCGAATCGGCGATCGCCCGATCCAGGTCATCGATGCCGTAGGTCGTGACCTCGACGTCGACGTCCTGCTCGGCGGCGTCCTGTTCGTTCAGCCCGACGCGTGCGACTTCCGGGTCGGTGAAGGTGGCCCAGGGGATCACCCGGTAATCGGCGCGGAACGACCAGAACGGCGCCAGCAGGCCGTTGACGCTGGCGAACCAGGCCTGGTGCGAGGCGACGTGGGTGAACTGGTACGGGCCGGCGGCGTCGCCGCAGACGTAGACGTTCGGGAAGGTCGTGCGCAGGAAGTCGTCGGTGGCGATCGTGCCGCCGTCGGCGATCTCGATGCCCAGCTCTTCCAGGCCGAAGCCCTTCGTCCGCGCCCGGCGGCCCAGCGCGACCAGCACCCGGTCGAACTCGAAGCGGACCTCGTCACCGCTTCCGTCACCGGTCCGCTGGCAGACGGCCACGCCGCCGACCTCGGCGCGCTCGAAGCGCACGGCGCGATGACCGGTGGCCACGGTGACGCCCTCGGCCTCGAGGCGTGCGGTCAGCGCGCGCGACGCCTCGACGTCTTCCTTCTGCAGCAGCCGCTCGCCCATCTCGACGATCGTGACCTTCGAGCCGAGGCGGGCAAAGGCCTGGCCCAGCTCGCAGCCGATCGGTCCGCCGCCGAGCACCAGCAGGCGTTCGGGTTGGGTGTCCAGGTCCCAGAGGGTGTCGGAGGTGCAGCTCGGCACCTGGTCCAGCCCGTCGATCGGCGGCACCAGCGGCTCGGCCCCGGTGGCCAGCACGATGCTGCGCGCGGTGATGGTGCGCGTTCCTTCCTCGTCGGTGACTTCGACCGCCCACGGCGAAATCAGCCGGCCCTCGGCCAGCATCACGTCGACGCCGAGACCCCGGTAGCGCTCCGGCGAGTCGTGCGGTTCGATGGTCTCGATCACCGAGTGCACGCGCTGCATGACCTCCTGCCAGTCGAACTCGGCGGTCATGCTGCGGATGCCGTAGTCGCGGCTGTCACGGGCCTCCTGGACCAGCCGCGCGGTGCGCAGCAGGGCCTTGGACGGCACGCAGCCGGTGTTCAGGCAGTCGCCGCCCATCCGGTGTTTCTCGACCAGAGCGACCTTTGCCTTGACCGTCGAGCCGATCAGCGAGGAGACCAGCCCGGCCGAGCCGGCGCCGATCACGATCAGGTTGTAGTCGAACGATGTCGGTTTGTCGTGGCCGGCATAGACCTTGCGGTTGTTCAGCAACCGCAGGATCCAGCGGGTGATCAGCGGCAGCAGGCCGAGCAGCACGAAGGCCCCGATCAGGCCAGGTGACAGCACGTCGCCGACCGTGTCGACCCGGGCCAGCTGGGTGCCGGCGTTCACGTAGACCACCGTGGCCGGAAACATGCCGACCAGGCTGACCCAGGCATAGGTCCAGGTCCGGATCGGCGTCAGCGCCATGACCAGGTTGATGACCCAGAACGGAAAGATCGGTACCAGTCGCAGGGCCAGCAGGTAGAACGCGCCGTCGCGTTCGACGCCTTCGTTGATCCGCTTCAGCCGCTTGCCGAAGCGATTCTGCACCGCGTCGTGGAACAGGAAGCGTGCGGCCAGGAAGACCAGTGTCGCGCCGATCGTCGATGCAAGCGATACGGCAACCGTTCCGGCCAGCAGTCCGAACAGGGCACCGCCGGCCAGGGTCAGGATGGCCGCACCCGGCAGGGACAGGGCCGCCATCAGGATGTACGCGCCGACGTAGATGACCAGCGCCAGGAGGAAATTCCGGTCGATGTAGGCCAGCAGCTGGTCGCGCCGGGCGCGGAGCTCGTCGAGGCTGAAGTACTGACCGAGGTCGAGCCAGAAGAACACGCCGATCAGGGCGGCCAGCGCAGTCAGCAGGAGCAGGCGGGGTAGGGTGCGGTTCATCGGCGGGCTCGGCGAGGGGTCGGGAGAGGATACCGGGTCGCTGCCGGGTTTCTTTCGCCCGTTTCGCGCGCGGCCGGTTCACGGCCTTCGAGATCCGGAACGATCGCGGCCCGGCGAGGGCCGGGCCGCGATCGGGTCAGGCGGTGGATACGTCCATCATTCCCAGGGGTTGCAGTCGTAGCCGGCGATCCGGATCAAGCGCTCCAGGTCGAAGCTGCCGGTCCCTTCGCCCAGCGGCGAGAAGTCGTAGTCGACGTCCAGCGTGTTGCAGTCCTTCGCCCGGATCGTGATCTGTCCGGCGTCGCTGAAGGGCACATCGCCGTCGGCGGGCTGGTTGGGTCGGCTGATGAATTCACCATTGAACGACTCCAGCATGTCGATCGTCACCGGGCCGGGCTGGGTCAGGCCGGAGGAGGTGTTGCCGACGATCCAGAACGGCTCGCCGTCGCGATAGGTGAAGAAGATCGCGAAGACGAAGTTCTCGTCGCCATTTTCGGCGATCTGCAGCACCAGCCCGGTCTTCGGCGTGCCCGGCAGGACCCACTGGCCGCTGTAGCGGCCGTTCAGCACGGTGTCGGCGAACTGCGGCGGATCCAGACTGGGCTCGAACCGGTCGAGCAGGACCGGGAAGTTGACCGTCTGGGCGCCGGAGAAGGCCTCCCAGGTGAACTCGACGGTGAACTGCTCGTTGTAGTCCTCGGGCAGGAAGGTGGTCTGGCCGTCGATCGAGGTCGGCTCCACGGCCAGCATGAACGTGGTGCCGGCGTTGGTCACGATACCGCCGGTCGCGCCGACGTTGCCGGCGGCCGGAATGGTCAGCAGCTGGGCCTCGTGGAACGGACGATCGACGTCGCCGGCCTCGGCGTAGACCTGCGGAATGACGACGGGGTTGCCGGCGAGCTGCTCCAACCGGACCAGCACCACGGAGTACCCTTCGTCGGCGCAGGCCACCCGCCAGACCTTGACGTTCACGGTGGCATCGTTGCTGTTGCTGAGGGCGGCCGGCACGTCGATGTCGTTGTCGACCAGCAGACTGTCGGGATCCGACGGCTGCTCGGGCAGGTCGATCGACAGGCAGCCCGGCGGGAACGGCGTGCCGAGGTCGGTCAGCAGGTTCAGTTCGCCGGCCTGGGCGGCGGCGAGGCCGGGGGCGACAGCGGCGAGCAGGGCAGTGGTCGCGACAAGGCGGCGAAGGCGGTTCGTCATGGTCATGGCTCCGGGTTCGATTCTGACTACAACGCCATTCTAGCGCTCGAGGATGACTCGAAGCTGAACCGGGCCGCGCGGGCGCTGCATGATAGACTTTTCACCCTGTTCAATCGCGGGATTTCCAGACCCATGGCAGGGCATTCCAAGTGGGCCAACATCCAGCACCGCAAGAAGGCGCAGGACGCCAAGCGGGGCAAGATCTTCACGCGCCTGGTGCGCGAAATCACCGTTGCCGCGCGCGAAGGCGGCGGTGATCCGGACAGCAATCCGCGGCTGCGGCTGGCCTGGGACAAGGCCAACGCGGCCAACGTGCCGAAGGACAACATCGAACGCGCGATCAAGAAGGCCACCGGCGACCTCGAAGGCGTTGCGTACGAAGAGATTCGCTACGAGGGCTACGCGCCCGGCGGCGTGGCCGTGATGGTCGACACCGTCACCGACAACCGCAACCGAACGGTCGCGGCGGTCCGCCATGCGTTCAGCAAGCACGGCGGCAACCTCGGCACCGACGGCTCGGTGGCCTACCTGTTCGAGAACAAGGGCGTGATCAGCTTCGGCCCCGGCGCCGACGAGGACCGCATCATGGAAGCCGCGCTCGAGGCCGGCGCCGAGGACATCGAGACGGCCGATGACGGCAGCGTCGAGGTGCTGACCACACCGGAGCAGTTCGCCGAAGTGCTCGGCGCGATCCAGGCCGCCGGCCTGGAGCCGGACGAGTCCGAGGTCACCATGCGCGCCTCGACCAGCGTGCCGCAGGATGCCGAAGGCGGCAGGAAGCTGGTGACCTTTCTCGACATGCTCGAGGACCTCGACGACACGCAGAACGTCTGGCACAACGCCGAGATTCCCGCCGAAGCCTACGAGGACTGATGCGCGTCCTCGGCATCGATCCGGGGTCGCGGGTCACGGGCATCGGCGTGGTCGACGGCCACACGCTGGTCGCGGCCTTCGACCTGAAGCTGGGCGATGGCGACATGCCGGGCCGGCTTTCGGCCATCTTCGACGGCGTTCGCGAGGCCGTCGAAACCCACCGGCCCGAAATCGTCGCGATCGAAACCGCCTTCATGAGCCGCAACCCGCAGGCCGCAATCAAGCTGGGCCAGGCCCGCGGCGCGGCGATCTGCGCGGCCGTGCAGTGCGGCCTGGACGTCCACGAGTACGCACCGCGCCTGATCAAACAGGCCCTGGTCGGGCGGGGCGGCGCCGACAAGGAACAGGTGCAGCACATGGTGCGGATGCTGCTGAAGACCAAGGCCCCCTTCGGCGCCGACGCGGCCGACGCGCTGGCCGTCGCACTGTGCCACCTGCACACGGCGCAGACCGCGTCGCGGCTGCCGGCCGGCGTCCGCCTGCGATGAAGGCTGCAGCAACGAGGAGCAAGCAATGATCGCCCGACTGTCCGGAACCCTGATCGAGCGCCAGCCCCCCTTCGTGGTGATCGACTGCCACGGCGTCGGCTACGAGGTGGAGTGCCCGATGACCGTGTTCGACGGCCTGCCCGCGGCCGGCAAGGACGTCACCCTGGTGATCCACACGGTGATCCGCGAAGACGCGCACCTGCTGTTCGGCTTCGCCCGTGCCTCCGATCGTCAGCTGTTCCGGACCTTGTTGAAGATTTCCGGGGTCGGGCCGAAGCTGGCGCTGGCCATCCTTTCGAGCGTCTCGGCGAATGATTTCGCCCTGATGGTCGAATCGGGCGACAGCAAGGCCCTGACGCGCCTTCCCGGCATCGGCAGGAAGACCGCCGAGCGGTTGATCCTGGAAATGAAGTCGCGGCTCGACGACCTGGGGCTCGAGGCGACCGGGCTGGGCGGCGGCGAAGCTTCGGCGCCGGACGCCAGCGCGGAAGCGAGAGCCGGTCTCGTGGCGCTGGGCTACTCACCGGCCGAAGCGCTGAAGATGGTCAAGGGCGTCGATGGCGCCGAAAGCGCCGAGGCGATCATCCGCCAGGCGTTGAAGAACCGGATGGCGAAGTAGGGCGGCGCCGCGCGACCGCGACGCTGCCGGCCAGCGCCAGAACGATCGCCAGCACCGTCAGCCCGCCCAGCGGCAGGGTCGGGATCGGGAGGGCCTGCCGCGGCACGCCGCGGATCGTCGTGGTGCCGACCCCGACCCAGCCGCCCTTCCAACGAGCGAAGCCGCGAAACGTGCCGCTGGGAACGACCGACTCCTCGAACCAGTCGGTTCCGTCCCGGCTCGTCCACAAGCGATGGGCATCGTCATCCAGTTGCTGGACAACGAGACCGTCCGGACCTCCGTGCAGCGTTCGAAATTTCCCGACCCGATCCGGGTACTCGAAAACATCGCTGTTGCCGTCCGGCGTTCGTTGAACGATCTGCAGCGGCGTCGGGGAGCCGTCGAGGGGAGGGGCTGCAAGCCCAACGAACGCGCTGCCGTTCCACGCCAGGCCGCCGGGGCTCACGGGCGGCCCTGCGGGGGGATTGTTGCTGCTGAAGCTCAGCCAGTCCGGGCCGTCCGAGGACAGCGCAAGAGCCGCGCCGGTCGTCACCGCCGGTGGGGGCGACATCTTCGTCAAGGCCAACGCGCCGTCACCGGCGGTCAGATTGCCGAGGATCGGGTCGAAGAGAACGCCAATGGCTTCGGAGGAGTATTCCGTCGTCCAATCGATGAAATCCGCGCTCGAGACCAGCTCCGCAGCAGCTGGGCCGAACCGCCACGTCGCCAGCATCCAGACTCGACGCTCGTGTTCGACCACCCCGCGGATACTCGCGGACGGGTCGACGGCGGCGGGTCGCGTGGACCAGCTGGCGGCGTCGTCGTTACCGAGCAGCAACTCGCCGTCTTCCGTGATCACGACGAAGTGATCGAGCGCGAAGCCGATGGCGTCGACGCTTCGACCGGCCAGGCCCGGGTCGATCGGCGTCCAGTCGAGGCCATTGTCGCTGATGAACAACAGGCCCGGGCCGAACGGTTCGTCGATGTCGAAACCGCGTGCCAGCAACATCGTGCCGGAGCTGGCGACCTGCAGGAACTGGACATCGGGCGTCGGCAGCGGCCGCTCCTGCCAGATCAATGCCGTGCCGTGCGCAATCGTTGCTGACGCCAGCAGCACGATGGCCATCAGTGCGGCCGCGACCCCGCCGACGGGCGAAGCCGGGCATTTCCCCATCGATGATCGAATCATGAAAACTCCCCGTCCCGTGCCAATCCGCCTCGATCAGCGTAGCGGACGCGTGGGAAGGGCGCAATCCGTCGCATGCGCTGTCGGCTTGCTCCGGATGGGCTACCATTCTCGAATTGCCCCGTCAGGACCGGCGCGTTCCGGTGCCGAATCCCGATGAATGACCTTCCTTCCGCCGATGACCACGCGCGCCTGATCGGCGCCAGCGCCGAGGGCGACGAGGCCCGCGTCGAGGCCAGCCTGCGGCCGACCCGGCTTGCCGAGTACATTGGTCAACGGGCGATGAAGGACCGACTCGGCATCTACCTGGAGTCGGCCCGCAACCGCGCCGAGGCGCTCGATCACGTGCTGATCTTCGGCCCGCCCGGGCTCGGCAAGACGACGCTGGCCAATGTGATCGCCGCCGAGATGGGCACCCAGCTGCGCCAGACCTCGGGCCCGGTGCTGGAGAAGGCCGGCGACCTGGCGGCGATGCTGACCAACCTCGAGCCCGGCGACGTGCTGTTCGTCGACGAGATCCACCGCCTGTCGCCGGTGGTCGAAGAGGTGCTGTATCCGGCGATGGAGGACTACCGGATCGATATCATCATCGGCGAGGGGCCGGCGGCCCGATCGATCCAGCTCGACCTGCCGCGCTTCACGCTGGTCGGCGCGACCACCCGGGCCGGCCTGCTGACTTCGCCGCTGCGCGACCGCTTCGGCATCGTCGAGCGGCTGGAGTTCTATGACGTCGACGACCTGGCGAAAATTGTTTCGCGCTCGGCCGGCATTCTCGGCATCGAGTGTGACGCGAAGGGCGCCGCCGAGATCGCGCGGCGCTCGCGCGGAACCCCGCGGATCGCCAACCGCCTGCTGCGCCGCGTGCGCGACTTCGCCGAGGTGCGCGCCGAGGGCCGGATCGGCGGCCAGGAAGCCGGCGATGCGCTGGAGATGATGCAGGTCGACGCCGAGGGCTTCGACCAGCTCGACCGCCGCCTGCTGCAGATCCTGGTCGAGCATTTCAACGGCGGGCCGGTCGGCGTGGAATCGCTGGCCGCGGCCCTGTCGGAAGAACGCGGCACGATCGAGGACGTGATCGAGCCCTACCTGATCCAGCAGGGCTTCCTGGTCCGCACCGCACGCGGCCGCATGGCCACGGACCGGACCTGGCGCCACCTGGGCCTGAAGCCGCCGTCGGGGCAGGGCGCGCCGGTCGGCGACCTGTTCCAGCGCGGCGACGAGAAATGACGGCCGCGCCCGATGCATGTAACGGAGTCTTCCGCTACCGCGTCTACTGGGAAGACACGGATGCCGGCGGCGTGGTCTACCACGCCCGCTACCTGCAGTTCCTCGAGCGCGCGCGCTCGGACTGGCTGGCGTCGATCGGCGTCCACCAGGTACCGCTGCGCAAGGAACACGGCGTGCTCTTCGCGATCACGAAGATGCAGCTGGATTTCCGCCGGCCGGCGCGGCTGGAAGATGAACTCTCGGTCACCGTTGGCGTCCTAGCGATCGGCCGGCTGAAGATGGAGTTCGAACAACGGATCGAGCGCGACGGTGAACTGTTGCTGACCGCCACCGTGCAGGCGGCCTGTCTCGATGCGGAACGCTTTGTGCCGGCTCGGACGCCGCACGAGGTGCGGACCCGGATTCTCGAGGCGGTCGAGACGATGATGCAGGAGGGGAAAGGGGCCAGGGACTAGGGGCGAGTGTTCTGTTCGATTTTTCACTCGTCCCTTTCCCCTCACCCCTCGTCCCTCGAGAAATTAACGCACCCTGAAGCCCGAATGAACAACACTCGTCCCTCACCCCTCGTCCCTCGCCCCTCCAAAAACAACGGGAAGACCGAATGAGTACCGACATGAACGTCTGGAGCCTGATCCTGGAAGCCACGCTGGTGGTCCAGCTGGTCATGGCCCTGCTGCTGGCCGCCTCCGTGGTGTCCTGGATGATCATCTTCGCCAAGCGCACGATGCTCAGGCGGGTCGACAAGCGCTCGAAGGAGTTCGAGGACAAGTTCTGGTCCGGCGCCGATCTCGGCCAGCTCTACGACCGCATTGCCAGCGAGAAGAAGGTCAACGAGGGCCTGGAGACGATCTTCGAGGCCGGCTTCCGCGAGTTCACGCGGCTGCGCGAGGAAAAGCGCGTCTCGCCGGACACGCTGGCCGAAGGGGCCCAGCGCGCCATGCGCGTGGCGCTGACCCGCGAGGTCGACCGGATGGAGCACCGGCTGGACTTCCTGGCCACGGTCGGCTCGACCAGCCCCTACGTCGGCCTGTTCGGCACGGTCTGGGGCATCATGCACGCGTTCTTCGCCCTGGCCGGCGTGCAGCAGGCGACGATCGCGATGGTCGCGCCGGGGATCGCCGAGGCGCTGATCGCCACGGCCATGGGCCTCGTGGCCGCGATTCCGGCGGTCATCGCCTACAACCGCTTCTCCAACCAGGTCTACCGGCTGGAAGTCCGCATGGACAACTTCAAGGAAGAGTTCGCCGGCATCCTGCACCGCCAGGCGCGCCGCCTGCAGGAGGGCTGAGATGGAGGCCGATTCTCCGCTCCGCCGGCGCAAGCGCCCGATGGCCGAGATCAACGTCGTGCCGTACATCGACGTGATGCTGGTGCTGCTGATCATCTTCATGGTCACCGCGCCGCTGCTGAATCTCGGTGTCGAGGTCGAGCTTCCGCAGGGCAACGCCGAGTCGATGGGCGACATCGACGAGCCGCTGATGGTCACCGTCGACCGCGACGGCAACCTGTACCTGAACACCGGCGATGCCCCGGAACTGGTCGATCCGCAGACCCTGGCCGAGCGGGTCGGGATCATCGTCGGGCGCAACCCGGACGTCCAGGTGCTGGTCGGCGGCGACCAGCAGACCGACTACCGGCACATCTACGGAACCATGGTCACGCTGCAGCAGGCCGGGGTGGCGTCGATCGGGTTCATGGGTGATCCGCCCGAGCAGTGAACACGCGCCGCATTCCCCAATCCGGGCCGTCGCCGGCGCGCGAGTCGCTTCGTGCGCTGGGCCTTGCCATGCTCGTCCACGTCGCTGCGGTCGGCCTGCTGTGGCTGGGCAGTCTGGGCTGGAAGGCGCCCGAGCCGGTCCGGCCGACGCCGTCGTTCACGCTGGTCGACGCCGCACCGTTCGTCGAGCAACGCGCCGACGAGCGGCGCGCCGAGCAACAGGCCGAGCAGGCCCGGCAGCTGCTGGAACAGCGCCAGGCCGAGGAGGCCCGACGTCAGCGCGAGCTCGAAGAGCGTCAGCGGCAGCAGCGCGAACGCAGCGAGGCCGAGGCCGAGCGCCAGCGCCTGCTCGAACAGCAGCGCCAGGCCCAGCTGGCCCGCGAGCGCGAGGCCGAGGAGGCCCGGCGTCAGCGCGAGCAGGCCGAAGCGCTGGAGCGCCAGCGCCGCGAAGCCGAGGCCGAACGACTGCGCGAGCTCGAGGATCTCCGGCGCCAGCGCGAGGAAGCGCAGCAGCGGCGCGAAGAAGAAGAACGGCGGCTGGCCGAACTGGCCGAACGGCGCGTCGAGGACGAGCGCCGGCGCGCCGCCGAGGCCGAGGCCGAACGCCTTCGGCTGGCGCGCGAACAGGCGCAGGCCGCGGAGCGGCGCGCGACGCTGTTCGAGGAATACATCGCCACCATCCAGGAACAGGTCACCCGCAACTGGCGCCGGCCGCCGACCACGGAACCGGGGTTGCGCTGCGCGGTCCGTGTTCTACAGATTCCCGGCGGCGAGATCATCGACCAGTCGATCGTTTCGCCCTGCAACGCCGATGAACTGACTCGCCGCTCGATTCTTTCGGCCGTCGAGCGCACCGAAAACCTGGCCTATCGAGGCTACGAGGAGGTCTTCCAACGTGAAATCGAATTCGTTTTTCGCTACGACGGCTAGCGTCGTGCTGGCGCTGGCGCTTCTCGCCGCGGTGCCGGCCCGGGCCCAGCTCCAGATCGAGATCGTCGACGGCGTCGAAGGTGCGCTGGCGATCGCGGTCGTGCCGTTCGCCGAGGGTCCCGGGGTGCTGCCGCCGGAAACCCCGATCCACGAAGTCATTGCCGCGGACCTGCGGCGCTCCGGCCTGTTCGAACCGATGGACGTGGCCGACATGATCGATCGGCCGACCCGACCGGCCGAAGTGCGGCCGAACACCTGGAACCTGCTCGAGGTCGATTACGTGGCGATGGGCCGGCTGGTGGCCGGGCCGGACGGCCTCCGCGAGGAGATCGAGTATCACCTGGTGGCCGTGCCGTCGGGCCGCACGCTGTTCTCGCGCGCGATTCCGAGCGGGCCCGGCGAGCATCGCCTGCGGGCCCACCAGATCGCCGATGCGATCTACGAGGAGCTGATCGGCGTGCCCGGCGCGTTCGCCAGCCGGATCGCCTATGTCCAGGTCACCGGCGCCGGCACCGACGCCGAGCAGTTCGAGCTGATCGTTGCCGACTCCGACGGCTACAACCCGCAGACCATCGTCCGCCACAGCCAGCCCATCCTGTCGCCGAACTGGGGGCCGGAAGGTCGCCGGCTGGCCTATGTGTCCTTCGCCACCGGCACCTCGCACGTGATCGTGCAGGACATCTTCACCGGCCAGCGCGAGACGGTGTCGTCGGAGCGCGGCATCAACGGCGCACCGGCGTTCTCGCCCGACGGTCGCTCCCTGGCGATGAGCCTTTCGCGCAGCGGCAGTCCTGAAATCTGGGTCAAGGACCTGGAGACCGGCCGCATGGAGCAGTTGACCCAGCATTATTCGATCAACACCGAGCCGGCCTGGTCGCTCGACGGCCGGCACCTGTACTTCACCTCCGACCGCGCCGGCCAGCCGCAGATCTACCGGGTTCGGCGCGACGGGCGCAACATCGAGCGGGTGACCACGGAAGGACGCTACAACTCTCGCGTATCGGTCGATCCGGAGACCGGAATGCTGGCGATGGTGCACGGCGATGGGCGGGACTTCCGGATCGCCGTGCTGGATCGCGAATCCGAGCGTTTGCGTGTATTATCTCCGGGTCGCATGGACGAGTCGCCGAGCTTTGCGCCGAACGGCAGCATGGTGCTCTACGCCACGCGCGAAGGCGAGCGGGGCGTACTGGCCGCGGTCTCGGTGGACGGCCGGTTCCGGCAGCGACTGGTGCTGACCGACGGCGACGTTCGCGAGCCGGCCTGGTCGCCGCGCATTCGCTGACCGCGTGCCGCCGGATCGGTCACGCGAAAACGACAATAATCATCACTCGAGCACGAACGAACCCGAACGAACCCGAACCGAACATCGTCGTCGAGCTCGAGCCGACCCCGACCCTACGATCCGTATCCCCTGGAGGAAGCATGAACACTGCAGTCCGCATTTTGAGCCTCGTTGTGCTGAGCCTGCTGCTGGCCGCCTGTGCGCAGCCGACGCGCGAGACGCCGCCGGAAGCCGAACCGACCGATCCGGGCCCGACCACCACCGAGCCGGTCGAAGTCGATCGCGTCGACCCGGCCGACTTCGCCGACTCGCGCAATCTCGACAACCCGGACAGCCTGCTGAGCCAGCGCGAGATCTACTTCGAGTTCGATCGCTCGAACGTCCAGCCGCAGTACCTGCCGATCATCCGCGCGCACGCCGAGTACCTGAAGGCCAACCCGAGCGGCCGGGTGCTGCTCGAAGGCCACGCCGACGAGCGCGGTTCGCGCGAGTACAACCTGGGCCTCGGTGAGCGTCGCGGCAATTCCGTGCTCGACCTGATGCGCGCCGAAGGCGTGTCCGGCAACCAGGTGGAAGTGGTCAGTTACGGCGAAGAACGCCCGGTCTGCCGCCAGACCAGCGAAGCGTGCTGGGAGCGGAACCGCCGGGTGGAGATCGTCTACACCGCGCGCTGACGGCAGCATGTCCTCCACGATGACCCCAATGCCGCCCGCCGCCCGCTCGCAGATTCGCTGGCCGCTGGCACTGCTGGCCTCGACCCTGTTGCTGGCGCCCGTCGTGGCGCCGGCACAGGTCGAGCAGGATGGTGCCGACGACATGACGGCGCGGTTCGTGCTCGAACTGCAGCAGATGCGCGAGGAAGTGCGTGAGCTGCGCGGGCTGGTCGAAGCGCAGGCGCAGGAGATCGAGAACCTCAAGCGCCGACAGCGCGATCAGTACCTCGATCTCGATCGCCGCATCGGCGGACTGGAAGGGGCTGCCGGTGCATTGTCCAGTTCACGGGCGTCGGCCGATCCGGTCAACGATCCGGTCAACGGTCCGGCCAGCGACCCGGGCCGGCAGCCGACCGGCATCGATGCCGACGGCCCGGTGGTCGAGCCAGGCGCCGAGGCGATCGGCCGCGTGCCGCCGCCCTCGGACCTGCCTGAAGTCCGTGAGCCGCTGGATGCCGAAGCGGAGATCGCGACCCTGGCGACGCCGACCCGGACCGATGCGCGCGAGCTCCAGCAGCCGACCGAAGCCGAAACCCAGGCCTATGACCAGGCCTTCCTCGCGCTGCGTGAAACCCGCTATGCCGACGCCGCGGAAGGCTTCGACCGCTTCCTGCAGGATCATCCGCAGTCCAGCCTGGCACCGAATGCGCTGTACTGGCTCGGTGAGGTCTACTACGTGACCCGCGACTTCGAAACGGCGTTGGGCCAGTTCAACGATCTGCTCGAGCGCTACCCGGGCAGCGGCAAGGAGCCCGACGCACTGCTGAAGATCGGCTTCAGTCACTACGAACTGGAGCACTGGATCGAGGCCCGCGCGGCTCTGCAGCAGGTCGCCGAGCAGTTCCCCGGCACCAACTACTCGCGCCTGGCCGAAAACCGCCTGCGCACCATGCGGCTGGAAGGTAGGTTGTGATTCGCTAGGGACCAGGGGCAAGGGACCCGGGACGAGTGGCGACGTCGAAACCTCGTCGAAC
Source organism: Wenzhouxiangella sp. XN79A (assembly GCF_012272825.1). GTDB lineage: Bacteria > Pseudomonadota > Gammaproteobacteria > Xanthomonadales > Wenzhouxiangellaceae. Next base: position 35,872 of record NZ_JAAWWS010000153.1, on the reverse strand, counting down.
GCGCCGTCCGACGTCGATCAGTCGTCCCTTTCCCCTCGTCCCCCGCCCCTGAGCCCCGCTCTCATGTCCTCGCCCGCAGACTCCACCCATCGCTCGGCCACCGAGCTCAAGATCACCGAGATCTTCCATTCGGTCCAGGGTGAGTCCGATTCGGCCGGCTGGCCGACCACCTTCGTTCGCCTGACCGGCTGTCCGCTTCGCTGCAGCTGGTGCGATACCGCCTACGCCTTCCATGGCGGACAATGGATGACCATCGACGCGGTCCTCGATCAGGTGAGGGACCACGGCGCGCGGCACGTCTGCGTGACCGGCGGAGAGCCACTGGCCCAGCGCACCTGCCTGCCGTTGCTGGAACGCCTGTGCGAGGCCGGGTACCGGGTATCGCTGGAAACCAGCGGGGCGCTGCCGGTGGCCGACGTCGATCCGCGCGTGGTCAAGGTGCTCGACCTCAAGCTCGCGGCCTCCGGCGAGGCCGCGCGCAACGACTTCGACAACCTCGAACATCTCCAGCCGCACGACCAGATCAAATTCGTCGTCGCCGACCGCAAGGACTTCGATGAAGCCGCCGCGCTGGTCCGCGCACACGGCCTCGAACGATGGACCGTCTGGTTCTCCCCGGTCTGGGAAACCCTGTCGCCGGCCCAGCTGGCCGAATGGCTGCTGGACAGCGGGCTGAACGCGCGGCTGCAGGTCCAACTGCACAAGATCCTATGGGGCGATCGGCCGGGGGTGTAGGCCGTCGGGGCGACGTGGCGGTCCGGGTGACGTGGCGCTGTTCGCGGTTCCGGGCGTGCCCGAGTGAGCGGGACGTTTTCAGTACGCAGTTTTCAGTTTTCAGTGATCCGCTGGCGCGTGCGTCAGGAGAGAAGCGTCGCGAACCCGAACCTTGAAGCTGTCCGCTTTCACTGACAACCGGCAACTGACGACTGAGAACTGAGAACTGAGAACTGAGAACTGAGAACTGAGAACTGAGAACTGAGAACTGAGAACTGAGAACTGAGAACTGAGAACTGAGAACTGAGAACTGAGAACTGAGAACTGAGAACTGAGAGCTCCCTCCCTCAATTCTCTCCGCTCTCCAGCGCCTCCTTCAACGCATACAGCGTTTCCAGCGCTTCGCGCGGCGACAGCGCGTCGGGATCCAGCTCGGCCAGGGCATCGATCACGGGATGGGCCGGGGGCGGGCCAGGTTCCGGTTCGGCGGCGCTGGGCGCGTCGAACAGACCGAGCTGCGGGGAATCGGCGGCGCGGGCCTTCTTCTCCAGCTGGTCGAGGTGGCGGCGGGCACGCTTCACGACCGGGGCCGGCACACCGGCCAGCCGCGCGACCTGCAGGCCGTAGCTCTGGCTGGCCGGCCCCTCGCGGACGGCGTGCAGGAAGATCACACGCTCGGCGTGTTCCTTCGCATCGAGATGCACGTTGACGATGCCGTCGTGGTCGGCCGACAGCTGGGTCAGTTCGAAGTAGTGGGTGGCGAACAGGGTGTAGGCCTGGAGTTGCATGGCCAGTTCGGTGGCCACCGCCCAGGCCAGCGCCAGCCCGTCGAAGGTCGAGGTGCCGCGGCCGATCTCGTCCATCAGGACCAGCGACTGTGCGGTCGCGTTGTTCAGGATGTTGGCGGTCTCGACCATTTCCACCATGAACGTCGAGCGGCCGCGGGTCAGGTCGTCGCCGGCGCCGATCCGCGAGAAGATCCGGTCGATCGGCCCACAGCGCATCGCCCGGGCCGGTACGAAGCTTCCGGCGTGGGCCAGCAGGACGATCAGCGCGACCTGCCGCATGTAGGTCGACTTGCCGCCCATGTTCGGGCCGGTGATCACCAGCATCCGGCGTTCCGGATCCAGCCGGCAGTCGTTGGGCACGAACGGCTGATCCTGGAACGGCTCGACGACCGGGTGGCGGCCCTGCTCGATCTCGAGACCGGGCGCATCGTCGAGCGTCGGCCGCGACCAGTCGAGCGCCTCGGCACGCTCGGCGTAGGTGACCAGCACGTCCAGCCGGGCCAGCGCGTCGGCGATGCCGGACAGCGCGGCATGCTCTTCGGCCAGGTCGCGGACCAGCTGCTCGTACAGCGCCTTCTCGCGCGACAGTGCGCGCTCGCGAGCCGACAGCACCTTGTCTTCGTGGCGCTTGAGCTCTTCGGTCACGTAGCGCTCGGCGTTCTTGAGGGTCTGGCGCCGGGTGTACTCGGTCGGGACCTTGTCGCCGTGGGCTTTCGAGACCTCGATGAAGAAGCCGTGCACGCGGTTGTAGCCGACCTTCAGCGTGCCGATGCCGGTCCGCTCGCGCTCGCGCTGCTCGTATCGCTGCAGGAAATCGTCGGCATTGCCGCTGAGGCTCCTGAGTTCGTCGAGTTCGGCGTCGAAGCCGTCGCGGACGACGCCGCCATCGCGGATCAGCACCGGCGGCTCGTCGACCAGCGCGCGGGACAACAGGTCGACGAGGTCGGCGCGCTCGGGCAGGGCCTCGACCAGCTCGGCCAGCAGCGGGTCGTCGAGATCGGCCAGTTGGCCGGCGATCGTCGGCAGGCGCTCCAGTCCGCCGCGCAGCGTGGTCAGGTCGCGGGGCCGGGCGCTGCCCAGCCCGATCCGGGTGAGGATGCGCTCGAGATCGCCGAGCCCGGCCAGCGTTTCGGCCAGGCGCGGGTGGCGCTGGGCGTCGAGCAGCGCGGCGACGGCCTGGTGGCGACGCGCCAGCACCTCGCGATTGCGCAGCGGATGGGTGATCCAGCGCCGGAGCTTGCGGCTGCCCATCGGGGTTCCGGCCCGGTCCAGCAGGCCGACCAGCGTGTGCTCGGCGCGGCCGTCGGGGTGGCGGTCGATCTCCAGGTGGCGGCGGGTCGCTGCGTCCATCTGGAGGTGTTCGTCGGCGACCTCGCGCTTCAGGCCGACCAGCGGCGGCAGCTCGCCGGCCAGCATGGTCCTGGCGTAGTCGATCAGCGCGCCCGCCGCACCGATTTCCGGACCGGCCTCGTCGACGCCGAAGCCCGACAGGTCGCGGACGCCGAACTGGCGGGTCAGGGTCCGGGCGCCGGCCTCGATGTCGAAGGTCCAGTCCGGTCGGCGGGTGGTGCAGGTCTCCAGCCCCACGCTCACGCCGCCCAGGCCGGTTTCCGGCATCAGCAGTTCGGCCGGCCTTAGTCGCTCCAGCTCGGCGTTCAGCGCTTCGCCGCCCTCGGCACGGGCGCAACCGACCCGTCCGCCGGCCAGGTCCATCCAGGCCAGCCCGTAGCCGCCGCCAGCGCCGCACACGGCACACAGCAAGCGGCTGTCGCGGGCCTCGAGCAGCGATTCGTCGGTCAGCGTGCCCGGCGTGACGATGCGGACCACCTTGCGTTCGACCGGTCCCTTGGCGGTGTCCGGGTCGCCGACCTGTTCGCAGATCGCCACCGACTCGCCCTTGCGCAGCAACCGGGCCAGATACGACTCCACTGCGTGCACCGGCACGCCGGCCATCGGAATCGGCTGGCCGGCCGACTGGCCGCGCGTGGTCAGGGTGATGTCGAGCAACTCGGCCGAGCGCCTCGCATCGTCGTAGAACAGTTCGTAGAAGTCGCCCATCCGGAAGAACAGCAGGATGTCGGGATGCTCGGCCTTGATCCGCAGGTACTGGGCCATCAGCGGGGTGTGGGCGGAGCGGTCGCGTTCGGGCATGGCGGCGTCGGAATCGGAGGCGGTTGGCGTGATCGGGTCGGAGACGGCGGGACCGTGCAGCATCGACACGGGCAGGGCATCATACCGTCATGACCGATCGGGTGGACGATGCGTCGCTGCTGCACCGGGCCGAGGCCCTGGCCGCGGAGCTGCGCGCGCACGGACGGACCATGGCCACGGCCGAATCCTGTACCGGCGGCTGGATCGCCAAGGTCTGCACCGACCTGGCGGGAAGCTCCGACTGGTTCGACCGCGGCCTGGTGACCTATTCCAACCGGGCCAAGGCCGAGGCGCTCGGCGTTCGTGCTGCAACAATCGATCGCTACGGCGCGGTCAGCGAAATGGTGGTCGCCGAGATGGCTCGCGGCGCGCGTTCCGCGGCCCATGTCGACTATGCAGTCGCGGTCAGCGGCATCGCCGGGCCGGGCGGCGGCCGCCCGGACAAGCCGGTCGGCACGGTCTGCTTCGGCTGGGTCGGGCCGGACGACGAGCCTGAAACCGAGACGGTGCGCTTCGACGGCGATCGCGATGCGGTCCGCCGGCGTACGGTCGCCTACGCCCTGGACGGTCTGCTCGAGCGCGTGTCGACGAGGTCGTGAGCGCCACCCGCCGGCTGTTCCTTGCGCTGTGGCCGGACACGGCCCTCCGAGCCGCGATGGTCGAGCGCACCGAACGGGCCCGGCTGGTTCGCGAGTTCGGCGGGCGCCGGGTGCCTGCGCACAATCTTCACCTCACGCTGGTCTTTCTCGGCAACGTCGCCGCCGAGCGCGTCGATGCGCTGATCGACGAGGTCGGTCAGTCGACTCCGCCGGGGCCGTTCACGCTGCGACTCGACCGGTTCGGCACCTTCCCGCCGGCCCGGGTGGCCTGGCTGGGCGCCGCGCCGGTTCCCGCCGCACTGGCGCTGGTCGAGATGCTGATCGGCGTGGCCTGCAGGCAGGGTCTGCGCATCGATGCCCGTTCGTGGCGACCGCACGTGACGCTGGTGCGCGGGATCGACGCACGCCCGTCGGGCCTGCTGCCGGCGCTCGACGAACCGATCGACTGGGCGGTCCGGGACTTCGCCCTGATCGAGTCGATCCCCGGCCGGCCGTATCAGGTTTTGAGAACCTGGCCCGTAGAATGATGCCGAGCACCCGGAAATCGCTCCGGCCGAGTGCCGATCCGTAGGAAATCGGACCGGATCGGGGTAGGAAATCGCTGCGATGGCTCGTGCCGTAGCGCGAAATCCCCGTGGTGTGTGCGATACTCGAACTCCGGGTAAACTACTGAACAAATACACAGCGAGACGCAACGTGGACGACAATCGAAAACGAGCACTTTCGGCGGCACTGAGCCAGATCGAAAAGCAGTACGGCAAGGGCGCCATCATGCGCATGGGCGACGAGACCGGCGCCCGGGATGTCCCGGTGGTCTCGACCGGTTCGCTGGCCCTGGATGTCGCGCTGGGGATCGGCGGCCTGCCGCGCGGCCGGGTCATCGAAATCTACGGCCCGGAATCCTCCGGCAAGACCACGCTGACGCTGCATGCCGTGGCCGAGGCCCAGAAGGTCGGCGGCACGGCCGCGTTCGTCGACGCCGAGCACGCCCTCGATCCCTCCTACGCCGGCAAGCTGGGCGTCAATGTCGATGACCTGCTGGTCTCCCAGCCCGATACCGGCGAGCAGGCGCTGGAGATCACCGACATGCTGGTGCGCTCGGGCGCCGTCGACATCGTCGTTGTCGACTCGGTCGCGGCGCTGACGCCGAAGGCCGAGATCGAAGGCGAGATGGGCGACTCCCACGTCGGCCTGCAGGCCCGCCTGATGAGCCAGGCCCTGCGCAAGCTGACCGGCAACATCAAGCGCACCAACTGCACGGTGATCTTCATCAACCAGATCCGCATGAAGATCGGCGTGATGTTCGGTTCGCCGGAAACCACCACCGGTGGCAACGCGCTGAAGTTCTACAGCTCGGTGCGCCTGGACATCCGTCGGATCGGCGCGCTGAAGCGCGGCGACGAGGTCATCGGCAACGAGACCCGGGTCAAGGTCGTCAAGAACAAGATGGCCCCGCCGTTCCGCCAGGCCGTGTTCGAGATCCTCTACGGCGAGGGCATCTCGCGCGAGGGTGAGCTGGTCGAGCTCGGCGTCGAACACAAGATCATCAACAAGTCCGGCGCCTGGTACAGCTACGGCGATGACCGGATCGGGCAGGGCAAGGACAACGCTCGCCAGTTCATGAAGGACAACCCGGAGATTGCCGCGGACATCGAGAAGAAGCTCCGCGACATCCTGTTGCCGAAGGAGCCGCCTGCGGAAGACAGGACTGCAGCGGACTCCGAAGAAGCGACCGGCTGATCTCGATCGTGACCGACCACGGCGGCCGAGGCGGCTCCGACCGGTCGACCCGCTCGGTCGGACCGGGCGAGGTCCGCGAGGCCGCGATTCGGCTGCTCGCCCGGCGCGAACACGCCGCACGCGAATTGGGCGACAAACTCGTTCGCAAGGGTTGGCCGGCCGAGCTCGTCGACGGAGCGGTGAACGAACTGGCGTCCGAGGGACTGCAGTCGGATCGCCGCTTTGCCGAGAGCTTTGCCCGGCAGCGGGTGGAGAAGGGCTACGGACCGGTTCGGATCGGGGCAGAGCTTCGCCAGCGCGGCATCGATGAGGGCACGGCCGAAGGTGCGCTGGAGTCGCTTGGAGTCGATTTCTTCGAGCTGGCGGCGAGCGTGTACCACCGCCGCTACCGCGGCCGGCCCGCGCCGGGCGACATCAAGGAGCGCTCGCGGCGCTACCAGGCCATGCTGAGGCGCGGATTTTCCAGCGAACACCTGCGTGAAATCAACGCGCTGTCGTTCTAGTGAACCCCGCCGCTCATCGTGTGACCTATGGCGTGCACCCGAATCGATTGTGCAAGGCGCGGCCCGCAGTGAATGGCCCGCCCTCGACAAGGGGCCCAACGCCGCGATGTCGGTTCAGGCGCGCTCCTCGAAGGGCGAGCCGGAGCGCATTCATCTGCTGCGTTCTGTTGGCTGGAAAGGACGCTGCCATTCCCTGCGAGACCGACCTTGCAGCCAAACGCTCTCCGACTCGTCCTACGTCACACAATGAGTGGCGGGGTTCACTGGAACTCCGCTGAACGAACCATTCGAGGCGCGTCCGGCTCGGAGCGGGCTCGACATCCAGGTCGCCCGGTCCGAGTGAGCGAGGAAACGAGCGCCTGCAGGCCCCTCTGCGCTGCTCGAGCGTTCCGGTTCGGCCAATCCTCGGCGCCGATGGACAGGACGAGCGGAGTCCGGGCCTCGTGACACGCCCTTCGCTTCGCTCCTGCAGCACGGCCCAGCGCCTCGCGGGCCGGTTCCAGGCCGGGTCGGCGCCCTGCAGGCCGGCCGTTCGGCGCTTCCGCTGCTTGCGCGTGCGAGCCGCCGTTCCGGCGTGTCGATCCTTCGCGGCGGGGGTCGTTCGAACGCCGTTTGCACAGGAAGCGGTCGATTCCGTCGTGCCCGGGACGGTAGGCAGCGGGCGACGGAGTGCACCGGTCCTGTCACGCTCGGGAAGGCGCATCCGCTATAGTTGCGGGTTTACGAATGCGCCCGAGCCGGACCATGAAGACCACCGCCGAAATTCGCCAGGCGTTCCTCGATTTCTTCGCGGAACACGACCATCGCATCGTCCGCTCCAGCCCGCTGGTGCCGGGCAACGACCCGACCCTGCTGTTCACCAACGCCGGCATGGTCCAGTTCAAGGACGTCTTCCTCGGTGCCGAAAAGCGCGACTACAGCCGCGCGACCACGGCTCAGCGCTGCGTGCGCGCCGGAGGCAAGCACAACGATCTCGAGAACGTCGGCTATACCGCACGGCACCACACCTTCTTCGAGATGCTGGGCAACTTCAGCTTCGGCGACTACTTCAAGCGCGAAGCCATCCAGTACGCCTGGATCTTCCTGACCGAGCGCTGTGGCCTGGCCCCGGAAAAGCTCTGGGTGACGGTGTTCGAGGACGACGACGAAGCCGCATCGATCTGGCTCGACGACATCGGCATCGATCCCGACCGGTTCTCCCGGATCGGCGCCAAGGACAACTTCTGGGCGATGGGCGACACGGGGCCGTGCGGCCCCTGCACCGAGATCTTCTACGACCATGGTCCGGACGTTCCCGGCGGTCCGCCCGGCACGCCGGACGAAGACGGCGATCGCTACATCGAGATCTGGAACCTGGTCTTCATGCAGTACGACCGCAGCGAAGACGGAACGATGACGCCGCTGCCCAGGCCCTGTGTCGATACGGGGATGGGGCTGGAGCGGCTGGCCGCCGTGCTGCAAGGCGTGCACTCCAACTACGAGATCGACCTGTTCGAGGCGCTGATCCGCGCAGCGGCCGAGAGGACCGGTACCGAAGACCTTCAGGCCGCGTCATTGAAGGTCATCGCCGATCACGTCCGGGCCTGCGCCTTCCTGGTGGCCGACGGCGTGCTGCCGTCGAACGAAGGGCGCGGCTACGTGCTGCGCCGGATCATCCGTCGCGCCATCCGGCACGGCTACAAGCTCGGCTGCGAAACGCCGTTCTTCGCGGCCATGGTCGGGCCGCTGGCCGATGTCATGGGCGAGGCCTATCCGGAGCTGGTCGAGAAGCAGCAGGCCATCACCGATGTGCTCGCGCGCGAGGAGCATCGGTTCGGCGAGACGCTGGACCAGGGCATGAAGCTGCTGGACGGGGTGCTCGAAACGCTGGAGGGAAACACCATTCCCGGCGAGGTCGCGTTCAAGCTGTACGACACCTACGGCTTTCCGCTCGATCTGACCCGCGACATCGCGCGCGAGCGCGAGCTCGGGGTCGATGACGCCGGGTTCGAGGCGGCGATGCAGGCCCAGCGCGAGCGGGCCCGCTCGGCCGGCCAGTTCTCGGTGCGCGATGGCATTTCCTCCGACCTCGTGGCCGATCTGCCTGCGACCGAGTTCGTTGGCTACGACCAGGCCTCACTCGACGATGCAAAGGTCGTCGCGATTCTCGTCGACGGCCGGAAGCGCGACATCCTGAGCGCCGATGAAGGGGCCGATGAATCGAACGATGAGTCGGCCCGTTCATCGGTGATCGTGATCCTGGACCGCACGCCGTTCTATGCCGAAAGCGGCGGTCAGATCGGCGATACCGGCACCTTGTCGACCGATCGCTCGTACTTCGAGGTTTCCGATACCCGCAAGCTCGCCGGCGTCTATCACGGTCACGAGGGTCGCCTGGCCCAGGGCACGCTGAGGGTCGGGGACCGCGTGACCGCACGGATCGACGACGACCGTCGCGCCGAGATCGTTCGCCATCATTCGGCAACCCACCTGATGCATGCCGCGCTGCGCGAACTCCTCGGAGAGCACGTCCAGCAGAAGGGCTCGCTGGTCGCACCCGACCGGCTGCGCTTCGACTTCTCGCACCCCGAACCGGTGACGCCGGAGCAGATCGAGGCCATCGAGAATCGAGTCAACGCACAGATCCAGGCCAACGTGGCCGCCTCGGCACGGGTCATGGAGTTCGACGACGCGATTGCCGCCGGTGCGCTGGCCTTCTTCGGCGACAAGTACGGCGACCGGGTCCGGGTGCTCCAGTTCGGCGCCTATTCGACCGAACTGTGCGGCGGCACCCACGTCGATCGGGTCGGCGACATCGGGGCGTTCAAGATCGTCTCCGAAGCCGGCGTTTCTTCCGGCGTGCGGCGGATCGAGGCCGTCGCCGGTCGTGCCGCGGTGGCATGGATGCAGCAGGCCGATCGCTCGCTGCGCTCGCTGGCCGCCCGCCTCAAGGCCTCGCCCGAGCAGATCGGCGAGCGCGTTGACGGCCTGCTGGATCGCAACCGCGAGCTGGAAAAGGAGCTGGAACGCCTGAATCAGAAGCTGGCCGCGTCGCGCGGGGCCGATCTCGGCAGCCGAGCGATCGAGGTGGCCGGCGTGCGGCTGCTCGCCGAGAAGCTCGACGGCGTCGATCCGAACAGCTTGCGCGATACCGTGGACCAGTTGAAGAACAAGCTCGGGTCAGCGGTCATCGTGCTCGGCGCAGTGGCCGGTGACGGCGTGCGGCTGGTGGCCGGCGTCACGCCCGACCTGACCGATCGGGTCAAGGCCGGCGAACTGGTCAACCACGTGGCGGCCCAGGTCGGCGGCAAGGGCGGTGGGCGACCGGACTTCGCACAGGCCGGCGGCAGCGAGCCCGAAGCGCTGGAACCGGCCCTGGCATCGGTTGCGGGCTGGTTGGCCGAACGGCTCGGCTGATTCGCCGGACCGCCGTCCGATGACGGCCTCGAACCTGTTAGGCTCGTGGTTCGATCGGCATGATGGAGGACGACATGGAGTTGTGGATCGGTGTTGCGATCGCGGGTGTGATCGGCTTCGGACTCGGTGCGCTGGTGATGTGGTGGACGGACCGCAAGCGCGGCGGCGGCACTTCGGTCGCCACGCTGAAGAAGGAGCACGAGCAGTTCCGGGAACAGGTCACCGAGCACTTCGTCGAGACCGCGCAGCGGATCAACCGGCTGACCGACAGCTACAAGGACCTGTTCGACCACCTGAGCCAGGGCGCCGAAACGCTGATCGACGATGCCAGCCTGCGCGAACGCATGCCGCGCGTCAGCGACCAGGAAGTTCGCCTGAAGCGGATCGGGACGCGCGGCCCGGCCGTCGAAGCGAACGGCCCGTCGTCCGGAAAATCCACCCCGACGGTGTCTTCGGCACCGACCGAGGCCGCCGCTGCCGGCTCGACCGGGCCGACGTCCGGCGCCAGGGGAGGGGCCGTCGGGAGCCGACCGGAAGCGACCGGGAAGAACGACGGCAAGAGCGACGGCAAGAGCGACGACCGGGCAGATGCAAAGCCGACCCCGGCCCCGGCATCTTCGGCCAAGGCCGGCAAACCCGCCGACTGAACCGCCGGGACGCAGAACCGTCGACGCCGGTCAGGCGCCGTCGACGCATTCGAATGCCCGCAACGGGCCCGGATTGTGTACAGTAGACGACCGCGGCGGTAGGGCGCCGTGTTCGTTCGACTGTTGGCAACCTGGGGACTCGAGAATGATCAAATTGCTGGTCGTGGAAGACCATCACCTGGTCCGCGTCGGTCTGCGCGGCATCCTTGACGATGCGCCGGGCATCGACGTGGTCGGCGAGGCGGAAAACGGTGAGCAGGCGCTTGCCATGACCCGTTCGCTGAAGCCGGACGTGATCCTGATGGACATCAGTCTGCCGGGGATGTCGGGATTCGAAATCAGCGATCGCATCCTCCGCCAGGATCCGGAGGTCAGGATCATCGTCCTGACCGCCTACACCCAGCCGCCGTATCCGGCCCGTTTGCTGGACATGGGCGTATCGGGCTTCCTGACCAAGGCCTGCGAGGCCGAAGAGCTGGTCCGGGCGATCCGGACCGTTCATGTCGGTGGGCGTCACATCGGCAAGGACGTCGCCCAGCAACTGGCCATGGCGCTGCTGCCCGGGGCGCCGAGGTCGCCGTTCCAGTCGCTGACGCCGCGGGAAATGGAGGTGGCGCTGATGCTGGCCGATGGCCGGCGAGTCAACGACATCGCCAGTCTCATGAACGTCAGCCCGAAGACCATCGCCACCCACAAGTACCGGATCTACGACAAGGTCGGGGTCGACAGCGAGGTGGCGCTGCTGCGCGAAGCGATCCGGCATGACCTGATCGAAGCCGGCACCTGAGCCGCCGGCCGGTGGCCGGACAGAACGCGGCCCGCCCTCGGCGGGCCGCGCTGTAGGTCAGTTCTTGTCGCCGTCCTTCTTGCCGTCGTTCAGCGTGAACAGGCCCGGCTGCTGACCGGAAGGTTTCGCGGTCGGCTTCGATCCGCCGTCGTCGCCGGACGCGGAATCGTTTCGGCGTGCTTCGGCGGCACCTGAGCGGGATGCCGGCTCGGGCTTCCGCTCGGACTTCCGCTCGGACTTCGGCTCGGACTTCTGCTCGGGCTTCGGCTCGGGCTTCGGCTCGGACTTCGGCTCGGACTTCGGCTCGGACTTCGGCTCGGGCTTCGGCTCGGGCTTCGGCTCGGGCTTCGGCTCGGACTTCGGCTCGGGCTTCGGCTCGGGCTTCGGCTCGGACTTCGGCTCGGACTTCGGCTCGGACTTCGGCTCGGGCTTCGGCTCGGGCTTCGGCGTAGGCCCGGGCTCGGACTTCGACTCGGACTTCGGTGCAGGTCTCGGCTCGGACTTCGGCTCCGACTTCGACGCGGGTTTCCGCTCTGCTTTCGGCGTGGACTCGGCGTCGGTCGAGGCCTGCTGTCCCCGGCCGGCGTTCGATCCATCCTTCGCACCCCCATGGCCTCCATCGGCGCCGCCATCCTGCGGGGCCGAAGAACCACCGTGATCGTTGCCGTCCTGGCCGCCGGTGCCGAACTTGTTGCGGCGCTTCTTGCCCCCGCGACGGCGACGCTTCTTCTTTTTCTTGCTCGGCGCATCGTCATCGCCGGAGGGGCGGCCGGACCGGGGCGGACCATGGTCCTGTGCCGGGTCCTTTGCTTCGTCCGCGCCCTGCTTGCGACCGCGATTGCCGTGCGGCTTGGCGCCGGTGCGGGCCGAAGTGGTCTTCTTGGTCCGCTTCTTGCCGCCTTGCGAGTTCGCGCGTTTGCGCTCGGGCTTGCGTTCGTGCTTGCGCTGCTCGGTCGACTCGTCGCGTGCAGGGTCCGGTTCGTCGCCGGCGAACAGCCCGCGCCACCAGGCCGCAAGCGCGGCAAGCAGGCCGGGACGGCCCGGCGGAGCCTCGCTGACCTGCGGCGGCTCCGGGCGCACCGGGGCCGGTTGTGAAGGTCGCATCGTGCTGACGGCCGGTTCTTCGCGCTTCTGAACGGCCTGTTGTTTCTCGCTGGGCGAGACGACCTGCTCGGCCGCTTCGGCGCGGGGCATCGCGTAGCTCGGCTCCTCGATGTCTTCGCTGGCCTTGAGTCGCTGGATCTCGTAGCGCGGTGTTTCCATCAGGTGGTTGGCGACCACGGTCACCGGTGTACCGGTGCGGTTCTCGATGTTGCGGATCGCCTTGCGCTTTTCGTTGAGCAGGAAGTTGGCCACGGCCACCGGTGCCTGGATGATGACCCGGCCGGTGTTTTCCTTCATGGCCTCTTCTTCGGACAGGCGCAGCAAGGCAAGGGCCAGCGATTCGATCGAGCGGATCGATCCGTAACCGTCGCATCGGGGGCAGGTGATGTGGCTGGATTCGCCGAGCGACGGGCGCAGTCGCTGACGCGACAGCTCGAGCAGTCCGAAACGTGAGATCCGGCCGATCTGCACGCGGGCCTTGTCGGCCTTCATCGCTTCGCGCAGCCGGTTCTCGACCTGGCGCTGCGCGTCGCGGCTGCTCATGTCGATGAAGTCGATCACGACCAGACCGCCGAGGTCGCGCAGGCGCAGCTGGCGGGCGATCTCGTCGGCAGCCTCCAGGTTGGTCTGCAGAGCGGTTTCTTCGATATCCGCACCCTTCGTCGCCCGCGCGGAGTTGATGTCGATCGACAGCAGCGCCTCGGTGTGATCGATGACCACCGCGCCGCCGGACGGCAGACGGACCTCGCGCGAGAACGCCGACTCGATCTTGCTCTCGATCTGGAAGCGGGTGAACAACGGCGTGTCTTCGTTGTAGCGCTTCAATTTACGCAGGTTGTGCGGCATGACCTGCTGGAGGAACTCGCGGGCGTCCTCGAACACGTTCTCGGCGTCGATCAGGATCTCGCCGATGTCGTCGCGCAGGTGATCGCGCAGGGCACGGATGATGACGTTGCTTTCCTGGTAGATCAGGAACGGGGCCTTCTTCGACAGCGCCGCTTCGCAGATCGCCTCCCACAGCTGCATCAGGTAGTTGAGGTCCCACTGCAGGTCCTCGGCCTCACGGCCGACGCCGGCCGTCCGGACGATCAGGCCCATGTCTTCGGGCACCTCGAGCTGCTTGAGCGCGCCGAGTACGTGCTTGCGATCGTCGCCGGTGACCTGACGCGACACGCCGCCGGCACGCGGATTGTTGGGCATCAGCACCAGGTAGCGGCCGGCCAGGCTGATGAAGGTGGTCAGCGCGGCGCCCTTGGTGCCGCGTTCTTCCTTCTCGACCTGGACGATGACCTGCTGCCCGCCCTGGACGGCATCCTTGATGTCGACCTTCTCGCCGGCATCGAGCGCCTTCTGGGCGGTTTCGGAGAAGTATTCGCGAGCGATTTCCTTCAGCGGCAGGAAGCCGTGGCGCTCGGACCCGAACTCGACGAAGCAGGCCTCGAGGCTCGGTTCGACGCGGGTGATCCGCCCCTTGTAGATGTTGGATTTCTTCTGTTCCTGGGCGGGAACCTCGATATCGAGGTCGATCAGGTTCTGGCCATCGGCGATGGCCACACGCAACTCTTCGGGTTGAGTCGCGTTGATCAGCATTCGTTTCATTGTCGATTCTTGTCCTCGTGGACGCACCCGGCCGGCCAGGGGCCGCCAGGATCCTCGTTCGGCGCACGCCTTCGGTGCGCTCGGACCCGGCCCGTTTCTGGTCTTGTTCGTCTGGCCGGGAGCGTCGTGTTTGTCGATCCGTCCGGACCGGCGAACGGGTCGCGGTCGACGGGCGGGTCCTGTCGTTCAAGCGTCGCGCAAGCGCGATTCGCGTCGTCCGGGTTCCGGTCGAGCGGGGCTCGGGTCGGAGGCCGGGAATCCGGTGTCGGCGTGCCGGCCGGGACGTCGAAGTCCGGCCGCTCGATACCGCGCGAGGTCCGACCGAACGGGTCCGGGTCGGGCCGGTCGCGCTGCTATCATTGAGTGCGTTGACCGGTCGAACGGCAGCGAATCCGGCCTGGGCCGGTAACGTACCGCTCAACCGTCGTAGTATACGCTGCCGGCCCCGGGTCCGGCAATTTCCTCAGGAGCTCTTCAGATGACCACGCCTCGCGCGCGCGATGTCGAGATCGGTCCCGATCGTTCCGGGCAGCGGCTGGACAATTTCCTGATGCGCGAACTCGGCAACGTGCCGCGCGCGCTGGTCTATCGGCTGATCCGGACCGGCCAGGTGCGGATCAACGGCGGACGGGCCAAACCGATGAAGAAGCTCGCGACCGGCGATCGGGTGCGGGTTCCCCCGGTTCGCGACCAGGCCCCGGCAGCAAAGCTTCCTACGGCGCGGATCGAACAGGTCCGGGCCGCGATCCTGCATCGTCAGAAGGAGTTCCTGGTCCTGGACAAGCCGTCCGGACTGGCCTCGCAACCCGGCAGCGGCCTGGCCTGGGGGCTCAACGACCTGGTCGCCGCGATCGACGAACAGGCCGTGCCGGTCCACCGGCTGGACCGGGAAACCAGCGGCGTGATGGTCTTCGCGCTGGGCCGACGGGCGGCCCGTGAACTCCAGCAGGCGTTTCGCCGTCATACCGTCGACAAGCGCTACCTGGCGCTGCTGACCGGCCACCTGCCCGAGGATCGCGTGGTGATCGACGCTCCGTTGAAGAAGATTCGCGACGCCGGCGGCCAGCATCGCGTCGTCGTCGACCCGGACGGCCAGTCGGCGCGGACCACCTTCAAGGTCCTGGAGCGGTTCCGCGACCACGATTTCGTCGAAGCCGAGATCGAGTCGGGCCGGACCCACCAGATCCGCGTCCATGCCGCCGAGGCCGGTGCACCGGTGGCCGGCGACGACCGCTACGATCCGGGCGGCGACCTCCCGGGGCTCGAACGGCTGTTCCTGCATGCCGCCTACCTGCGCCTGCCGTGGCCCGACGACCAGGTCTTCTCTGCGCCGTTGCCGGACGAGCTGACGGCCGTGCTCGACGCGCTGCGCACGCGCCGCTGAACCCATCGCCGTCATCGATCCGGAGAAACCGATCCCGTGTTCCAGCCCCTGACCGTCGCCATCGGCCTGCGCTATCTGCGCGCGAAGCGGCGAAACCACTTCATTTCGTTCATCTCGCTGATCTCGATGGCCGGCATTGCCGTCGGCGTCGCGATCCTGATCACCGTGATCTCGGTCATGAACGGCTTCGAGAAGGAACTGCGCGAGCGCATCCTGGGAATGGTGTCGCACGCCACGGTCTCGACCTGGGATCGCTCGTTCTCCGACTGGCCCGACCTGATCGAACGCGCCCGCGAGCATCCCGACGTGATCGGCGCCGCGCCGTTCGTCGAGAGCATGACGCTGCTCAAGGGCCGTGGCGTGGAGGGCGCGCTGGTCCGCGGCGTCGACCCGGCGCTGGAATCGGACGTCTCGGAACTGGCCGACCAGATGGTCGTCGGCTCGCTGGCCGCGCTCGACGACGAGCGCTGGCAGGTGGTGCTCGGTGTGGAGCTTGCGGCGATGCTCGGGGTCGGCCCCGGCGACCCGGTGACGATCTTCGCGCCCGAGATCCGGGCCACCGCGGCCGGTGTCGTGCCGCAGGTGCGGCGGTTCACCGTGGCCGGCGTGTTCGAGGCCGGCGTGCACGAGTTCGACGCCGGGCTGGCCGTCATCCACTGGCGTGACGCCCAGGCGCTGTTCCGGCTCGGCGACGACATCAGCGGCGTGCGGCTGGCGTTCGAGGACCTGTTCCGGGCCCGGTCGATCGCGTTGGAGCTGGCCGACGAGCTGCCGGGGTTCTATCGGGTGCGCGACTGGACCCAGCAGCACGCCAACTGGTTCCGCGCCGTGCAGATGGAAAAGACGGTGATGTTCATCATCCTGTCGCTGATCATCGTGGTGGCTGCGTTCAACATCATCTCGACGCTGGTGATGCTGGTCACCGACAAGCAGGCCGACATCGCGATCCTCAAGACCATGGGCCTGAGTCCCGGCGGGGTAATGGTGGTGTTCATCGTGCAGGGCATGATGATCGGCGTGATCGGCACCCTGCTCGGCGCGCTGGGCGGGACGCTGCTGGCACTGAACGTACAGGACATCGTCGCCGGGCTGGAGTCGCTTCTGAACACCGAATTCCTGTCGGCCGACATCTACTACATTTCCGATCTGCCGTCGGACCTGCATAGCGGCGACGTGGTCCGATTCTCTTTGCTGGCACTCGCGCTGTCGCTGATCTCGACGCTGTATCCAGCCTGGCGGGCCGGCCGCACCCGACCGGCGGAGGCGCTGCGCTATGAATGACGTGGTGATCCATTGCAGGGCCGTGACCCGGGCGTTCGTCCAGGGCGATGTCCGGCTCGAGGTGCTGCGCGGCGTCGATCTCGACGTCCGGCGCGGCGAGCAGGTCGCGATCGTCGGTGCCTCGGGGGTCGGCAAGAGCACGCTGCTGCAGATCCTCGGCGGCCTGGACGATCCGACCGAGGGTCGTGTCGAGGTCGCCGGTCACGACATCGGACGCGCCGGCGAGCGCGAACGAGGGCGGCTCCGCAATCGCTACCTCGGCTTCATCTACCAGTTCCACCACCTGCTGCCCGAGTTCACGGCGGTCGAGAACGTGGCGCTGCCGCTGATGATCGCCGGCCAGTCGACCGACCGGGCACAGCGCGAGGCCGCGGCGCTGCTCGAGCGGGTCGGGCTCGGACAACGGCTGGGCCACAAGCCGGGGGAGCTGTCCGGCGGCGAGCGCCAGCGCGCGGCAGTCGCACGTGCACTGATCCGTCGTCCGGCCTGCGTGCTCGGCGATGAACCGACCGGCAACCTCGACGAACGGACCGCGGCCTCGGTCTACGGGCTGATGCTGGAACTCAACCAGGAACTCGGCATCAGTTTCGTGGTGGTGACCCACGACACCGGCCTGGCCGGCCGGATGGACCGCCGCCTGGAGATGCGCGAAGGCAGGTTGCACGCCGTGGACTGATGGGGCAGCCGGGGCGAGCGTTGGCCTGGGGCCTGGCCGGCCTCGTCACGGGCGTGCTCGGCGCGGCCGCCGTCGGCCTGTCGGTTCGCTCCGTGCTGGTGCTGGCCGGACTTGCCGCCGCGCTGCTGCTGGCGATTCGGCGTTGCCGGGGTCGGCGACGGCCCACGTCCCGTTCGACCGATCGCTCGCTGTCGGGATCGAGGATGCTGTTCGCGGCGGGCCTGGTGTTCGGTGCTGCGCTGTTCGTCGCCGCGGTCGAACGCCAGGCGGCGGACCGCTGGCCGGCCGAACGGGCCGGCGAGGTCGTCACCTTCGACGCCCGCGTGATCGGCTTGCCGGAGCGGCGCGGAGAGCGCACGCGACTGGTCGTGTCGCCGCGATCGCCCGGATTGCCGGGACTGCCTTCAACGATCGAACTGGACTGGTTCCGACCTGACGGCTGGCCGCGGCCCGGAGAGACCTGGCGGCTGCGCGCCCGGCTGATGCCGCCGACCGGTCTGCGCAATCCGGGTGGCTGGGATCGCGAGCGAAGCCTGTTCGCGGCACGGATCGGCGCGGTCGGTCGTATCCAGTCGGCCGAACGACGTTCCCCGGGCGGGGCCGGAGCCGCACTGGGTCGGCTACGCCAGGATCTGGGTGACTGGCTGCAGGCCAATGTCGACGACCTGCAGGCCGCGGCACTGCTTCGCGCTCTGGTGGTCGGCGATCGCTCCGGCATCGATCCCGAACTGAACGAACGCCTGCGGGCCACCGGCACCGCGCACCTGCTGGCGATTTCCGGTCTGCACGTCAGTCTGGTCGCCGGATTCGGTGCACTGCTCGGCGGACTGCTGGCCTCGTGGCGCGCGCTGCGCTGGATCGGCCCCGACCGCCGGCGTCACGCGCTGGTCGTCGGTCTGGCTGCGGCAGCGTTGTATGCGGCACTGACCGGCTTCGCGCTGCCGGCGCAGCGCGCGCTGCTGATGCTGACCGTCGGGCTCGGCGCGGTGTTGCTGCGGCGAGCGATCGGGCCGGGCCGCGCGTTGCTGGTCGCACTCGGTGCGGTGCTGCTGTTCGATCCGCTGGCACCGCTGGCGGTCGGATTCTGGCTGTCGTTCGCGGCCGTCGCCGTGCTGGTCTGGTGCTTCGCCGGTCGGCCGCCCGGCGGTGGTCGCGGCGCCCTCGGGCTGATTCGCGCCCAGCTGGTGCTCGCCGTCGGCATGCTGCCGCTGAATCTCGGCGTGTTCCGCCAGCTGGCCCCCTCGGCCCTGCCGGCCAATCTGGTCGCCATCCCGCTGGTCACCTTCCTCGTGCTGCCGTTCGGCCTGCTGGCCGCCGCCGGGTTCGCGCTCGGCCTGCCGGGACCGCTGCCCGGCCTGCTGGCCGGGATGGCCGGGCAGGGCCTGAGCGCGCTGGTGGTCGTGCTGGAGTGGGCCGCCGCCCGGGCCCCGGCGGTGCAGCGTCTGGGTGCGGCCGACTGGACCGAAATGCTGCTGGCCGGGATCGGCGCGCTGTGGCTGCTGGCGCCGCGCGGCTGGCCGGCCCGGCCGCTCGGCCTGGTGCTGCTGATCCCGCTGCTCAGCGCCACGCCGGAGCGCTTGCCGGCCGGGGCGTTCGACGTCCATGTGCTCGATGTCGGGGACGGCCAGGCCGTGCTGGTCCGCACCCGCACCAGCAGCCTGCTGTACGGCACCGGATCCGGCGACGGCGCGGCCTCCAGTCGGATTCCCGGGACCGTCGGCCCCGCGCTGCGCACGCTCGGAGTCCGGGCGCCGGATCGGGTGGTGGTGCCGGGGGCGGCGCGCGGGCAGTCGGGCGGGCTGGCCGTGGCCCGGGCGCGCTGGCCGGAGGCGGCCTTCATCGGCCGTCACCCGCAGCTGGATCGGGCGTGCCGGGCCGGACAGGGATGGACGATCGACGGCGTGCGGTTCAGCGTGCTGCATCCCGGTCCGGCGCTGCCGGAACTGGGCGGCGACGACGATTGCGTGCTGCTGATCGCCTCCGCGGCCGGCCGCGTCCTGCTGAGCGGCCGCGTGTCGGCCCGGGTGCTGCGTCGGATCGGCGACGAGTACGGTCCGCTGACCATGCTGGTCGTGCCGCGCCAGGGACATCGCGACTCGCTCGACCTGGCGTGGCTGTCCGCGGTGCGACCGACCCACGCGGTGGTTTCGGTCGACGCGGTCAATCGCTGGGGGCTGCCGCACACGGAATGGTCCGATGCGCTCGAAGCCGTCGGGGGACGATTCTGGTCGACGGCCGAGTGCGGTGCACTTGCGCTGACGCTGGTGCCGGGACGTGCGCCGGCGTTCGCGCACCGATCGGCGGAGCAGCGCGGCGCCTGGCGAAGTGCCACGCAGTGCCCGGACCCGTGATTCGAAGCCGTGCTTCGATGCGGGCAGCGGAGCGGGGACTTGGTTATCATCGTGGTTTGGTCGGATTCGCAGGTTCCCCCGATGCTCGAACTCGTTCTTGCCGGCGGTTGGCTGATGTCACCCATCGTGCTCTGCTCCGTACTCTCGTTGGCCATCATCATCGAACGCGGCTGGACGCTGCGCCGTCAGCGCGTGCTGCCGAGCGGGGTGGTCGAAAAGGTGTCCGCCTGGGCCCGGCAGCGGGAACTGGACCGCAAGCACATCGAGTCGCTGCGTCAGTCCTCACCGCTGGGGCGGGTGCTGGCGGCTGCGCTGGACAACCGCGACCGGGCCCGCGAGGTGGTCAAGGAAGCGGTCGAGGATACCGGCCGTCACGTGGTCCACGACCTGGAGCGGTTCCTGAACACGCTCGGCACCATCGCCGGCATCACGCCGCTGCTGGGCCTGCTCGGCACGGTGATCGGCATGATCAAGGTGTTCTCGGCGATCATGGAAGCCGGCGTCGGCGATCCGGCACCGCTGGCCGGCGGCATTTCCGAGGCGCTGCTGACGACCGCCGCGGGACTGACCGTGGCCATTCCCAGCTACTTCTTCTACCGGTACTACCGCGGCAAGGTGCGTGCCTACGTGGTCGGCATGGAGCAACAGGCGCTGGACCTGATCAATACCATCGAGCACGGCAACCGCGAACTGCGGCGGTCCGAGCTCGGCTGGGGCTGATCGGAGCGCGCCGATGCAACTGCAGACCGAACAGGACGAGGAGCCGGAAATCAACCTGACGTCGTTGATCGACGTGGTCTTCCTGCTGCTGATCTTCTTCATGGTCTCGGCGACCTTCGAGCGCCAGGCGCTGCTGCGCGTCGTGTTGCCCGAGGCGTCGACTGCCCGCCAGGAAGCGGTGGCCGACCGGATCGACCTGGTGGTGACCGAAACCGGCGAATACTTCCTCGGTGAGTCGATGCTGGCCGATACCCGCAAGCCGACGCTGGAGCTGGCCCTGCGCCAGGCCTTCGACGAGGCGCCCGACGCGGCGCTGGTGATCCGCGCCGACGCCAATGCCCGCCATCAACTGGTCGTCCGTGCACTGGACGCCGCGGCCGCCCAGGGGATTTCGCGACTCAGTATCGCGACCGTCGAAGAGGACGGGTCGGAGCCGTGAGCGAGCAGCCGGCGGCGGCGACGATCTACCGTCGGCTGCTCGGTTTCCTGCGCGGCCATCCCTGGGTGGTGGCCGGATCGCTGCTGGCGGTTTCGCTGGACGCCGCCGGCCAGGCGATGTTCGTCTACCTGCTGCGC
This sequence comes from Wenzhouxiangella sp. XN79A, assembly GCF_012272825.1. Classification (GTDB taxonomy): domain Bacteria; phylum Pseudomonadota; class Gammaproteobacteria; order Xanthomonadales; family Wenzhouxiangellaceae. The sequence goes on along the minus strand of NZ_JAAWWS010000153.1, from coordinate 14,856 downwards.
CCGTTGATCGACGACACGCTCGGGGCCAGCGGCCCGGCGTTCTCGCCGGTTCTGCCGGCGCTGGTGCTGGTGGCCGTGGTGATCCGTGTGTCGGGCAACTTCGGCGGCGTGTTCGGCATGGAATGGCTGGGCCGGCGACTGATCGCCGACCTGCGTCGCGATCTGTTCGGCCGCTACCTGGACCTGCCCATCCATGCCTTCGATCGCGAAGGCAGCGGCTCGATGATCTCGCGCCTGACCTACAACACCGAACAGGTCGCCCAGGCCGCGACCACCGCGCTGATCGGCACCGTCCGCGACCTGCTGACCGTGGTCGGCCTGTTGACCGTCATGCTGATCCAGTCGTGGCGGCTGACGCTGACCATGCTGCTGCTGGTGCCGGTGATCGCGTTCGTGGTGTTCGTCGTCAGCCGTCGGTTCCGGACCATCGCGCGGCGCATCCAGGATTCGATGGGGGCGGTCACCCACCGAACCGAGCAGGCCGTGCACGGCCAGGAGATCATCCGGGTGTTCGGCGGCCAGGGCCGAGAGGCCGGCGATTTCGAGCGGATCAACGAATCGAACCGGCGGCTGCATCTCAGGCTGCGCGCGACCCAGCTGGTTTCCTCGTCGATGATCCAGCTGGCCGCCGGGGTGTCGGTGGTCGTGCTGCTGCTCGTCGCCGGCAGCCCGTTCATGCGCGCCGATGTCTCGGCCGGCATCTTCATGTCGGTGCTGGCCGCGATGGTCGCGACCATCCCGCCGCTGAAGCGGTTGACCAACATGCACGTGCTGATCCAGAAGGGCATCGCTGCGGCCGATTCGATCTACGACGTGCTCGACCGGGAGCCCGAGCCTCGCGGCGGCAGCCATGCGCCGGAGCGGGTGCGCGGCGAGGTGGTGTTCGATCAGGTGACGTTCCGCTACCCGGACCACCGGCCGCGCGTGCTCGAGGACATCGATCTGGTCCTCGAACCCGGCACCGTCACCGCTCTGGTCGGCCGCTCGGGCTCGGGCAAGACCACCCTGGCGCGCCTGCTGCCGCGCTTCCATGCGCCGGTGGCCGGTCGAATCCTGATCGACGGCGTCGATCTGGTCGACTTCGATCTCGAGGCGCTTCGCCGCCAGATCGCACTGGTCGGCCAGCAGACGGTGCTGTTCGACGACACCGTCGCGGCCAACATCCGCTATGGCCAGCGCGACGATGTCGATCGAGCGGCGATCGAGCGGGCTGCCCGGCAGGCCCACGCGACCGAGTTCATCGACGCGCTGCCCGACGGTCTGGATACCCGGCTCGGCGCCGGCGGCGTGCAGTTGTCGGGCGGACAGAAGCAGCGCATCGCGATCGCCCGGGCCCTGCTGAAGAATGCGCCGATCCTGATCCTCGACGAGGCCACCTCGGCGCTGGATGCCGAATCCGAACAGGCAGTCCAGCGCGGCCTGGACCAGTTGATGGCCAATCGCACGACGCTGGTGATCGCGCACCGGCTGACTACCGTCGAACGGGCCGACCAGGTGGTGGTCATGGATCGCGGTCGGATCGTCGAACAGGGCCGGCACGCCGACCTGCTGGCGCGCGACGACGGCGTCTATCAGTCGCTGTATCACGCGCAGTTCCGCCACGCCGACCCCGTATGACGACTCCCCGGACGCTGCGCGCGCGCCTGGAACGGCGGGCCCACCGCTGGTGGTACGAACGAGCCCGACCGCCGTGGCCGCTGCGGCCGCTGGCCGCGGTCTACGGTCGGCTGTCGTCCGGCCGGCTCGGCCGTCCTTCCGGCCGTCCACCGGTGCCGGTGATCGTGATCGGCAACCTGACTGCCGGCGGCAGCGGCAAGACGCCCGTTGTCGAAGCGCTGGTCCGTGACCTGGCCGAGGCCGGCCATGCCGTGGCGGTGATTTCGCGCGGGTACGGTGGCCGGCCGCCGAAGCATCCCCACCGGGTCGAAACCGGCGACCGAGCGAGCGTGGCCGGCGATGAAGCGCTGGCCGTGCATCGGGCGACCGGCGTGCCGACCTGGATCGACCCCGACCGGCGCGCCGCGCTGGACGCTGCGGTGGCAGCGGGTGCGGAGGTCGTCGTCAGCGACGACGGGCTGCAGCACCGGGCACTGCCGCGCAGCTTCGAGATCTGCGTGATCGACGGCCGTCGCGGCTTCGGCAACGGCGCGCTGTTGCCGGCCGGGCCGCTGCGCGAACCGCTGAGCCGACTTGCCTCGGTCGATGCCATATTGGTCAAGGCACCGCAGCGTGCCGCGATTCCGGTCGACGGCGAGTCATTCACGCTGCGGCCGACCGGCATCCGATCGTGCGCCGATCGGTCCGAGCTGGGTTCGTTCGGGCAGACCATCGACGCCGTGGCCGGGATCGCCGATCCGGCCGGCTTCTTCGAGTCGCTGCGAACCGCCGGCTTCGAGCTGCGTCGCCATCGGCTGGCCGATCACGCGCCGATCGACCCGGACTGGCTGGCCGCGCTGCCCGGGCCGGTGGTCATGACGACCAAGGATGCCGCCCGGCTCGATCGGATGGTTCGCGATGACCTGTACGTTGCGACCGTTCGAGCCGAGCTGCCCGATGCGCTGCTCGGGCGGGTTCGGGCCCATGTGCGAGAATTCGGGGCATGAGCGAGTTGCAGCATTCCGATCGCGGCGTGTTCCACGTCATGATCCCGGCCCGGCTGGAATCCACGCGTCTGCCGCGCAAGGCGCTGGCCGACCTCGGCGGCCGGCCGCTGATCGTGCGTGTGGTCGAACGCGCCCTGACCGCCGGTGCAGCGTCGGTGCATGTCGCGACCGACAGCCAGGCCATCACCGAGGCGGTCGAAGCCGCCGGCGGCCGGGTCGTGCCGACCGCGACCGATCACGATTCAGGCACCTCGCGCCTGGCCGAGGCGGTCGAGCGCCTGGCCCTGGACGATGCCGCGGTGGTCGTCAACGTCCAGGGCGACGAGCCGGCGGTGCCGGTTGCCTGCATCCACCAGCTGGCGGCACTGCTGGAGTCGCGTCCCGATGCCGAAATGGCCACGCTGTGGACCCGCATCGAAGCGGTCGAGGAATGGCGCGATCCGAACGTGGTCAAGCTGATCGCCGATGCCTCGGGCAACGCCTTGTACTTCAGCCGGGCCCCGGTGCCGGCCGTCCGCGACGGCGACTGGCCGGCCGGCACGGCTCGTCGGCACGTCGGCCTGTACGCCTACCGCGTCGGCGCACTGCGACGCTGGAATCGCCTGCCGCGCAGCCGGCTGGCCGAGCTGGAGTCGCTCGAACAGCTCAGGGCGCTCGAAGCAGGCTGGCGGATCGTGGTCGCTGAGGGTGTCGAGCCGATGCCGCCCGGTGTGGACACGCCGGCCGACCTCGAAGCGATGCGCACGCGATTTGCGAGCCGAGGCGATCTCTGAGAACCCATGCAGGGTGCGAATCGATCGAGGCAACGATGAAGTCGACCTCGACCCGAGGTCACCGGGAGGTCGAAATCGCCACCGGCTTGCATTCACGAACGGCGGATTCCCCAGCGCTGGCCACCACGCGCCTTCGTTGCCGCTCCCGGGCCGGGGGCGGGGCATATTGCGCGGGGCGGTCGGGTCGGGTCGGGTCGATCGGAATGCCCGATCCGCACGGGCCGTGACCAGCGCTCCGGAGCGCCGCGTAGACTTGTCCAGCGTGTTCCCAGTACACGGAGATTGACGATGACCCGAATTCTCTACGTCTGCATGGGCAATATCTGCCGCAGTCCGACGGCAAAGGGCGTGTTCGACGCCACGTTGCGCGAGCGCGGGATCGCGTTCGAGAGTGCATCGGCCGGCACCCATGAGTACCACGTCGGCCGGCGGCCCGATGCCCGGGCGATTCGCGCCGCATCGGCGGTCGGCATCGACATCGCCGACGACATCGCCCGCCAGGTGGCGGAGAACGACTTTCACGCCTTCGACCGGATCTTCGTCATGGACCGGGCGAATTTCGAGGTGCTGGCCCGCATCCGTCCGGCCGATGCGCGCGCCGAGGTGCGCCTGATCATGGAACTGGTGCCGGAGTACGGGCTCGACGAAGTGCCCGACCCGTACTACGGCGGCGACGACGGGTTCGTGCGCGTCATCGACATGCTGCAGGCTGCCGCACTGGCGCTGGCCGAAGAGCTGGCCTCCGCCGCTGGTCGGGAGCGCGGCACGACGCCGGAATGAGCGGCTCGAAGACCGAATTCGACGGCCGCGCGTTCGCGCGCAACCTGGCCCAGGCGCCGGGCGTCTACCTGATGCGCGACGAGCAGGGCCGGCCGCTCTACGTCGGCAAGGCGCGCAACCTTCGCAAGCGCGTCTCCAGCTATTTCGACCGTCGCGACAAGGGCCCGCGGATCGGTCTGATGGTGTCGAAGATCCGGGCCATCGAAGTCAGCATCACCCGGACCGAGGCCGAGGCGCTGCTGCTGGAGAACGAATGGATCAAGGCGCTGCGGCCGCGCTACAACATCAACCTGCGCGACGACAAGAGCTATCCGTGGATCCGCCTGACCACGCAGCAGGAGTTTCCGCGGATCGGCTTCTATCGCGGTGGCCGCTCGCGGCCCGGCGAGTACTTCGGCCCGTATTCCAGCGCCGGGGCGGTGCGCGAGGCGCTGAACCAGGTCTACCGCCTGTTCGGCGTCCGCCAGTGCCGCGACAGCGTGTTCAAGAACCGCACCCGTCCGTGCCTGCAGTACCAGATCAAGCGCTGCACGGCGCCCTGCGTGGGGCTGATCTCCGAGCGTGACTACGCGGCCGACGTCGACGCGGCCCGGGCGTTCCTGAAGGGCGAGAACGAGACGGTCGTCGAGCACCTCGGCGAGCGCATGCAGACGGCCTCGAAGGCCCTGGACTTCGAAGCCGCGGCCCAGCTGCGCGACCGCATCCAGGCGATCCGGAAGATCCAGTCCAGCCAGTTCGTCACCGACGGCGCCGAGGAGCTCGATGTCATCGCTCTGGCCGCCGAGGGCGGAACGGTCGCGGTGCAGGTCGTGGAGTTCCGTGCCGGCCGTAACGTCGGCGGGCGCAGCTTCTTTCCGACCAATGTCGAGGCCGACGCCCACGAGCCCGACATCATGGCTGCATTCCTCGGCCAGTACTACGCCGAGCGGCTGCCGCCGGCCGAGATCCTGGTTTCGGTCCGGCCGGCCGATGACGAGCTCCTGACCGAGGCACTCAAGAGCCGGCGGCAGCGGCCGCTGAAGATCGCCAGCCGGGTCCGCGGTGACCGGCGGCAGTGGATCCAGATGGCCGAGTCCAACGCGCGCGATGCGCTGCGCCGCCGGCTGTCGGAGCGCGACCAGGTCGGACGCGAACTGGCCGCCCTGGCCGAGCTGCTGAAGCTCGATGCGCCGCCGGCCCGGATCGAGTGCTTCGATATCAGCCACATCTCCGGCACCGAGACGGTGGCCTCCTGCGTCGTCCACACCGATCGGGGCATGCAGAAGAAGTTCTACCGGACCTTCAACATCGAGGGCATCACGCCGGGCGACGACTATGCGGCCATGGAGCAGGCGCTGCGCCGGCGGTATCGGCGCGTGCTCGAGGAGGATCCCGCTCAGCTTCCCGACCTGGTGCTGATCGACGGGGGGCGCGGCCAGTCCGACCGGGCCCGTGCCGTGCTTGCCGAACTGGGGCTGGATGCGCTGCCGGTGGTCGGCATCGCCAAGGGGCCGGCCCGCCGGGCCGGCCACGAGACCTGGGTGATGGCCGGGCGCGAAGCCGTGCCCGGGCCGAACCATCCGGCGTCGCTGCTGGCCCAGCGCATTCGCGACGAGGCGCATCGCTTTGCCGTGCGCGGCCATCGGAAACGCCGCCAGAAGCGTGCCACCGCCTCGCCGCTGGAGGCCGTCCCCGGGGTAGGACCGAAGCGCCGACAGCAGTTGCTCAACCATTTCGGCGGCCTCAAGGGCGTGCGCGCCGCCGGGGTCGAGGAGCTGATGCGCGTCGACGGCATCAATGCGCAACTGGCCGAGGCGATCTATCGTCAGCTCCGGGACTGACGTACGTGGCCACGGCGCGACCGAACCGCGTACCATATCGGGACCGCTCCAACTCTCCACCGGCCTTGACCCTCAACCTTCCCACCGTCCTGACCCTGCTGCGCATCGTGATCATTCCGGTGCTCGTTGTCGTGTTCTACCTGCCGTACGGTTGGTCGAACGAAGTCGTCGTCGGCCTGTTCATCGCCGCGGGGATCACTGACTGGGCCGATGGCTGGATCGCGCGCCGCTACGAGATGATGAGCCCGTTCGGGGCCTTTCTCGACCCGGTCGCCGACAAGCTGCTGGTCGCCGTGGCGCTGGTTCTGATCGTGCAGAAGCACCCCGAGATCCTGCTGGCGCTGGCCGCGGCGATCATCCTCGGTCGCGAGATCACGATTTCCGCGCTGCGGGAATGGATGGCCGAGATCGGCCAGCGGGCCCGCGTCAGGGTCTCGGCGGTCGGCAAGTCCAAGACCGTCTTCCAGATGGTCGCGATCGGCTTCCTGCTGTATGGCGAGCCGTTGCTGGATCTTCCGGTCATGACGATCGGGCGCGTGCTGCTGGTGATTGCGGCGGGGTTGACGATCTGGTCGATGGTGATCTACCTGCGCTCCGCCTGGCCTGCAATCACGGCCGAGCGCTCGTGAGGTCCTCTGTGCGCGGGCTCGGCGGTGCTCGGGTTCCTCACGCACACGAAGTGCGCTCCGGACACCTGCGCGCCGGCGATCCCACGCACAGAGGACCTCACGAACGCTCGGCCCGGACCTGCTCTTCGAGCATGCCGGTCGGGCTCGGCGGTGCTCGGGTTCCTCACGCACACGAAGTGCGCTCCGGACACCTGCGCGCCGGCGATCCCGCGCACGAAGGGCCCGGGCTCCCCGGCCCGGAATCGCAGGCGTTCTCCACCTCATCGGAACCCTAGGGAACAACATGGCGAAAGCGAAGAAGAACAAGCAGACCACGATGGCCGAGCGGGCCGATCGGCATGTGCTGTACGAGGCCAGCGTGCAAGACCCGGAATCGGAAATGGAGTTCGTGTCCGAGACCTTCGAGGCCCTCGCCGGGCGACCGCTGGCGTCGATCCGCGAGGATTTCTGCGGCACCGCCCATACCTCGGCGTACTGGGTCGGGCAGGGCGAGGCGCACCGGGCGATCGGTGTCGATCTGGATCGGCCGACCCTGGACTGGGGGCGCGAACATCATCTTGCTCGCCTGTCCGCCGATGCGCGTGCGCGCATCGAATTGGTCGAAGGCGACGTGCTGGAGGTCGAAACACCGAAGGTCGACGCGGTGCTGGCGATGAACTTCAGTTATTACCTGTTCACCACTCGCGACAGGCTGCGCCGCTATTTCGAGCGGGCGCGCGCCGCACTGGTCGACGACGGCATCCTGTTCCTCGACGCCTTCGGCGGCTACGAGGCCCACCAGGAGCTGGAGGAACGCACCGAGCACGACGATTTCACCTACGTCTGGGATCAGGACGCGTTCAATCCGATCAACCAGCACATGACCTGCAGGATCCACTTCGAATTTCCGGACGGATCGGAACTGCACGACGCCTTCGTCTATCACTGGCGGCTGTGGACGCTGCCCGAGGTCCGCGAGCTGTTGCTCGAAGCCGGGTTCTCGTCGGCCGAAATCTACTGGGAAGGCACCGACGAAGAAACCGGCGAGGGCGACGGCATCTACACCGCAACCGAACAGGGCGACGCCGACGCGGGCTGGATCGCCTACCTGGTCGCTCGTCGCTGACCGTCGGATCGGGACGCTCGGGCGTCGCTAACGAAAACGGCAGCCGCCAGGGCTGCCGTTTCGATCGTTGAAGCCGGCGCGGGGTCGAAAAACCCCGGGGCGACGACTCGCCTCAGAGCGCGAAGATGTTGTTCAGCCAGCGATCGAGGTCGGTGTAGTCGGCCGGATCGGCCTGCACGAACCGGTCCACGTCCAGTTCGAACAGCGCCGCGTGGTGGTCGGGATTCTCGTGCAGCACGCTCATCGCCTCGACCAGCGCTTGCCGCACGCTTTCCGGTACGCCCGGGCCGGCCGACAGCGTCATGCCCGGCAGTTCTTCGGATGTCGCCACGGTCACCAGGTTGGGGTACTTCTCGGCGATGCCGCGCGGCACGATGGCCGCGTCGGCTTCCATCGAGAACACGATCTCCACGGCGTCCAGCCACGAGCTGGCATTGGACAGGATCACCGGTTGCTGCAGCGGATTGTCGTACCAGGAACTGAGGATGAGAAAACCGAGGCTTGGCGACGGCAGCGTGGAGACCCGCTTGCCGACGAATTCGTCGAGCGAGGGCTCCATGCTGGCATTGCTGGCCAGCAGCGAGAACGTGATCGGACGCTGCGTGGTCACCAGCGGCGTGTAGCCATGGTTGTTCATTCGCCAGGCGGCCATGTGCGAATCTTCGAGGATCAGCGGCGCGGCATCGTCCCGGCGGGCTTCCAGCCAGTATCGATGGAAGTTCCGGACCGTGGCCAGGCGAAGATCCAGCCCGGTGACTTCCCGCAGGTAGTCGATCAACGGCTGGTAGACCAGTTCGGCCTGGTCGGGCAGGTAGATCGGGTTGACCAGCAGTTCGATCGGGCCGGTCACGTCCTGGATCGGTACCTCGACGCGTTCGGCGCCCGCTTCGGCAGCCGCAGCCTGCGGTTCTGTCGGCTCGTCCTGCGCAGCTGTCGTGTTCGAGACCAGCACGAACAGGACAAGAAGCGGAGGGAGCAGGAATCGGAGGACGGATTCGGTCGATCGCGACGACCTGTTCGAGCGGATGTTCATCGTTGTCTGACCCCGTTGCAGATTTTCATCGAGCAGTTGTTGTTCGCTTCTTGAATGAAAATGCAATTTACGGGCCGGATGGTAGCACAGCGTGATTCGGCTCAACCAACGCCCATCGAAGCGTCCGGGAATGCGAGTCGCCGCTGCCGCCGGGTTCCGGCCGAGCGTTGGCGGGAACGACCATCAACCCCCGGCTGGTCGGAACCGCCGCCCGGATGTCGACCGCGTAGAGAACCGTTCCGGCACAGTCACCGAGATCGAGGGCCTGGCCGGCGCCGGGTGCCGGGCCGAGGAGTTCGAACCGCGCCAGGCGCTGGGTGACCCGGCCCCGATAATGGACGCGGGCGACGACTTCCTGGCCGGGATAGCAGCCCTTGCGGTAACTCAGGCCGCCGAGCCGTTCGAGACCCAGCATCTGCGGCAGGAACCGGCCTGCGGTGTCGGGCAGGATCCACGGCATGCCGGCATCGACCTCGGCCGCCCACCAGGCGGCCCGGTCGGCCTCGCTCGGCGGCGAGTCCGGAATGCCGAGACGGCGGTCCGGATCGTGGGCGAGCGGGGCACCATTGCCGCCGGGGCCGGCCTCCTTGCCGACGGAAATCGTCACTTTCCGACCGATCCTGAACATGTCCATGCGGGTGCGCACCTGTTCGGCAACAGGGCCGGGCAGCGCAACAAGGAACGTCGGTGGACCCGGCAGGACCAGCATCACGGCGAGCACGCGACCCCTGGGGTCGCACCAGGCGGCGGGTGACCAGCGATCCGGTGGCATGGCCGCGACGTCGGCGGTCAACTGGGCCTGGAGAAACGCAGCGGCATCGGGGCCTTCGATCGACAGCGATGCCAGCTCCGGCAAGGGCGGGCAGTCGGATTTCGGGTGCATCGTCATGACATCCACTCACGGCATGGCGGTAGAATGCAGACATGGTAGAGAACAGCGAAGTTCCTCGCGCGCCCGACGCGAGTCGGAGCGATCGCCGCGGCCGCAGTGTGCCGAACGACCCGTCCGACCGCGTGGCGCGGGAGAGGGCACCCGAGCGCAGCGTCGATGGCGACGAGCGGCCCCGCGAATACGGCGGTCGGAAGGGCCCCGAGCCCACCCGGTACGGCGATTGGGAAAAGAACGGGCGCTGTATCGATTTCTGACCTTGCGCACGCCGGGGCCGGTCTCGCGTTCGCGTCGTCGAGCCGATCCTCAGGTCCCGGACTGCATCAGACCCTGGAATCCACCGAAACCCGGCAGGCAAGAATGACCACGCGTACCACCGAAGACCAACGACCTCTTTCCCCGCATCTGCAGATCTATCGTCCGCAATGGACGTCGGTACTGTCCATCCTGCATCGGATCACCGGGCTGCTGCTGTCGGCAGGAACCCTGCTCGTGGTGGCCTGGCTGGTTGCGCTGGCGTCCGGCCCGGATGCCTTCGCGACCGTGACCGGGTGGCTGTCGGCGCCGCTGGTCGTCGCCGTGCTGGTGGGGTGGACGCTGGCGCTGTTCTATCACCTGCTCAACGGCATCCGTCACCTGTTCTGGGACGCCGGGATGATGCTCGAACTCGGCCCGGCCAAGGCGTCGGGAGTCGCAGTGGTCATCGGCGCGTTCGTGCTCACCGCCATCGTCTGGCTGGTTCCGATGCTGGGAGGTGCTGCATGAAGCCGCTGAGAAATCCGCTTGCCAACGCACACAACCACGGCGCGGCCGGAGACGGTGTCGATCACTGGTGGTCGCAGCGGTTCAGTGCGATTCTGCTGGTCCCGCTGGTGCTGTGGCTGGTGTGGGCGCTTTCGGTCCTGGCGGGGGCCGATTTCGAGACCGCCTCGGCCTGGCTGGCGTCGCCGTGGAATGCTGCGATGGCCATCCTGTTCGTGCTGGCCTCGTTCTACCACGGTCGACTCGGGCTGCAGGTCGTGATCGGCGACTACATCCACCATCGCCCGACGGAGCTTGCACTGCAGGTTCTCGTGGCCGCCGGCGCGATTTTCGGTGCACTGATCGCGGTGGTGTCCATTCTCGACGTCGCGTTCGCCAACTGACGCGCCGCTGCGCTGCATCCTCCCCGCGCCGGAAGCGCTGCTCGACAAGAAACGCTGCAAGGATTCGAATTCCCCGATGTCCAAGAACTACGAGATCGAAACGCATGAATACGACGTGGTCGTCGTCGGCGCCGGTGGTGCCGGTCTGCGCGCCACCATGGGCCTGGCTGCGACCGGCCTGAATACTGCCTGCGTCACCAAGGTGTTCCCGACCCGCTCGCACACCGTCGCCGCGCAGGGCGGGATGAGCGCAGCCCTCGGCAACATGGGCGAGGACGACTGGCGCTGGCACATGTACGACACCATCAAGGGGTCGGACTGGCTGGGTGACCAGGACGCGATCGAATACATGTGCCGCGAGGCCATCCCGTCGGTGATCGAGCTCGAGCATTTCGGTGTGCCGTTCTCGCGCACCGAAGAAGGCAAGATCTATCAGCGTCCGTTCGGCGGCATGACCACGCATTTCGGTGAGGGCACCGCACAGCGCACCTGCGCGGCGGCCGACCGCACCGGTCACGCCATCCTGCATACGCTCTACCAGCAGTCGCTGAAGCACGACGCGCAATTCTTCATCGAGTTCTTCGCCATCGACCTGATCATGGACGAGGAAGGGGCCTGTCGCGGCGTACTGGCCTGGGACCTGTCCACCGGCAAGCTGCATGTGTTCCGCGCCCATGCCGTGATCCTGGCCACCGGCGGCTACGGTCGTGCCTGGCTGTCGGCGACCTCGGCCCATACCTGCACCGGCGACGGCAACGGCATGGTGCTGCGCGCAGGCCTGCCGCTGCAGGACATGGAGTTCGTCCAGTTCCATCCGACCGGGGTCTACGGCGCCGGTTGCCTGATTACCGAGGGCGTTCGGGGCGAGGGCGGCTACCTGACCAACGCCGAGGGCGAACGCTTCATGGAACGCTACGCGCCGAACGCCAAGGACCTGGCCTCGCGCGACGTGGTGTCCCGCTCGATGACGATCGAAATCCGCGAGGGACGCGGCGTCGGTGCCGACGGCGACCACATCCACCTGAACCTGCAGCACCTCGGACCCGAGGTCATCAACGAACGGCTGCCCGGCATCGCCGAGACCGCGAAGATCTTCGCAGGCGTCGATGTGACCCGGGAACCGATCCCGGTACTCCCGACCGTGCATTACAACATGGGCGGCATTCCGACCAACTACCACGGCGAAGTGGTCACGCTCAAGGACGGCGATCCGGATGCCGTGGTCCAGGGGCTCTACGCGATCGGCGAGGCCGGCTGCGTGTCCGTCCACGGCGCGAACCGGCTGGGCTCGAACTCGCTGCTCGACCTGATCGTGTTCGGCCGTGCCGTCGCGAAGCGATGTGCCGCGACCATGAAGCCGAACCAGTCGCACAAGACCCTGTCGGCCGACATCGTCGATGGCCTGATCGGTGAATTCGACCGGATCCGTCACGCCGACGGCAGCAGCGCAACGGCCGAGATCCGCAATCGCATGCAGCGTACGATGCAGGAAGACGCGGCGGTGTTTCGCACCGACGAAACGCTGGCCCAGGGGCTGGAGAGGATCCGCGAGATCAACGCGGCCTTCGATGACGTCAAGGTTTCCGACCGCGGCATGATCTGGAACTCCGACCTGGTCGAGACCCTGGAGCTGCGCAACCTGCTCGGCAACGCGGTCACGACCATGGCCTCGGCCGAGAACCGCAAGGAATCGCGCGGCGCGCATGCCCACGAGGACCATCCGGATCGCGACGACGAGAACTGGATGAAGCACAGCCTGATCTGGATGGACGACAAGGGCGGCACCACGATCGATTACCGGCCGGTGCACATGTACACGCTGTCCGACGACGTCGACGTGATCCCGCCGAAGAAGCGGACCTACTGATCCTCGCCACCCGCCCACGAACGAGACGGAACCGTATCCATGGCTGAATTCCGACTTCCGAAGAACTCCCGGATCCGCGAAGGCAAGCAGTTCCCGGCCCCGGACGGGGCGTCGCGGACCAAGACCTTCCGCATCTACCGCTGGGATCCCGATTCCGGCGAGAACCCGCGCATCGACCGGTTCGACGTGGACCTGGACAAGTGCGGGCCGATGGTGCTCGACGCGCTGATCAAGATCAAGAACGAATACGACCCGACGCTGACCTTCCGACGCTCCTGTCGCGAAGGAATCTGCGGCTCCTGCGCGTTCAACATCGACGGCACCAATACGCTGGCCTGCACCAAGGGCATCGACGAGATCAAGGGCGATGTGAAGATCTACCCGCTGCCGCACATGCCGGTGGTCAAGGACCTGGTGCCGGACCTGACCCACTTCTATGCGCAGTACGCCTCGATCCGCCCGTGGATCCGCACCCAGAGCCCGGCGCCGCCCGACAAGGAGCGCCTGCAGTCCCGCGAGGACCGCGCGCAGCTGGACGGACTCTACGAGTGCATCCTGTGCGCCTGCTGCACGACGTCCTGCCCCAGCTACTGGTGGAACGGCGACCGCTATCTCGGCCCGGCGATCCTGCTGCAGGCCTATCGATGGCTGGCCGACTCGCGCGACGAAGCCACCGGTGAGCGCCTGGATGCACTGGAAGACCCGTTCAAGCTCTATCGCTGTCACACCATCATGAACTGCGCGAAGACCTGCCCGAAGGGCCTCAACCCGGCCAAGGCCATCGCGGAGATCAAGAAGATGATGCTCCAGCGTCGTGGCGTCTGAACCGCTCGGCACGGCTGCGCCGGACCTCCCGGTGGTGCCCGCGCCCCGATCGGCAGTGCAATCGACTCGACCCGGCGATGGCTGACCCGGCCTCCGTAACGATCTCCCAGCTGCGCTGGCGCTGCCGCCGTGGCATGAGAGAACTCGATACGTTGCTGACCGGCTGGGTCGAGCGGCACTGGGATTCAGCCGATGCCGGGACCCGCGCAACCTTTCTCCAGCTGCTCGATGCCGAGGACGATGCCTTGTGGGACTGGGTGACGGGTCGCGCGACGCCGGCCGATCCGGCACTCGTCGACCTGGTCGGCCGAATCGTCGCGCGCAGGGCCTGAAACGTGGCGGGACCCTCGGCCCGCGCCTGGCTGGTCACCCTGGTCGGCGCGCTGGCCGTGCTCGCCGCCGTTACCGCACCGATTTCACCCTGGGCCGCACTGCCGGCGACGCTGTTCGTTGTTGCCGTTGTCGTTCACGCGCTCCTCGGCTCGCCCGGACGCCACCACGTCGAGCGAATCGAGGGCGGCCGGATCCGGCTCCGGACACCGTCCGGCCAGTGTCTGCAGGGTGCCTTGCAGCCGGCCTACTGCAGCGGCTTCTACTGCGCCTTCACCGTGCATGACCCTGTCGCCGGTTCGAGCCGATTCGGCCTGTTCCGCGACGAACTCGATCCCGACGGCTGGCGCCGCCTGCGGGTGGCATTGCGGTCCGGGGGAGGAGGGTGACTGTGCTGTCGCGTGGTCGTTGTTTTCTGCAGGGCTCGTTGGAGCCGGGTCCGGCTGTTCATGCCGGGGTTCGGACTACAAGCGTTTCGCCACGCGCTTCGCGCGTTCCGGCGACCTGCTTTTGTCAATCGCGACAGAAGTAGGCAAAAGCGCTCTTCGAAGGCGGCGGAACGCGATGGGGCTTCCGGACTGTGTCGGTGGGCCGGTGTCTGCGAAGCGCCCTGGCTCACTCCGGCTGCGGTTTACAGTGGCCCCGGATGCATCCTCGAAGCCAGGGCCAGGCCGGTGTGTCGCTGGTCGGCCACAAGCGGCTGAGAGGTGGTTTGCTTTCTTCGCGTCTTGCCGGAGCCGTGTCCGGCGGCTGTGCCGGGGTTCTGGCTACAAGCGTTTCGCCACGCGGACTTCGTCCGCTTTCTGGCGACCTACTTTTGTCAGTCGCGACAAAAGTAGGCAAAAGCGCTCTTACAGGCGGCGGAACGCGAAGGGGCTTCCGGATTGCGTCGGTGGGCCGGTGTTCGGCCCGCGCCCTGGCTCGCTCCGGCTGCGGTTTACAGTGGCCCCGGATGCATCCGAGAAGCCAGGGCCAGGCCGGTGTGTCGCTGGTCGGCCACAAGCGGCTGAGAGGTGGTTTGCTTTCTTCGCGTCTTGCCGGAGCCGTGTCCGGCGGC
>NZ_JAAWWS010000152.1:42196-52334 GCF_012272825.1 Wenzhouxiangella sp. XN79A | reverse complement strand
GCTTGCGCTTCCAGACCGCCATGACCAGCGCCTTGAGCACCAGGTCCGCCTGCATCCTCGACTGCATCGACCAGCCGACGACCTGGCGGGAGAACAGATCGAGCACCACGGCCAGGTACAGCCAGCCCTCGTAGGTCCGGATCATCGTGATGTCCGTGACCCAGGCGCGATTGGGTTGGTCTGGATCGAACTGACGGTCAAGCAGGTTCTCCGCTACCACCGCCGGCTTTCCGCCGTTGTAGCTGCGACGCTTCCGGTAGCCCACTTCGGCCCGGAGGCCTGCCGCGCGCATCAGCCGGTAGACCCGATGCTTGCCGATCTCTTCACCCAGGTCCCTCAGGTCGTCATGGATCTTTCGATACCCGTACACCGCGCCACTCTCCAGCCAGGACTGCTTGATCAGGCCGGTCTGGCGCTGATCTTCCTTAAAACGCTGCGAGCACGGCGCCTTCAGCCAGGCGTAGAAGCCGCTGGGATGCACCTCGAGCACCCGGCACATCGTGCGCACCCGGAACTCCTTGCGGTGGGCCTGAATGAACCCGTACTTCACCCGGACTCCTTGGCGAAGTACGTTGCGGCCTTTTTTAGAATGTCGCGCTCCTCCTCGACGCGCTTCAACTCGGCCTTGAGACGCTGCAGCTCGCGCTGCGCCTCATCGTGCTCCAGGCTGGCCCGGTCCTTCGATCCGAACTTCTTGATCCAGGCGTAGAGACTGTGCGTGGTGATCCCCAGTCGTCCCGCAACCTCGCCGACCGAATGACCCCGGTCCGTGACCTGCCGAACCGCTTCGATCTTGAACTCTTCCGTGTACCGCTTTCCGCTCATCTGGCACCTCCATTTCGGCCATCATAAGATGGCTCAGAGGTGTCTAGGAAATCCGGGGCGATTCAGTAGTTGATATGAGCCACCCCATTCCACGACTCAGCCAAAGCCTCCAGCTGGCCCCTCATGAGCTCTTTCTCGAGGTCAGTTACAGCATTGAGTTCTGATTTCCAAAAATTAGTCGGTGGAGTAGATTGCAGAATGAAACTGAAGTCTGGAGGGATCGCCCCTCTAAGTAATGATTCGGAGGCAAAAGAGCAAAGTGGGAACACCGCATGTATTGTCAAGAAAAAAATGCAGAAGTGTTCTTTGGTTTTTTTGGAGTATTGACCTCGAGAACTAGAATCAATCATGACTCTGACCCCCGGTGGCAACCGCGACCCGTAAAGAGGTCAGCACATCATCCAGCATTACTGCATTCGCATCAGAGTCAGTTACTATCGGCTGATCAACTGCAAACGAGCGACGAGTGCCGATAGTCAAGTCAACTCTCGACCGAATTACGTAAGGAATTAGAACTTCCGCACCGTCACGGTCAATAATTTCAAAAACTGATCCACTCAGGAAGAAATGCGGCAATGAGCAAGCTGCGAACACACCGTATTGCTCGACGAAAGACAATCCGAGCAAGTACCTCCCACCTTCACGAAGCGATGGCGAATGACTCGCGGAGGCTCTGGTTCCGTCTGGGAACACAGCTCCCTCATAGAAGGCTTCGATTGGATCAATGTGGACTGAACTGAATAGGATCTCAGCGTTGGAGAACGTCACTCTCGTATGAGGTGCTCCCTCGCCCGAGGCTACTAGGCTAGCTGAGTCTTGCGCTTGCAAGTCAAGAAAAACTGGCTCCAGTTTCTTAGCCTGAGCAACCAACACAACATCGCAGCGCGTTAGCAGATGCCTGTAAGTTGGAATTTCTTGAGCTCCCGAAGTCGAGCATGCTGCAGACAGCAAAACGCTCGCAGACGCCAAAATGGCGAATCTAACCATGTCTGACTCCCTACGTGCTTTAAACGCCAATACTGCGAGAGGGACCATAACCTCGAGTTGCGAGCCCGTCAACTTTCTCAGCCTCCCACCGAGCTGACTTCAATGGACCCGCGGCTCTCGACCACAGTGACTAACTCATGCAGGCGGCCCTACTGTGGCCGCTCTCGCCCCATAGAGCAGCCGCTCAAGAAGTAACGTTTTGGGGGCTAATTGGGGGACTTAATGGAATTTATCTAACAACGAACGCGACAAATCAAGGAGATAGCCAATCAAATTGGCGGAGAGGGTGGGATTCGAACCCACGAAGGGCGCTAACCCTTGCCGGTTTTCAAGACCGGTGCATTCAACCGCTCTGCCACCTCTCCGAAACTGAATTGTCGTTCAAACCAGCGGCTCTCTGCGAGCCGCAAGACCGGTGCATGGACTGCGCGCCTGCGGCGCTTGCCCTTCGCTGCGCTCCGGGTTGCTCCGGCAGCTTCGCGGCCTCCACATCGAGCTCGCTTCGCTCGGTTCAACCGCTCTGCCACCTCTTTAGAAACTGAATTGTCGTTCAAACCAGCGGCTCTCTGCGAGCCGCAAGACCGGTGCATGGACTGCGCGCCTGCGGCGCTTGCCCTGCGCTGCGCTCCGGGTTGCTCCGGCCGCGTTGCGGCCTGCACATCGAGCTCGCTTCGCTCGGTTCAACCGCTCTGCCACCTCTCCGAAACTGAATTGTCGCTCAATCAGCGGCTGTCTGCGAGCCGCAAGACCAGTGCATGAACTGCGCGCCTGTGGCGTGATTGAATTCTGCCTGATTCAGCCTCGCTTTGCATGTTGTTGTGCGCGGGGCCCTGTGGCGGGATCGCTGGACTTGAACCTAGTGCGGAACGTGCGGTTCGAGCGGGCCGCCTTAACAGCAAAGCCCCTGTCGATCCGTACAATGTAGGGTTCTTCGGGTTGTGCGAGTTGGCCATGCGGTTGATGATTTCTATTCTCGGGCTCTGGTTGAGCGCGCAGGCCGTTGCACAGGGTCCGGAAACGATCACGCTCGTTCGCTTCGATCAGGTCGCCGTGACGCAGCAGCAGGTTGCCAGCGCCACGGTGGAGAGCCTGAACCAGGCGCGGGTGGCCGCTGAGATCAACGCGCGCGTCATCGACGTGCCCGTCCGCGTGGGTGAACTTGTCCGGGCCGGGCAGGCACTCGTCAGGCTGGATGCTTCCGAATTCGAGCTGATGGTCCGGGCGGCACAGGCACGCCTGGACGTGACCGAGGCGGGTCTGGACATGGCACGGCTTCGGGCGGAGCGCGCTCGTCGCCTGGCGCCGGACCAGTTCGTGTCCGACGACGAGCTCCTGGTCGCCGAAACCCGGTTGAGCCAGGCCCAGGCCGAGCGGGCAGCGGCCCGTGTCGAGCTGGATCGCGCCGAGTTGATGCGCTCTCGAACCTCCATCACCAGCCCGTATGACGCGGTGGTACAGGCCCGGTTGATCGGGGCCGGGGCGCTGGCCGCGCCGGGCACGCCGTTGCTGGAATTGGTCGCCATTGCGCCGCTGGAGGTGAGCAGTGGCATTGCCGGCCCGCTGGTCGAGGGCCTGACCCGGAGCGCCGAGATCGAATTCTTCGACGGGGAGCGTCACTATCCGCTCCGGCTGCTGCGCGTCTCCCCGCTGGTCTCGCCGGGGGCACGACAGCGCGAAGCACGCTTCGAGTTCACCGGCACACCGCCGGCCCCGGGCACCCAGGGCTCCGTGATCTGGACCGATCCGCGCACCGTGCTGCCGGCCGACTTCGTGGTTCTTCGGGGCGACGAGCTGGGCGTGTTGTTCGTCGAATCCGACCGCGCGAGCGCCTCCACCGCCGATGTGCGCTGGCTGCCGCTGCCGCAGGCCGATGCCGGACGTCCGGTACGGATCGAAATGCCGGCGGACCGCTTGCTGGTCGACGAGGGCCGTCGGCGCGTTCAGCCCGGGCAGGTCGTCGAGGTTCGGGCCGGCGACATCTGAGCCGGACCCACGGTCATGATCGAGCGCATCTACGCCAATCATCCCCTGGCCAACGTCACCATGGCCGTGGCCCTGGTCATGGGGCTGGCCTCGTTCCTGCTGATGCCGCGCGAGCGCGATCCGGAGATCAATTTCAACTGGATCAACATGACGACGATCCTGCCCGGCGCGTCGGCCGAAGACGTCGAGCGCTTGATCACCGATCCGCTGGAAGAAGCGATCGGCCGGCTGCGGGACGTGCGCTTCGTGGTCTCGAGCAGCCGGGAAAATGCCTCGAACATCCTGATCCGGTTCCAGGAGATTTCCGAGCGTGACTTCGACAAGCGCGTGGCCGATCTGCGGCGAGAGGTCCAGGCCATCGTCAACGACGAACTGCCGCCGGAGGCACGGGACCCGAACATTCTCGAGATCACCTCGTCGAACGGATTCCCGACGGCGATCGTGCTGGTGGTCGGCGAGGCCCAGGACGACGCGCTGCGCGAACTGGCGCGGCGGACCCGCCAGGACATCGAGCGACTCCCGGCGACCGACTCGATCCTGGCCCAGGCGCTCGACGATCCGGAACTGCAGGTGCTGTTCGATCCCGCGGCGCTGGCCAATCGCGGGCTGAACGCAACGGACCTGGCCAACGCCAGCGCGGCCAATTTCCAGGACGTATTCGCGGGTCGTTTGCGCACCGAAAGCGGCCAGTGGCTGGTGCGCTCGGAAGGCCGCTTCATCGATCCGGCGCGGCTGGCCGATCTGAACCTGACGACACCCGACGGCGGCGTGGTCGGCTTCGACGAGGTCGCCCGACTCCGGATCGGCACCAGCATTCCGGAAGAACGGGTCAGCTGGCAGGGCAAGCCGGCGATCATGCTGTCGGTCAACAAGCGCGCCGGCGCCAACACGCTGGACCTGATCGCCGACCTCAACGCCTATATCGAGCGGGCCAACCCGGTGCTGGCCGCGGACGGCCACCAACTGGTGCTGGCCGACGACCAGACGATTGCTACGCGCGAAGCCATCGACGTCATGCGCAACAATGCCGTGGTCGGACTGCTGCTGGTGCTGGTGGTGTGCTGGCTGTTCCTGGCCACGCGGGTCGCGCTGCTGGTGGCCGGTGGCCTGCTGGTTTCCGTCGCCGGCACCTTCGCGGTCCTGGCCGCCTTCGGGTTCAGCCTGAACATCACCGTGCTGCTGGGGGTCGTGATCGTCCTCGGCATGCTGGTGGATGTCTCGGTGGTCATGGTCGAAGCCCTGGTCCACCGCCTGCGCCAGCGCGAAGCGCCGATGGCCGCGGCGGTGCACGCCCTGCGCGAGGTCGGCGTGCCGCTGACGGCTTCGGTCTTCACGACAATTGCCGCGTTTCTGCCGCTGATGCTGCTGCCCGGCATCGTCGGCAAGTTCATGTTCGTGGTGCCCTTCGTCGTCACCGTCGGCCTGCTGATTTCCTTGCTCCAGGCCTTCTGGATCCTGCCGACCCAGGTGATCCACAGCCAGACGCGCCCGCTGGCCGACGATCCGAAGCACTGGCGGGTCCGCTTCAACCGATCCGTGCGACGGGGCTACGTCCGTGCGCTGGTGCGGGTGCTGCGTCGCCCCCTGCCCTATCTCGCCACCGCCGCACTGGCCTTCCTGCTCGCGCTCGGCGCCGTGCTCTCCGGCCAGGTGCGCACGGAGTTCTTCGCCCAGGACCCGATCCGCGTGTTCTATGTGCAGGTCGATATGCCGGGCAACGTCACGGTCGAGGAAACGCTGGCCCAGGTCGAGCGCGTGGAGGCCCGCGTTCGCGAGCGGCTGCAGGACGGCGAAGCGCGCGCCGTCGTCAGCCTGGCCGGCGTGCAGTTCACCGATATCGAGGTCGTGTTCGGCGATCCCTTCGGACAGGTGCTGGTGTCGCTGAACTCCGCGCGCGACGGCCGCCCCGTCAACGAGATCGTCGAATCCATGCGCGAACACGTGCTCGGCACCCCGGGCGAAGGCGCAATCTCGTTCCTGCAGCTGTCCGGCGGTCCGCCGGTGCAGCTGCCGGTCAACGTCAAGGTCCGTGCCGATGAGTTCGACGAGCTCGATCGAGCGGTCGAGCAGGTGCGCAAGATCGTTGCCGGGATCGAAGGCACGCGCGATATCAGCGACGATCGAACGCCAGGCCGATCGGAGCTGGTGCTGAGCCCGGATCGAGACGCACTGGCCCGGCTCGGCCTTCCGCCCAGCGAACTGGCGCGGCTGCTCCGTCTGCACGTGGACGGTGAAGTCGTCGGCTTCACCCGAGAGGCCGGCGACCGTTTCGAGCTGCGGGTCAAAGCCGACCGCGACGCGCTGTCCGATCCGACCCAGATCCTGCAGGACCCCGTGCAGCTGCCGAACGGGCAACGCGTTCAGCTGGGTGATCTGGTCGAGGTCGACACGGGGGTGGCACCGGGCAACATCCGCCACTGGAACCTGCGGCGCGCCGTCACCGTCGAAGCGGACATCGATCCCGAGGTGACCGATACGGTCCAGGTCAATGAGGACATTCGGGCGGCCTGGGAAAAAGTGCGTGCAGCGTTCCCCGCCACCGATCTGGATTTCACCGGGGAACTCGACGACATCAACGAATCGCTGGACTCGATGGCCGTCCTGTTCCTGCTCGGCCTGGGCCTGATCTACCTGATCCTGGCGACCCAGTTCCGAAGCTACTTCCAGCCGATGCTGATCCTGCTGACCGTGCCGATGGCCTTCACCGGCGTGGTCTTCGGCCTGACCGTGTCCGGCAACCCGCTCAGCCTCTACACGCTCTACGGGATCATTGCCCTGGCCGGCATCGCCGTCAACGCAGCGATCGTGCTGATCGATGCCGCCAATCAGCGGCTTGCGGTCGGCATGCGCCCGCTGCATGCCACCGTCTACGCCGCGCGTCGGCGGGTCATTCCGATCCTCATGACCACGGCCACGACCATTGCCGGACTCATGTCGCTGGCCGTGGGTCTCGGTGGCCGCTCGCTGCTCTGGGGCCCGGTCGCCGTGACCCTGGTCTGGGGACTGGCGGTTTCGGCGCTGCTGACGCTGTTCGTGATTCCGGTGCTCTACCGTTTGTTCATGCGGAATTCCGATCGAGTTCGTCCGCTGGCCAGCGCGCCCAACGCTGCATCCGGCTTGAACTGAGCGAGGGAAAGGAGGCACCAGGCCGGCGGACTCGGCCCGAGCCGCATCGGAGCACCGAGCCTTGCCGGTGCAAGGACCGGGGCGTGCGCCAGCTCATAGTCATAAGAGATCGAAATCCCCGTATTCATTTTCTATATCAATTCCAAAGCAACAATCAATTGGACGAATTAGCAAGCCCGAATATATAGTCATTGTCAATTCTCAAGCCGCCGTCGCCCCCGACCACGGCGCAGAGCAACCAAGGAGATTCGACGATGAGCACGACCGGAAAATGCCCCGTGATGCACGGCGCCAACAGCTCGACCGAAAAGTCCAACATGGACTGGTGGCCGAATGCACTGAACCTGGACATCCTCCACCAGCACGATCGCAAGACCGATCCGATGGGGCCGGACTTCAACTACCGCGAGGCCGTCCGTGAACTCGACGTCGCGGCGCTGAAGAAGGACCTGGTCGACCTGATGACCGACAGCCAGGACTGGTGGCCGGCCGACTGGGGGCACTACGGCGGCCTGATGATCCGGATGGCCTGGCACGCGGCGGGTTCCTACCGCACGGCCGACGGCCGCGGCGGCGGCGGCACCGGCAACCAGCGCTTCGCGCCGCTGAACTCCTGGCCCGACAACGTCAACCTCGACAAGGCCCGCCGGCTGCTGTGGCCGATCAAGAAGAAGTACGGCAACAGGATCAGCTGGGCCGACCTGATCGTCCTGGCCGGCAACGTGGCCTACGAGTCGATGGGCCTGAAGACCTTCGGCTTCGCCTTCGGCCGCGAGGACATCTGGCACCCGGAGGAAGACATCTACTGGGGCTCGGAGAAGGAATGGCTGGCGCCCAGCGGCGGCGAGGGCAGCCGCTATTCCGGCGAACGCGATCTCGAGAACCCGCTGGCCGCGGTGATGATGGGGCTGATCTACGTCAACCCCGAGGGCGTGGACGGCAATCCCGATCCGCTGAAGACGGCGCACGACGTGCGCGTGACCTTCGCCCGGATGGCGATGAACGACGAGGAGACCGTGGCGCTGACGGCCGGCGGCCACACGGTCGGCAAGTGCCACGGCAACGGCGACGCCGCCCTGCTCGGCCCCGACCCGGAAGCCGCCGATGTCGAGGAACAGGGCCTGGGCTGGAACAATCACACGAAGCGCGGCATCGGCCGCGACACGGTGACCAGCGGCATCGAGGGCGCCTGGACGACCCATCCGACGACCTGGGACAACGGCTATTTCCACCTGCTGCTGAACTACGACTGGGAACTGAAGAAGAGCCCGGCCGGCGCCTGGCAGTGGGAGCCGATCGACATCCGCGAGGAAGACAAGCCGGTCGACGTCGAGGATCCCTCGATCCGGCTGAACCCGATCATGACCGACGCCGACACGGCGATGAAGATGGACCCGGAGTACCGGAAGATCTCCGAGCGCTTCTACAAGGACCCGGACTACTTCACCGAGGTGTTCGCGCGCGCCTGGTTCAAGCTGACCCACCGCGACATGGGCCCGAAGTCGCGCTACATCGGCCCCGAAGTGCCGGACGAGGACCTGCTCTGGCAGGACCCGGTCCCGGCCGGGCCGACCGACTACGACGTCGACGCGGTCAAGGCATCGATCGCCGAGCGCGCGCAGGAGGCCGGTCTCGACATCGGCGACCTGGTCGCCACGGCCTGGGACAGCGCCCGCACCTTCCGCGGCTCGGACATGCGCGGCGGCGCCAACGGCGCACGGATCCGGCTGGCCCCGCAGAAGGACTGGGAAGGCAACGAGCCGGAGCGTCTGCAGCGCGTGCTGGCCGTGCTGGAGCCGATCGCCGCCGAAAGCGGTGCGAGCGTCGCCGACGTGATCGTCCTGGCCGGCAACGTCGGCGTCGAGCAGGCGGCGAAGGCCGCGGGCGTCGAGGTCGAGGTGCCGTTCGCGCCGGGTCGCGGCGACGCCACCCAGGACATGACCGACGTCGAGAGCTTCGACGTGCTGGAGCCGATCCACGACGGCTACCGCAACTGGCTGAAGAAGGACTACGTGGTCAGCGCCGAGGAACTGATGCTCGACCGCACCCAGCTGATGGGACTGACCGCGCCCGAAATGACCGTCCTGGTCGGCGGCCTGCGCGTGCTGGGCACCAACCACGGCGGCTCGAAGCACGGCGTGTTCACCGACCGGATCGGTGCGCTGAGCAACGACTTCTTCGTCAACCTCACCGACATGGCCAACCGCTGGGTGCCGGCCGGGGAGAACCTCTACGAAATCCGCGACCGGGCCAACGATGAAGTGCGCTGGACGGCCACACGCGTCGACCTGGTGTTCGGCTCGAACTCGATTCTGCGCGCCTATGCCGAGGTCTATGCCCAGGACGACAACCGCGAGAAGTTCGTGCGCGACTTCGTCGCCGCCTGGACCAAGGTGATGAACGCGGATCGCTTCGACCTGGAGTGACGGCCGTTGCGCCGCTCGGACCGGAACGAACGAAGAACCGGAGCGCCCCGCCGATGCGGGGCGTTTTTTGTGGTCAGGACGGCTGGCGTTGCGCGCCGGCGAGCTCGGCCTGCGGCCTCGGTTCGAACGGGGAGGTGCATCCGGGGTCTCCCTCTTCGCCGGACATGAAAAACCCCCGCTCCGTGCGGGGTTTCTGTCAGCGTCTGGCGCTGAGCTTCAAGAAGCGGCCTGCGGCCGGCGATCCTCAAGGATCGCGAGAGGGAGGGGTGGCTGGCGCTGCGCGCCGGCGAGCTCGGCCTGCGGCCTCGGTTCGAACCGGGGTTCGCATCCGTGGTCTCCCTCTTCGTCAGAAATGAAAAACCCCGCGCAAGGGCGGGGTTTTTCATTTCTGGCGGAGAGGGAGGGATGGACGGCGCGGCTTTCGCCGCTTGCCCTTCGGGTGCGAGTCGCGCTGCGCGCGATCGCATCGAGCTCGGCCTTCGGCCTCGGTTCGAACCCAGGGTTCCAATCCGTAGTCTCCCTCTCCGGTAGAAATGAAAAACCCCGCGCGAGGCGGGGCATTTCATTTCTGGCGGAGAGGGAGGGATTCGAACCCTCGGTACGGGTTAAACCGTACACTCACTTTCCAGGCGAGCCCGTTCGACCACTCCGGCACCTCTCCAAAACTGCACATATTGTCTCGCCACCCGGTCGATAGGGGCGTCCTCCGGCCGGCGATCCTCAGCGGATCGCGAGAGGGAGGGATGGCTGAAGCTGCGCTTCAGCGAGCTCGGCCTTCGGCCTCGGTTCGA
>NZ_JAAWWS010000152.1:32491-42146 GCF_012272825.1 Wenzhouxiangella sp. XN79A | reverse complement strand
AGAGGGAGGGATGGCTGAAGCTGCGCTTCAGCGAGCTCGGCCTTCGGCCTCGGTTCGAACCCTCGGTACGGGATAACCAGAACCGTACTGTTCCATGCGAGCCCGTTCGACCACTCCGGCACCTCTCCAAAACTGCTTCAACTTGTCTCGCCACCCGGTCGATGGGGGCGTCCTCCGGCCGGCGATCCTCAGCGGATCGCGAGAGGGAGGGATGGCTGAAGCTGCGCTTCAGCGAGCTCGGCCTTCGGCCTCGGTTCGAACCCTCGGTACGGGATAACCAGAACCGTACTGTTCCAGGCGAGCCCGTTCGACCACTCCGGCACCTCTCGGAACTGGGCGCCCCGGCATCCGCCGAAACGCGAGCCAGACATTATAGCCCCGCCGGGGTGCGCTGTCAGGTCACGGCGGATTGGCGAATGCGGTTCAGCCGACCGGCAATCGCCGAATGGCACTATCCAGCTCCGGCCGCACATCGTCCCAGACGGCCGCTTCGATGAAGTCCTTGCAGGCCGCGTAGATCTCGACGCCGATATCGACCTCGCAGCCGTCGTCGATCATCATTGGCTGGACACCCCCGAACAAGTCCTCGGACCCGTTGCCAAGGTAATACGGCGGATCGATGGCGTAAACGCGGACTTCAAGGGCTTCGTACCAGGCATGCTGGGACTGCATCTGGGTCGAGCCCCGCGTCACGGTCCCCCAGTGCTCCACTGCCTGGTTGGTCATCATCACCCCGGATCCGGACTCGCCCGATTCGAGGTGGATCACGAAATCGATCCCCTGCTCCCGGCCCAGCTTCTGGACCGCCGTGCGAGCCTCGGCCGGCAGTGCCTGGTAGCGGTCACCGCTCGCGGTCGTCGCCCACTCGAAATCCGTCGGATCGCCGACGATCCCGAGCCAGCGGTCAGGATCGATGGTCTCGAACTCAGCGCCCGTCAACGCCGGGCGATCCATCAGGTAATCCATCGCTCGAGCGCCGAGCAACAAGTCCGTTTCGCCTTCGTTCCGCTCGTTGTATAGAAAGAAACTGGAGATCCAGACCTGCTTGGGCGGCGCCGACCACTCGTCGACGATAGCGATTCGAGGCGCACCACCGATGGACGATATCGGCTGGGGTGGCTGGACGCGCGCAGCGCAGGCAGCCAGAAGCAGAGTCGCCGCGGCCAGAGTGGCGATGATGGTCGGCTTCGCGAACTGGGCGAATCGTTTCGTCTTCCACATGGTTACTGGACCCTGGAATGGTGACCGGAAGGCCGAATCGTACCCGATCGCCCCCGGCAGAACGGTTCCGCGTCAGCGCCTCTTCTCGAACACGAAGATCCCCCAGGTCAGGAAGCCCTTCGCTGCACCCTCGATCCAGTGGGTCAGGCCCGACTCCATCCGCTCGATGTAGTCGGCGCTGACGCCGCGGCCCTTCAGCGTAGCCTCGTTGTCGATCAGGACTTCGCGGACGCGGGCGTAGTGGCGCGCCAGCTGGTCGGGGTGGGCCTCGAAGGTGATCTCGCTCATGCCCAGGTCGCCGAGGGTGTCGCGATAGAACCCGGGCGAGCCCAGCGAATCGAGGTGGATGCGGTCGTAGATCGGCTGCAGGCGGTCGGTCGGGGCGTCGTCGGTCTGCATCGGGTCGGTGAAGACCAGTCGGCCGCCGGGCTTCAGCACGCGGACGGCTTCGGCACAGACCTTGGCGCGGTCGCCGGAGTGCAGGATGGCGTCCTGCGACCAGACCAGGTCGAAGCTGCCGTCGCTGAAATCGAGACGGGTGAAGTCGCCATCGACCACCTCGATGTGGCGCTCCAGGCCCGCTTCCAGGGTCATCCGGCGATTGCGCTCGTTCTCGACCTCGCTCAGGTTCAGCGCCACGCAGTGGCAGCCGAACTCGCGGGCCAGGTAGCGCATCGAACCGCCGTAGCCGGCGCCGAGATCGAGGACGCGGGTGGCCGGGGTCAGCTCGCCGGCCAGTTCGGCCATCCGTTCGACGGTCCGTCGACTGGCCTCGGCGATCTGCTCGTCGTCGGAGGCATACAGGCCGACATGGATGTCCTCGCCGCCCCAGACGTGAAAGTAGAAGTTGTCCGCGTCACTGCTGTTGTAATACTCGCGGGCGGTCTCGACGACGTCGGAACGGGCCTGTTCGCTCATGACGCGTCCTTGCCGTTGACGGCGTCGGACGACGACGGGCCGTACTCGATGGCACTGTCGCCCCGGTCGGCGATGTCCTGGTCGCCGAAGTACTTCTTTTCGGCGACGTGGATGTAGAAATCCGGCGTGCTGTCGTCGCTTTCCTCGTCTTCGAAGTCGGCGTAGGTGTCGATCTTCTGGAAGCCGACTTCCTGCATCAGGGTCCGGGTGTAGTCGCGGCGGATCGGACACATGTTCAGGTAGTAGACCGAGCCGTCCGGGAACGAGTACTTGAACCGGGCCAGGCCCTCGTCGATGTGTTCGGGCTCGGCGCTGACCTGGTGGCCGCAGTAGTAGTACTTGTGCTTGGTCGAGAAGCCCTCGTCGAGGATCGCGTCGTAATTGCGCTGGTCGAGGATCAGGCAGCCGTCGTGCTTGAGCACGGCGTAGAACTCGGCCAGCGTCTTGCGCCGGTCGCGCTCGGAGAACAGGTGGTTGAAGGAGTTGCCGAGGCAGATCACGGCGTCGTAGCTGGCGTGCACGTCCCGGTTCAGCCAGCGCCAGTCGGCCTGGATGGTGCGCAGGATGTGGCCGCGCCGTTTGCCGTTCTCGAAGGCCTTGGCCAGCATCTCGGCCGAGCCGTCGACGCTGCAGACCTCGAAGCCTTCTTCGATCAGGCGCACCGAGTGGAAGCCGGTGCCGGTGGCGACATCCAGTACGCGCCTGGCGCCGCGCTCCTTGAGCAGCTGGATGAAGAAGTCGCCCTCGCTTTCGTAGCGAGCGTCCCAGTCGATCAGTTCGTCCCATTTCTCGACGAACTGGGTGACGTACTCCTGTTGATAATGATCCGACGCTCGGACGTCGACGGGGTTGTCGCCGAAGTCCTGGCGGACTGTGCGTTTTCCTGCGCGTTGTGTAGTGATGACGGCCTCCGCGATCGCGATCCGTCAGGCCAGCGCCGCGCGAACGATGCGCGCACCGTTGCGACACCGGTGCTGCGTTGCGGTGACCCGAGGATCGACGTGTGAGTGCATGGATTGAGTGCGGCTCGACTCGGTTCGCGTCGCGCGAATTCGCCGGCCGCCGATTTGCTTCGCAGCGCTGCCAGGTTACGCCGGCAGCATTACATCACCATAACAAGCCAGCGCGCGACTGTCACCCGCGCGTTCGCCCGGCGCCTGCGCGCAGCCAGTCCAGCAACGCCCGGAATCGCTCGTCGGGCGGCTCGCCGCCCTTCTCGATCGCCGGGCGGACCGCCTCGGCCTGGCGCTTGCCCTCCTCCACCCCCCACTGATCGAAGGGATTCAGGTTCCAGGCAGTCCCGAGCAGGTAGACGGCGTGCTCCCAGTGGGCCAGCAGCTCGCCAACGGCCGCGGCGTCCAGCGGCCGCGCCCACAGCATCAGCACCGGGTTGCCGCCGGGCAGGACGCGCTGGGGGTCCTCGTCGCGATGGCCGAGCGCGAGAGTCCGGGCCTGGCCGAGCAGGTTGGCTGCTTGTTCGATACAGAAGGAATCATGATCGGCACTGTTCAGCGCATTTCCAACCAGCAGCATGGGGTGGCGCTGACGGCCCTGGTGGACCGCCTGGAAGATCGAATGCTGCAGGTCGGTGCCGGCGCCCCCGAAGATCAGCGGCGACGAAGGACCTTCGGCCGGCGCGCCATCGGCGGTGACCCGCTTGCCGAGGCTTTCCATGACCAGCTGCTGCAGGTAGTCGGCCAGGCGGCGCAGGCCCGGCGCATAGGCCACGACGCCGAGCGTCGCGAACCCGTGGACGCGGGTCAGCTGATCGACGGCACAGGCCAGGCGACCGGCCAGTGAGGCGTCGGGATCGCGCCGGAGATCGAGATCGGCGGTCCTGGCGCCTTCCAGCAGCGCCTCGAACCGCGCGCGGCCGATCCGGGCCGCGGCCGAAATGCCGACCGGGGACCACAGCGAAAATCGGCCACCGATCGCGCCATCGAACGGCAGGACGTGCTCGCTGGACAGCCCCCAGTCCCGCGCGCGGTCGCTGCGCGCGGTGGCCGCCCAGGTCCGTTCGGCCCAGGCCTCGCCCAGCCAGCTGCGCACCGCCTCGGCCTGCAGCCGGGTTTCCCGGGTGCCGAAGCTCTTGGAGGCCACCACCAGGCCGGTCCGGGTGGGCTCGAGCTCGCCCAGCAGGCGTTCGAGCCCGCGCGCGTCCAGCGTCGAACGCCAATGGACCCGCACGGCCGAGTCGCCGGGATCCAGCGCCTCGGCCACCAGCCGCGGGCCCAGGTCCGAGCCGCCGATGCCGATGTGAATCAGATCGCGGATCGGGGATTCGCCCCGGTACAGCCGATCGGCCAGCGACAGCATCCGCTCGCGGGCGCGCGCGAAGGCCTCGGGGATCTCGCCCTCGGCGCCGCGTAACCAGGCATGCAGGGCCGGCCGTTGCTCGGAGAGATTGACGATTCTGCCGCGCAACAGGGCCTCGACCGCGTCGCGCCGCCCGGGCACCGGCGCTTGCCAGACCTCGGCATCGATCGGGGTCAAGCCGGCGTCCAGCCGCCAGCGCGCGGTGGTGGTGGCGAATGCGGCCATCCGGTCCGGCTCGGCATCGAGCCGCGCAGCGAGGGTCCGATTCGTGTTGTTTTTTTGCGACATGCCGTCCAACCGCGTCGCAGCGGGCTCTCAGGCGGCCTGGACGGGAATTCTGCCGGCAATCCTGGCGACGCGATTGTCGGCGTCGGGATAGACCAGGCGGGGCGCATGGCGATCGGCTTCGGCGGCGTCGTACTGCCCGTAGGCGCAGATGATCAGCAGGTCCCCGACGTCGGCCTTGTGGGCGGCTGCGCCGTTGACGCTGATCACGCCGCTGCCCGCCTCGGCACGGATCGCGTAGGTCACGAAACGCTCGCCGTTGTTGACGTTGTAGATGTGGATCTGCTCGTATTCGCGAATGCCCGAGGCGTCGAGCAGGTTGTCGTCGATCGCGCAGGAGCCCTCGTAATGGAGCTCTGCGTGGGTCACCGTGGCTCGGTGAATCTTGGCTTTCAGGAGGTTCAGCTGCATGGTCGATCCCGGTGCGTCCGGCCTGCCGTAGAGATGCGGGCCATCGTCACAAAAAAAAACCTCTCCCCGGTGAGGGGGAGAGGCAGCGTGTCGGAGTGATGTACCTCAATTTCGCGCCCTGACCTTGATCACCGTTGCTGGAAATCCAAGGTTCGTGGTAACTGTACCACAACTTTTTGGCATTTCCAAGCCTGATTTGCAATTTAGCGACGCGAGTGTCGCGAAACTACAACATTGTCGATGAGTCGGGCCGCTCCCAGTCGGGCGGCGGCCAGTAACCGGAGCGGCTCTGCGTTCGGCGGCCCCAGCGTTCCCGCGTCGCGGAACTCGACGTACTCGGGCTCGAATCCGTGCCCGGCAAGACGCTCCATTCCAGACCGCGCCAGGGCCCGGAGAGTTCCCGTCGAGGGCGGATCTCCATGCTCACCGGCGTCCGCGGCTTGACTCGCCAGGTCCGTCAGGGTCCGGTAGAGCGCCGGCGCGACGCGGCGCTCGGCCTCGCTCAGATAGCGGTTGCGAGAACTCATCGCCAGCCCGTCGGCCTCGCGTACGGTCGGCGCGGCGTCGATCTGGACGCCGACGGCGAAATCCTCGGCCAGGCGGCGCAGGATGGTCAGCTGCTGGTAGTCCTTCTCGCCGAACAGCGCACGATCGGGCCGGACGTGCTGGAACAGCCGCAGCACGACGTTGGCCACGCCATCGAAATGGCCGGGGCGATGCGCGCCGCACAGGATGTCGCCCAGCGCTTCGGGCACCCGGACGCGGAACCCGGCGTCCGGGCCGAGCGGGTAGAGGTCGTCGATGGCCGGCAGCCAGACCGCGCTGCAGCGGCCCGCCAGCCGCTCCAGGTCGGCCTCGACGGTGCGCGGGTAGCGGGCGAAATCCTCGCCCGGACCGAACTGGGTCGGGTTGACGAAGATGCTGACGATCACCGCCGCTCCTTCCGCCGACGCGGCATCGACCAGCGAGAGATGGCCTTGGTGCAGGTTGCCCATGGTCGGCACGAAGTGGATCGGACCGTTGCGGGCGGTGCGCCAGGCGGCCAGTTCGGCGGCGGTTCGCAGGATCTGCGGCTCGTTCATGTCAATCGCCGTAGGCTTCGCGCGCGTCCGGGAAACTGCCGTCGCGCACCGCCGCGACGAAGGCTTCGATGGCCGCCGGAATCGATCCGGCGTCGGCCATGAAATCGCGGACGAAGCGCGGACGGCGCTCGCCGCCGAGCCCTAGTGCATCGTGCAGCACCAGCACCTGGCCGTCGACATCGACCCCGGCGCCGATGCCGATGACCGGAATGGCCAGCGCTTCGGCGACCTCGGCGGCCAGCGACGACGGCACGCATTCGAGCACCAGCATGGCGGCACCGCGCTGCTCCAGCCCGCGCGCTTCATCGAGCAATCGCCGGCGCGCGTCGCGGTCGCGCGCCTGGACCTTGTAGCCGGACAGCTGGTGCACGGCCTGGGGCGTCAAGCCCAGGTGCCCGCAGACCGGCACGCCGAGCGCGGTCAGCCGCTCGACCGCATCGAACACCGGCGCGCCGCCCTCGAGCTTGACCATGGCCGCGCCGGCCTGCATCACGCGCCGCGCGGAGGCCACCGCCGAGGCGACATCGGTATAGCTCAGGAACGGCAGGTCGGCGATGACCAGCGCGCGCTCGACGCCGCGACGAACGCAGGCGGTGTGATAGGCCATGTCGTCGAGCGTGACCGGCACGGTGCTGGCGCGACCCTGGATCACGTTGCCGAGCGAGTCGCCGACCAGGATGCAGTCCACGCCGGCGGCATCGACGGTGCGGGCCAGCGTCGCGTCGTAGGCC
Organism: Wenzhouxiangella sp. XN79A; assembly: GCF_012272825.1. GTDB lineage: Bacteria > Pseudomonadota > Gammaproteobacteria > Xanthomonadales > Wenzhouxiangellaceae. Next base: position 35,182 of record NZ_JAAWWS010000152.1, on the reverse strand, counting down.
GTCAGCATGGTGATCGGCTGGCCGGCGCGTTTCTTCGCGGCCAGCCGCTCGCGGGTCACCGGCCCGGTCGCTGCGGCGGGCGGGTCACCGTTCATGCCGGCGGCACCGCCGTGGCCGGTGCGCCTTCGGACACGCGCTGGATGCCGTCGATCGCCAGGCCGGCCAGCAGCACGTCGACCCGGCCGCGGCCCGGCAGCTCCAGCATCGGCTCGAGCTCGCACAGCGGCTGGAGCACGAACGCGCGTTCGTGCATGCGCGGATGCGGCACGACCAGGTCATCGAGCTCGATGGCCTCGCCGCCGAACCACAGCAGGTCCAGGTCCAGCCGGCGCGGCCCCCAGCGGCGTGCGGCGTCGCGCACCCGGCCGGCTTCGTCCTCCAGCCGCTTCAGCTCGGCCAGCAGCGCCGGCGCCGACAGGCCGGTCTGCAGCTCGACGACCGCGTTGACGAAGTCGGGCTGATGCAGATCGCCCCAGGGGGCGGTGCGATACAGCCCGGAGCTGCGATCGAAGACGGTCGAGGGCAACCCGGCCAGCGAATCGATGGCCGCACGGACCTGGCGCTCGGGATCGCCGAGGTTGCTGCCGATGCCGATGAAGGTCCGGGTGCTCATGAATTCTCCGCCTTGTTGCGAGGCTTGCGCTTGCGCGGCGGCCGGCTCGTGTTGCCGCCGCCCTTGTCGCCGAAGATCATGTCGTTGCGGGTCTCGGCATCGACTTCCTGCACCCGGGTCCACCAGTCGGCCAGCTCCTTGAGCGCCGGATCTTCCAGTGCGCGCAGCAGCAGGAAATCGTAGGCTGCGCGGAACCGCTTCTCGCTCAGCAAGCGGGCCGCGCGCTTGCCGCGTCGACGTTCGAAGCGCGGCTGGAACATCCAGATTTCCTTGGCCATGGTCGAGAACCGGCGGTGCACGGCCACCGTCCGGGTGTAGCGATCGAAGGCCTTGTCGCCGGCCACGGCCAGCGCTTCGACCGGCGGCTGGCCGTTTTCGGTGCGGCGTTCGGCCTCGGCCCGCACGGTCGGCCAGAACAGCGACGCGAACAGGAAGCCGGGAGTGACCGGCTTGCCCTGGGCGACCCGCTCGTCGGTGTTCTGCAGCGCCTGTTCGATCAGCAGGCCCGGTTCGGCCGGATCGTCGAGCAGGTCCGGGAACAGCGGCTCCCAGAGGCCGTGCCGCACCAGGCCGCGGAAGCCTTCCCAGGCGCGACCGCCGAGCAGCAGCTTGAGCAGCTCGTCGAGCAGGCGCGCCGGCGGAATGTCGCCGAGCAGCGGCGCCAGCTCGCGGATCGGCGCCTCGGTGGCCGGATCCATTTCCATGCCCAGCTTGGTCACGAACCGGATCGCGCGCAGCATGCGGACCGGGTCTTCGCGGTAGCGCTCGACCGGGTCGCCGATCAGGCGCAGCCGGTTGGCCAGGATGTCGTCGTAGCCACCGACATAATCGCGCAGGGTCTCGTTGGACGGGTCGTACATCAGCGCGTTGGCGGTGAAGTCGCGTCGCCGCGCATCCTCGGCTTCGGAGCCGCCGAACACGTTGTCGCGCAGCACCCGGCCGCCGACCTCGACGGTGCGGTCGCCTTCGTCGCCGTCCTCGCTCAGCCCGCGGAACGTGGCGACTTCGATGATCTCGCGACCGAAGCGGACGTGGGCCAGGCGGAAGCGTCGACCGATCAGGCGGGCGCTGCGGAACAGGCCGCGTACTTCTTCCGGCGTGGCGTCGGTGCCGACGTCGAAGTCCTTGGGCGTGACGCCCAGCAGGACGTCACGGGCGGCCCCGCCGACGATATAGGCCTTGAACCCGGCCTGTTGCAGGGTTTCGGTGACCTTCAACGCGTTGCGGCTGATCGCCTTGCGGGCAATGCCGTGCTCGGCGCGAGGAATTTCTCGGAGTTCGTTGCTCAATGGGTATACTGCGTCGTGTCGGAACGGGCGGGCACCTGCACGGGCGTAAACCGGCGGGCATTCAACATGCAGCGTCGTAGTCTACCACCGCGCAGCGCCTTTCCCACCCCGACGCACGCAACAGGCAACCCGAACCGAGATCGCGAATCCTCATGACCTTCGTCGTCGTCGAAAACTGCATCAAGTGCAAATACACCGATTGTGTCGAAGTCTGCCCGGTGGACTGCTTCCACGAAGGGCCGAACTTCCTGGTCATCGACCCGGAAGAATGCATCGACTGCACCCTGTGCGAACCCGAGTGCCCGGCCCAGGCGATCTACCCCGAAGACGATCTGCCGGCCGACCAGCAGGAATTCCTCGAACTCAACGCCGAGCTGTCGCGCGAGTGGCCGGTGATCAACGAACGCAAGGAACCGCCGGCCGACGCCGACGAATGGGACGGCAAGCCGGGCAAGAAGGAACTGCTCGAGCGGTAAGGCTCTATCCGGGGTCCGGGTTCCGGGAGTCTCATCCGCGAAGGATTCGACCGCTGGCGCGCCCATCGCGCGAACCGTTCGCTCCACCCTTCGCCCGCAAGCGGCCTCCAACAGGCCTTCGGTCCAGCGCCGACGACTCTCCGGCCAGGTTCTTTACTGAAAACTGCTCACTGACAACTTCTCACTCCGCTCGCACCGCGAGCGGCCCGCCACCCTTCGCCCGCAAGCGGCCTCCAACAGGATTCGGAGTACCCGCCGAGCGCTGGCCTGACTACTGGGAAAATCGATTCAGGGCGTAGCGAGCGGGCGCTCG
>NZ_JAAWWS010000152.1:0-32442 GCF_012272825.1 Wenzhouxiangella sp. XN79A | reverse complement strand
CCCGCCGAGCGCCCGCGCAGTAGCCCTGAATCGATTTTCAGCCGAGCCGTTGTTGGAGGCGGGACAACACGAACTCCGCCCGCTCCATCGGCACCACGTCCCCGTCCCCATCGAAGATCGCGATGCGGGTGGTGGTGCTCGATTCGGGCTGGATCTCGAACTGGTAGGCGCCGGAAAAATCGATGAAGTCCGGCGCCGACCAGAACATCAGGACGCGCTGGAAGAAGCCGCTCTTCGGGACCAGGATCGGATCGTGCCGGAACTCGACGCGATAGCGACGCTGCTCGGGCAGGGTGGCGTCGATGGCCATTTCTCCGCGGTTCAGCGCGAAGCCGAGCCGGCGCCAGACGCTGGCCGCTTCGTCATCGACTTCGAGATAGAGCCCGGTCGGCCCGAACTTTACGCGCGAGCGGGCCTGTTCGGCTTCGACCGAGGTCAGGACCTGCGGCGGAATCGACTCGTCACCCTGGGCGGCCAGTTCCGGCAGCGAATAGCCCGGGATCTCGAACACCGGACGGGTTTCGGGCCGATCGAGCCCCTCGGGCACTTCGATCGGCGCGAGCTCCTCGCTGGTGACGTAGGCCGGTCGCTCCGGTCGCAGGAAACACCCGGCCAGCAGCATCATCGATGCCAGCGCCAGGATGCGGAATGCGGTGGTGGTGATGGAAATCGTCGTTCCCCTGTCGATGTTCGTTCAGCCGGTCAGCGAGCGCAGCAGCGCGCGGCCGGTCTCGTGGTGCGCGTCGTCGAGCGGGACCAGCGGTAGCCGGATGCCCGAGTCGATCCGACCCAGCTCGGCCAGCAGCCACTTCGCCGGCACCGGATTGGACTCGATCCCGAGAAAGCGGTACAGCGGCCTCAGCTCGGCGTCGATCGCCTCGGCCCGGTCACGGCGGCCGTCCAGCGCCGCATGACACATCGCGGCGAAGCGATCGGGCACGATGTTGGCGGCCACGGAGATCACGCCGACCGCGCCGGCGTCGATCGCGGCGCGGGCCGTCGGGTCGTCTCCGCTGAGCACACCGACACCGGCCTCGACCAGGTGGCGGACACGGCCCATGTCGGCCACGGCTTCCTTGATGCCGACGATGCGTTCGTGCCCGGCAAGCTCGATGGTCGTCTCGGGCGCCAGGTCCACGGCCGTCCGTCCCGGCACATTGTAAAGGATGAGCGGCGCGGCACAGGCCTCGGCGATGGCCCGGTAGTGGGCGGCCAGTCCGCGCTGGGGCGGGCGGTTGTAGTAGGGCGTGACGACCAGCACGGCGTGGGCCCCGAGCGCCGCGGCCCGGCGGCTCTGCTCGATGGCCGCGGCGGTGGCGGCCGCACCGGTCCCGGCGATGACCCGGACCCGGTCGCCGATGCGTTCGAGCGCATGCTCCAGCAGCCGATCGCGCTCCTCGGCGCGCAGCGAGACCGACTCGCCGGTGGTGCCGCCGACGATCACGCCGTCGGTGCCGGCCTCGGCATGCCAGTCGAGCAGGCGCGTCCACGCACTCTCGTCGAGCGCGCCGTCGGCGTGCATCGGCGTGACCAGCGCGACCAGCGAACCGGTCAGTCCAAAGTCATCCAGCGTCTTCATCGGCACGGCATACTACTTGCGGGTCCTGAGTCTGACAAGTATTCTGCGGTCGGCGTTCCCGCCCGCGCTCCGGCCCGAGGATTCCACGCAACCCCCTGAACCCAAAAAAGAAATCGTCCCCATGCCCGAAAACGGTTCCCCGATCGAGACTCCCAGGCTTCCCGCCACCGGCGACGCCGAACTGGCCATTCAGGATTTCCGCGGCAATCCGCTGGTGATCTTCTTCTACCCGCGCGACAACACGCCGGGCTGCACCAAGGAGGGCCAGGCCTTCCGGGACCTGTACAGCGAGTTCGAAAAGGCCGGCTGCGCGATCGTCGGGGTATCCCGCGACAGCGTGAAGAGCCACGAGAACTTCGCCGCCAGGCACGAGTTCCCGTTCCCGCTGATCGCCGATACCGATGAAGTGCTGTGCACGACCTTCGACGTGATCAAGGAAAAGAACATGTACGGGCGCAAGGTCATGGGGATCGAGCGCAGCACCTTCCTGCTGGACGCCAGCGGCCGGATCGCCCGGGAGTGGCGCAAGGTCAAGGTGCCCGGCCACGCCGAAGCGGTCCTCGAGGCCGTCCGCGAGCTGGGCTGATCTTCGGCCCGCACCCTCTCCTCCTCCCACCACGGATCCGCTCATGAGCGAAGCCCGCCGGCTGTACCTGCTCGACACCAACGTGCTGATGCACGACCCGACCTCGCTGTTCCGCTTCGAAGAGCACGACATCTTCCTGCCGATGGTCGTGCTCGAGGAGCTCGACGCGGCCAAGAAGGGCATGACCGAGGTGGCCCGCAACGTCCGCCAGGTCAGCCGCTTCATCGGCGAGATGATGAACGGCGGCCACGACCTGGACGACGGCCTGCCGTTGATCATGCCGGAGGGGCTCAATATCGGGATCGGCTCCGGCCGGTTGTACTTCCAGACCGGCGCCGACGAAGCCGAAGGCGCGGTCTCGCTGCAGGCCAAGGCCGACAACGAGATCCTGCGCGCGGCGATGCACCTGAGCCAGCGCCATCCCGACCGCGAGGTGGTGCTGGTGTCCAAGGACATCAACCTGCGGATCAAGGCCGCGATCCACGGCATTCCGGCCGAGGACTACTACAACGACCGCGCGCTCGACGACCTGAGCCTGCTCTACAGCGGACTCAACGAGCACGACAACGACTTCTGGGAACGGCACGCGATCCGCGACTCCTGGACCGAGAGCGGCAACACCTTCTACCGCCTCGGCCGGGTCGAGAACGACGGCTGGTTTCCGAACCAGTGCCTGCGGCTGACCGGCCAGAACGGCATGGAGGCACTGGTCCGCGATGTCTCCGCCGAGGACTTCGTGCTGCAGGTCGCCACCGACTACGCCAACGGCCCGCACAGCGTCTGGGGCATCACTGCACGCAACCCGGAGCAGAATTTCGCGCTCAACCTGCTGATGGACCCGGACATCGACTTCGTCACCCTGCTCGGCACCGCCGGCACCGGCAAGACGCTGCTGACGCTGGCCGCCGGACTGGCCCAGACCCTCGACGAGCCGCTCTACCGCGAGATCATCATGACCCGCGCCACCGTGTCGGTGGGCGAGGACATCGGCTACCTGCCCGGCACCGAGGAAGAGAAGATGTCACCGTGGATGGGCGCGCTGACCGACAACCTCGAAGTGCTGACCGAGTCCGACGGCCACGCCGGCGACTGGGGCCGTGCGGTGACCAACGACCTGCTGACCTCGCGGGTCAAGATCCGCTCCCTGAACTTCATGCGCGGCCGGACCTTCCTGAACCGCTACCTGATCATCGACGAGGCCCAGAACATCACGCCGAAGCAGATGAAGACGCTGGTCACGCGCGCCGGCCCGGGCACCAAGATCGTCTGCCTGGGCAACGTCGAGCAGATCGACACGCCCTATCTGACCGAAACCACCTCGGGCCTGACCTTCGCGGTCGACCGGTTCAAGGACTGGCCCCACTCCGGCCACATCACGCTGAAACGCGGCGAGCGTTCGCGGCTGGCCGATTTCGCGTCCGAGGCGCTCTAGCCCGTCGTCGATCCCGTACCCTTCAGCGACGTGACTCGACCGTCGCGTCGGCTGCTGGCACTCGCCACGGCACGCACGATCTGCGGCGTCTCCGACCCGCTCGTTCGACAAGCCGCGCTCCGCGCAGACCTGTTCAGCGCTTCCATGGCGGCTTCATGAAACCCGGGATGCCACCTTCCATGACCAGCGCTCCGTTGCACGCCTGAGCAGTCATTCGAACGCTCCCCGGCTCTGTGCTGCGCCGGACCGGCCCCGGAATCGATTGCAAATGCCGGTCCCGTTTCCTATGCTGGCCGTTGAATCCGCATCAGGACAAGGGGGCGTTGCCATGGAAATCGAATCCTTTCTGCGCGTCATGGTCAAGCACGAGGCCTCCGACCTGTTCTTCAGCGCAGGTGCGCCGGTGGGCGTCAAGGTCGGCGGCACGACCCGGCACCTCGGCGACCGGCGACTGGAGTCGCACGAGGTCCGGCAGCTGGCCTACTCGATGCTCAACGACAAGCAGGTCGCCACGTTCGAACGCGACCTCGAACTGAACCTGGCGATCGCGCTGGAAGGCCTGGGTCGCTTCCGCGTCAACCTGTACCGGCAACGCGGCTCGGTCTCGATGGTGATCCGCTACATCAAGAACAAGATTCCGTCGATCGAGGAGCTGAACCTGCCGCAGACCCTCAAGGAACTGATCATGGAACCGCGCGGGCTGATCCTGGTCGTCGGCGCGACCGGCTCCGGCAAGTCGACCACGCTGGCCTCGATGATCGATTACCGCAACCAGAACCGGACCGGCCATATCCTCACCATCGAGGAGCCGATCGAGTTCCTGCACCAGCACAAGAAGTCCATCGTCGACCAGCGTGAGCTGGGCCTGGACACGCTGAGTTATCACAACGCGCTGAAGAACGCGATGCGCGAGGCACCGGACGTGATCCTGATCGGCGAGATCCGCGACGCCGAGACCATGAAGCACGCGATCGCCTATGCCGACACCGGCCACCTGTGCCTGTCGACGCTGCACTCGAACAACGCCAACCAGACGATGGACCGGATCGTCAACTTCTTCCCCGACTCGGCCCATCACCAGCTGTACGTCGACCTGTCCGAGCACCTGCTGGCCATCGTCAGCCAGCGCCTGGTGCCATCGACCGACGGCAAGCGGGTGCCGGCCGTGGAGATCCTCAAGCGCACGCCCTACGTCGCCGACCTGATCCTCAAGCGCGACATCGACGGCCTCAAGCAGGCGATGAAGGACGGCAGTCAGTCCGGCATGCAGACCTTCGACCAGGCGCTGATGGCGCTGTTCCAGGAAGGCCGGATCACCGAAGAGGACGCGCTGGCCCATGCCGACTCGCGCAACGACCTGAGCCTGATGATCCGGATGGCCAAGGACCGATCGGCCCATGACGCGCCGGACGGCCTCGACATCCAGGAATGGGAGTGACGCGCCGCGCGCGTCTACCGGAATGGATGACTCGACGCAACCGAAACACTTCTTCGACGCGCATGCCGGCATCCGGCGGGCACGCGAGAAGTTCCTGCAGTACGCCGAGTTCCGCTACCGGCAGTTCCTGAGCAACCCGGAACAGACCCCGTACGCCGCCGCGGCGATCTACTACAACAACTGGCAGAGCTGCCGCGACCGCTTCGGCTACAGCGGGCTGGCCGAGATCAACCGGCAGATCGAATCGCGGGTGGTCCCGGAGCTGGGGCCGCGCGACATCTGCGCGCGCTTCGTCGATGAATCCCTGGTGCTGGTGCTCAACGGCGCCGAGGGTCAGCGTGATCTCGATGCCTGGGCACGCGGCCTGCTCGAAGTGCTCGGCGAACGCGCCTACCTGATCGACCAGCGCTCGCTGGCCGCAACGTTCAGCATCGGCCTGTGCTGGTTCGATCGCCGCGTGCGCGGCGCCGAAGAGGCCCTGCTCGACGCCCTGCACACCGCCGAGGTGCTGTCCGAACGCGACGAGAACCGCTACCGCATCTTCCAGCCCCGGATGGTGCCCGAGACCGAGCTCGGCGACGCCGAGACCCTGTTCGCCCGGATCCAGCGCGCGCTGGATACCAACCACCTGCGGATCGTGTTCCAGCCGCTGCTGGCGCCGGAGTCCGACGATATCCGGTTCGCCGAGGTCTGGGCCCGGTTGATCACCGAGGACGGCACACTGCTGCCGGCGCGGCACATGCTCGACGTGGCCCGGCGCTCCGGGGTGCTCTCGCGGCTCGACCGCTGGACGCTCCGACGCACGCTGCACTTCCTGACCCACCGATCCGGTCGCGACCGGCTGAAGCTGATCGTGCACGTCACCGTCGACAGCCTGGATGCGCACACCCTGGCCTGGATGCAGGACAAGTTCGACCGTCACCCCGAGCTCCGCTTCTGCCTGATCGGCGACCTCGACTACACCGAACTGGCCGACGCCCCGCAGGACGCCCGCCGCCTGCTCGACCGACTGCGCGAACTCGACATGGCGATCTGCGTCAGCGGGGTCGGCCACCGGCAGTTCGACGACCTGCTGAATCGCTGGCCGGACATCGGCTACGTCAAGATGCACCCGAGCTACGTGCGGTCACTCAAGGAAGGAGAGGCCGACGCCCATGAGTTCGAAGCCTTCATCGCACGCGCCCACGACAGCGGCGTGCGCATCCTTCTGCCGGACGTCGAATCGGAAGACGACGTGGTCAACTTCTGGCGCCAGGGCGTGGACCTGATCCAGGGCGACTACGTGGCCGCCGCGCGCGACCTGTTGAAGTCGCCGCCCGGCGAGTGACCGCAAGCCGCCGTGGCGGCGCGCCCGTTCCGGCACAATCGCGGCATGACCGCTTCTACCGTTCGAGCCACGCCGGCGCTGCTGGTCACCGCCGGCGCCGTGATGATCAGCTTCGCCGCCGTGTTCGTGCGGCTGGCCGACGTACCGGCGACGACCTCTGCGTTCTACCGGCTGGTGTTCGGGGCCGCGGCGCTGGCCGTGCTGCTGGCGCTGTCGCCGCGGATGCGGGCCGGGTTCGGCCGCGGCTGGGCCGGATCGGCGGTGGTCGCGGCCTTCTTCGCCGCCGACCTGTGGTTCTGGCACCGTTCGATCCTGTACATCGGCCCGGGGCTGTCGACGCTGCTGGCCAATTTCCAGGTCTTCGTGCTGGCCACGGTCGGCGTCGTCTGGCTGAAGGAACGGGTCGGCTGGCGCTTCGCCGCCGGCACCGCCCTGGCCATGCTCGGCCTGTGGCTGCTGTTCGGCCGCGACTGGGCCGGGCTGGGCCCCGAGGCGCGGGCCGGCATCGTGCTCGGCCTGCTGACCGCCTGCGCCTACGCCGGCTACCTGCTGACGCTGCGCGGCGTGCAGGTCCGGGACGTCGGGATGCGGCCGGAGGCGCGGCTGCTGCAGGTCTCGTTGATCTGTGCGGTTCTTCTGGGCGGCATCAACCTGATCGAGGGCCACGGGTTCGCGATTCCGGACCGGCACAGCCTGGCCAGCCTGATCGCGCTGGGCGTGGTCTGCCAGGTGCTCGGCTGGCTGGCGATCACCCGCGGTCTGCCCGGCCTGCCGGCCTCGCTGGTCGGCCTGCTGCTGCTGCTGCAGCCGCTGCTGTCGATGGTCTGGGACCTGCTGTGGTTCGAGCTGACGCTGGTCGCGGTGCAGTGGTTGGGGGCCGGGCTGGCGCTGGCGGGCATCTACCTCGGCATGCAATCGCGCGCCGCGCGCCGGTAGACCGAAACGTCCGGCCCGGCGCGGGGCGCCGGGCCGGCGGCAAGCGGTTTCAATCCTCGGCGACGTCCGAGGCCGGTTCGCTCTCACCGCTGAAGTCGCCGGCCATCGCCACGACCAGCGCATCCGGGTCCAGCCACTCGCGGACCGCGGCGTTGACCTCGTCGAGCGTCAGCGCCCGGATCGCGGCTTCGCGCTCGGCCTGCCAGAACAGGTCGCGGTCGAAGTACAGGCCACCCGACAGCTGGCCGGCCAGCGCGCCGTCGTCGGAACGCTGCAGCACGAGCTGCTGCAGATAGCCGGTCTTGGCCGAGTCCAGTTCGTCCTGGGTGAACCCGTCCTCGACGACCTTGACCAGCTCCTCGTTCAATACCTCTTCGAGCCGGTCACGGTTTTCCGGGGCGAACATCGCGAAGGCGAAGAACGAGCCCGATTCATCGATCGGGTGGGCGTTGAAGCCGCCGGCCACCGCGTAGCTCAGGCCTTCCTGGTTGCGGATCCGGTCACCCAGTCGCGAACTGAGGAAGCCGCCGCCGAGCATGTGGCCGGCCAGTTCCAGCGCGACGTAGTCCGGGTGGGTGTCGCTCATCGGGAAGCCGTGGCCGGCGATCAGCACCGCACTGGCCTTGTCGTCGAGCTGTTCGACCAGCCGCGCCGGCTCGACCGGCGTGTACGGATCCGGCCGGCGCTCGAAGCGCACCTGCGGTGTCCAGTCGCCGAACTGCTCGTCGAGCTTGGCCTTCAATGCCTCGGGATCGAAGTCGCCGACAAAGGCGGCGGTGGTGGCCTCACCGAAGCCGTAGAAGCGCTCGTGGAACGCCCGCAGCTGCTCGGTGCTCAGCGCCTCGATCCGGGCGCGGGCCTCCTCGAAGCTCGGCACGTAGTCGGGGTGCGAAGCGGGCTTGTCGTTGCTGTAGAGCGACAGCTGGCGCGAGGCGACCGAGGCCGGGTCGTCGCTGGCCCGGTCGAGGCCGGTCAGCGCCTGGCGCCGGTATTCCTCGAGTTCGCTTTCCGGGAAGCTCGGGTTCCTGGCGATCTCCGCGATCAGCTCGATGACCTCCATCAGGTTCTCGCGGGTGGTGTCGATGTTGATGCTCACCGAGGTCGAACCGCCGACGTTCAGCCCGGCCTGCAATTCGTCGATGCGGTCGGAAATCTCCTGCCGGGTCAGGTTCTCGCTGCCGCGGCTGAGCATCGAGGCGGTCGCGGCGGGCACCGAGCCGGTGTCCATCAGCGTCTCCAGCGTGCCGATGCGCATCGTGATGGTGCCGCGCACGCGCTCGCCGCGGGTCGATTTCGGCAGCAGCGCCACCTCGGCGCCGGTGTCCATCGTATAGCGCTGGACGCGCGCCTCGATGTTGTCCGGCGTGGCCTCGAAGACCTCGCCTTCGCTGCGCGATTCGCGGCCGGTGTAGCCGGCCAGCAGCGCCTCGGGCTCGGGCGCCTCCTCGACGATCGCGCGCTGCGGCTCGCTGTCCGGGATGAAACGGCCGAGCGTGCGGTTGTCGCGGACCAGGTAGGTCGATGCGGCCTCGGCCACGTCGGCGGCCTCGATCTGCTCGAGGCGGTCGCGGTGCAGGAACAGCATCCGCCAGTCACCGGTCGCGGCCCACTCCGACAGGCCGATGCCGACGCTCTGGCTGTCGTTGAGCGTGCGTTCCATGTTCGCGGTCAGCGACGACACTGCGCGCTGGACCTCGTCGGTGCCTGGCGGGCTGGCGTCCAGTCCGGCCAGCGTCTCGGTCAGCACCCGCTCGGCTTCGTCCAGATCGGCGTCGGCCGGTAGATTGACGTAGGTCAGCAGCAGCGAGGGTTCCGGCAGCCGGAGCGCGAACGCGCCGACATCGGAGGCCAGGCCGGGCTCGACCAGCGCCTTGTGCAGCCGGCCGGACGGCGCATCGCCGAGCACGAAGGCCAGCGCCTCGACCGCGGCGAAGTCCTCGTGCAGCGCCGACGGCACGTGGTAGGCGGCCATCAGCGTCTGGGTGCTGCCGGACCGGCGCACGGTGACTTCACGCGGTCCGTCCTGATAGGGCTCGCGGGTGTAGGTGTCCCACAGGGCGTTGTCGAGATCCCGCGCCGGCGCCGGGATCGCACCGAAGTGGTTCTGAATCAGCTCCAGCGCGCGCTCGGTCTCGAACTTGCCCGAGACGATGACCATCGCGTTGTCGGGCTGGTAGTACTGGCGGTAGAAGCGCTGCAGGCGTTCGATCGGCACGTTCTCCAGGTCGGCCCGCGCGCCGATCGTCGAGCGGCCGTAGGCATGCCACTCGTAGGCGGTGGCCATGACGCGCTGCAGCAGCACCCGGAACGGGCTGTTCTCGCCGATCTCGAACTCGTTGCGGACCACCGTCATCTCGCTTGCGAGATCGTCGGCGGCGATGAACGAATTGACCATCCGATCGGCTTCCATCCGGATCGCCCACTCGAGGTTCTCGTCCTCGGCCGGCAGGGTCTGGAAATAGTTGGTCCGCTCCAGCCAGGTCGTGCCGTTGGCGAAGCCGCCGCGCTCGGTGATCTGCTGCTTGATGTTCTCGTGCTCGGGCGTACCCATGAACACCAGGTGTTCCAGCAGGTGGGCCATGCCGGATTCGCCGTAGCTCTCGTGCTTGGAGCCGACGAAATAGGTCACGTTGACCGTGGTGGTCGGCCGGCTGGCGTCCGGCATCAGCAGCACCTTCATGCCGTTTTCGAGCCGGTACTCGGCAATGCCCTCGACCTCGGTGACGAACACAGGGCCTTCGTCCTGCGCGAATGCCGCGACGGCGGCCAGCAGCAGCGCGAACGCCGCCGCGAATCGAACGTGAATCCGGTTCATGGTTTCCTTACCTGTCGTGTTGACCAACGCTCCCCCATCGACAGCGTGCCACCGCCGGGGTTCACTTCGCGTCGGCCAGAAGTCACGGTCCGCGGCAGGACGCGGCGGCATGGTGCGTGGTCAGTCGGCCAGCGTCAGCCGCTCGACCTTGCGGAAGCCCCGCGGCAGCAGGCCGCCGCGCTGGGCGCGCTCGCCCCAGTAACCTTCCGTGTCGGACCAGGACAGGCGCAGGTAGCGCTGGCCGGCCCAGACCAGGCAGTCCTGGCCCTTGACCAGCGCGATCGCGCCGGTCATGGCCTCGCCGTCCTTGCGCGCCTTCGGCGGGATGTGGATCAGCTTGTTGCCCTTGCCGCGGGCCAGCTCCGGCAACTCGCTCAGGTAGTAGGCCAGCAGGTGGCCGCCCGAAGTCGCGCAGACGATCACCGCCTCCTCGTCCTCGGCGACCGGCGCCGGCGGCAGGACCACCGCGCCGTCGGGCACGGTCAGCAGCTGCTTGCCGGCCTTCTGGCGCGAGTACAGGTTCTCGAGTTTCGTCACGAAACCGTAGCCGGCGCTGGTCGTCAACAGCACGCGGTCGGACGCATCACCGATCGCCACGCCGAGGAACGACGCGCCGTCCGGCGGGGCAAAACGCCCGGTCAGCGGCTCACCGAGGCTGCGCGCCGACGGCAGCTCGTGGGTCGGCATGGAGTAGCTGCGACCGGTCGAGTCGATCGCGCAGGCCAGCTGGTTGGATCGCCCGCGCGCGGCGTGCTGGTAGCCGTCGCCGGCCTTGTAGTTCATCTCGGCCGGATCGATCTCGTGGCCCTTGGCGGCCCGGATCCAGCCGTTCTCGCTGAGGACCACGGTGACCGGCTCGGACGGCACCAGGTCGGTTTCCTTCAGGGCCTGGGCCGCTTCCCGCTCGACGATAGGCGAGCGACGATCGTCGCCGTACTTGTCGGCATCTTCGCGCAATTCGTCGCGAATCAACCGGGTCAGCTTCTTCGGCGAGTCCAGCGTGGCCTCAAGCCCCCTGCGTTCTTCCTCGAGCGCGTCGCGCTCGCCGCGGATCTTCATTTCCTCGAGCTTCGCGAGGTGGCGGAGCTTGAGTTCGAGGATCGCCTCGGCCTGCGTTCCGGTCAGCGCGAAGCGCGCCATCAGGACCGGCTTCGGCTCGTCGTTCTCGCGGATGATCGCGATGACCTCGTCGATGTTGAGGAAGGCGATCAGGAAGCCTTCGAGCACGTGCAGCCGATCGATGACCTGATCGAGCCGGTGCTCCAGCCGGCGGGTGACGGTGGTGCGGCGGAAATCGATCCACTCCGACAACAGCGCCTTGAGGTTGCGCACGCCGGGCTTGCCGTCGTTGCCGATCACGTTCAGGTTGACCCGGTAGCTCTTCTCCAGGTCGGTGGTCGCGAACAGGTGCGCCATCAGCCCCTCGATGTCGACCCGGTTCGAGCGCGGCATGATCACCAGGCGGGTCGGATGTTCGTGGTCCGACTCGTCGCGGATATCGGTGACCATCGGCAGTTTCTTCGCCTGCATCTGGGCGGCGATCTGCTCAAGCACCCTGGCCGGCGAGACCTGGTGGGGCAGCGCGGTAATGATGACCTCGTCGCCCTCTTTTTCGTAGACGGCCCGCTGGCGCACGCTGCCGTGGCCGGTCTCGTACAGCGCCTTCAGGTCCTCGCGCGGGGTGATGATCTCGCCGGCGGTCGGAAAATCCGGACCCTGGATGTGCTCGCACAGCTCATCGAGCGTGCTCTTCGGCTTCTCCAGCAGTCGGATGGTGGCCGATACGACCTCGCGCAGGTTGTGCGGCGGGATGTCGGTGGCCATGCCCACGGCGATGCCCTGGCCGCCGTTCAACAGGATGTTCGGCACCCGCGCCGGCAGCAGCTTCGGCTCCTTGAGCGTGCCGTCGAAGTTCGGAGCCCAGTCGACCGTGCCCTGCCCCAGCTCGGCCAGCAGCAGCTTCGCATAGGGCGCCAGGCGGGATTCCGTGTAGCGCATCGCGGCGAAGGACTTCGGGTCGTCGGGCGAGCCGAAGTTGCCCTGGCCGTCGATCAGCGGGTAGCGGTAGGAGAACGGCTGGGCCATCAGCACCATCGCCTCGTAGCAGGCCGAGTCGCCGTGCGGATGGAACTTGCCGATCACGTCCCCGACCGTGCGCGCCGATTTCTTGTGCTTGGACGCCGCCGAAAGACCGAGCTCGCTCATCGCGTAGACGATCCTGCGCTGCACCGGTTTCAGCCCGTCGCCGACGTGCGGCAGGGCCCGGTCCAGGATCACGTACATGGAATAGTCGAGATAGGCGCGCTCGGCGTACTGGCGGAGCGGCATCTGCTCGAAGGGAAGGTTGGCGGACTCGGAGATCGGGGTCGTATCGCTCATGGCGGGTATTGTGCCGCGTCCGGCCGCCGGAGGGGGTCGGCTGGACCGCCCCTGCACTTGAGGCGAAGGTCCGATCTGTCGCGAAACGCGATCCGATTGCGTAGCAAGCCCCTGATCGAAGAGGATCGACGGAGCTCCGTTGACCGGAGCGCGACACCCAGTCCAGAACCCGGAGCCTGCCATGACCCGTTCGACGACCGCCTTCCGCTTGCTGATGACCATGCTGGCCGCGCTGTGGACCCTTCAACTCGCGGCCCAGACCGGCACGATCACCTACCAGGGCCAGCTGCGCGACGGCGGTGTGCCGGTCACCGACACCGTCAACCTGCGTTTCCAGCTCTACGACGCGCTGGTCGGCGGCAATCCGGTCGGGAGCTTCGAACAGCGGGTCGGCTGGCCGGTCGAGGACGGCCTGTTCCAGGTCGACCTGGACTTCGGCGCCGGCGTGTTCGACGGCAGCGACCGGTTCCTCGAGGTCGAGGTCAACGGCGCGCCGCTCAGCCCGCGCCAGCGCGTGACCGCGACGCCCTACGCGCTGCTGGCCGGAAGCATCGCTTCGGGCGCGGTCGGCGGCAGCGGCGTCGACCCGGCCGAGATCCAGCTTCGCGTGGTCGGCACCTGCCCGGCCGGCGAATCGATTCGGGCAGTGAACGCCGACGGCAGCGTTGTCTGCGAAATCGACGACGTCGGGACACCGGGCTGGAACCTGACCGGCAACGCCGGCACCGATCCGAGCACGAATTTCATCGGCACCACCGATGCGCAGGCGCTGGAATTGCGGACCGCCAATGCGCGCAGCCTTCGGATCGAGCCCAGCGCGGACCTGTTCGGCGGGCTGCCGATCACCGCCAACGTGATCGCCGGCTCGTCGGCCAACGAAGTCGTGGCCGGCGTGCGCGGCGCGACCATCAGCGGCGGCGGCGTCCCGAGCGGCGATTCGGACCCGGTTTTCACCCTCGAGGCCCCGAACCGCGTCGCCGACCACTACGGCTTCGTCGGCGGCGGCTTCGGCAACGTGGCCGGCGATGACGCCGGACCTCTCGGCGATGCCAATTTCGCTGTCGTCGGCGGCGGGTTCGCAAACACCGCAAGCGGACTCGGTAGCGCAGTCAACGGAGGGCGATCGAACACGGCAAGCGGAGTCAACGCGGTGGTCGCCGGTGGGTTTAGCAATGCCGCGACGGCGGGCAGCGGGGCCGTTCTCGGCGGCGCGGGCAACCAGGTCGAAGGGCTTGGCAGCGCGGTCGTAGGAGGCTTCGAAAATCTTGCGTCCGGTTCGCAAAGCATCGTCAGCGGTGGTCTGTTCAACAGCGCTGCGGGCTTGACCAGCGTGGTTGCCGGGGGTCGGGAGAACGTTGCCAGCGGCAGTGAAAGCACGGTCAGTGGCGGCCTGGCCAACACGGCTTCGGAAACCTACGGCGTGGTCGCAGGCGGTCGGGAAAACGTCGCCAGCGCGCGCGGCAGCATCGTTGGGGGAGGCGTCCAAAACACGGCGAGCGGAAGGGAAAGCATGGCGGCCGGTGGGACCGGGAATTGTTCCGGCGGCTGGCGCTCCTGGACCGGCGGGACCCGCGCCAAGGTCCGGCCGGCAACGAATTCGGGCGATGCGGCAGGGCAGGGCTGCGACGGCGTTCCGATCTCCGGCGACATCGACGGCGACGAAGGCACCTTCATGTGGGCGGACGACCAGGCGGTCGACTTCGTTTCCACCGGGCCCGACCAGTTCCTGGTTCGCGCGCGGGGAGGAATCTACCTGGGGACGAACAGCACCGTGAGCATTCCCGCTAGCCGATTCATCAATACCTCGACGGGGGCCTACCTGTCCTCCGGTGGAACCTGGACGAACAGCTCCGGCCGCGCCTTCAAGGCCGATTTCCGGCCCGTGGATGTCCTCGGCGTCCTCGATCGGGTGATGCAACTGGACCTCAGCACATGGACCTACAAGGACGCCCCGGAAGGACGCCACATGGGCCCGGTCGCCGAGGAGTTCCACGCGCTGTTCGGGCTCGGCAACGATGCAGAATCGATCAGCACCGTCGATGCCTCCGGCGTGGCGCTGGCCGCCATCCAGGGGTTGAATCGCCGGCTCGACGAACAGCAGCATGCACAGCGCGACCTGCGCGACGAAAAGGACGCGGCCATCGCACGGCTGGCCGAGGAGAATGCCGAGCTGCGTGCGCAGCTGGCCGAAGTCCAGGCCCGCCAGGACACCGAACTGGCCGACCTTCGCGCCGAGCTGGCGATGCTGCGCGACCTGGTCGCGCCGCGCGTCGCCGAGGCCACAACGCCGTGACGCGCCGCTCGAACGCGGCCCGGCGGATCCGGCGTACGCTACTCGCCACCGCCCTGCTGGCCTCGACCGCCGCCGTCGCGCAGTTCACGCTGGACTTCTACACCGTCGACGGCGGCGGCGAGATCCTGTCCGAATCCGCCGACCAGCGCTGGCAACTCTCCGGCACGCTCGGCCAGTGGGACAGCACCGAAGCGCTGGAGCTCTCCGGCGGCGGTTACACGCTGACCGGCGGCTTCTGGCCGGTCAACATCGAGCAGACCGACCTGCTGTTCCGGGATTCCTTCGAGGGCTGAACGGGGCCAGGAGATCTGCTGAGACCGCGCACCTGCAGCATCTTGCGGAGGACCTCATTTCTGGAGTAAAAACAGGACGTCCGCCAAGGTTCACTCGGGAGATCGCCGTGAAGCCCTCGTACCTGTTCCGCACGTCCTTCCTTGCCCTGCTGCTTTCAGCCACCTTCGCGCTTGCACAGGACGCCACCCTCACCTACCAGGGCCAGCTCCGCGACGCCGGGCAGCCGGTCACCGGCACCGTCAACCTCGAGTTCCGGCTGTTCGACCAGCTGGTGGGTGGCAGCCAGATCGGCACGGCCCAGACCCGGCTGAACTGGCCGGTGGAAGACGGGCTGTTCCAGGTCGATCTGAATTTCGGGGCCGCCGCGTTCGACGGCAATCCACGCTTCCTCGAAGTCCGGGTCAACGGGGCGACGCTGAATCCCCGACAGGCAGTGCGCCCCAGTCCCATGGCCTTGTTCGCGCTCGGCGGTAACGAGGGTCCGGCAGGACCGCCCGGCCCGCAGGGCCCCCAAGGTCTGCAGGGACCCTCGGGCGTGGTTGCATCGTTCGACCTCGCCGGTTTCGCCGGCGGTACCATCAGTGGTTCGGCCGCCGCGTACGTGTTCGTCGGTCAGACCCGTCAAGTCGTCCTGGCAGCGGGCCAGACCATGATCGCCGCCGCCGAGGCCGCGCTCTCCACGTCGAGCGGGGTTGCGCGCGCAAGGATCGGGATGTGCTGGCAGCGCGACGGAATGGGCTCGCTCACCAATTTCGCCGGCGGCAGATACATGGTTGCAGAGATCGACACGACCCGGACTCCCGTCGGTGCATCCGCTCAGGTGTCGGGTCTGGCGTCGGGCACCTACACGGTGGGCTTCTGCGTGCTGAACTCGTCGGCGACGGCGATCAACGACAACGACTACGTCAACGGTTGGGTCATTGTCACCAACTGAGTCGTTCGAGAGCCCCCGCATCGCGACGCGAGGTAGAGAATTCCATGCATCGACAATCGAAGGAATCCGGATTGCATGCAAGCATGGCTCTTGCTCTGCTTGTCATCTTCACCGCCCTGCCCGCCCAGGACTACAGCATCGACTTCTACACCCTCGACGGCGGCGGCGAGATCCTGTCCGAATCCGCCGACCAGCGCTGGCAACTCTCCGGCACGCTCGGCCAGTGGGACAGCACCGAAGCGCTGGAGCTCTCCGGCGGCGGTTACACGCTGACCGGCGGCTTCTGGCCGGTCAACATCGAGCAGACCGACCTGCTGTTCCGGGATTCCTTCGAGGGCTGATCCGGCCGCCGGAGGGGCGGCCAGCGCGGCTGGCTCAGCCCTTGTTCGACTTCGAGCAGGTCCGGATGCCGAACGGCGCGTAGGCCGGGCAGCGGGCCGTCAGCCCGGTGAGGATCGGGACGATGCCGATCCAGCCCCACGGGGTCTGCGGGCCGAAGAAGACCAGGCTGATCAGGATCAGGCCGGCGATGACGCGGATGGAGCGATCCAGGGTTCCGACGTTGCGTTCCATGACGTGCACCTCGAGCTCGTTTGTGACCAGGCCTCGACGATACACCCCCGCCGCGCCTGGAGCCAGCGCGCCGTTCGGTCGCGGCGAACGGCGGTTCAGCTGCCGCCGGTCAACATCAGCACAACGCCCAGCGCGTAGAGGCCGATGATGCCGACGCTCTCGAAGCCGATGCCGGCCAGGCCGCGCTCCTGGCGCCGGACCAGGCCCATCATCAGCACGCCGCACATCAGGATCGTCAGCGTCAGCCACGTGATCAGCGTCGGCGGGATCGCGTGGTAGATCGATCCATCGCGGTAGGCGATATCGGACGCGGCCGTGAACAGCGTATCGAAGGCATTGCCGCCGATGATGCCGCCGATGGCGAGGGTCAGGGCACCCCGGCGGACCGCGGCGATCGAGGTCACCAGCTCGGGCAGCGAAGTCGCGATCGCTGTGAGCAGCACGCCGACCACCGACAGCTCGAGCCCGGCGCCGTCGGCGATCCGGGTCGCCGCCGGTTCCAGCAGCCAGCCGGCGAACCCCAGCACCGCCATCAGCCCCAGGAAGCGCAGCCACAGCTGCCCCAGCGAGGGCATGGCCTCGGTGTCGTCGGGCGTATCCGGCTTCGTGGTCCGGGTATCGGCCGGACGCCACATCGGGTGCTGCCGCGCGCCGCGAACCATCCCGATGCCGTAGACGTAGAGCGCGAGCAGCACCGGCGTGACCGGATGCACCCCCCAGACGGTCGTCTCCGGCAGCCCGGGCGCCAACAGGATCAGCGCCAGCAGCGAGATCAGCAGCGCGTTCTGCATCATGTTGGCCGCCGACGCCGCGGCGTGCTCGAGGTTGGCCTGGCGGTGGAAGAAGTCGGCGACGGCCAGGAACAGGGTCTGCACCGCGATACCGCCGAGCGCGTTGCCGACCGCCAGCTCCGGGTGCCCGTTCCAGGCCGCGGTCACCGACAGCACCGCGCCGGACAGCGAGGTCGCCGCCCCGAGCAGCAGTGCCCCGGCGACGGCCTCGCCGACACCGGTCCGATCGGCCAGCTGGTCGACCACCTTGGTGATCCAGGTGCCGAACACGCCGATCGCAGCCGCGCAAAGCGCGAAGATCACCAGGCTCAGGGTCAATGACCAGGTGTCGGGATTCAACGGCAGCATGAGGGGACCCGCTCGCTTCGGCAGCCTTCTACCCTACCGGCTGGCCGGGGCCGATGTCCTCGTGCCTGCCCGCCGGGGGCGCGCCCGTCGCCGCCCCGACGCTACACTGCACGTCATGCGTGCCATGCAACTGCAGCAAGTCGCCACCCTGCAGCGCGACGGCCGGCCGCTGGTGGCGGTCGCGCTCGAGGCGCCGGAACCGCAAACCGGCGAGGTCCGGCTGCGCGTCCATGCCTGCGCGGTCTGCCACACGGAGCTGGACCAGATCGAGGGCCGGGTCGAAACGCCGACGCCGCGCGTGCTGGGCCACCAGGCCGTCGGCACCATCGACGCGGTCGGCGACGGCGTCGATGGGTCCCGGATCGGCGAGCGCGTCGGCGTCGGCTGGATCGCCTCGGCCTGCGGCGAATGCCGCTGGTGCGAGCGCGGCGAGGAGAACCTGTGCCCGGAGTTCCGGGCCACCGGCCGGGACTGCGACGGCGGCTACGCGGAATTCATGACGATCCCGGCCGCGTTCGCGGTGCCGGTGCCCGACGGACTGGACGCCGCCCACGCCGCGCCGTTGTTGTGCGCCGGGGCGATCGGATTCCGCAGCCTGAAGCTGGCCGGACTCGTCAACGGCCAGGTGCTGGCGCTGACCGGCTTCGGTGCGTCGAACCATCTCGTCCTGGCCCTGGCCCGGGCCCGGTTGCCCGACTCGCCGGTGCTGGTCTTCGCCCGCGATCCCGACCAGCGCGCCCAGGCCCTCGAGCTGGGCGCGTCCTGGGCAGGCGACACCCACGACGAGCCGCCGACGGCGCCCGACGCGATCATCGACACCACGCCGGTCTGGGAAACCGTGCTGGCCGCGCTCGAACGGCTGGCGCCGGGCGGCCGACTGGTGATCAACGCGATCGCCAAGGAACCGGGCGACCGCGACCGGCTGGCCGGGCTCGACTATCCGTCACAGCTGTGGAAGGAAAAGGAGATCAAGTCGGTCGCCAACGTCACGCGGGCCGACATCCGCGGCGTGCTGGAGGCTGCCACCGAACACGAACTGCGCCCGCAGGTCACCGAGCTTTCGCTGGACGACGCCAACCAGGCCTTGACCCGGATCCGCTTCGGCGGCTTCCGCGGCGCGTTCGTGCTGCGAATCGCCGACCCGGACTGATCATGCCGCCGCGTCGCGCAGCACCGCCTCCAGCCCTTCGGGCGAGGTCCAGTCCCGGCCGCAGACATAGCGCGGCAGGAACCAGCGATCGGAGGCCGAAGTGACCGGGCCCGGCTCGCAGCCCAGCGCCGCGTCGAGACCGATCGAGGCGCCGAAGGTCGGCAGGAATTCAGCGCGCAGGTAGTCGCTGGCCTGGCCCCACGGATAGGCGAAGTAGCGCGGCCGGCGCCCGGCCGTCCGCTCGATGTAGTCCGAGGCCGGCTCGATTTCGGCCCGGCAGGTCGCTTCGGTGTCGATGGCGAGAAAGTCGCGCGGGCGATCGGCCGGGCCGGCGGTGCGGGCCAGCGACGGGTGGTTGTGATCCCAGCTGTGGTTCTCGATGCTCATCCGGCCGCTACGATTCGCCGCCGCCCACCAGTCGTCACCCCAGACGCCGAGCGAGAAGTAGTCGACCCGGTCCATCTCCGCGCGCGCCTCCGGCGAGGCCAGCACGAACACGCTGGCGTGCGGCCGGTGCCGGCTGTCGGCCGGCAGGGCCCGAGCGAACGAGGCGAGCCGGTCCCGCGCCGGCACCTGCAGGCCCGCCGTCGGGTGATCGAACCGGTGCCAGTCCATGACCGAGCCGTCGTCCAGGGTCAGGCAGACGGTGCGCTCGGGCAGCGTGCCGGCGGCACGAGCCGCCAGCGCATCGCCGAGCGGGAGGATCGTCCAGCCCAGGCGATCGAGGCGGACCAGATCCTCGCCGAGCGCGACCAGGTCGTTGTCGGCATAGGTGGTGCCGGTGACGTTGATCGAGTGCCAGGCGAGAAGGACCAGGCGCGAGGACATCGCTGAACGCGCTCCGCGGCGACCGTGCTCAGTCGCCGGCGTCGAAGCTCTCGACGATGTAGCCGCCGGACTTCTCGTCGTGCTTGAGCTTGACCAGCCCCTCGGACTGCATGTCCTCGAGCAGCTGGCCGAAGGACTTGAAGCCGTGGTAGCTCTCGCTGAAGCCGGGCCGCCGGCGCTTGAGGGTCTGCTTGACCATCGAGCCCCAGACCTTCTCGGCCTCGTCGCGGTCGCGGAACAGCGCCTCGATGGTCTCGAGCACCAGGTCGAAGCCTTCCTGGCGGCGCTGTTCTTCCCCGTTCTGGGCTTCACCGGTCGTATCGGCCGTCGCATCGGGCGTCGTGTCGGCCGTCGTATCGATCGATCCGTCGCCGCTGCCGTTGCCCTGGGCCGGGGTCTTCTTCCGGGTCTTCTTCTTGGCCTTCTTCTTGGCCGCCTGTTGCTTGCGCTTCGACTTCTTCTCGCTGTCGCGGACCAGGTCGTCGTAGAAGATGAACTCGTCGCAGTTCGAGGTCAGCAGGTCGGAGGTCGAGCTCTTGACGCCGACGCCGATCACCAGCTTGTTGTTCTCCCGGAGTTTGCTGACCAGCGGCGAGAAATCGGAATCGCCGGAGATGACCACGAAGGTGTCGACGTGCGCCTTGGTGTAGCACAGGTCCAGCGCGTCGACGACCATACGGATGTCGGCCGAGTTCTTGCCCGACATCCTGAGGTGCGGGATCTCGATCAGCTCGAACGCCGCCTCGTGCATGGCCGGCTTGAATTCCTTGTAACGGGCCCAGTCGCAGTAGGCCTTCTTGACCACGATGTTGCCCTTGAGCAGCAGCCGTTCGAGCACCTTCTTGATGTCGAAGGCCGAATAGCGCGCGTCGCGAACGCCGAGCGCGACGTTCTCGAAATCGCAGAACAGGGCCAGATTGCGGGTCGGGGATTGCATGGACTGTCCGGAGAGGGTGAACCGGCTTCGTAGCATAGCAGTCGAACCCGCTTCGGGGCCGGCCGGAACGACCGTATGTACGCGGCGGCTGGGCGACAATGCGGGCATGCAGCCCGACATGGACCCCATCGAGCCGGCCGTGATCGACTGGACCGACGGTACGCCGTCCGCGCCGGCTTTTCGCGATCACTACTACTCCACCGCCGGCGGTGCCGAGGAGAGCCGGCAGGTCTTCCTCGACGGCGCGAGACTCGATGCCCGCTTCGACGCGCTGGCCGACCGCGATGTCTTCGTGATCGGCGAGACGGGCTTCGGGACCGGGCTGAACCTGCTGCTGGCCGCCGACCGGTTCCTGGCCCGCGCCGCCGACGGTGCGCGACTGCACCTGGTCTCGGCCGAGAAGCACCCGCTGCGGCCCGCCGACCTCCGGCGCGCGCTCGATGCCTGGCCGGAACTGGCGGCGTGGTCGGTGCGGCTGCTCGAACAGTGGCCGGCGCCGACGCCCGGGTTTCACCGGCTGGACCTGCACGAGCGGATCGACCTGACCCTGATGTTCGGCGACGCCGAAGCGATGTGGCAGGCCCAGGACGCGGCGGTCGACGCCTGGTTCCTGGACGGCTTCGCGCCGAGCCGCAACGCCTCGATGTGGACACCGGCGCTGTTCCGGCGGCTGGCCGAACTCAGCCGGCCGGGTGCGACACTGGCGACCTTCTCGGCGGCCGGCGCGGTGCGGCGCGGGCTGGCCGAGGTCGGCTTCGAGGTGCGCCGCGCCGAGGGCTTCGGCGGCAAGCGGCACCGGTTGGAGGCGTGCTGGCCCGGCGAGTGGCGAGCACGAGCCGCGCACCGCGGGCACGCCCTGATCGTCGGCGCCGGTCTGGCCGGCAGCACCGCGGCCCACGCACTGGCGCGGCGTGGCTGGACCTGCCGGGTGTTCGATGCCCACGGCGTCGCGGCCGGCGCGTCGGGCAACCGGGCCGGCGTGGTCTACACCACGCCCAGCGGCGCGGCCACGCCCCAGAACCGGTTCTATCAGTCGAGCTGGCTGCGCGCTCTGGGCTGGCT
Source organism: Wenzhouxiangella sp. XN79A (assembly GCF_012272825.1). GTDB lineage: Bacteria > Pseudomonadota > Gammaproteobacteria > Xanthomonadales > Wenzhouxiangellaceae. The sequence continues at coordinate 10,740 of NZ_JAAWWS010000152.1, read as the reverse complement.
GGCACGCGCCGATGCGGTCGGCCGCGGCCTGGGCCGCTTCGACGGGGTCGAGCAGATGGCCACCGACACCCGGCATGCACAGAAACTCGAGCGAGCGCTGGCCAGCGGCCACTGGCCGCCGGAACTGCTCGAAGCCATCGACGAGGACTGCGTGCTGCTCAAGCCCGGCGGCGTGCTGCGGCCGGCCGACTGGTGTCGTTTCCTGCTCGACCACCCGGCGATCACGCTGGACCACGACTGCGTGCTGTCCGTCGATGCCGAGCAGGCGCGTGTTCGGCTCCGGCGCGGCGGCACGGCACAGGGCGATGCGGTGGTGATCTGCGCAGCCGGCGCCACCAACGCCCTGCTGGCGGGACCGCCGCTGCCGCTTCGCACCCTCCGCGGCCAGGTCACCGACGTGGCCGCCACGGCGGCCAGCCGACGCTGGACGCGCGCGGTCTGTCATGCCGGCTACTTCACACCCGAACTCGACGACGCGCACTGCATCGGCGCAACCTTCGACCTGCACCGGGACGACGACGAGCCCTGCGATGGCGACGACCGGGCCAACCTGGCCGGCCTGAAGCACTGGCGTCCCGACGCCTGGGCCGAACTGGGCGGCGCGGCCGTATCGGTAGTCGGCCGGCGGGTCGGTTTCCGCTGCACCTCGCGCGACTACCTGCCGGTGGTAGGCCCGCTGGATCCGGCGTGTCGAAGCTGGGTCTGCGCCGCCTTCGGCAGCCGCGGCATCAGCGGCACGCCACTGGCCGCCGAGCGCATCGCCGACGCGCTGTCGGGCGCGCCGTCGGGCCTGGACGCGGCGCTGCGAAGGGCACTGGATCCCGCCCGCTTCGAAACGCCCGGTGCGGCCGGACGCACAGGCTCAGACGGAGGAAGACGTACCGGCGGTCGCTGAGGCTTCGGCGGCTTCGCGCAGCACGAGGTTGAGATCGATATCGAGCGCGCCGTCAGGCAGGACCTCGGCCACCCGGATCACGGCATCGGGGTGGGCGCGATTGTGGTCGGCCAGATCGATCACGCCCTCGGCGCGATAGCGCTCGCCGTCGGCCTTCAGGCGCCGCACGACCGGCCACAGCCGGTGCTCGGCGCTGGCCTTGAGCACCACGGCACAATCGCCGTCGGTGAGGCGGACCAGCGTTCCCGGGGTGATCCAGCCGAGGAACTGGATCAGCACTTCGACCATCATCGAATCGAACTGGCGATCGCGCGTCTTCCACAGGATGCCCAACGCCTCGTGGTGCGAGCGCGCCGCACTGTAGGGGCGGAACGAAGTGATCGCGTCGTAGGCGTCGACCACGCTGACCAGCGCGGCCATCGGCATCAGGTTCTCACGGCTTCGGCCCAGCGGATAGCCCTTGCCGTCGGGCCGCTCATGGTGTTCGAGCACGGCCTGGCGAACGATCGGGTGGACGCTCTCGTCCTCGCTCAGCAGATCGTATCCGAGCCGGGCGTGTTCGCGAACGTGGCGCTGTTCCTCGGGCGTCAGCCGGCCCGGCTTGTTCAGGATGGCCGGGTCCAGCTTCGTCTTGCCGAGGTCGTGCAGCAGGCCGGCCAGCCCGGCCTGTTCGACTTCCTCCGGGCCCCAGTTCAGCGACTTGGCCAGGCCCATCGACAGGATCGCGACATTGACGCAGTGTTCGGCGGTGTACTGGTCGACGTTCTTGATCCGGGTCAGCCAGATCATCGCGGCGATGTTCTGTTCCAGCGTCTCGGCGATCTGGCGGATGCCGAGCCGGGCCGTCTCGGCGTCGATCCGGCCGTTTTTCCGGATCGCCTCGATCAGCGCCCCGGCCCGCTGGTAGAGCAGGTCGTGGCCCTGGATCGCTGCCGGTACCGAGTGCTGGTCGAGCTCGGCCCGGCGCAGCATGTTGACCGGCGCCTCCGGATTGTCGGCGTCGGTCCGGTTGCGGACGATGCGACGATAGGGAATATTGGCCCGCGGCGGGCGGAAGCCGTTGCGGCTGCGGAGCAGGTCGATGACCAGCCAGTGGCAGTGATCGATGAACCACGAGCGCTGGTCCTCGGACTGGATCATGGCGCCTTCCAGCGGGAACGGTGTCTGTCGCCAGGGCCTGTCCATGCGCGCCACGAAATGGCCGACCTGGAGATGCTGCGGCTCGATCAGGATCTCGTTGTCCCACAACCAGGCGACCGACGTTTCCTCCGTCGATTCCGCGGGCGGGTCGGCCTTCTTGTTGCGCGACCAGAACACGTTCTTGGACTACCCTCCAGAGCCTGGCAGAAAAATCATTCTACGCCGTTCGCCCCCGGTTTCAATCCCGGCGGCCGGCAGCGTTGACCGCGGCCCGACTCGAGGGCAGGATGCGGCCCATGGAACTGTTCACCGACCCCCGCGCGCCCAGCCCGCGACGCGTTCATCTGTTCCTGCGCGTTCGCGCGATCGAGCTGCCGTTGCGCAGGGTCGACCTTGCCGGCGGCGAGCACCTTTCCGACGCCTACCGCGATCTGAACCCGGCCGGCACCGTCCCCGCCCTGGTGCTCGACGACGGCACCGTGCTGACCGAAGTCATGGCGATCTGCCGCTATCTCGACGAACGCGCCGATGGACCGCCGCTGTACGGCAATACCCCGCTGGAGCGCGCTCGCATCCTCGACCGGGAACACTGGGTGGAAATGCAGGGCCTGCTGGCGGTGATGGACGGCTTCCGCAACGCCTCGCCCGGTCTGCGCGACCGCGCCCTGCCCGGCCCGGCGCCGGTGGTGCAACTGCCGGAACTGGCCGAACGCGGCCGGCAGCGCTTCGAGCGCTTTCTCGATGAACTCGACCTGCGACTGACCGCATCGCCGGGCCTGGCCGGCGAGCAGCTGACGCCGGCCGACATCGCGGCCTTCGTGGTGCTGGAGTTCGCGCGCTGGGGAACCGGGCAGGCGCCGGGCCATGCGCACAAGGCGATCCGGAGCTGGCAGGCGCGCATGATCGACTGGCTGGAACCGGCCGACGCATGAGCGCCGGCGGTCCGTGGATCGGGTCCGCGACCAGGACAGCAATCAGGGTCTCGCTCGCAGCCCGGCAAGGAGCAGCACCAGAATCAGCAGGAGCAGTGCGCCGGGGCCGAGCGCCGGCACGCCGATCGGCTGGCCGCGCACATCGACCCGAGCGTCGGCTTCGCAGGGCGTCGGGGTGCCGCCCGGCTGGCATTCGACCAGGCCCGGCGGCAGCACCGTGACGACGTTCAACACGGTTTCCGGCGCATCCGGGGCGACCTCCGCGGTCACCGTGTAGACCAGGCTCTCGCCGGCCGGGAAGGCCGGCACGAACTCGCCGATCGCCCCGCTGCCCGACGGATTCGGACAGAACAGGCCGACGCAGGTCCAGTCGAAGCTCAGGATGCCGACCGGGAGCGGATCGATGACCTGGACGTTGAACAAGGTCACCGGCCCGGTGTTCGAGACCGTGATGGTATAGACGACGTCCTGGCCGGGCACGGCCAGCGGCGGGGCCACGGTCTTCTCGACCTCGATCGCGCCCGGCCCGCTGAGCACCAGTGCCGAGGCACCGCTGCCGTTGACGGTCAGGCTCAGCGGCGTGGTCCCGCTGGCCTCGACCAGGTTCAGCGCCTGGCCGGCGCTGACGTCGGAAGCGCGGATTTCATAGGTGGCCGTGCACAAGACCGTGTCGCCGCCGATCAGGCTGCCGGTGCCGTTGCCGGAAAACGGATTGCCGTCCAGGGTGGTCGCGCTGCAGCTGATCGGCGTGTCGATCAGGGTCGGATCGGGCTCGACCAGCTCCACATCGGTCAGTGTCTCGGAGCGCACATTGGTGACGATGAAATCGTAGCGAACGATGTCGCCGAGGTTGGCGAAGCCGCTGCCGTCGGCGTCGCTGAGCAGGAACGGGCTCTTGATGACCGCGATCCCCGCCCGACCCTCCAGGTTCACCCGCAGCAGCTGGTCGGAGCTCTGGACCGGAAGGCCCAGCGCATCGAACCCGGTCACCTCGACCGAATTCACGACCTGGCCGGCCGCCGCCTCGGCAGCGGTGATCACGTGACTGCTCGAACAGATCAGCGACTGGCCGGCCGCCAGCACGGTCGCCGGGCAGCTCACCGACCCGTCGAGATCGGTCACGGCCAGCGCATCGAGATCCAGCGTGCCGGTGTTGACCAGCCGGTAGGCATAGTCGATGGTTTCGCCGGCATCGAGCTCGCCGTCGATGTCGCTGTCCTGGTGGACGCTGCTGCCGGCCAACGAAACGATGCCCTGGGGAAAGGTCGCGCCGCGGGCCTGGGCGAGGCGAACGCGGCGGACCTCGCGCGAACCGTCGTCGTAGCGAACGCTCGCGGCCAGTCCGGCCTGGTCGATCGCCGCGGGCAGCTGCCAGACACAGTCGGTCGAGGCGCCGGCGGCCAGTCGCGACGGCTGCCCGGTGGCACCGACACACGCCGACAGGTCCCCCGCCGAGGCATGCAGCTCGATCGCCTGGATCGAGCGATCGGCCGGCGCCGCCAGGACCAGGCGAGCCTGCAGGTCGCCGTTCCCTGCCCGTCCTTCCGGCACCGCCTCGAGCGTGAACGCCGAAACCGGTGCAGCAAGGAACAGGCCCAGGGCAGCCAGAACGACGCGCGGACGCGCGAGTTTGCGAATTCGGTCCGATCGCGGCATGGCCGTGTCCTCATGCAGGTGAAGGGCGCCCATTACTGGAACCCCGTGTAGACGGCGGTACTGACCGAGTTCACCACTTCGCCGTTCGGGCCGGTGCCCAGCGCCGTTGCGGTGTTCTCGACCCGGCGACGGGCAACGTCGAGCGCGGTCAGTTCGTGCGACGCGGTGCACTGGATCGAGGCCGCGGGGCTCAGCGAGCCCAGTCCGCCGCGCTCGAAGCCGTCGAGCTTGACCGCGTCGTGGCCGAGCACCGTGATCTCACGTCCATCGCTGGCGCGCGGCAGGCACTGCAGGTCGTCGACCTGCAGGTCGATCAGCTGGATGTCGGTCAGCGGCTGGTTGCCGATGTTGGTGATCTCGAAGGTGTAGAACAGCACATCGCCGACGTCACCGAAATCGTTGCCGTTGAAGTCCACGCCCAGTTCGACCGTCTTGATCAGGCGGATCGCCACCTCGCCGCTGTCGTCGATCGATGCGCAGGCATCGTCGACGCGCGTCACCGGACCGGTCAGCTCGGCCTGATTGTACAGCCCGTTGCCGGACGCGCCGGTGCAGCTGCCGTTCTGCAGCTGGCCTGCGATCACGCCGAGCGGGATCGCGACCCGGTAGCGGTGAATGTCACCGGCAGCGATCGGCACGCCCGCATCCGAAACCTGCAGCGGGACGTTACGCGTCGGCGTGAACTGCCCACCGCTGAGACTCGGCGCCAGCACCCCACCGACGGTCGAGACGAAGGCGGTATCACCCAGCTCGACGCCATCGGCCGTGAAGCCCAGCGTATCGGTCAGCGTGTAGCTGCTGTCGACCGGACCCGGGTTGGTGACCACCATCTCGTACTCCACCCGCCAGCTGTTCGGCCCGGTCGCGTCCAGCGTGACGACCGACTTGTCGAGCAGCAGGGTTTCGACGTCATGTTCGGTGTCGCAGCTGGGGCACTCCGGATCGGGATCGCCGCCGCCGGTCGCCACGACGCTGTTGCCGACCGTACCGGTGGCGTCGGGATCGACGCTGGCGGTGTAGTCGACCGCGTAGCTGCCCGGGCCGATGCCGGCCGGCAGCGTGAAGGTCAGCGGCGAGCCGCCGGTGTCGGGCGTGAACGCACCGGCATTGGTCACGGTCCCGAAGGTCAGGCCGGCCCCGAGCGTATCGCTGAGCACCAGCGGATCGATCAGCGGCGCGCCGCTGACCGTTGCGGTCAGCGTGTAGACCAGCGTATCGCCCGGGTTGACGACCGAACCCGATGCCGGATCCGACGTCTTGACCACGACCACCTGCGGCGCGAGCACCGGCACGATCAGCTGCGTTTCGACCGGGTCGGTCTGGTCGCTGTCGGCGCCGGCGACGTTCAGCACTTCGCCGGCCTGGGCGTCGGCCGCAGTCACCGAGTACGTGCCGGTCAGCACGCAGGCATCGCCCTGAGCGAGCAGCGGGCAGGTGATGCTCGACGGCGTGATCCGGCTGTCGGTGACGACCACGTTCGACAGCGCGACCGAACCGGTGTTGGTCGCGGTCACGGTGTAGGTCAGCGTGTCGCCGAAGGTGACCGTGGCCGAGCCGTCCTCGTCGGCATTCGAGGTCAGCACCTTGTCCAGCGCCAGCTGACCGGCCACGCCGCAGATCAGGCCGAAGTCGAGGCCAGCGTCGACCGGCGCAGCGGCCGTCAGCGTCAGGCTCTGCACCGAAAGCGGCGAGGTCGCGCCACAGCCGGCCACCACCCCGCCCCGCGCGGTCGGCGGCGTCGCCGGCGCGCGCGGTGCGAGCGCAAGGCAGTTGCCGTCGACGGCGTACTGCTGGGCCGAGACCAGGTTGGCCGGGTTGCTGTCGTCGACCACGGCGGTGTATTCGCCATCCAGCGCCAAGCCGCGGAAGAAGTACTCGCCGCGCAGGTTGGTCAGGCGGCTGCCGACCAGCGATCCGCTGCCGTCGAACAGCCGGACCTCGACATTCTCCAGGCCGCAGCGGCGGAACTCACCGTCGTCCGGGTTGCCGTTCTGATTCAGGTCGACCCACTCGAAGTCGGCCGAGCTGATCGGGGTACCGATCGGGTTCTGGGTCAGCACGCCGTCGCCGTTCCCGTCGCGGAACTCGTCGACGGTCTGGTCTTCGTTGACGTCGAACCAGACGAAGTCGCCGACCACGCCGTCGAGCGGTGCGGCGAAGTTGAAGTCCTCGACCACCGTGCCGCAGCGGACCACCGCGATCGTGCGCACCGGCGGCTGGACCGCGTAGAGGTCGAAGTTGTTGCCCAGGTACGCCTCGAGCACGCGCAGCTCGTAGGTGCCTTCCGGAACGCCGGCAAAGGAATACACCCCGGTGGCCGGGTCGGCGGTCGTGATCAGCAGGTCCGCGGCCGGCGCACCCGGCGGGCCGAGCGTGACGAAGGAGGTCAGCGGCGGCTCACCCGGATCGATCACGTTGTCGCGGTCCAGGTCGTGCCAGATCTGCCCGGTCACGTCGCCGGAATCCAGGGTGCAGATGCCGATACTGGCCGAATCGCTGTCGGTCAGCGGCGGGTTGGCCGGCGTGATCGGATCCGGAGCCTCGGTGATCGCGGTATTGACGATGTCGGTGCCGGCCGTGATGTCGGACGGCAACACCGTATAGCTGCCGGTGCAGCTCAGTTGATCGCCCGGATTCAGCGTGGCCGGCTGCGGCGGGGTGCACGACAGGACCGGCAGCATCGGGTCACTGATCGTCGTGCCGGGCAGGGCCACGGTCGAATTGTTGGTCGCCGTCAGGGTGTAGTCGATGACCTCGCCGGCGTCGGCCAGGCCGTTGCCGTTGGCGTCGTTCAGGCTGGCCGACTTGACCAGGTTCAGTCCCAGCTCGCCGACCGGGTGGTCGGTATCGCAGCTCGGGCACTCCGGATCGGGGTCGCCGCCACCGGTCGGAACGACCAGGTTGCCGACCGAACCGGACGCGGACGCAGCGACCGTGACGGTGTAGGTCACTTCGAAGGTCCCCGGCACCGCGCCGGCGGCCAGCGTGAAGGTCAGCGGATTGCCGGACGTATTGGCCGTGAAGCCGCCCGGGTTGGCCGTGACCGCGTCGAACACCAGTCCGGCACCCAGCGTATCGGTCAGGACCAGCGGCGCGGTGGTGGCCGCATCGCTGACCGTCGCGGTCAGCGTGTAGGCCACCTGCTGGCCGGCGAAGACCTCGGTACCGGACGCCGGGTTGGCGGATTTGGTCACCACGATCGCCGGATCGGCGACCGGGTGATCGGTATCGCAGCTCGGACACTCCGGATCGGGATCGCCGCCGCCGGTCGGAACGACGCTGTTGCCGACCGAGCCGGTGGCGTCGGCATCGACCACTGCGGTATAGGTGACCAGATAGGTGCCCGGCACCGTTCCGGACGGCAGCGTGAAGGTCAGCGGGTTGCCGGCCGTATCGGGCGTGAAGCCGCCCGGATTCGCGGCCACGGCACCGAAGGTCAGGCCGGCGCCCAGCGTATCGGTCAGCACCAGCGGCGCGGTGGTGGCCGCGTCGCTGATCGTCGCGGTCAGCGTGTAGCTGAGCGTCTGGCCGGCGATCACTTCGCTGCCCGAGACCGGGTCGGAGGTCTTGGCGACCACGATCACCGGATCGGCGACCGGGTGATCGGTATCGCAGCTCGGGCACTCCGGATCGGGATCGCCGCCGTTACCGGCGATCACCACGCTGTTACCGACCGTGCCGGTCGCGTCGACGTTGACCGTCGCGGTGTAGGTCACGGCGTACACGCCCGGTGCAGTGCCCGTCGACAGTTCGAACAGCAGCGGCGAGCCGGTGGTGTTGGTCGCAAAGCCGCCCGGGTTCGCCGTCAGCGTGCCGAAGCTCAGATCGACATCCAGCGTATCGGCCAGGACCAGCGGCTCGGTCAGCGGGGCATCGGACACGGTCGCCGTCAGCGTGTAGCTGATCGACTGGCCCGCCGTCACCACGCTGCCCGAAGCCGGGGTCGCGGCCTTGGTGACCACCACGGCCGGGCCGAAGGTGGCCACGGTCTCGACGTCCTGCACCGGCCCGGTCTGGGTCGAGCTCGCCGTGCCGGTATTGACGATGCTGCCGGCAGCGACGTCACCGGCCTGGACAACGTAATCGCCGGCGCAGGTCAGGGCCTGGGTCGGCAGCAGCGAGGCCGGCTGGAGCGGCGTGCAGACCAGTCCGCCCAGCATCGGGTCGCTGATCGTCACGTCGGTCAGCGTGATGTTGCCGGTGTTGGTCGCAACCAGGCCATAGGTCAGCGTGTCGCCCAGGGTGACGTTACCGGAGCCGTCCTCGTCGGCGTTGCCGATCAGCGCCTTGTCGAGCAGCAGCGCCGGCGCCGGTGCCGGGCCGTCGGCCACGGCACTGTCGGTCGCATTGACCGGGTCGCCGTTCGGATCCTGCCCGTCGACGTCGGCCACGTTGGTGAAGCTGCCGTTGTCGATGTCGGCCTGGGTGACGACATAGGTCGCATCACAGACCAGCGTCGCGCCCGGTGCCAGCGACGTCGGCTGCGCCGGCGTGCAGGTCCCGATGGTGGCCAGCGGATCGCTGATCACCACGTTGTCCAGGGTCACGCTGCCGGTGTTGGTCGCAGTCAGCTGGTAGCCGATCGTCTGGCCGGCCGCCGAGTACGGGCTGCCGACGGTGATCGACTTGACCAGGCCCAGCGAGGCCGTGAAGTCGGTCGGCACCGTTTCCGTGTCGCTGTCGCCCAGCGGCGGATTGTCGATCGGATCGATCGGATCCGGCGCGGCCACCGTCGCGATGTTGACGATGTCCGGGCCGTTGTCCAGGTCGGTCTGGGTGACGGTGTAGCTCGCCGTGCACACCAGCTGCTCGGTCGGCGCCAGCGCCGACGGCTGGGCCGGCGTACAGCTCAGCGCGCCGAGCATCGGGTCGTCGATCACGACGTCGCTCAGCGCGATGTTGCCGTCGTTGGTTGCCGTCAGCGTGTAGTCGATCGTCTCGCCGACGTCGGCGAAGGTGCTGCCGTTGGTGTCGTCGAGCACGGCGATCTTGATCAGCGTCAGCGCCGGCGCCGGCACCACCGGCGTCGAGGTCGAGTCGGTATCGGTCAGCGGCGGATTGCCGACCGGGTCGGACGGATCGGGCGCGGTCACCGTCGCGGTGTTCGTGACCGAACCGCCGGCCGCGATGTCGGCCGCCGTCACCGTGTAGCTGCCGGTACAGACCAGCTGCTCGGTCGGATTCAGCGTGGCCGGCTGGGCCGGCGTGCAGCTGAGGGTCGCGATCAGCGGGTCATCGATCTCGACGCCGGTCAGCACCACATCGCCGTCGTTGGTCGCGGTCAGCGTGTAGTCGATGACCTCGCCGGCGTCGGCAAAACTGTTGCCGTTGGTGTCGTTCAGGCTGCTGGTCTTGATCAGCACGATCGAGGGATCGCCGACCGGGTGCGAGGTCGTGCAGCTGGTGCAGACCGGGTCCGGGTCGCCGCCGTTGCCGGTGACCACCACGCTGTTGCCGACCGTGCCGCTCGCATCGCTGTCGACCGTTGCGGTGTAGCTGACGGTGTAGACGCCCGGCACCGTGCCGGACGGCAGCGTGAACGTCAGCGGGTTGCCGGCGGTGTTCGGCGTGAACGCACCGGCCGCCGTGACCGCACCGAAAGTCAGGCCCGCGCCCAGCGTGTCGCTGAGTTCCAGCGGCGCCGTCGTGGCCGCATCGCTGATCGTCGCGGTCAGGGTGTAGGTGATCGTCTGGCCGACCAGCACCTGGCTGCCCGAGGCCGGGTTGGCCGACTTGCTCACCTCGATCGCCGGATCGGCCACCGGATGGTCCGTCGTGCAGCTCGGGCACTCCGGATCCGGATCACCACCGCCGGTCGGCACCACCTGGTTGCCCACGTTGCCGCTGGCATCGGCGTCCACCGTCACCGTGTAGCTCACTTCGTACGTGCCCGGCACCGTGCCCGACGGCAGTTCGAACGTCAGCGGGTTGCCCGCCGTGTTCGCCACATAGCCGCCCGGGTTCGCGCCCAGGGCACCGAAGCCCAGGCCCGCGCCCAGCGTGTCTGTCAGCACCAGCGGGCTGGTCAGCGCCGCATCGCTGATCGTCGCCGTCAGCGTGTAGGTGATCGTCTCGCCGGCCGTCACCGTCGTGCCCGAGGCCGGGTTCGAGGTCTTG
>NZ_JAAWWS010000151.1:46598-57347 GCF_012272825.1 Wenzhouxiangella sp. XN79A | reverse complement strand
CTCGCGAATCGCCCCGGCCACCCTTCGCCCGCAAGCGGCCTCCAACAGGAACCTCCGCCAGAACCGCCTGTTGGAGGGAGCTTGCTCGCGAACCGACTTCAGTCGGAGGTGAAGATCAGCTTCGGCCGGTTATACAGTCCGCCGGCCACCCAGGCCAGGGCGATCGCTGCCACGGTGGTGCTGAGCAGGGTGGCGCCGACCCAGGCGGCGCTGAGCGGCTCGCCGCGGACCAGCTCCAGGATCATGATGTTCTGGTTCAGCAGCGGCACCCAGGTCATCCAGGCCTCGGCCTTGGTCGGGTCGATCAGCAGCCAGAAGCTCGGGATCATCGGCACGAAGATCACCAGCCCCATGTAGCTCTGCGCTTCGCGGAAACTCTTGGCGAACGAGGCCAGGATGGTCAGCAGCGCCGCGGCCAGCAGCGCCGCCGGCGCGACCAGCAGGAACGCCAGACCGGCCACCTTGAAGTCGAGGTTCAGCGCCACGCCCATGTCGGCGGTCGGCAGCATGCCCATCGCGAAGACGAAGGCGATCAGTCCCAGCGCCAGCGTGGCCAGCGCGAAGAAGGTGGTAGCCATCAGCTTGCCGGCCATGATCTTCCAGCGCGGCAGCGGATTGATCAGCAGCGGTTCCAGCGACTTGCGCTCTCGCTCGCCGGCCGTGGTGTCGACGGCCATGTGCATCGACCCCATGAACACGGTGATCAGGATGAAGTACGGCAGGAACGCGAGAATCTGGCCGCCCCGCGAAGTCGGCGTCGACAGGTCGACGATCCGGGTGTCGATCGGTCGGGTGAGCTCGGGATGGACGCCGCGCAGCTGCAGCCTCAGCTGGCTGATCTGCGCGCTGTAGGAATTCAGGTAACTGCGAACGCGCGCGATCGTGGTGCCGGTGTAGCGCAGCGACTGGTCGGCGATGATCTCGATCGGCGCCGGCCGTCCGGCCTGCCAGGCGTCGGCAAAGCCTTCGGGAATGCGCAGTACGACTTCGCTTTCCTCGCTGCGCACCGCGGCTTCCGGGTCGTCGGGCGCGTCCTCGATGATCACGCCCTGGCGCTCCAGCCAGGCGACCAGGTTCGGCGCATTCTCCGCACCGACGACCGGCAGTTCGAGCGCGGCTTCCATGCGTTCGGTCGTTTCGCTGGCCATGAACGACAGCATCAGGCCGAAGATCACCGGCCCGAACAGCGGCCCGAGGATCAGCGTGTTCAGCACGACCCGGCGATCGCGGAAGTTGTCCAGCAGTTCCTTGATGAAGACGGCGATCATGCGAGCAGCCCCTCGTCCGAGCCGATGAGTTTCACGAAGGCGTCCTCCAGGTTCTCCTCGCCGCTCTTCTCGAGCAGCTGCTGGGCCGTGCCGTCGGCAGCGATGCGGCCCCGGGAGATGATCACGATCCGGTCGCACAGTGCGGCGACCTCCTGCATGATGTGGGTGGACAGCACGACGCAGTGGCCTTCCATCTTCAGCCGGAGCAGGAAGTCGCGAAGGGCGCGGGTGGTCATCACGTCCAGGCCGTTGGTCGGCTCGTCGAGCAGGATGGTGCCCGGCTCGTGGATCAGCGCCCGCGCGATCGCGACCTTGACCCGCTGGCCCTGCGAGAAGCCGTCGGTCTTGCGGTCGATGAAACCGGCCATGTCCAGAATGTCGCTCAGGTGGTTGATGCGGCTTTCGATGGTGTTCTTCGCCAGGCCCTGCAGGCGACCGTAGTACCGGATGTTCTCGCGCGCGGTCAGGCGGTCGTACAGGCCGCGGGAATCCGGCACCACGCCCAGCTTGCCCTTCACGCCGATCGGGTCGGCCAGCGGATCGATGCCGTCGACGGTCATCGTGCCCGAGTCGGGCTTCAGCAAGGTATAGAGCATCCGCAGCGTGGTCGTCTTGCCGGCGCCGTTCGGGCCCAGCAGGCCGGTGATCTGGCCGTCGCGCGCGGTGAAGCTGACCTCGTCGACCGCGACCACCTTGCCCTTGTTGAAGGTCTTGCGGAGTTTGTGCGCTTCGATCATGGTGCCGGCCCCAGCAGGTCGAGGAAGAACGGCTCGGGGCCGATCCTGTCCATGCACTCGGTGTCGAGTTCGTCCACCGAGGCGTCGTTGATGAACTGCGTCGCGATGCCGGAAATGCAGCCGTTGGTCACGACGATGTGGCCGCGGCCCTCGGCGACCAGGTGCCGGCCGTTGTCGAACTGTGAGACCGCCTCCTCGCCGTACTCCGGCGGCGTGACGGGATCGCGTTCGCCGGACAGCAGCAGGGTCGGCACCTCGGAGCTGAAGGCCTCGAAGAACCCCGCGTCGACCGGGTCGGCCGGCCACCAGTCGCAGACCCGCGCGTAGAGGTCCTGCATGCTGTTGCCGAGCAGCGTGCCTGCGCTGTCGATGCCGGGCGGCCAGTGCGGCCAGTCCTCGCTGCATCCGACGGCGAAGTTCAGGCCGATCGCGATCATGTCGCCCATCTGGTCGCCGACGATCAGCGCCTGCGCGGCCAGGCGCTCGGGACTGCCGGTGGTCGCGGCCTCGTGGACCAGGTACGGAATCATCATCTGCGCTTCCGGCGAGTAGGCCAGGAAGCGCAGCGAAGCGGCCAGCACCTGGTCGGAAAACTCGATCGCTTCGGCCACGCCGGTGCGCGGGTGCGTGACCTGGATCTCGACCGGGGTCTCGGCGTACTGCGCCTTCAACGCCTCGAACCGCTCGGCCAGGCCCGGAAAGCGGTCACCGCAGTCCGGCGACTCGGCACAGGCCGTGAACAGGTTGCCGAGTGCCTGGTCGAGCTTTTCGGCATGTTCGGACCCCAGCCGGAGCCGGCTCGGCACCACGCCGTCGAGAATCATGGCGCGGACGCGGTCCGGGTACTCGCGCAGGTAGACCTGGGCCATGCGCGTTCCGTACGAGCCGCCGACCAGGTTGACCTGCTCGGCGCCGATGTGCTCGCGCAGCGCCTCCAGGTCGGCCGCGCCGTCGCGGGTGGTGTAGTGGCGGACATCGGCGTCGAGGCCGGCGAGGCAGTCGCGCAGCTGGCGCTCGAGCTCGTCGAGGTTGTTCTCGGTCATCATCAGCTCTTCGTCGAACTCGCAGCTCAGCGCGTTCGAGCCGCCGGTCCCGCGCTGATCGAGGAAGATCAGATCGCGGCTGCGGTTCACGTCGCCGAACGGCCCCTGCATGATCGGCGCGATGTCGCGCGCCGCCTGCCCCGGGCCGCCGGCCAGGAACATCACCGGGTCGGGCGCCACGGTATTGCTGCGCGCCGGGATCACCGCCCAGGCCAGATCGAGCATCCGCCCGTCCGGTTCCGCGCGGTTTTCGGGTACGCTAAGGGTTCCGCACAGGGCGTCGACCGACAACCGCCCGCCGGCGATCGACAACTCGCATTTCTCGAGACCGGGCCAGCGCTCGTCCTGCGCCGGCGCTGGCTGTACGGCCGCCAGCAGAAGGCCGGCCGCGCACAGGATTCGGGTTTGGATTCTCAATGGTTCGCCCCAAGGAAGTCGGGATATCCGAATTCGCCACACTACGGAGCCGGCGCACCGAAATCAACAGGCCAGAGGTCATGCACGCACTCGACGTTTCCAATCTGAAGAAGACCTACAAGAACGGCGTCGAAGCGCTGAAGGGCATCGATCTGAAGGTCGAGGAAGGCGACTTCTTCGCCCTGCTCGGCCCCAACGGCGCCGGAAAATCCACGCTGATCGGCATCGTCTCCTCGCTGGTCAACGCGACCGGCGGCGAGACGAAGGTGTTCGGCATCAGCGTCCAGAAGGATCGTTCCCGGGCCATGGCCCAGATCGGCCTGGTGCCCCAGGAGATCAACTTCAACCAGTTCGAGAAGCCGTTCGAGATCTGCGTCAACCAGGCCGGCTACTACGGCGTGCCACGGTCGATCGCCAAAGAGCGCGCCGAGAGATACCTCAAGCAGCTCCAGCTCTGGGACAAGGCGTTCCGTCCGTCGCGCCAGATGTCGGGCGGCATGAAGCGCCGCCTGCTGATCGCGCGGGCGATGATGCATGAACCGAAGCTGCTGATTCTCGACGAGCCGACCGCCGGCGTGGACATCGAGATCCGTCGCTCGATGTGGGAGTTCATCGAGGGCATCAACGTCGCCGGCACCACCGTCATCCTGACCACGCACTACCTGGAAGAGGCCGAGAACCTCTGCCGCAACATCGCGATCATCGATCACGGGAGAATCGTCGAGAACACCACCGTCAAGAAGCTGCTCGGCAAGCTCGACATCGAGACCTTCGTGCTCGATCTCGGCGCGCCGATCGACGAAGCGCCCCGCGTCGAGGGCATGGAGATCGTACTGCGCGATCCGACCACGCTGCTGGCCAGCCTGCCGAAGTCGCGCAGCCTGAATGCGCTGTTCACCACGCTGGAAGCCCGCGACATTCAGGTCAAGTCGATGCGCAACAAGGTCAACCGGCTCGAGGAGCTGTTCCTTCGCCTGGTCGAGAAACCGCAGGCCGCCGAAGAAGGAGAAGCGGCATGAGCGTCGATGTGTCCGCGACCAGCTACTGGATCGGCTACAAGACCATCGTCATCAAGGAGCTGAACCGGATCCTCAGGATCTGGCCGCAGACCCTGATCCCGCCGGCGATCACGATGACGCTGTATTTCGTCATCTTCGGCCAGTTGATCGGTCGCCGCATCGGCGAGATGGGCGGCATGCCGTACATGGACTTCATCGTGCCGGGCCTGATCATGCTGTCGGTGATCACCAACTCCTACGGCAACATCACCAGCTCGTTCTTCGGCGCCAAGTTCGGCCGCCACATCGAGGAGTTGCTGATCTCCCCGCTGCCGCCGATCCTGATCCTGGCCGGCTACGTCTCCGGCGCGCTGTTCCGCGCGCTGATGGTCGGGGCGCTGGTGCTGGTGGTCGCCGCGTTCTTCTCCGACCTGTCGATCCAGCACTGGGGCATCACCATCGCCGTGGTGGTGCTGACCTCGATCGTCTTCGCCCTCGGCGGCTTCATCAACGCCACCTTCGCCCAGAAGTTCGACGACATCTCGATCATCCCGACCTTCGTCCTGCAGCCCATGACCTATCTGGGCGGCGTGTTCTTTTCGGTCGAACTGCTGCCCGGCGTATGGGAGAACATCGCGCTGGCCAACCCGATCCTCTACATGGTCAACGCCTTCCGCTACGGCATGCTCGGTGTGTCCGACGTGCCGTTGGCGCCGGCGTTCGCGATCATCATCGGGTTCGGCCTGGTGCTGGGTGCGATCTGCCTGACGCTCCTGAAGCGCGGGACGGGCTTGCGGACGTAGCTGGATTCCGGGACGCGGCCCCGGGCCCCGCTTTTCCTGTTGGAGGGCGCTTGCGCGCGAACCGGTCGGGCCAGCCTTCGCCCGCAAGCGGCCTCCAACAGGAAGATCGAACCGCCTCGCCCCTGACCGTCTGTTGGAGGGCGCTTGCGCGCAAACCGACCCGGCCACCCTTCGCCCGCGAGCGGCCTCCAACAGGAACCTCCGCCAGATCCGTCTGTTGGAGGGCGCTTGCGCGCGAACCGCCCCGGCCAGCCTTCGCCCGCAAGCGGCCTCCAACAGGAAAATCGAACCGCCTCGCCCCTGACCGCCTGTTGGAGGGCGCTTGCGCGCGAACCGACCCGGCCAGCCTTCGCCCGCAAGCGGCCTCCAACAGGAAAATCGAACCGCCTCGCCCCTGACCGCCTGTTGGAGGGCGCTTGCGCGCGAACCGGTCGGGCCAGCCTTCGCCCGCAAGCGGCCTCCAACAGGAAGATCGAACCGCCTCGCCCCTGACCGTCTGTTGGAGGGCGCTTGCGCGCGAACCGGTCGGGCCAGCCTTCGCCCGCAAGCGGCCTCCAACAGGAACCTTGACAGAACGACCTGTTGGAGGGAGCTTGCTCGCGAACCGCCCCGGCCAGCCTTCGCCCGCGAGCGGCCTCCAACAGGAATCTCCGCCAGATCCGTCTGTTGGAGGGCGCTTGCGCGCGAACCGGTCGGGCCAGCCTTCGCCCGCAAGCGGCCTCCAACAGGAAATGGAAGAAATCCGGGGCTCGGGGCCACGCCCCGAAACACCTACCCCACTTCGTTGACCACCCCCACCTCGCCCAACCCCCGGGCGGCCAGCCATTCGACGGCGTCCTCGGCATCCCGTTCGAACCACGCCCGCGTGGAGCCGAGCCGGAACGAGTAGCCCCAGGCATCCATGTCGGCCATGCAGCGCTCGCGGCCGAAGCCGTCGACGTGGTCGGCAAGAAGGATCTGCAGGTAGCAGACCGCGTTCTCTTCTTCGTAGCCGCCGCCGGCGTCGGTGTGCAGGCTCGCGCGACGCCGCGGATCCATGCAGATGTAGTGGCAGGACTCGTGCAGGATGGAGTGCACCGGGGTGTCGGCCCGCACGTGGACGACCGCGCCGACCAGCCCGGCTTCCTCGTCGCCCCAGTAGCTGCCCGGAATCCCGGCATCCGGGGCGCATTGCTCGATCCGCAGGCCGAATTCGGCCAGCAGGCGACGAAGCGCAGCCCGGTCGGCGTCGCGCCAGCGCAGCACGTCGGGGGCCGGGCCGGCGGCGGTTCCGGAAGCGGTCGGTGCGGTCATGGCGCGCAGTCTACGCGATGTGACTTCTCGCCCATGGGCGCTGTCCGAAGAAGTCGATACACTATGGGCGTGTCTCACGCCGCTGCCACGCGGCCGGCAACCCTGAGCGATGCGAGAACTCCATCCGACCAACTGGCTCCGCTACGCAGGCATCCTGACCTGGTGCCTGGTCGGGATTGCGCTGCTGCTGGCTCCGCTGTATGCCCGGCAGCCGCTGACGACCGCATCGATCATTGGCGCCTGGTCGGCGATGACGCTGTTCCTGCTGGCCTTCCTGCACCCGTGGTCGCGAATGCGGATGGTCGCGCCGTTCTGGCAGCGGGTCGTCGCGCTGGCCGTGATGACCGCGGCGGTGATCGCGGTGTCCTACTTCAGCCGCTCCAGCTTCGGCGCGATCCTGTCGACGGTGATCGCCGGCATCCTGCCGTGGTTGCTGCCCCGCGTACTCGGCGTCGCCTGGCTGTTCTGTCTGTCGCTGGTGTTCGCCGTGATGGTCGCGCTGCTGCCGCAGTTCGGCTGGATCTTCCTGATTCCGCAGCTGATGATCCTGCTCGGGCTGATGCTGTTTGCATTCGCCGCCTCGACGCTGGCGCTGGAGCAGCTGCGGGCCCGCGACGAGCTCCGGCGCGTCAACTCCGAGCTGCGCGCCACCCAGAGCCTGCTGGCCGAGAACACCCGGATTGCCGAGCGCGTGCGCATCGCGCGCGAACTGCACGACCTGGTCGGCCACCACCTGACCGCGCTGAGCCTGAACCTCGAGGTGGCCAGCCACACCAGCGCCGGCAAGACCAAGGAGCACGTCGACCGGGCCGGCTCGATCGCCCGGCTGCTGCTGTCCGACGTCCGTGAAGTGGTCTCGGACATGCGCCAGGACGATCGGGTCGACCTTCGCGAGGCGGTCCGCGAACTGGCTTCCGGCGTGCCCGAGCCGGCCATCCATCTCGACATTCCCGACGAGCTTTCGCTGACCGATCCGAAGCGTGCCCAGATCCTGCTGCGCTGCGCCCAGGAGGTCATCACCAACACGGTCCGTCATGCCCGCGCGCAGAACCTCTGGATCCGGCTGACCGCCGACGCCGATGGCCTGCGCCTGGAAGCCCGCGACGACGGCCGCGGCGCCGCCGAGCTGCTGCCCGGCAACGGACTGACCGGCATGCGCGAGCGGATCAAGGAGCTCGGCGGCCGACTGGAAATCATGACCCGCCCCGATTCAGGATTCCGGATCAACGCCTGGATGCCACCAGAGGCCCCTGCATGACCGACACCGCCGAAGCCCGAACCATCCGCGTCATGCTGGTCGACGACCAGAACCTGGTCCGCCAGGGCGTGCGCTCGCTGCTCGAGCTGACCAGCGACATCGAGGTGGTCGCCGAGGCCAGCGACGGACAGGAAGCCATCGACATGGCGCCGGAGATCGGACCGGACGTGATGCTGCTCGACATCCGGATGCCCAACAAGAACGGCCTGGACGTGCTGAAGGAACTGCACGAGGCCGGGACCCTGCCGCCGACGATCATCCTGACCACCTTCGACGAGGACGACCTGGTCCTCGACGGCATCCGCACCGGGGCCCGCGGCTACCTGCTCAAGGACGTCTCGCTCGACGAACTGGTCGGCGCGGTGCGCGCCGTGGCCGATGGCCAGACCATGGTCAAGCCGGCGGTTACCGAGCGGCTGCTGGCCGGGCTCGGCAAGTCGCGACTGGAATTCTCCAGCCTCGACCGCCCCGACCCGCTGACCGAGCGCGAGACCGAAATTCTGCGGCTGATGGCCGGCGGTTACTCGAACAAGGAAATCGCCAACGCGCTGAACGTGGCCGAGGGCACGGTCAAGAACCACGTCTCGAGCATCCTCAGCAAGCTCGGCGTGCGCGACCGGACCCGGGCGGTGCTGAAGGCCTTCGAACTGGGCGCACTGTAGCGCCGCTGCGATCCGATCCAGTGCTCCTGCAGGAGCGGGCCGCGCCCGCGATCCCTCGGGTCGGCCACCCTTCGCCCGGCAGAACCGGCCTCCCTCAGGCCTTCGGTCGAGCGCCGCGATGAATCTGCCTGTTGGAGGGCGCTTGCTCGCGAACCGGCCGGGCCGACCTTCGCCCGCAAGCGGCCTCCAACAGGAACCTCCGCCAGATCCGCCTGTTGGAGGGCGCTTGCGCGCGAATCGCCCCCGCCGCCCTTCGCCCGCAAGCGGCCTCCAACAGGAACCTCCGCCAGGTCCGACTGTTGGAGGGCGCTTGCGCGCGAACCGCCCCCGCCACCCTTCGCCCGCAAGCGGCCTCCAACAGACGGAAGCAGCGCCTCGCCGGAATCGACTGCTGGAGGGAGCTTGCTCGCGAACCGGCCGGGCCGACCTTCGCCCGCAAGCGGCCTCCAACAGGAACCTCCGCCAGGTCCGCCTGTTGGAGGGCGCTTGCGCGCGAACCGCCCCCGCCGCCCTTCGCCCGCGAGCGGCCTCCAACAGGAACCTCCGCCAGATCCGCCTGTTGGAGGGCGCTTGCGCGCGAACCGCCCCCGCCACCCTTCGCCCGCAAGCGGCCTCCAACAGGAACCTCCGCCAGATCCGCCTGTTGGAGGGCGCTTGCGCGCGAACCGCCCCCGCCGCCCTTCGCCCGCAAGCGGCCTCCAACAGGAACCTCCGCCAGGTCCGCCTGTTGGAGGGCGCTTGCGCGCGAATCGCCCCCGCCACCCTTCGCCCGCGAGCGGCCTCCAACAGGAACCTCCGCCAGGTCCGCCTGTTGGAGGGCGCTTGCGCGCGAACCCCTGCGGCAGCTCCCGCTCGCTCCACCCCGATCCTGTTACAGTTCGTCCACTGTCCCGCACCCCTTGAACCGCATGTTCGACGACACCTATACCATTGCCGGATTCGACGACGAGCTGGCCGCTGCGATCGAGCAGGAAAACCAGCGCCAGGAAGACCATATCGAGCTGATCGCCTCGGAGAACTACGCCTCGCCGCGCGTACTCGAGGCCCAGGGCTCGCAGCTGACCAACAAGTACGCCGAGGGCTATCCCGGCCGGCGCTATTACGGCGGCTGCGAGTTCGTCGACATCGCCGAGAACCTGGCCATCGAGCGGCTCAAACAACTCTATGACGCCGGCTACGCCAACGTCCAGCCGCACTCCGGCTCGCAGGCCAACCAGGCCGTGTACCTGGCCCTGCTCGAGCCCGGCGACACCATCCTGGGCATGGACCTGTCCGAGGGCGGCCACCTGACCCATGGCGCCAAGGTCAATTTCTCCGGCAAGATCTTCAACGCGGTCGCCTACGGGCTGAACCACGAGACCGGGGAAATCGACTACGACCGGATGGCCGAGCTGGCCGAGGAACACCGGCCGAAGATGCTGATCGGCGGCTTCTCGGCCTATTCCAAGGTGGTCGATTGGGCCCGGATGCGCGAGATCGCCGATTCGGTCGGCGCCTGGTTCATGGTCGACATGGCCCACGTCTCCGGCCTGATCGCCGCCGGCGTCTACCCGAACCCGGTACCGCACGCCCACGTCGTCACCTCGACGACTCACAAGACGCTGAGAGGCCCCAGAGGCGGCATCATCATCGCCAGGGGCGACGACGAGACGATCACGAAGAAATTCCAGTCGCTGGTCTTTCCCGGCTGCCAGGGCGGCCCGCTGATGCACGTCATCGCGGCCAAGGCCGTCGCCTTCAAGGAAGCCCTCGAGCCCGAGTTCAAGGACTACCAGCGGCAGGTCGTCGACAACGCCCGGGCGATGGCCGAGGTCGTCATGCAGCGCGGCTACAAGGTCGTCTCCGGCGGCACCGACAACCACCTGTTCCTGGTCGACCTGATCGCCAAGGACATCACCGGCAAGGACGCCGAGGAATCGCTGGGCCGCGCCCACATCACGGTCAACAAGAACACCGTGCCGGGTGAGCCGCGCTCGCCGTTCGTCACCTCGGGCCTGCGGATCGGCACGCCGGCGATCACCACGCGGGGCTTCGGCGTGGAGGAGTCGAAGGAACTGGCCGGGTTGATCTGCGACGTGCTCGACGCGGTGGGCGACGAGGCCGTCGAGGCCCGCGTGCGCGACGCGGCCTCGGCGCTTTGTTCGAAGCATCCGGTGTATCGGAAGGGTTGATCTTCACCCTTCGCCCGCGAGCGGCCTCCAACAGGTGAATCGAGCCGCTTCGCCCTGATCGACTGTTGGAGGGCGCTTGCGCGCGAACCGAATCGGCCA
>NZ_JAAWWS010000151.1:0-46548 GCF_012272825.1 Wenzhouxiangella sp. XN79A | reverse complement strand
CTGTTGGAGGGCGCTTGCGCGCGAACCGAATCGGCCACCCTTCGCCCGCAAGCGGCCTCCAACAGACCTTCGATCCGGCCTCGGCGCTGATTCACCTGTTGGAGGGCGCTTGCGCGCGAACCGAATCGGCCACCCTTCGCCCGCGAGCGGCCTCCAACAGGTGAATCGAGCCGCTTCGCCCTGATCGACTGTTGGAGGGCGCTTGCGCGCGAACCGCACCGGCCACCCTTCGCCCGCGAGCGGCCTCCAACAGGTGAATCGAGCCGCTTCGCCCTGATCGACTGTTGGAGGGCGCTTGCGCGCGAACCGAATCGGCCACCCTTCGCCCGCGAGCGGCCTCCAACAGGTGAATCGAGCCGCTTCGCCCTGATCGACTGTTGGAGGGCGCTTGCGCGCGAACCGAATCGGCCACCCTTCGCCCGCGAGCGGCCTCCAACAGGAAGCTCCAGCCGCCTCGATCCGATCGACGGTTGGAGGGCGCTTGCGCGCGAACCGAATCGGCCGCCCTTCGCCCGCGAGCGGCCTCGAACAGGAAAAAGTGAAAAGCGGGCCCCGGGGCAGCGCCCGGAAAACCTACTTCACCCGCATGCCCGGCTGCGCATCGGAATCCGGTGAGAGCAGGTACGGCCCGCCGTCGTCGCCGCCGGCCGCCAGCACCATGCCCTCGGACATCCCGAATCGCATCTTGCGCGGCTTGAGGTTGGCGACCATGACGGTCAGCCGGCCCTCGAGGTCGGCCGGTTCGTAGGCGCCGCGGATGCCGGCGAAGACCTGGCGGGTCTCGCCGCCAAGGTCGAGGACCAGGCGCAGCAGCTTGTCGGCGCCTTCGACGAAGCCGGCCTCGGCGATCCGCGCCACGCGCAGGTCGACCTTGATGAAGTCGTCGATGGTGATTTCCGGCGCCAGCTCGAGCTTCGGCGCGGTCTCTGCGGTGTCGGACGATGACTCGGTGGACTCGAGCGATTCTTTCGCGTCGTTCATCAATGCCTCGATCTGTCGGGGTTCGACCCGGCGGGCCAGCGGCTGGAAGTTCTCGATGCGGTGATCGAGCAGCGGTTCGTCCAGGCCGGCCCAGCTCATCAGGTCGTCGTTCAGGAAGGTGCCGGCGTTTTCGGCAATGGTCGGGATGACCGGCGACAGCCAGGTGGTCAGCACGCGGAACAGGTTCAGCGCCTGGGTGCAGACGGCCACGACCTCGACCGCCCGGCCTTCTTCCTTCGCCATCTTCCACGGCTTGTGTTCGTCGACGTACTGGTTGGCGCGGTCGGCCAGCGCCATGATGCGGCGGATGGCCGAGGCGAAGTTGCGCTGCTCGTAGTCCTCGGCGATGGCCTCGCTGGCGTCGGTGAACTCGCGGTACAGGTCGGCGTCCGGCAGGGTGGCCGAGAGCGTTCCGCCGCCGAGCCTGTGGACGAAACCGGCGGCGCGGCTGGCGATGTTGACCAGCTTGCCGACGAGATCCGAGTTGACCCGGTTGATGAAGTCGTCGAAGTTCAGGTCGAGATCGGCCAGGCCCGGGCCCAGCTTGGCGGCAAAGTAGTAGCGCAGCACGTCCGGCGGCAGGTGGTCCAGCCAGGTGCGGGCCATGATGAAGGTGCCGCGCGACTTCGACATCTTGGTGCCGTTGACGGTCAGGAAGCCGTGCGCGTGCACGGTGTCGGGGCGCTTGAACCCGGCACCTTCCAGCATCGCCGGCCAGAACAGGCAGTGGAAGTAGATGATGTCCTTGCCGATGAAGTGGTGCATCTCGGCGTCGGCCCCGGGCCGCACCCAGGCGTCGAAGTCCAGGCCGCGCGCCCGGCAGACTTCCTTGAAACTCGAGAGATACCCGACCGGCGCATCCAGCCAGACGTAGAAGTACTTGTCCTCGGTGCCGGGAATCCGGAAGCCGAAGTACGGCGCGTCGCGGGTCACGTCCCAGTCGCGCAGGCCGCCCTCGAACCACTCGTCGAGCTTGTTGGCGACCTCGTCCTGCAGCGGGCCGGAGCGCATCCAGGCCTTCAGGCCCTCTTCGAAGGGCTTGAGGGTGACGAAGTGGTGCTCGGTGGACTTCATGACCGGGGTGGATCCCGACAGTACCGAGCGCGGTTCGATCAGGTCGGTCGGTTCGTAGGTCGCCCCGCAGCTCTCGCAGGAGTCGCCGTACTGCTCCGGCGCCTTGCAGCGCGGGCAGGATCCGCGGATGAAGCGGTCGGGCAGGAACAGGCTCTTCTCGGTGTCGAAGAACTGCTCGATGGTCCGCGTGACCACGCTGCCGCCGTCGACGAGCTTCTGCCAGATCTCCTCGACCAGTTCGCGATTGGTCTCGCTGTGGGTCGAGGAGAAGTTGTCGTGGGAAATACCGAAATCGCGGAAGTCGCGCTCGTGCTGCTCGCCGAACAACTCGATCAGCTGCTCCGGCGTCATGCCGCGCTTCTCGGCGTTGAGCATGATCGGCGTGCCGTGCGCGTCGTCGGCCCAGGCGAACACGACCTCGTGGCCGCGCGCACGCTGGAACCGGGCCCAGATGTCGGTCTGGACGTATTCCAGCATGTGGCCGAGGTGGATCGGACCGTTGGCGTAGGGCAGCGCGGCGGTGACCAGGATGCGGCGGCGACTCATGGATGTCTCGGTCGGTCTCGGAAAGCCCGACATTATCGCATGGGGGCCCGGATGCGATACTGGGTGGGATAATCGATGAACCCGATCGCCGAGCACTCCAACCGAGGACCGGACCGATGAGCTCCAACCGCTGGAAGGCCCGCCAGGAAAAGGACCCCTACGTCAAGCAGGCCCGCGCGGCCGGCTACCGGGCCCGTGCGGCCTTCAAGCTGCTGGAGCTCGACGAAAAGGACCGCCTGCTGCGGCCCGGCCTGAAGGTGGTCGACCTCGGCGCGGCACCGGGCAGCTGGGCACAGGTCGCCGCCGAGAAGGTCGGCGAGACCGGCCGGGTGGTGGCGTTGGACATCCTGCCGATGGATGCGCTGCCCGGCGTCGAGGTCATCGAGGGCGATTTCCGCGAGCAGCCGGTGCTCGAGCAGCTCGAAGCCCGGGTCGGCGAGCGGGTCGACCTTGTGCTTTCCGACATGGCCCCCAATCTCTCCGGCATTGCGGTCGCGGACCAGGCCCGCAGCATGCACCTGGCCGAACTGGCGCTGGAGTTCGCCCGCCAGTGGCTGGAACCGAACGGACGGTTCGTGGTCAAGCTGTTTCAGGGTGAAGGCTTTGACGCGTTCGTTCGCGAAGCGCGTGCTACATTCAGAGTCGTTCGAATCCGCAAGCCGAACGCCTCCCGGCGAGAGAGCCGCGAGGTCTACCTGGTCGGCGACGGTCTGAAGCCGTCCTGACCGGTCGAAACCCCGAATTCCGCGCTGCCCCCGAACGGCCGCAGCGCACGTGACAGCCCAGGAGCCCGACGTTGAGCCAGCTCGCCAAGAACCTTCTGATGTGGATCATCATCGCGATGGTCCTGATGAGCATCTTCCAGCACTACGCCGAGACCGAGACCGCGGCGCAGCCCGTGGACTACTCGACCTTCCTCGAACAGGTCCGGAACGGGCAGATCGATACGGCGATCGTCCAGG
This sequence comes from Wenzhouxiangella sp. XN79A, assembly GCF_012272825.1. Taxonomy (GTDB): domain Bacteria; phylum Pseudomonadota; class Gammaproteobacteria; order Xanthomonadales; family Wenzhouxiangellaceae. The sequence continues at coordinate 42,985 of NZ_JAAWWS010000151.1, read as the reverse complement.
CCCAGACCGGCGGCCAGAAGATCACCGGGCAGACCACCGACGGTCGAAGCTACGAGACCTTCGCGCCGCCGAACGACCCGGGCCTGATCGCCGATCTGGAGAACAACGGGGTCAAGCACTCCGCGGTTCCGCCGGAGGGTCGCTCGGTGCTGGTCGACATCATGATCAGCCTGCTTCCGGTGCTGCTGCTGGTGTTCCTGTTCATCTACTTCATGCGCCAGATGCAGGGCGGCGCAGGTGGCCGCGGCGGCGCGATGAGCTTCGGCAAGTCGCGCGCCAAGCTGCAGGGCGAGGACCAGGTCAAGGTCACCTTCAAGGACGTTGCCGGCGTCGAGGAAGCCAAGGACGAGGTCGTCGAACTGGTCGAGTTCCTGCGCAACCCGTCGAAGTTCCAGAAGCTCGGCGGCCAGATTCCCAAGGGCGTGCTGATGGTCGGCCCGCCCGGCACCGGCAAGACCCTGCTGGCCCGCGCCATCGCCGGCGAGGCCAAGGTGCCGTTCTTCTCGATCTCGGGTTCGGACTTCGTCGAGATGTTCGTCGGCGTCGGTGCCTCTCGCGTCCGCGACATGTTCGAGACGGCCAAGAAGCACGCCCCGTGCATCATCTTCATCGACGAGATCGATGCGGTCGGCCGTCACCGCGGCGCCGGTCTCGGCGGCGGTCACGACGAGCGCGAGCAGACCCTGAACCAGCTGCTGGTCGAGATGGACGGCTTCGACGGCCACGAGGGCATCATCCTGATTGCCGCGACCAACCGGCCCGACGTGCTCGACCCCGCGCTGCTTCGCCCGGGCCGCTTCGACCGCCAGGTCGTGGTGCCGCTGCCCGACCTGAAGGGCCGCGAACAGATCCTGACCGTGCACATGCGCAAGGTGCCGATCGACGACGACGTCAACCCGCGCAACATCGCGCGCGGCACGCCGGGCTTCTCCGGCGCCGATCTGGCCAACCTGGTCAACGAGGCCGCGCTGTTCGCCGCGCGCGAGGATTCCAGGACGGTCGCCCAGGACCACTTCGAGCGGGCCAAGGACAAGATCATGATGGGCGCGGAGCGCAAGTCCATGGTCATGAACGAGGACGACAAGCGCCTGACCGCCTACCACGAGGCCGGCCACGCGATCGTCGGCCGGATCGTCCCCGAGCACGACCCGGTCTACAAGGTCACGATCATCCCGCGCGGTCGCGCGCTGGGCGTGACCATGTTCCTGCCCGAGGAAGACAAGTACAGCCTCAACAAGACCCAGCTCGAATCGCAGCTGGCCAGCCTGTTCGGCGGCCGCGTGGCCGAGGAGCTGATCTACGGCAAGGCCAAGGTCACCACCGGCGCCAGCAACGATATCGAACGGGCCACCGCCATCGCCCGCAACATGGTCTCGAAGTGGGGCCTGTCCGACGTACTCGGCCCGCTGTCCTACGACGAGAACGAGGACGAGGTCTTTCTCGGCCGCTCGGTGACCCAGCACAAGAACATCTCCGACGAAACGCATCGGATGATCGACAAGGAAGTGCGCACGATCATCGACGGGGCCTACGAGCGCGCCAAGGAGATCCTGACCGAGCACGATCGACAGCTGCACCTGATGGCCGATGCGCTGATGCGCTACGAGACCATCGACGCCAGGCAGATCGATCAGATCATGGACGGCAACGAGCCCGATCCGCCCGAGGGCTGGAACGACAGCGGCAGCCCGCCGCCGACCGGCTCCGGCGACGACGACGCGCCCGCGCCCTCGGGCAGGCCCGCCGAGCAGCTCTGAACCGACCCACCCCGACCCCGCCCCGCCGCGGGGTCGTTCGTTTCCGGTCGAGGCCGAGCCGGTCCGTCGCGCGCAGCTTTGCAGCGCCGATGGCACAATCGCAGGTGCCATGGATCTCCTGCTCATCGTCGTCAGCGCCGCGCTGGTCAACAACTTCGTGCTGGTGCAGTTTCTCGGCCTGTGCCCGTTCCTCGGCGTGTCCGGACGGCTGGAGGGCGCGGCCGGCATGGCGATGGCCACGGCATTCGTACTGACCCTCTCGGCCGTGGCCAGCTACGTCCTGACCGCCTGGGTGCTGGAGCCGCTGGGGCTGGGCTACCTGCGCATCGTGGCCTTCATCGTGGTCATTGCCGGCCTGGTCCAGCTGACCGAGCTGGTCCTGCGCCACGCCGCGCCGATGCTGCACCGCGTGCTCGGCATCTACCTGCCGCTGATCACCAGCAACTGCGCGGTACTCGGCGTGGCGCTGCTGAACGTGCGTGAACAGCACTCGCTGGTCGAGTCGGCGCTGTACGGCTTCGGCGCGGCGGCCGGCTTCGGGCTGGTGCTGGTGCTGCTGGCCGCGGCCCGCGAGCGGCTGGACCTGGCCGACGTCCCGGCCAGCTTCCGCGGCGCGCCGATCGCGCTGATCACCGCCGGACTGATGGCGCTGGCCTTCATGGGCTTCGCCGGGTTCGCCAAGCTGTGAGCGGCGTTCTGACCGCACTGGTCGTGCTGCTGGCCCTGCTGCTGGGCATCGGCCTGGTGCTCCGGATCGGCGCGAAGCGGCTGGCGCCCGACGAGGATTCGGTGGTCGAGCGGATCAATGCCGTTCTGCCGCAGACCCAGTGCGCGCAGTGCGGCTACCCCGGCTGCCGGCCCTACGCCGAGGCGATTGCCCGCGGCGAGGCCGACATCAACCAGTGCCCGCCCGGCGGCGAGACCGGCGTGCGCGAGCTGGCCGAGCTGCTCGGCCGCGAGCCGAAGCCGCTGGACGCCGAACGCGGCGAGACCAAGCCACCGCAGGTGGCCCTGATCGACGAAGACCGCTGCATCGGCTGCACGCTGTGCATCCAGGCCTGCCCGGTCGACGCGATCGTCGGCGCGGCCAGGCGCATGCACACCGTCATCGAGGCCGACTGCACCGGCTGCGAACTCTGCCTGCCGCCCTGCCCGGTCGACTGCATCGACCTGGTGCCGCGGCCGGCCCCGTTCATCTGGCCCGAGCCCGATGCACCCCGCCGCTCGATCCCGATCGAGGTGCGGCATGGCTGAGTTCGAGCTCGGACGCCACCTGTACCGCTTCCCGGGCGGCCTGAAGCTGCGCCACCACAAGCAGATCGCCTGCCGCGACCCGCTGACGCCCGCTCCGCTGCCCGAGCGCCTGTGGCTGCCGCTGGCCCAGCACCAGGGACCGGCCGGCGAATGCCTGGTCGAGCCCGGCGACCGGGTCGTCGGCGGCCAGCCGCTGACCCGCGCCCGCAGCGATCGCGAAGTGCCGATCCACGCGCCGACCTCGGGCACCGTCGAGGCGCTGCGCGACGGACCGGTCAGCTGGCCGCCCGGCGGGCAGGCGCGCTGCATCGTGCTGATCCCCGACGGCGAAGACCGCTTCGAGCCGCTGGACGTGCCGGAAGACTGGACCTACGAATCAACCGATGCACTGATCGAACGACTGCGGGCCGGGGGACTGGCCGGCCTCGGCGGCGCGGTCTTCCCGACCGCGGCCAAGCTGCGCGGCGAGTTTCCGCCGATCCGGGCGCTGATCCTGAACGGCTCGGAGTGCGAGCCCTACATTTCCTGCGACGAAATGCTCATGCGCAGCCGCCCCGAGGCAATCATCGAGGGTGCGCGGATGCTGGCCCGGGCCACCGGCGCCGACGACGTGGTGATCGCGATCGAGGACCAGATGGGCGAAGTCCGCAAGCGCCTGAACGCAGCGATCCGGGCCGTCGACGCGGAGGCGCCGATCCGGGTCGTCCAGGTCACGACGATCTATCCGGAAGGCGGTGAGAAACAGCTGATCCAGGTGCTGACCGGCCAGGAGGTGCCGCACGACGGGCTGCCGCAGGACCTCGGCCTGGTCTGCCTGAACGTGGCCACCGCCGCGGCGGCCCGCGACATCCTGATCGACGGCCGGCCGGTCATCGAGCGCATCGTCACCGTCAGCGGGCCGGGCATCCGGCATCCGCGCAATTTCGTTGTTCGGCTGGGCACACCGATCGCCGGGCTGATCGCCGCCGCCGACGGCACCACCGGCGCGATCGATCGGCTGGTGCTCGGCGGCCCGATGTCGGGCCTGCCGCTGGCCTCGGACCGGATTCCGATCACCAAGGGCAGCAACTGCATCCTGGCGCTCAGGCCCGAAGACACCGCGCGCGAACAGCCGGTGATGCCGTGCATCAACTGCGGTGAGTGCATCCGGGTCTGTCCGGCCAGCCTGCTGCCGCAGATGCTCTACAAGCACCTGGTCGCCGACGACTTCGACACTGCCCGGGAACTGAACCTGTTCGACTGCATCGAATGCGGTTGCTGCGCCCACGTCTGTCCCAGCCACATTCCGCTGGTCGACCACTACCGCCACGGCAAGGGCGTGCTGCGCGAACGCGGCATCGAGGACGCCCGCGCGGCCCGGGCGAAAGCCCGCTTCGAGGCGCGCGAGGCGCGGCTGGCCGAGCGCGAGGCCGCGCGACGAGAACAACGCGAAGCGCGCGAACGCCGCCTCAAGGACGCCGACCGGGCGCAGGACGAAGTCCGGGCCGCAATCGAGCGCGCCCGGGCCCGGGCGCAGAAGGACACCGGCGACGCGGGGGACAACGACGCATGAACCTGTCGCTGGCCGGCGCCCCGCACCTGCCCCCGATCAGCACGGTCGGCGGCGTGATGCGCCAGGTGCTCTACGCCCTGGTCCCCGGCATCGTCGCCCACGTGGTCTATTTCGGCGTCGGCATCCTGTTCCAGATCGCCCTGGCCGTGACCTTCGCGCTGGCCCTGGAAGCCGCGATGCTCACGCTCCGCGACAGGCCGCTGAAGCCTTTCCTGTCCGACTACAGCGCGGTGGTCACCGCGGTGCTGTTCGCGCTGTGCGTCCCGCCGCTGGCGCCGTGGTGGATCGCGCTGACCGGCATGCTGTTCGCGATCGTCATCGCCAAGCACCTGTACGGCGGGCTGGGCTCGAACCTGTTCAACCCGGCGATGGTCGGCTTCGCCGCGGTGATCATCGCGTTTCCGATCGAGCTGTCGCAATGGCTGGCGCCCCGCTCGCTGACGCCCGGCCTGCCCGGCATCGGCGAGACCGCGATCGCGATCTTCACCGGCCAGCTGCCGCCTTCGGTGGGCTGGGACGCGATCAGCCAGGCCACGCCGCTGGATGCGCTGAGAACCGGCGTGGCCGAGAACCGGCTGGTTACCGAGATCCGCGCCGCGCCGATCTTCGGCGATTTCGGCGGCCTGGGCTGGGAGTGGATCGCCAACTTCTACGCGCTCGGCGGCCTCTACCTGGTCTGGCGGCGAGTGATCTCCTGGCACGTGCCGGTGGCGGTGATCGGCACCACCCTGCTGGTCTCCACGCCGATGTGGCTGCTCGGGCCGGACATCCACCCTTCGCCGCTGCAGCACGTGTTTTCCGGCGCGCTGGTGCTGGCCGCGTTCTTCATCGCCACCGACCCGGTCTCGGGCTGTTCGACAATGCGCGGCCGGCTGGTGTTCGGCGCCGGCGTGGCGATCCTGACGCTGGCCATCCGCCGCTTCGGCGGCTACCCGGACGGCGTCGCGTTCGCGGTGCTGCTGATGAACATGGCCGCGCCGATGATCGACCGGCTGACCCGGCCGCGGACCTACGGCCATGACAGCGACCGGGACGGCTCATGAGGTCCTTCCGACAGCACCCTCTTCCGGTCCTGGGCCTGGTCGCAGCGGCCGCGGCCGTGCTGCTGGCCGGCGTCCACCAGTGGACGGCCGGGCCGATCGCCGAGCAGGCCGAGCAGCGCGCACACGCCACGCTGACCCAGCTGCTGGCCGAAGGCAGCTACGACAACGACCCGATCCACGACCGGTTCCCGGCCTGGATCGCCGGTCTCGAGCCGCCGTCGACGATCCATCGGGCCCGGCGCGCCGGCGAGCCGATCGCGCTGCTGGCCGACGTGACCACCACCGAGGGCTACAGCGGTCCGATCCGGCTGCTGATCGCGCTGCGACCCGACGGCGAAGTCATCGGCGTGCGCGTGCTCGAGCACCGCGAGACGCCCGGCCTCGGAGACCGCATCGAATCGGACCGCTCGGACTGGATCCGGCAGTTCGAGGGCCGCGCGCTCGGCGATCCGCCGGCCGGGGACTGGCGTCCCGACCGTCGCGGCGGCGCCTTCGATACACTGTCGAGCGCGACGATCACCTCCGCTGCGGTCATCGATGCCATCGGCCGGGTGCTGGCCTGGCAGCGCGCCAACCGCGAGCGCATCTTCGAGATTCCGGCGAGTCAGGAATGAACGCAACAACCCGAACCTTGTGGCGCGACGGCCTCTGGACCAACAACCCCGGCCTGGTCCAGCTGCTCGGCCTGTGTCCGCTGCTGGCAGTCACCGGCACCGCGATCAACGGGCTCGGCCTCGGCCTGGCCACGCTGGCGGTGCTCGCGGCCAGCAACGTGCTGGTCTCGCTGCTGCGCCACCAGGTCGCCGCGGAACTGCGCATTCCGGTCTTCGTGCTGATCATCGCCACGCTGGTCACCGTGGTCGACCGGATCCTGGCCGCGTTCTTCTACGACCTGTGGACCACGCTGGGCATCTTCATCCCGCTGATCGTCACCAACTGCACCTTGCTGGCCCGGGCCGAGGCCTTCGCCTCGCGTCGGCCGGTGATCGATGCGCTGCACGACGGCCTGGCCCAGGGGCTCGGCTTCCTGCTGGTGCTGGTGGTGCTAGGCTCCCTGCGCGAACTGATCGGCCAGGGCTCGCTGCTGGCCGGGGCCGACCAGCTGTTCGGGCCGGCGGCCGCCGGGCTGACCCTGCAGCTGTTTCCCGAGCAGCACGGCCTGCTGCTGGCGATCCTTCCGCCCGGCGCCTTCATCGGCCTGGGCCTGCTGGTCGCACTGCGACAGCACCTGCACACCCGCCGCCCGGCGCCCCGGTCCGCGCCATCGACCGAGCCCGCCGGCACCTCGGCCCCAGGGCCCGAAACCGCCTGAACCTCAGCGGTCCGCACAGCCCGACGATCAGCGAAGGAAGCAACCATGCCCCGCCCGATGAACCCCGACAACCGTGCCGAGTTCTTCCGGCGACTGGCCGAACTGGACCCCGAGCCGACCACCGAGCTGGAATATTCATCGACCTTCGAGCTGCTGATCGCGGTGATCCTTTCGGCACAGGCCACCGACGTGGGCGTCAACAAGGCCACCCGGCGGCTGTTCCCGGTCGCCAACACGCCGCAGGCCATTCTCGAACTCGGCGAGGACGGCCTCAAGGAGCACATCAAGACGATCGGGCTGTTCAATTCAAAGGCCCGCAATGTCATGCGTACGTGCAAGGCGCTGGTCGAGCTCTACGCCGGCGAGGTCCCGCGCGAGCGGGCCGCGCTGGAAGCGCTGCCCGGAGTGGGCAGGAAGACCGCCAACGTGGTCATGAACACCGCGTTCGGCGAGCCGACCATGGCCGTGGACACCCACATCTTCCGGGTCGCCAACCGGACCGGTCTGGCGGCCGGCAGGACCCCGCTGGCCGTCGAGAAGGCGCTGCTGAAGCGGGTGCCGGCCGAGTACCTGCAGCATGCCCACCACTGGCTGATCCTGCACGGCCGCTACATCTGCAAGGCGCGCAGGCCCGACTGTCCGCATTGCCCGGTCGCCGATCTGTGCAATTTCACGAACAAGACCCCCGGGACACCCGACGCCCCGGCCGCGGCCGACTGAGTTCTTGCTGGCAGCCATGCAGATGTGCTATCAGTAGCGTCCCGCTCCGGGGCCGGCCGTCGTTGGTGGAGGATCCGATCCTTTACGTTTCGATCGCATCGGTGGAATCCGGTGAAAGGAATCCTCCCCGGCCGCGGTCTGTTCGGGCAGGCGCATCCGGTATGCGCCCGTTCTCCGGGTTCGGCAAGGTCCGGACCCTTTCCTGAAGCTGTTGGAGGCTGATCATGAAGAAGACGCAACTCGTTACCGCCATCGGTGCTGTCGCCGGTGCCTCGTTCGCCCTGAGCGCATTCGCCGGCGATTCGACCGCCAATCCGTTCCAGGCCGATGACCTGTCGACCCTGTCGGCCGGCAAGATCGGCTTCGACGACCACGGCGACGACAAGGAAGGCGCCTGTGGCGAAGGCTCGTGCGGTGAAGGCGAAGGCGAAGGCGACGACAAGGAAGGTTCCTGTGGTGAAGGCTCGTGCGGGGAAGGCTCCTGCGGCGAGGGTGACGACAAGGAAGGTTCCTGCGGTGAAGGGTCCTGCGGTGAAGGGTCCTGCGGCGAAGGCGACGACGCCGAAGGCGCCTGTGGTGAAGGTTCCTGCGGCGAGGGCTCCTGCGGCGCCGCCTGAGCGGCCCGCGGGACCGAACCGAACGAACCATGAGTGCCCGACCACCCCTCCGGGGCGCGGGACTCGGGCTGCGGCGGGCCCTGCTGGGCCCGCTGGAGCATGCCGACCTGAGCGATGTCGACTTCATGGAAGTCGCACCCGAGAACTGGATCGGGGTCGGCGGCGCGCGCGGCAAGGCCTTTCGTCGCTACACCGAACGGCTGCCGTTCGTCTGCCATGGCCTGTCGCTGTCGCTGGGCGCGCCGGAACCGCTCGATGAAACCTTCCTGAAGCGGGTGCGGCGTTTTCTCGATGCCCACGACATCCGGCTGTACTCCGAGCACCTGAGCTACTGCTCCGAGCACGGCCACCTGTACGACCTGATGCCGATCCCGTTCACCGAAGAAGCGGTCGACTGGGTCGCCGCGCGCATCCGCCGGACCCAGGACCTGGTCGGTCGGAAAATCGCGGTGGAGAACATTTCCTACTATGCCCAGCCGACCACCGAACTGAGCGAACTCGAATTCATCAACGCGGTGCTCGAACGCGCCGACTGCCACCTGCTGCTCGACGTCAACAACATCCACGTCAACAGCGTCAATCACCGCTACGACGCCCGGGCCTTCCTCGACGGCCTGCCGGCCGATCGGGTGGCCTACATCCACGTCGCCGGCCACCACAACGAGGCCGAAGACCTGATCGTCGACACCCACGGCGCCGACGTCATCGACCCGGTCTGGGACCTGCTCGACGCCGCCTACCAGAAACTCGGCCCGGTGCCGACGCTGCTGGAGCGCGACTTCAACTTCCCGGCCGTGGAGCAGCTGCTCGACGAGGTGCGGACCATTCACCGCCTGCAGGCCCGGCATCCGGAGCGGTCCGAGCGGCATGTCCGGGCCTCCTGAGCGGCTGGCGGCGCTGCAGAAGCGCTTTGCCGACCACATTCGAGACCCGGCCTCGAACCCGGCGCCGGACGGCGTCGAGGAGCGACGGCTGGCGATCTACCGCCGGCTGTTCTTCAACAACCTCTCGAGCCTGTTTTCGAAGAACTTCACCGTGGTCCGGCGAATCGTGCCCGACCCGCGCTGGAACGAGCTGATCGGCGCGTTTCTCGCCGAGCACCGCGCGACCACGCCGCTGTTTCCCGAGATCGGCCGCGAGTTCGTCCGCTTCCTGGCCGAGCAGCCGGAGCGCCACCCCGAGTGGCCGTGGCTGGCCGAGCTGGCCCACTGGCAGTTCCTGAACACCACCGTGCGCAACGACGAGCACGACCCGGCCGAGATCGAGGCCGACCCGCACGGCGATCCGGTCGAGGGCCGACCCCGGCTGAACCCCACGCTCGCGCTGGCCGCCTACCGCTGGCCGGTCCACGCGATCCGGGCCGACCGGGCCGCGCCCGAGCCGGCCGCCACCGTGCTGGCGATCTGGCGGACCCGCGACGATCGCCTCGCGCGACTGCAGATCAACGCCGTCACCGGCCGCCTGATCGAGATTCTGAAAGAAGATGCCTCGGGCACCGGTCGAATGGCACTGGAACGTATCGCCGGGGAGCTGGACCATGCCGACCCGGCGACGCTGATCGACCACGGCCGGACCCTGCTCGACGACCTGCAGACACGCGAGCTGATCCTCGGCACCGCCCCCGACTGACGGGCACGGGCGAACTCCGGCCATCAGACACTGGATTCAACCGGAGCCCGAAGATGACTGCATTGATCGAAGCCTACGACCGCCTCACCGACCGCCTGCGCTCGGCCGGCGACTGGATCGCCCCGCTCGGCCTGCGCCTGCTGCTGGGCCATGAATTCCTGAAGGCCGGACTCGGCAAGGCCGGCGCCGACGGCGTGCCGGGCTGGTTCGCCAACAAGGGCTTTCCGCTGCCGTTCGACTGGCTGCCGGCCGGCGTCAACTGGGCGATGGTGACCTGGACCGAGATCCTGGCCGCGATCGCGCTGATGCTCGGCCTGTTCACCCGCTTCGCGGCGTTTTCGCTGGTCATGGTGACGACCGTCGCGATCGTCTCCACCCACTGGCCGGAATCCTGGTCCGGCCTCGGCCAGCTCTGGGAAGGCTATTCGGTCTCGCGGGTCATGGAGGACGGCGAGTTCCGCGGCAACTTCCGCATCCCGATGCTGTTCCTGGCCATGCTGCTGCCGCTGGTCTTCATGGGCGGCGGCAAGCTGAGTCTCGACCACGCGCTGATCAGCTTCGGCCAGCGCGCCGACCTGGTCCAGGCGCGCCGCGATGACCTGCTCGCGCTGTCGCTGGCGCTGCTGGTCCCGGGCCTTGCGCTGATCTACCTGATTCCGCTGTGGGGCGTGGTGCTGCTGCTGGCCGCGGCCGCGGCGGCCGTGGTCCAGCGACTGCGGGGCTGAAGCCGCCGACCGACGCGTCAGTAGATCGGCTCGACCCGATAGCCCATCGCCCGCAAACGGGCCACCAGCCCGTCTTCACCGGGCAGGTGCAGCGCACCGACCGCGACCAGGGTCCGACCCTGGTCGATGAGCGGCGCGGCCCGCTCGGCCATCCGGGCGTTGCGTTCGGTCAGGCCCTCGCGCTCGAAGCGCTCGCGGATCGCGGGCCCCATCCGCGCCAGCTCACGTTCGGTCAGTTCGCGCAGCCGATCGGCATCGCGCGCCAGGTAGGCGCGGATCAGGGTCTCGAACAGGGTCCGGCCGCGCTTCAGGTCGTCGACCGCCAGCGCCAGCATCTCGATGTGCGCGTCCCGACCGAGACCGGTCAGGAAGGCCAGCTGCTCGTCGAGCGTCTCCAGCGCCACCATATCGGCCCCGTGGCGGACGCCGCGGAAAGCCAGCGCCATGTCCATGAACAGACCGGTTTCCGGCGGCGGCAGGGCCAGCGTCATGGCCACCGCCCAGGGCCGCATCCGCTCGACCGCCGAGGGCCCGAGGCCATAGGGGTCGAGCAGCTCGAGGATGTCGGCGTACAGGCGCTCGTCGAGCAGCGCCGACAGACGCTCGTCACGCGGCAGCATCATGGCCACGTTCAGGGCCCCGAGCATCTCGGCGTCGGGCACCAGTTCCAGCGCGATTCGTTCGGCGTCGGCCAGCGCCTGCACGAGCACCGGCGGCAGGTCCAGCACGCGCGGGTCCTCGGTATGGAGGGTCCCCAGCAGCCAGCTGAGCCGGCCGTCGCCGGTTTCGACGGTGTAGAACACCTGCCCCGACAGCGGCGCGCTTGCAAGCAGCAGCGCCAGCCCGACCAGCCCTCGGCGAATCCATCGCAGTCCGGCGCGGCGTGCCGTTCCAGGCGCGCGGTCGAAACAGCGGCACGAAGCCATACTGGAGCCCTCGGCGATCTGGTAGCGTATGCTCACGCTCGCCCCGTCAAGAATTCATGATCGATCTGAAGGTCCGCTTCCGCGGCTTCCTGCCCGTGGCCGTCGATGTCGAGACCGGCGGCTTCAATGCCGACACCGACGCACTGCTGGAAATCGCCGCCTGCATCATCGAGATGGACGATGACGGCCGGCTGGTGCCCGGCGACCTGGTCATGCGCCACGTCGAGCCGTTCGAGGGTGCCAACATCGAGCAGGCCGCGCTGGAGTTCACCGGCATCAAGCCCGATCACCCGCTGCGCATGGCGGTGCCCGAGCGACAGGCGCTGAGCGACGTGTTCCAGCCGATCCGGCGTCGGCTGCGCGAGACCGGCTGCAAGCGGGCGATCCTCGTCGGCCACAACCCGGCCTTCGACCTGGCCTTCCTCAACGCGGCGATCGCTCGGGTCGATTACAAGCGCAGCCCGTTCCACCCGTTCTCGAGTTTCGACACCGCCACGCTGGGCGGCATGGCCTATGGTCAGACCGTGCTGGCGCGGGCCGTGCAGGCCGCCGGACTGGACTGGGAATCGGAAGAAGCGCACTCGGCGCGCTACGACACCGAACGCACCGCGCAGCTGTTCTGCACCATCGTCAACCGCTGGCAGGCACTCGGCGGACTGGATCCGGCCACGCTGGCCAAGGGCTGAGTCGGCGTTCAGGGCCCGGGCGCCCCGTAGCCGCCGCCGCCGGGCGTCTCGATCCGCAGCCGCTGCCCTGCCTCGACCCGAAGACCGACCTTGGCCGGCAGCACTCGATCGTCGAGCCGGTTCTCGCCAGGCAACCCGTCGCCGCCGCCTTCCAGCCCCCACGGCGCAAGCCGCCGGCGCTCGGTGATCAGCGTCACCTCGGCCGGCTCGAGGAACTCGAAGGTCCGGATCAGGCCATCGCCGCCGCGCCGTCGGCCTTCGCCGCCGCTGCCGCGGCGGATCCGGTACTCGACCAGCCGCAGCGGGAAACGCCGCTCGAGCACTTCGGCCGGAGTATTCAGGGTGTTGGTCATGTGACTGTGGACCGCACTCCGGCCGGGGTGCCCGGCGCTGGCCCCGCAACCGCCGGCCTGGGTCTCGTAGTAGCTCCAGCGGGCGCTGCCGAGCCCGAGGTTGTTCATGGTGCCCTGGCTGGCGGCCGGAATCCGCCCGGGGACCGCGAGCGCCAGCGCGCGCAGCAGCACATCGACGATCCGCTGGCTGGTCTCGACGTTGCCGGCGGCGGTCGCCGACGGCCGCTGGGCATTGACCAGGCAGCCGACCGGCGCGTCCAGCGCCAACCGGGCCATGGCACCGGCGCAGGCCGGCGTCGCCGCGGGCAGCAGGCAACGAACCACGTAGAACACCGCCGCGGCGGTCACGCTCATCGGGCAGTTCAGGTTGCCGGGCACGGCCGGGTCGGTGCCGGCGAAGTCGACCCGCAGGCCGTCGTCGCCGACCTCGACCGCGACCCGCAGGACCGGGCCCGGGCCACCGGCGCCGTCGTCGTCCATTGCATCCTCGGCGCGGTAGACACCGCCGGGCAGTGCCGCCAGCGCTGCCGCGGCCAGCCGTTCCGCGTAGGCATTCAGGCCGTCGCACAGGGCCCGGAACCGGTCCGGGCCGTACTCGTCGAGCAGCGCCGTCAAGGCCCGCTCGCCGCTGGCCGAGGCGGCCACCTGGGCCTGGAAATCGGCGCCGGCCAGCGCCGGGTCGCGCATCGGTGCGCAGATCGCCTCGAACGCGGCATCCACGCGCACCCCGTCGCGGTACAGCCAGGTCGGCTCGATCAGCACGCCCTCGTCGGCGAGCGTCCCGCTGAGCGGCATCGATCCCGGCGTTTCGCTGCCGATGTCGGCATGATGGGCGCGGTTGGCGACAAATCCCACCAATTCTTCACCATGGAAGACCGGCGCGATCAGCGTGACGTCGGGCAGGTGGGTGCCGCCGGCGAAGGGGTCGTTGAGGATCAGCCGGTGGCCCGGACGCCAGTCGAAGCGATCGACCAGGTCGCGCATCGCCCAGGCCATCGAGCCCAGGTGGACCGGGATGTGAGTGGCCTGGTTGAGCAGCGCGCCGCCGGCATCGAACAGCGCGCAGGAAAAATCCAGCCGATCGCGGATGTTCGGCGAGAACGCCGAGCGGCGAAGCACCGCGCCCATGGTTTCGCACAGCGCCGCCAGGCGGCTTTCGAACACCGCCAGTTCGATCCGCTCCGCGGCTTCGGACTGGGACATCGCGCGTCCTCGTCGGGCTCGACACCTTGATCTCGAACGGTACGGTACCATTTCTCGGGTAGGGCCCGATACGGCCGGCCCGTTTCGGGCGCCCATCCACGCCACCCATTCCGAGGAGATCGACATGTCGTTTTCGCTTCCCGACCTTCCCTATGCGAAGGACGCACTGGAGCCGCATATTTCCGCCGAGACGCTGGACTACCACTACGGAAAGCATCACCAGACCTACGTCGACAAGCTCAACGGCATGGTCGAGGGCACGCCGGATGCCGACAAGTCGCTCGAGGAAATCATCAGGAGTGCATCCGGCGGACTGTTCAACAACGCCGCCCAGGTCTGGAACCACACCTTCTACTGGCACTGCCTGAGCCCGAACGGCGGCGGTGCCCCGAGCGGCGCGCTGGCCGAGGCCATCGATCGCGACTTCGGCGCCTTCGACACCTTCAAGGAAAAGTTCACCGAAAGCGCGATCGGCAACTTCGGCTCCGGCTGGACCTGGCTGGTGCAGAACGAAGACGGCAGTCTGGCGATCGTCAACACCGACGATGCCGAAACGCCGCTGACCGGCTCGGCGACGCCGCTGCTGACCTGCGACGTCTGGGAACACGCCTACTACATCGACTACCGCAACGCCCGTCCGAAGTACCTGGACGCGTTCTGGAACCTGGTCCACTGGGAGTTCGTCGCCAGCCAGATGAACGACTGATCGGCCCGCTCGATCGGTCTCGTCCATCGACCGGATCCGACCTCGCCGGGCCGCCCCGCGGCCCGGCGATTTCGCATCCCCCGACCGTGCGAACGCGTAGAATCCACCGCGTGAGCGACCATCTGATGAAGACCTATGCCCGGCTGCCCGTCGCCTTCGTGCGCGGCGAAGGCGCCTGGCTGTACGACGAGGACGGCACCCGCTATCTCGATGCGATCAGCGGCATCGCCGTGTGCAGTCTCGGCCACGCCGACCCGGTGCTGGCCGATGCGCTGTGCGACCAGGCCCGCACGCTGATCCACACCGCCAACCTCGGCCACATCCGGCTGCAGGAACGGCTGGCCGAGCGGCTGTGCACGATCACCGGCATGGACCGCGCGTTCATCACCAACACCGGCGCCGAGGCGATCGAAACGGTGCTGAAGCTGGCCCGTCGGTTCGGCTTCGAGCGCGGCATCGAGCAGCCGAAGATCCTGGTCGTCGAAGGGGCCTTCCACGGCCGCACCCTCGGCGCGATCAGCGCCTCGGCCCCGGGCAAGCTGCAGCACGGCTTCGCGCCGCTGGTCGACGGCTTCGTCCGGGTGCCCTACGGCGACGCCGACGCGGCGCGCGCCGCGCTGGCCGGCGATCCGTCCATCGTCGCCATGCTGCTCGAGCCGATCCAGGGCGAAGGCGGCGTCAAGCGCCCGCCGGACGGCTACCTGACCGCGCTGCGCCGGGCCTGCGACGAGCACCGGGCGCTGCTGATGGTCGACGAGATCCAGACCGGCCTGTGCCGGACCGGGCGCTGGTACGCCCACCAGCACGAACCGGACTGCCGGCCCGACGTACTGGCCTCGGCCAAGGCGCTGGGCAACGGCGTGCCGGTGGCGGCCTGCCTGGCCCGCGGCGCAGCCGCCGAGGTGCTGACGCCCGGCAGCCACGGCACCACCTACGGCGGCAACCCGCTGGCCTGCCGCGCCGCGCTGACGGTGCTCGACCGAATGGAGGCACTGGACCTGAACGCGCGCGCCGAAACCATGGGCGCGCGGCTGGTCGAACGCCTGCGCGAGCGGCTGGCCGGCTGCGAGCGGGTGGTCGAGATTCGCGGCCGCGGCCTGATGATCGGCGTCGAACTGGCCGACCCGGCCGGCGACGTGCGCGACCACGCGCTGAAGCAGCACGTGCTGATCAACGTCACCCACGAGCGGGTCATCCGGCTGCTGCCGCCGCTGATCATCGATGCCGACCAGGCCCGGACCATCGCCGATGCGGTCGCCGACGGCGTGCTGGGCCGATGAGGCTGGAGGTCGAGGACATCCAGCTCGGCTACGACGGCACGCCGGTCGTCTGCGGCCTCGACTTCAAGCTGGATGCCGGCGAGATCGGCTGCCTGCTCGGCGCCTCGGGCTGCGGCAAGACCACCGCGCTGCGCGCGATCGCCGGCTTCGAGCCGCTGGACCGCGGCACGATCCGGATCGACGGCCGGGTGGTCAGCGCCCGCGATGTCCGGGTCGCACCCGAGCGCCGCGGGGTCGGCATGGTGTTCCAGGACCACGCGCTGTTCCCCCACCTGACCGTCGAGGCCAACATCGGCTTCGGCATCCGCAGGCTCGACCGCGCCGCCCGCAGGGAGCGGATCGGCGAGCTGCTGGCCCTGACCGGGCTGAGCGGACTGGACAAGCGCTACCCGCACGAGCTCTCGGGCGG
Source organism: Wenzhouxiangella sp. XN79A (assembly GCF_012272825.1). GTDB lineage: Bacteria > Pseudomonadota > Gammaproteobacteria > Xanthomonadales > Wenzhouxiangellaceae. The sequence continues at coordinate 26,813 of NZ_JAAWWS010000151.1, read as the reverse complement.
CCAGCAGCAGCGCGTCGCGCTGGCCCGCGCGCTGGCGCCGGAGCCGGCCGTGCTGCTGATGGACGAGCCGTTCAGCAACCTCGACACCGGGCTGCGCCGCCAGATGGGCGACGAAATCCGTAGTCTGCTGACCTCGCGCGGCACGGCCACGCTGCTGGTCACCCACGACCAGCAGGAAGCCTTCGCCCTGGCCGACCGGATCGGCCTGATGTTCAACGGCCGGATGCTGCAGTGGGACACGCCCTACCAGCTCTACCACCGGCCGTTCTGCCGCTACGTCGCGGCGTTCACCGGCCGCGGCAGCTACATCCGCGCCGAGGTCGACGAGGCCGGCATCCGGCACGCGCTGGGCCGCTCACCGCTGCCCGGGCACATCGAGGCCGCGCCCGGCGACGAACTGGAGCTGCTGATCCGGCCCGACGACATCCGGCTCGACGACGACGGCTGCCCGGCCCGGGTGATCGCGCGCCAGTTCCAGGGCGCCGACATCCTCTACCGGCTGGAGCTGCCCGGCGGCGAACAGGTCGGCGCGCTGTTTCCCAGCCACGACAACCACGAACCCGGCCGCACGATCGGCATCACGCTGGACGCCGACCACCTGGTCCTGTTCGACCCGCAGCAGTCCGCGGCGATCGAGGGGACGGCCTGAGGCTGCGGTGATCGTCTCCCCGCACCGTGTGCGGGACGACTTGAGTCAATCCGGGCCTGCTCGACCGTCACCCGGCGGCAGGATCCGGTCCAGCGCACCGCGCAGGTCGGCCGGCAGCCGGTCGCCGAGCTGCGCACGTGCCGCGTCCAGCGCGTGGCGGTCGGGGAGGACCAGCGTCGCATGGCCGACCTTCCGGCCCGGCCGGGCCGCTTTGCCGTAGTCGTGCCAGGCCAGGCCGTCGACGACCAGCCAGTCGCCGACCTCGGGCAGTTCACCGATGAAGTTGAACAGCACGCTGATGCCGCCGCGCAGGCCCGGATCGCCGAGCGGCAGGCCGCAGACGGCGCGCAGGTGGTTCTCGAACTGCGAGCAGCGCGCGCCCTCGATGGTCCAGTGGGCCGAGTTGTGCGCACGTGGTGCGAACTCATTGGCGCGTAATTCGTTTCCGGAGGCAAACAGCTCCAGCGTCAGGCAGCCGACGTAGTCCAGATCGTCGGCCAGCCGGCCGGCCATCCGCTCGGCCTCGGCCTGCAGCCGACCGGCGTTCGGGCACGGCGCCACCGCAAGACGCAGGATGCCGTCGGCATGCCAGGTGCGCGACAGCGGATAGAAGCGCTTGTTTCCGTCCGCGCCGCGCACCACGGTGATCGAGCACTCGTGATCGAAGGCCACCCACTGCTCGAGAATCAGCGGGCGGCCGCCGAGCTGCTGCCAGGCGGCCTCGAGGTCCTCGCGGTCGCGCAGCACCGCCTGGCCCTTGCCGTCATAACCCATCGTACGGGTCTTCAGAACGGCCGGGAGGCCGATCCGGTCGAGCGCGGCCAGCAGGTCCGGCCGGCTGTCGACGGCGGCAAAGGCCGGCGTGGCCATGCCGAGCTGCTGGAACCGCGATTTCTCGACGAAGCGATCCTGGGCCGCGGCCAGCGCGGCGGCCGACGGACGGACAGGCACGCGCTCGGCCAGCGCCTCCAGCGCCGCGGCCGGCACGTTCTCGAAGTCACAGGTCACCACGTCGCACTCGGCCAGCGCGTCGCGGGCCTCGGCGCTGTCGTAGTCGGCCACGAGCTGCTCGGCGACCTGCGAGGCGCTGGCGCCGGACTTCGGATCGACGACCCGGAACGACAGGCCCATCGGGTGGCCGGCCTCGGCCAGCATGCGGGCCAGCTGTCCGCCGCCGAGAATGCCGACCTTCACGACGCGCGCGGGTCCGGGTTCGCCAGCACCTGGTCGGTCTGGGCCGCTCGCCAATCGCGGTAGCGCTCGGCCAGCGCCGGGTCGTCCAGGGCCAGGATGGAGGCGGCCAGCAGGCCGGCGTTGGCCGCGCCCGCTTCGCCGATCGCCAGCGTCGCGACCGGCACGCCCTTCGGCATCTGGACGATCGACAGCAGCGAGTCCAGTCCGTTGAGCGTCTTGGACTTGACCGGCACGCCGAGCACCGGCAGTTCGGTGGACGCAGCGACCATGCCCGGCAGGTGGGCCGCACCGCCGGCCCCGGCGATGATCAGCTTCAGCCCGCGTGCCGCGGCCGTCTTCGCATACTCGAGCATCCTGTCGGGCGTGCGGTGCGCGGAGACGACCTCGGTCTCGTAGTCGATGCCGAGCGCATCGAGCACCTCGGCGGCCCTGACCAGGGTCGGCCAGTCGCTCTTCGAGCCCATGATCAGGCCGACGCGGGCAGTCGTGGTCATCGCGGGTTCCGGTCCTCGAACACAAGCGCCGATGGTAGCAGAAGGGGCCGTGAAACCGGACCTTCACCCACTCGCGCCGACGGCTGGCGAAGCGCTGCGTTCCGGGTACACTACGCGCATGACGATTCCAGACTCCCTGCTCGATATCCTCTGCTGCCCGGTCAGCCACGAGCCGCTGCGTCCGCTGGAACGCAAGCGCCTGAACGCACTGAACCGGGCGATCGAAGCCGGCAACGTGCAGTTCGTCGATGGTTCGGCCGTCGAGGGCGCGCTGGGCGAAGCGCTGATCCGCCGCGACGGCAAGGTCGTCTACGCCGTCGACCAGGGCGTGCCGGTGCTGCTGCCCGACCGCGGCATCGGCACGACCCAGCTCGAGGATTTCTGATCCCTCCCGGCCGCTGCGCCGGGGCTACAGCGACTCGACGTTGGCGCGGATCCAGTTCGCGCGGCGGGTGATCGCGGCCTTGTCGGCCGGCGCAAGCCGCGCCACGTTGCGGTACATCATCGTCATCCGGCCGTTGCCGGCCAGCCGGTCCTCGTGGCGCATCAGGAAATCCCAGTACAGCGCGTTGAACGGACAGGCATCGTCCTCGGTCCGCTTTCCGACCTTGTATCGGCAGTTCGCGCAGTGGTCGCCCATCCGCTGGATGTACTTGCCGCTGGCCGCGTAGGGTTTCGAGGCGAAGCTGCCGCCGTCGGCGAACATCGCCATGCCGACGACGTTCGGCAATTCGACCCACTCGAAAGCATCGGCGTAGACGGCCAGGTACCACTCGCTGACCTGCTCCGGCACCACGCCGAGCAGCATCGCGAAATTACCGGTGACCATCAGCCGCTGGATGTGGTGTGCGTAGGCATTGCGTCGGGTCGCGTCGATGGCGCGCTGCAGGCAGCGCATGCCGGTCTCGCCGCTCCAGTACCAGATCGGCAGGTCTTCGCGGTTGGCGAAGAAATTCGCCTCGGCGTAGTCCGGCATCTTCAGCCAGTAGATGCCGCGGATGAACTCGCGCCAGCCGATGACCTGGCGGATGAAGCCCTCGACCGCGTTGATCGGCGCGTGGCCGTCGCGCCAGGCCTGCGCGGCGGCCTCGCAGACCTCGATCGGATCGAGCAGGCCCAGGTTCAGGCCGATCGAAACCCGGCTGTGGAACAACCAGTCCTCATCGTCGGGCAGCGCATCCTGGAAATCGCCGAACCACGGCAGCGCGTGCTCGACGAAGTGGGCCAGCGCGCGGCGCGCCTGTCCCCGGGTGACCGGGAAATCGAAGCCCTCGATCTCGCCGAAGCCGTCGAACCGATCGGCGACCAGCGCCAGCACCTCGGCAGTCGTTTCATCGGGAGTGAAGCGCATCGGCCGTGAGGCCGGCGGGTCGCCGGTCCATTTCCTGCGGTTGTCGGCGTCGAAGTTCCACTGCCCGCCGGCCGGCTTGCCGTCGTCCATCAGCAGGCCGGTGCGCTTGCGCATTTCCCGATAGAAGAACTCCATCCGGAGCGTCTTGCGGCCCTGTGCCCAGTCGGCGAAGTCCTTCGGCGTGGACACGAAGCGATCGTCCTCGAGCAGGTGGACCGGCACCCCGATGTCCCGCTCGAGCGACCGGAGCTGCTCGAGCACGCGCCATTCCCCGGGCCAGGTGACCACGATGTCGTCGATGGAATGCTCGGCGCAGTGGGCGCGGACCGCATCGGAGAAGCTGCGGACCTCGGACTCGGGATCGAAGCGACGGTAGAACACGCGGTGGCCGTCGTTTTCCAACGATGCCGCGAAGTGGCGCATCGCAGCGAAGATCAGCGCGATCTTCTTGCGGTGGTGCCGGACGTAGCTCGCTTCGTCGGCCAGCTCGGCCATCAGCACGTGGTCGGTTCCCCGGTCGACGGCAGCGAGCGAGGACAATGACGGCGACAGCTGGTCGCCGAGGACGAGGCACAGACGCGGCATGCGATCGGGATTCCTCCGAAAGGTCTGCAAGTGTCGCCGATGGCCGGTTCGATCGGCGTCAATACGGCAATTTGATCGGGATCAAAGGGTGGTTTGACACCCATCAATAGCTCGACCCTTCAGACTCCGCACACTACACCCGTCTTCTCAACCCGCTCAAGGAGCGTAGCCCAATGAAAACTCTCACCCCCCGTACCCTGCTGGCCGCCGCGGTCATCGCCTCGTCCGTGACCGCACCGGCAATGGCCCAGGAAGCCGGCGACTGGCTGTTCCGCATCGGCGCGACCTACGTGGCACCGAATTCGGACAGCGGCAACCTGGTGTTCGAAGGCACCGCGCTCGACGGCTTCCAGGCCGAAGTCGACGACAAGCTGGGGCTGGGCTTCAACATCACCTATTTCCTGTCGCCGAACTGGGGCGTCGAACTGCTGCTGGCCACGCCGTTCGAGCACGACATCGACGGCGACCGTGCGCTGACCGCACTCGGCAAGCTGGGCAGCACCAAGCACCTGCCGCCGGTGCTGGGAATCCAGTATCACTTCGCGCCGAACCAGACCATTCGTCCGTACGTCGGCGCCGGTATCAACTACACGCTCTTCTTCGACGAAGACACCACCCAGAGCCTGCAGGACGGCATCGTCGGGACCGCCAACGGTGCCCTCGGCACCTCGTACTCCGGCGGTGCGACCAAGCTGAGCATCGACGACTCGTTCGGTCTGGCGTTCCAGGCCGGGGTCGACATCGACCTCAACGAGAAGTGGTTCCTGAACTTCGACGCCCGCTACATCGACATCAAGGCCGATGCCTCGCTGCGCACCCGGACCTTCGACACCGACGGCTCCGAGGTCATCTTCAACAGCACCCTGGACGTCGACATCGACCCGTGGGTCCTGACGACCGCGGTCGGCTTCCGCTTCTGACCCTCTCCATCCCGGACATCTCCCATGTCCATTCGCCGGCATCCCCCTGGGTGCCGGCGTTTTCTTTTCCGGCCGCGCTGCGCACTGGATGGCGTTCCTTCGATCGAACCGCAGATGAACGCAGATAAGCGCAGATGAAAAACCGGGGCTTCGGCCGACGCCGAGCCCTGCCTCATCACCACCCGCAAACGTGTTCGCCGTTTCTCCAGCCCGTTCGCTGGAGTCCGGAAGCAGGCCAGGTCGAACACACTCGACCGTTGGCCGAACCCTGCGGCATGACTCGATCATCTTCGCGACCCGAACTCCGTCACCGCTCGCGCAGAATGGAGCTCGTCCGGGCGGTCGATTTCCTCTGTTCCGAATCCGCATTCATCCGCGTTCATCCGCGGTTTGATCGTTTTCTGCCGTGCGGCCACCCGTAGCCCTGCCTCGGATCAGCTCGACGTGCTAGCGTCATGCCCCATGAATCCCGAAACCATCGAAAAGCTGATCGACAACGGCCGCGACGGCTACGAGGCGCGGCTGGCGGCCGGGCAGGCGCGGCGGGCGGCAGGGGACCTGGAGCGGGCCGCGGCGCACTTCCGGACCGCCACCGGGCACGAGCCGTCGCGCACCGCGGCCTGGCAGGAACTGGGGCGATGCCTGAACGAACTGGGCGATCCGTACGGCGCCCGCGCTGCGTGGGAGCGCGGACAAACCGCCGCTCAGGCCAACGGCGACAAGCAATCGGAGAAGGTCATCGGTGTCTGGCTGCGGCGGCTGGATCGCGAGGCGTCGGGCGACTGACCGGGTCGAAGCGCCGGTAGCGCCACAGGTACTGCTCGGGCGCGCGGCGGATCTCCTGCTCCAGCGCCGCGTTCATCCGCACCGCGGCACCGACCGGGTCGGTTTCGTCGGCCAGCCCGTCCAGTGCCCGGAACCGGGCCTGCCAGCCGGCCTCGGTGCGCAGCACGTGGCCCAGGACCACCGCAGACCCGGTCCGACGGGCCAGCCGCCAGGCCAGCGTCATGGTCGGCACGTCGCGGCCGAAGAACGGCGCCTCGACGAACTCACCGCCCTTCGGCAGCTGATCGAACAGCAGGCCGACCGCCTCGCCGGCCCGCAGGCGGCGCAGCGCCCGACGCATGCCCGCGCTGCCGGTAGCGACGAACTCGCCGCCGAAACGGCTGCGGCGCGCGGTCAGCGCACGGTCCAGCGCCGGGTCGCCCGGCGGCTTGTACAGGTAGGTGATCGGAAGCTGGAGGGTGCCGTACAGGATGCTCGCCTCCCAGTGGCCGAGGTGACCTCCGATCAGCAGCAGGCCGCGGCCGGACGCGAGCGCGCTGTCGACGCAGGCGCGGTTCTCGGCCGGCCCCCAGTGCCGCATCACCCAGTCGCGCGAACGCCCCCACAGCGGGCCCGTCTCGAGCGCGGTGGTCACCATCGCCTGCCGGTTGCGACGGGCCAACCGGGCCCGGGCGGGGGGATCGAGTTCGGGAAACGCCAGCGCCAGGTTCGCCGCCACCCGGCGCCGTCGACCGCCGAACGGCAGCGCGCCGAGCGCGCGCCCCGCGATCCGGACCAGCGACAGCGGCAGCCGGGCCAGCAGGCCCAGCAGCAGTCGGAACACGGCGATCTTCATGGCCCGGAATGCTACCATCCGGCGGCTGATCCTCCGCCGGATGGCTGCCTGTCATGATCGGTCTGATTCAACGCGTTTCCGAAGCCCGCGTGGTCATCGACGGCGGCGAGGTCGCCCGGATCGGGCGCGGCAGCCTGGTGCTGGTCGGCTTCCGCACCGGCGATCGCGCCGAACGGATTCCGCGCTTCGTCGAGCGGCTGCTCAACTACCGGATCTTTGCCGACGACCAGGGCCGCATGAACCGCAGCCTGCGCGACATCGAGGGCGGGCTGCTGCTGGTGCCGCAGTTCACGCTGGCGGCCGACACCGATTCGGGCAACCGGCCGAGCTTCACTCCGGCGGCCGCGCCGGACCGGGGTCGGGCACTGTTCGAGACCTTGAAGAACGAGGCCGACGACGCCTGGCCGGGCACCGGCTTCGGCGTATTCGGCGCCGACATGCAGCTTCACCTGGTCAACGACGGCCCGGTCACGTTCTGGCTGGAGGTGGACTGAGCCGGGCTCAACCCGGGCGGTTGTACAGCGCCGACTGCTGGCGCATGAAGAAACTCACCGGTTCGGTCCGCCCGAGCACCCGGCCGTCGGTGGTTCGCAGCTCTGCGCTGACGGTGTGCGGGCCGCGAATCACCTCGTCGATCGTCACCGACCGCTCGCGGCTGGTCAGCCGTTCCTCGCCGTCGATGCGATAGACGATCTCCACCCCGCGCGGCAGTTCGGCATCGAATTCGACTTCGACGTCCAGTCGGTACGCGGTATTGATGATGACCTCATCGGCCAGCGGCGAGACGATCGACATTTCGATCGTCCGCGGCTCCGGCTCGTCGTCATCGCTGGCAACGGCCGGGTTGCCGAGATCGACCGGATCGACGACGGTCAACTCCGGTAGGGGAATCGGTTCGGCATCGTCCGAGGGCTTCTGATCGGTGTAGACTACGTTGCCGTTCTCGTCGACCGTCTTGTAGATCTGCTGCGCCTGCCCCACGGAAATCGCCCAGGGAGCCAGGATCAGCGAAAGCACGAGCGCGACCAGGATAGCGGTCGGATTCGGCAGGAATTTCAGGCACTTGATTCGGGACATGGGGGTCGACTCCTCCGGCCAGTCGGGTCCGGACTGGATTCCATGGAAGCAATGCCGTGTCGCCACGGCGCGCTTCCGGTTCACGACATTGGACGATGTCCGGGACCGATGGTTCCGGCGCGCGAGCCGGATTCGCAACCCCGACAACAGCGGCGCCGGAAGACCGGCGCCGCCCATCCGCCGGTTCAGGCGGAGTAGTACATGTCGAACTCGATCGGATGGGTCGCCATCCGGAACCGGGTGACTTCGTTCATCTTCAGCGCGATGTAGCCGTCGATGAGGTCGTCGGAGAACACGTCCCCGGCCTTCAGGAAGTCGCGGTCCTTGTCGAGTGCGTCCAGCGCCTGGTCCAGCGCATGGCAGACGCGCGGAATGTCGCGCTCTTCTTCCGGCGGCAGGTCGTACAGGTCCTTGTCCATCGGCGAACCCGGGTCGATCTTGTTCATGATGCCGTCCAGGCCGGCCATCATCATCGCCGCGAAGGTCAGGTAGGGGTTGCCGGAGGCGTCGCCGAAGCGGACTTCGATCCGTCGTGCCTTGGCGTTGGCCACCCACGGCACCCGGCACGACGCCGAGCGGTTGCGGGCCGAATAGGCCAGCAGCACCGGCGCTTCGAAGCCCGGCACCAGGCGCTTGTAGCTGTTGGTGGTCGAGTTCGAGAAGGCGTTGATCGCGCGGGCATGCTTGAAGATGCCGCCGATGTAGTGCAGCGCGGTTTCCGAAAGACCGCCGTAGCCGTCGCCGGAGAACAGGTTCTTGCCCTCCTTGGCCAGCGACTGGTGGACGTGCATGCCCGAGCCGTTGTCGCCGACCAGCGGCTTCGGCATGAAGGTCGCGGTCCGACCGTGCAGGTGGGCGACGTTGTGCACGATGTACTTCAGCATCAGCAGCTCGTCGGCCTTGCGGGTCAGCGAGTTGAAGCGCGTGCCGATCTCGCACTGGCCGGCGGTGCCGACTTCGTGATGATGCACTTCGACCGGGATACCGCAGGCTTCCAGCGTCATGCACATGACCGAGCGCAGGTCGGCCAGGCTGTCGACCGGCGGCACCGGGAAATAGCCGCCCTTGATCTTCGGGCGATGGCCGGTGTTGCCCTCGCCGTATTCCTTGTGGGTGTTCCAGGCCGCTTCCTCGGAATCGATGTGGTAGGAACAGCCGGCCATGTCGTTCTTCCAGCGGACATCATCGAAGACGAAGAACTCCGGCTCCGGGCCGAAGTAGGCGGCGTCGGCGATGCCGCTGGCGGCCAGGTAGGCCTCGGCACGCTTGGCCAGCGAGCGCGGGCAGCGGGTGTAGGCCTGCAGCGTGTCCGGCTCGAGCACATCGCAGGTGACGTTCAGGGTGGCGTGTTCGGCGAAGGGGTCGAGGAAGGCGGTCGAGGGGTCCGGCATCAGGACCATGTCGGACTCGTTGATGCCCTTCCAGCCGGTGATCGACGAGCCGTCGAACATCTTGCCTTCTTCGAGCAGGTCGGCGTCGACGGCGGAGGCCGGAAGGGTCACGTGCTGCTCCTTGCCCGGCGTGTCGGTAAACCGCAGGTCGACGAATTCGATCTCGTCATCCTTGATGCGTTTCAGGATGTCATCAGCGCTCATGGGACAGTCGTCCTTGTTGAATGGGAGGCAAAAGTATGGTAGCGGATTGGCGCGCGCCTCGCGGCACCACACGAGAGGATTTTTCGATTGTTTCGATTGTTTGGATCGGCCGGGCCGCCGAGGACGCGCGCAGGGGCTCGATCCGTTGAGCCCTGCGGTCCGGGTCGGCTCAGCCGGGCTGCGGCCAGAACAGCACCAGCAGCGCGATGCCCAGTATCAGGCGGTAGACCACGAACGGCAGCATGCCGGCCCGGCGCAGCCAGGCCAGGAACGCCGCGATGGTCAGCCAGGCGAACAGGCCGGAGACCGCCGCGGCCAGCGCGAACTGGGCCAGCTCGAAGCTTCCGCCGTCGCGCAGGCCGCGAACGAAGCCCCAGCTGCCGGCCGCGGCGATGATCGGGATCGAAAGCAGGAAGGAGTAGCGCGCCGCGGCCTCGCGGGCCAGGCCCAGCGCAAGGCCGGCGGTGATCGTTACACCCGAGCGCGACGTGCCCGGAATCAGCGCCAGGGTCTGCGCCAGGCCGATCAGCAGGGCGCTGCGCCAGCCGACCGACTCGACCGGCCGGGCGCCCCGCCCCCAGCGATCCGCCGCGCCGAGCAGCAGCCCGAACACGATGGTGGTCACCGCGATCAGCAGCGGACTGCGCAGCCAGGCCTCGATCCAGTCGGCGGCGAACGCACCGACCAGCAGCGCCGGCAGCGTTGCGATCACCAGGCCGATCAGCAGCACGCGCTGTACCGGGTCGCGGCCCGGCAGCCCGTCCCGGAGAAGCCCGGTCAGCTCGGGCCGCAGGTGGAGCATTACCGCGACCAGCGTCCCGGCGTGCACCGCCGCATCGAACGCCAGCCCCTGGTCTGCCCAGCCGGTCAGCGGCGCGACCAGCGCCAGATGGGCCGAGCTGGACACCGGCAGGAACTCGCTGACGCCCTGGATCAGGGCCAGCACGATGAGCTGGAAGAACGTCACGACGGGTCGGCGCCTTCAGCGGAGGGGTTCACGGGTTCCGGACTCCGGGGTCGAACTCACGATCGCAGATCATTGCATCCATTCCGAGCGGTCTTCCCGACAACCAACAACCAACAACCGACAACCGACAACCGACAACCGACAACCAACAACCAACAACCAACAACCAACAACCAACAACCGGGAATCGGAAACCGGAAACCGCCGATTTCAGCCCACCTCCGGATTCAGCGTGTAGGTGCCGGTCAGGCTGGCCTCGGCCAGGATATGGTCGCGCAGGGCCTCGGCGGCTTCGCGGCCATCGAAGTCGGGCGAGACTTCGAGGCGATCGACGTCCAGCGCGTAGACGACGAAACGGTAGTGGTGGAGCAGCTCGTCGTTCCACGGCGGGCACGGGCCGTCGTAGCCGTAGTACTGGCCGGCCATCCGTTCGTCGCCGGCCATGAACGAGGTGTAGTCGTTCAGGCCCTGGCGGGTGCCGGCCGGGCCCGGCGGTTGGCGCTTGCCGCCCGGCGTGACGCCGCGGCCGCATTCACCGGTCTCGAGTTCGCGACGGTCGGCGGGCAGGTCGATCATGACCCAGTGATAGAAGTCGACACGCTTGAGCGTGGCCGGGACCGTCCGACCTTCCCGGTTGACGTCGTCGGCCATCGACGGCACGTCGGGATCGACGCACAGGATCGCGAACGAGCGGGTGCCCTCGGGCACGTCGTCCCAGGCCAGGTGCGGACTGACGTTGTCGGACAGCTCCATCGGCGCGTCGTCGGACAGGCGACCGAACGCGAAGCGCGGATCGATCGGCCGGCCGTCCTGGATGTCGTTGGAATTGAGCTTCATGTTCACCTCGTCGAACGTGGGACCGGAAGAAAAACTCGTCGATGCGACCTCGGTATCCTACTCGGACGATCGGAAGGATTGTCAGGGAGACCGTTCTTCCGGTGGCCCCCGTCGCAGGCCGACCCGGCGCTGCCGACGACCTACGTCCATTCCAACAGGCTGCTTCCATGACCCAGTGCACTCCCCGCCGTCCTCGCTTCACCGCGTTTTTCTGCGCCGCCACGCTGCTGATGCTATCGGCCTCGGCGGTCGGCGCAGACGATCTGCCGGGGCTCGACCGGCCGGCCGCGCCGCGCCCCGGGCTGCCGACGCTGAACACGCTGCTCGGCTTCGAGCCCGGCGCGCGCCACCCGCGCAACGACGAACTGGTGCGGTACTACCGGGCGCTCGCCGAGGTCTCCGACCGAATGACGATCGAGACCATCGGCCGCTCCAGCGGCGGCCGCGAACAGGTGCTGGCAGTGTTCGGCACGCCCGATCGACTGGCCCGACTGGACGATCTGCGCCGCGGCCGGATCGAGGCCAGCCGGGACGGCGAAGGGCCGGTCGTGGTCTGGCTCGGGTACTCGGTTCACGGCAACGAGGCTTCGGGTGCGTCGGCCGCGCCGATCGTCGCCTGGTGGCTGGCGGCCAGCGACGACCCCGAGGTCGCGGCCTGGCTGGAGCACGTGGTCGTGGTCATGGAGCCGGTCATCAATCCCGATGGCGTCGACCGCTTCGCGCACTGGGCCAACATGCACCGCGGGCGCAACCCGTCGGCCGATCCGAACGACCGCGAGCACAACGAGGGCTGGCCGAACGGTCGGACCAGCTACTACTGGTTCGACCTGAACCGCGACTGGCTGCCGCTGACCCACCCGGTCTCGCGAAACCGCATCCGGCACTACCGGCAGTGGCGCCCGCACGTGCTGACCGACGTCCACGAGATGGGATCGCGGTCGACCTATTTCTTCCAGCCCGGCATTCCGGAGCGCAACAACCCGGCCACGCCGGAGCGCGTCTACGCGCTGACCGCCCGCATCGCCGAGTACCATGCCGAGCGGCTCGACGCCGCCGGCGAACCGTACTACAGCCGGGAAAGCTTCGACGATTACTACCTCGGCAAGGGCTCGACCTACCCCGACCTGACCGGCGGCGTCGGCATCCTGTTCGAGCAGGGCTCGTCGCGCGGTCACGTGATGGACACGCCCTACGGCCGGCGCACCTTCGCCGAGGCCATCGCCAACCAGGTCCGGACCTCGCTGTCGACGCTGGAGGCGAGCGTGGCGCTGCGCGACGAGCTGCGCGCCCACCAGGCCGACTTCTTCGCCGAGGCGCTGGACAACGACCGCCGCGGCGGCTGGCTGCTCGGTGACGGCGGCGACCCGGCCCGCGCCGAACGGCTGCTGGCAATGCTGGTCGGTCACGGCATCGACGTGCGTACGGTCAGCGGCGCGATCTCGATCGACGGCAGGGAGTTTCCGGCCGGCTCGGCCTGGGCGATTCCCGCCCGCCAGGACCTCGGCCGATTCGTCGAGGCGATCTTCGACACGCCGACCGAGCTGCCGATGGAGACCTTCTACGACGTCTCGGCCTGGCCGCTGCAGTACGCCTTCGACCTGCCGCTGGAGCCGGTCCGCCGCCTGCCGGCGACCGGCGCAGCGCTGACCGAGGCCACGCTGGCAGGGCCGGCGCCGGACAGCCCGGCCGTCGACGCCGTGGCCTGGGCCATCGACTGGCGCCAGCACCGGGCGCCGGCCGTGCTCGCCGCCCTGCTGGCCGACGGCTACCGCGTCCAGGCCGCCGAGGCGCCGATGACCCTGCAGACGAGCTCGGGCACGCTGGACTTCGATCGGGGCAGCGTGGTGGTGCACGGCGGAATCCAGCCCGACCACCTGGCGCCGGTCGCCGAACGACTGGCCGCCCTGGGCGAGCGACACGCCGTCGCGATCCACGCGGTCCGCTCCGGCCTGGCCCGCGACGGCCTCGACCTCGGCAGCCCGAGCCTGCCGGTGATCGAGCCGCCGCGCGCGGCGCTGCTGACCGGCGACGGGCTGAACCCCTACAGCGCCGGCGCCCTTTGGCGCTGGTTCGACGTTCACCTCGACCAGCCGGTGACGATGCTGGATGTCACCGACCTGCCCGGCGAACTCGACGACTACACCCACCTGTTGCTGCCGGGCGGCCGCTACGACGGGTTCGGCGACGCGTTCGAAGCGCGGCTGGTCGAGTTCGTCCGCGGCGGCGGCCAGCTGATCGCCGTGCGCAATGCCGCCGCCTGGGTCGAGTCGCTGGACCTGGGCTGGTCGTTCATCGACGAAGAGGCAGGCGACGCCGACCCGGACACCACCCCGGCGCGCTACGCCGACTTCGAGCTCGACGCCGCTCGGCGACTGATCGGCGGCTCGGCGCTGGCGGTGACGCTGGACCCTACCCACCCGTTGGGCTGGGGCTATGGCCGGGCCCGGAGCGATGATGCCGACGATCGTCGCGACGATCGTCGCGACAATCGTCGCCTGGTGCTGTTCCGCCAGGGCGCGCACGTGCTGAAGACCACCGACAATCGCTACGCGCGTCCGGCGCGCTACACAGAATCACCGCTGGTGGCCGGCTATCTGGCGGCTCCGGTCGCCGAGGAGCTGGCCGCCACCACCGCGATCGGCGCCGACCGCTTCGGCGGTGGCCTGGTCGTTCGGATTGCCGACGACGTGGTGTTCCGGGGCTACTGGGCCGGCGCCGAGCGGCTGCTGGCCAACGCGCTGTTCCACGGCCAGCAGGTCCGGCGGACAAACCGACCGTAACCCGCCGCGGCGCGATCCTGAAGGAACAACGAAACGAGCCGGGCTGCGGCCCGGCTCGAGGATCCGGGTCGGGTCCGGGCCGGGCCTCGATCAGCCGGTGCCGGCCACCAGGTCCTCGTGTTCCCGGCCGGCCACGTCGAGCAGCGCGTCGGACTCGACGATCGACACCAGCTTGCCGCGCACGGCGAGCATGCCCTGCTTCTGCATCCAGCTCAGCGTGCGCGAGACGGTCTCGATGGTCAGGCCGAGGTAGTTGGCGATATCGCGCCGGTCCATCGCCAGCCGGAACCTGTCGCCGTCCTTGCCGCGCCGCGTGAGGCGGCGCGACAGGTTCAGCAGGAAGGTCGCCACGCGGGCCCGCGCGTCGAGCCGGTTGATGACCAGCATCAGTTCGCGCGTCTCGGCCATGTCGATCGACAGCAGCTTCAGCAGCAGATGGTTCAGGTCCGGGCTGTCGTCGAGAATCTTCTGCAGCTCGCGGTACGGGATCTCGCAGTACCGGCTGTCCTCGAGCGCCACCGCGAACTCCGGATGGGCCTCGTTGCCGATCGCATCAAGACCGATCAGCTCGCCGGGCAAGTGAAAGCCGGTGACGATCTCGTCGCCATCGCGGGAAATCTGGTAGGTCTTGACGGTCCCGGAACGAACCACGCAGATGCTCTTGAGCTTCTGGCCGGCGTGAAAGAGATGGACATCCCGGCCCAGCGGGCGCTGCCGGCGGATGATCCGGTCCAGGTCGTCGCGGCGCGACTCGGCCACATCCTGGGCGAAGCACAGGTCGAACAGGCCGCAGTCGCGGCATGATGTCGTCGGTTGGCCGGCTTCTTTCAGGGAAATCGGTTCACTCATCGCCGGACTCCTTGGATCATCACCTGCTGATATTCGAAGGATAGCAGACGATGCGTCCTTCACGCAGCAGGGTCAGACAATGGAATCGCCGATGTTTTTCCGATCGCCGATGCGGGCCCGGCCGTCGCCCTTCGGCCCGGATCCAGGGCGCTCAGATGATCCGTGAGAACCGACGCGGACCGCTGGAGTCTCCGGCCGGCTGGAGGTAGGCGTCGAACGCCATCGCGACCGCACGCAGGAACAGCAGGCCCGCCGCAGTCGCGCGGAACCCGTCCTCGACCCATTCGATCAGACCGTCGTCGACCAGCGGCTCGAGACGCGCCAGCGCGTCGGCGAAATAGCGGCGGAAGCGGAACTCGTAGTGCTGCTCGAAATCGGCGTAGCGGACCTCACCGGTGCACATGATCGTGCTGATGACCTCGGCGCGCAGCCGATCATCGGTGGTCCGGACCAGGCCGCGCGCGATCGGCAGCCGGCCGGCGCGCACGTCGGCCTGCCAGTCCGGCAACCCTCGATGGTTCTGCGCGAAGGCGTCGCCGACCTGGCCGATGGCGCTCGGACCGAAGGCCAGCAGGTCGAGCCCGCCATGGGTCGAATAGCCCTGGAAGTTGCGCGTCATGGTGCCGTCGCGGTGGGCTCGGGCCAGATCGTCGTCGGGCAAGGCGAAATGATCCATGCCGATGAACTCGTACCCGGCATCGAGAAGACGCGACAAGGTATTGCGAAACAGCGCCAGCTTGACCGTCGGGGTCGGCAGGTCCTCGCCCTTGATCCGCTGCTGGGCCTTGAAGCGATGGGGCATGTGGGCGTAGTTGAACAGCGAGATCCGGTCCGGGCGAAGCTCGTTCAGGATGTCCTCGACCGTCCGGGCGAAGGCCTCGGTGGTCTGCAGCGGCAGGCCGTAGATCAGGTCGACGGAGATCGAGTCGATGCCGACCGCGCGCGCCGCGCCGAAGATCGAGGCGATCCGGGCCAGGTCGTGCACCCGGTTGACCGCGCGCTGAACGTCCGGATCCAGGTCCTGGATGCCCAGCGACAGGCGGTTGAAGCCGATCCGCCGCAACTGCGGCAGGTCTTCCGGCTCCAGCGAACGAGGATCGGCCTCGAGACCGATTTCGGCATCCGAGGCGAACCGGAACCGGGCCTTGAGCATCCGGATCAACTGCTCGATCTGCATCGGCTGCAGGAAAGTCGGCGTGCCGCCGCCCAGGTGCACCTGGCGGACCTCGCGATCGTCGTCGATGTTCGGCGCGACCAGGTCGATCTCGCGCTCGAGGTCGTTGAGGAACTCCTGGCCGGCGAACGGCGAGCGGGTGATCACCCGATTGCAGCCGCAATAGAAGCACGGGCTGAAGCAGAACGGCACGTGGACGTAGATCGACAGGTCGGCCGGAATCGGCAGCCGGTTGCTCTCGCCCAGGGCACGTTTCCAGGCGCGCGCGTCGAACGCGTCGTCGAACTGCAGGGCAGTCGGGTAGGAGGTGTAGCGCGGCCCTTCGCCGCCGTAACGGGCGATCAGGTCGGCATCGAATCGTGGTCGCATCGCTTGGCTCATCGCGATCTGGAGGGCAGTTGCTGCGGTTTCCGATGGCTAGGCAGTCTAGGGAGCGTCGACCGGTCAATCATTGACCGCAATCAACTTTGCCGAAGATTTCGTGCATCAACCGCTGACGCAGTCGACCAGGAAGCGCACCGCCGAGTGATCGGTCGCGTGGGCCAGCCAGGGGCCGGCGGCGACCAGCACACCGGTCAGCGCAACGACCGTGGCGGCCGTGCCGCGCAGCCACACCGCCCGCAGCCGGCTGCGCAACCGGGCCACGGCCAGCCCGCCCCCGACGAGCAGCGGCAGCGTGCCCAGGCCGAAGCCGAGCACCAGCGCGATCGTGGCGACCGGGTCGCCGAGCAACCAGGCCGCGGCCAGGACGCCGTACAGCAGGCCGCACGGCAGCAGCCCCCACAGCAGCCCCAGGCCGACCGCCTTGTCGAAGCGATCGGCCGGCAGCATGCGGGCGAACAGCGGCATGACCCGGCGGGTCAGCGGCGCGGCGGCCTCGCCCAGCACGTCGCGCAGCCGGCCCGGCAGCGCGATGTAGGCGGCGATCAGCAGCAGCAGCAGGCCCAGCGCCACCCGGAAGACGACCACGCCGCCGGCCGGCAGGACCTGCTCGGGCAGCATGCCCAGTGCAGTCAGCAACAGGCCGAGAATCAGGTAGCTGGTCAGGCGACCGACGTGGAACCCCGCGGCCAGGGCGTCCCGGCCGCGCGGCACCTGGCCGTGCAGCACGGCGAGAATCCCGCCGCACATCGCCACGCAGTGGGGCGAACCGAACAGCCCGGCGAGCAGTCCGGTGACCAGCGCCGCACCCGGGGTCATTCCCGGTCCTCGTCCGCCGTCGAGTTCTCGCCGGAGCCGGCGGCCTGCCGTGACGACCGACGCTTGCGCACATCGTCTTCGTCTTCGAGCACGTCCAGGGCCGGCGTTTCGAGGTCGTCGAACTGGTTGTTGCGGACCGCCCAGAAGAAGGCCCAGACCGCCAGCGACAGCAGCAGCAGCGACAGCGGAATCAGCAGGTAGATGATGTTCATGCCGCGCCCGGCGCGGTTTCGCCGGCGGCCATCGACGCAGCGCCGCGGGCCGGCACCGTCCGGCGGCCCAGCCGCTGCGCGTTCAGCACCACGGCCAGCGAACTGGCCGACATGCCGATCGCCGCGGCCCATGGCGGAACCAGGCCGACCGCCGCCAGCGGCAGCGCGGAGATGTTGTAGGTCAGCGCCCAGGTCAGGTTCTGGCGGATCACGCGGCGAACCTTCGGGGCGCGCCGGAACAGGTCGACCAGCGGCCGCAGGTCGCGCCCGGTGGCCACCAGGTCGGCCTGGGTGCGTGCGATCGCCGCGCCTTCGGCCAGTGCGATCGCGATGTCGGCGCCGGCCAGCACCGGAGCGTCGTTGATCCCGTCGCCGACCATGGCCACCCGTGCGCCCTGCGCCTGCAGTTCGGCCACGCGCGCGAGCTTGTCTTGCGGCGACATGCCGGCCTCGGCGTGCTCGATGCCGAGTTGCTCGGCGATCCGCCGCACGTTCACGGCGCGGTCGCCGGAGGCCAGGTGGACTTCGATGCCGGCCTGCTCGAGGCCGGCGACCAGTTCGCGGGCACCGCGGCGCAACCGGCTGTCGATGCCGAAGGTCGCGATCGACGCCGGGTCGTGGCTGGCCAGCGCAATCCAGATCCCTTCGGCCGGTACCTCGATCGCATGCCCGGCCATCCCGGCGACCCAGTCGGCCCGGCCGAGCCACCATCGGCGGCCATCGATTTCGGCACTGACCCCGGCCCCGGCCACGCTGTCGGCGTCGATGACCGGGCGGCCGTCGTCGTGGGTCCGGAATGCGCTTGCGATCGGATGCGCGCTGGCCCGCTCGAGGGCTGCGGCGACGGCCAGCGCGCGGTCGGGCTGCGCGGCGCGGACATCGACGATGGCCATTCTCGGCTCGGTCAGCGTGCCGGTCTTGTCGAGCATCACGTGGGTGATGTCCGGCAGGGCTTCCAGCGCATCGGGGTTCGCGGTCAGCACGCCCTGCTCGGCCAGGCTGCGGGTGGCCGCGGCCAGCGCCGTGGGCGTGCCCAGAGCCAGCGCGCAGGGGCAGGCCACGACCAGCATCGCCAGCGTGATCGGAATCACCCGCGACGGATCGTGCAGGCCCCAGGCGACGCCGGCGACGACGGAGGAGGCCAGGATCACGGCGATGAAGATGCCGGCCGCACGATCGGCCAGCAGGGCCAGCCTCGGGCGACGTCGACGCGCTTCGCTGAGCAGCTCGATGATGCCGCTGATCACGGTGGCCTGGCCGACCGCTTCGATCCGCACGGTCAGCGAGCCGCCGGCCACCAGGCTGCCGGCCAGCACGGCATCGCCGGGCACGCGGCCGCGCGGTTCGGATTCGCCCGACAGCAGCGACTCGTCGACCCGGCCGCGGCCCTCGACGACCCGACCGTCGGCCGGCACGACTTCACCATCGCCGACCAGCACGCGGTCGCCGGCGGCCAGTTCGACCACGCCCACGGTCTCGGTGCCGCGGTCGGTGACCCGCCGCGCCTGGTCGGGCAGCGCCCGGGCCAGCGCGCTGTGCACCGCGCCGGAACGCTGGCGCGCCACCATCACGGCGAATCGGCCGAGCAGCAGGAAGAACAGGAACATCACGACCGAGTCGAAGTAGACCTCGCCCTCGCCGAACAGCGTGATCAGCACGCTGGAGAACAGCGCGATCAGCAGCGCGGCGGCCACCGGCACATCGATGCCGAGATGGCGCTGCATGAGATGCCGCAGCGCCGATCGGTAGAACGGCTGGCCGGCATACAGCGCCACCGGCACGGCAACCAGCATGCTGATCAGCCGGAAGAACTCCTCGGTCTGGGCATCCATTCCCTGGAAGGCGCCGATGTACTTGGCCAGCGCGTAGCTCATGACCTGCATCATGCCCAGTGCCGAGACCATCAGGTAGCGCAGCATCCGGTGGCGCTCGTTGCGATCGCGTTCGACGCCGGAATCCGGGGTGTCGAGGTGCGGCGGGTAGCCCAGCCGATCGAGCGCCGCGGCCAGCTGCGAAAGCGGCGTGGCGGCCGGATCGAAGGTCAGCCGCAGGCGGCCGTCGCCGACGTCGAGCCGGCTCTCGGCAACGCCGGGGAACCCCGACAGGTAGTGGTTGACCAGCCAGGCGCAGGCCGCGCAATGGACATTTTCCAGCACCAGCACGATGCTGCGCCGGTCCGCGCCGGGCGCCGTGGCGTGATAGTCGAGCACCGCGTCTCGATCCCAGGCCAGGTAGTCGCCGGCCCGGTCGGCCTCGGGGCGCTCGGGCAGGCGGTCACGGAAGTCGTAGTAGCGGCCCAGGCCGGATTCGTGGATCAAGGTGGCCACGGCCCGGCAGCCGCTGCAGCACATCGGCCGGGCCTCGCCGTCGATCTCGACCGACAGCTCGACCCCGGGCGGCACCGGTTCGCCGCAGTGGAAGCAGGAAGTTTCACTCATCGAAGAATCACCGGCATCGATTTCATGACCCGAACGTGAACGTCGTCCAAGACCGACCGCGCGCCGCGGTCAGAGATGTTCCGGGACGAGCTGGATGTCCACCACGCCGTCCTCGAGCTCATAGGCCGACGAGATCCACCAGCTCTGCTCCAGGTCGGACACGATCATCCGGCCACGCGGCGGCAGGGACTCGACCCGGCCGGCATAGCGCCCGTCGGCCGTGCGGATCAGCATCAGCTGGCGATCACGCGACGCGTCGGTCGGGTGCTGGGCCAGCAGCAGGACGGTATCGGCCAGCGCATCGGCCTCGACCGACTGCAGGTCCAGCCGCAGCTCGTCGCCGCTCAGCGCCAGGCGGCCGGCCAGCCCCAGCGCTTCGGCCCGGTCGAAGCGGACGTGGGTGTCGACCAGCGCCTTGCCGAGCCTGGCGTAGTCGCCGGTCATCATCTGCGGCGGATTGAGCACCGCGAAGACCAGCGTGGTGGTCGCCGACACCACGCCCCAGCCCAGGATCGCGAGAATGAACCAGGGCCAGAACTGCTTGTACCAGGGGGTGGAATCGGTGCGCTGCATCGCGGGTCTCCGGCGTTTTGCGCATCTTCCCCGACGATCCGGGCCGCCGGGTTGATGGGCGTCAAACCTTCACGCCATTGTACGCGCCGAATTCGATCGGCCCGGCCGATCGGATGAGCCGATCTGCAAGCGGAAGGCCGATCGATGCGGCGGCTGACCGAGCGCGCCGATCGAATCGGCGTCAGCCGCCGGACGGCACGAAGAACCGGGTCTCGGCGGTGGTGTCGGGGCCGTCCTCGTCTTCGGCGTCGAGCCGGATCTCGATCGTCTGCATGCCCGGACCGACCCGGTCGGCCGGCACCGAGAGCGTCATCGGTCGGTCGACGACCTCGCCGGCGGGCACTTCGATCGCGCCGGTCGGCGTGACCACGCGCAATCCCTCCAGACCCGAGGCGGTCACGGTCAGGCGTTGCATCTGCTCGGTGCGGTTGGTGATCTTCAGCGAGAACGGGTTCTCGATCTCCGGACCGGCCAGGCGGTACAGCGCGTTGCGGTCGCGCAGCACGTCGAGATGGATTGCCTCGCGGCCGGTCAGGACCAGGCCGAACAATGCAATCAGCGCCAGCAGCACGCCGAGATAGATGAACAGCCTCGGCCTGAGCACGCGGGTGGGCTTGTGGGCCAGCGCGTTCTCGGTGGTGTAGCGGATCAACCCGCGCGGATAGCCCATCTTGTCCATGACCTCGTCGCAGACATCGATGCAGGCCGCACAGGCGATGCACTCGATCTGCAGGCCGTCGCGGATGTCGATGCCGGTCGGACAGACCTGGACACAGCCCTGGCACTCGATGCAGTCGCCGAGACCCAGCGCGTCCTTGTCGGCATCCTTGCGCCGCTTGCCACGCGGCTCGCCCCGCTCGCGGTCGTAGGAGATGACCAGGCTGTCGTCGTCGAACATCGCCGACTGGAAGCGGGCGTAGGGGCACATGTACTTGCAGACCTGCTCGCGCAGGTAGCCGGCGTTGCCGTAGGTGGCAAAGCCGTAGAAGAAGGTCCAGAACACCTCCCAGCCGCCGGCGTTGAAGGCCAGCAGCGACGGCACGAGTTCCCGGATCGGCGTGAAGAAGCCGACGAAGGTGATGCCCGTCCACAACGAGAAGGTGATGAACAGGAACTGCTTGAGTGCCTTCTTGCGCACCTTCTCGGCCGTCCACGGTGCCTTGTCGAGCTTCATGCGCTTGTTGCGCGGCCCCTCGGCGAAGCGTTCCATCCACAGGAACACCTCGGTCCAGACCGTCTGCGGACAGGCATACCCGCACCACAAGCGCCCGGCCAGCGCGGTGAAGAAGAACAGCGAGATCGCCGCGATCGCCAGCAGCAGCGCCAGCATGAAGAAGTCCTGCGGCCAGAAGGTCAGCCCGAACACGTGGAACTCGCGGGCCGGCAGGTCGAACAGCACGATCTGCGTCCCGCCCAGGTTGATCCAGGGCAGCACGTAGAACAGCCCCAGCAACACCCAGGCGGCCAGCACCCGCAGCCGCGAGAAACGCCCCGACACCTCGCGCGGGTAGACCTTGGGGGCCTTGACGTAGAGCTTCAGTTCGTCGGGTGCACTCGTGCTCATGTTGAGATCCTGGAAAAACAGTGAACCGCAGATTTCGCGGAGACACGCAGAGGACCAGCAGCAAGAAAGGGACCACCCGGGTCTGCGCTCCGCCGCTCGATACTCGCTGTCCGGCCTGCCGGCCGGCATCTCGATTGCTCCGCTTCTCCTTTTGTCATCTGCGGTGATCTGCGGTTCGGACGTTTTCGAAAAAGGCTTCCAGGCATCAATGGAACCGGGACCGCGGCCTCAGCAGCAGCCAGGTGAAGGTGCAGGCCGAGGCGAAGCCGGCCCAGAAGCCCATGAAGGCGATGGTGTAGCCGGCCTCGCGCGAGATCTCGACCTCGGGGAAGCTGATCATCGCCAGGTCGATCGGATCGACGAAGGCGAACAGCACCATGGTGGCCACGCCGGCGCCGAAGAACGAGGGCCAGAGGATCGCCCCCAGGCGCTGGGCCAGGGGGCGCGGCGGATGCTCGATGAAGCCGCTCGTCGATTCGCTCACGCCGTCACTCTCCGCCGAACCGGTCCTGCATGCTCAGGATGTAGGCCGTGACCAGGCGCGTCCGGGTCTCGCCGATCAGGTCCTTCTGCGCCGGCATCACGCCGGCCCGTCCGTTCCGGATGGTCGCGCGGATCGTATCCAGGTCGCCGCCGTAGGTGTAGACCCCGGCGGTCAGGTCCGGCGCGCCGAGGATCGGGTTGCCCTTGCCCTCGGGTCCGTGGCAGGCCGCGCAGACCTGCATGTAGTGCTGCCGACCCGCGGCGGCCATCGACGCGTCGACCTCCTGACCGGCCAGTTGCTGGACGTAGACGGCGGTCCGCGTCACGCCTTCGGCGCCCAGCGCGTCACCGAACGGCGGCATCGCTGCACGGCGACCGTTGAGAATCGAGGTCAGGACCTGCTGCGGCTCCGAGCCCCAGATCCAGTGGTCGTCGGTCAGGTTGGGATAACCGGTCGCACCGCGCGCGTCGACGCCGTGGCAGGTCGAGCAGTTGTGGGCATACAGGTTGCGGCCCATGTCCACGGCCTGGTCGTTGACGGCCAGCTGCTCGAGCTCCATGTTGGCCAGCTCGGCGAACTGCGTCTCGAAGGCGGCACGCGCATCGGCCATCTCTTCCTCGTACTGTTTTTCCTGTGTCCAGCCGAGTACGCCTTCGTAGCGACCGAGACCCGGATACAGGATCAGGTAGATGATCGAGAACGCGATCGTGATCCAGAACAGGCCCAGCCACCAGCGCGGCAGGGGGTTGTTCAGTTCGCGCAGGTCGCCGTCCCAGACGTGTCCGGTGGTCTCGCTGCCGTCGTCTTCCTTCTTCGATTCGATGCGCAGCTTCTGGGACCAGACCAGGAACCAGACCGTGACGATCAGCGTGCCGACCGTAAGCGCGATGATGTACCAGTGCCAGAACGTGCTCATGACTCCTTCTCCCGATGCTCGTGTTCAGCGGCGTCGCCCTGTTCGTCGGAATCCTCGAGCGGCAGGTGGGCCTGCTCGTCGAAATCCTCGCGGCGCTTGACAATGAAGACCCAGACGACGATGGCCAGGAAACCCAGCAGCGACAGCAGCGTGACGATGCCGCCGCTCACTGGCTGCCTCCGGCGACCACCGGCGCGGTGCGCTGACCGGTCCAGTCCTGCCCCATGCCCTGCAGGTAGGCGATCACCGCCTGCAGTTCGGTCACGCCGACCAGGTCGTCGCCGGCCGCAGCGATCTGCTCGTCGGTGTACGGCGTGCCGACGCGGCGCAACGCACGCATCCGGCCCTGGATCTCGGCCGGGTCGACCCGCTTCTCGGCCAGCCACGGGTAGGCCGGCATGTTGGAGTCCGGCACCACCGCGCGCGGGTCCATCAGATGCAGCTCGTGCCAATCGTCGGAGTACTTGCCGCCGACCCGGGCCAGGTCCGGCCCGGTGCGCTTCGAACCCCACTGGAACGGCCGGTCGTAGACGAACTCGCCGGCGACCGAGTAGTGGCCGTAGCGCTCGGTCTCGGAGCGGAACGGGCGGATCTGCTGGCTGTGGCAGCCGTAGCAACCCTCGGCGATGTAGACGTCGCGGCCGGCCAGCTCGATCGCGCTGTAGGGTTCCACGCCATCGGCCGGCTCGACGATCGTTGCCTTGAACATCAGCGGAACGATCTGGGTCAACCCGCCGAGACTGATGACGACCAGGATCAGCACGGCCATCAGGCCGATGTTCTTCTCGATTGTTTCATGTGCCATGTCGGTCTCTCCTTCAGGCCGGCTGCGGGATGGCCACGGCCTTGTTGCGTTCCGGCGCGTTCTGCCAGGTCTTGTAGACGTTCCAGACCATGAACACCATGCCGCTGAGGAACACGACACCGCCGAGCAGGCGCAGCATGTAGAACGGTTCGGTGCGCTTCAGGACCTCGATGAAGGTGTAGGTCAGCGTGCCGTCATCGTTGAACGTGCGCCACATCAGGCCCTGCATCAGGCCGGCGGCCCACATCGCGGTGATGTACAGCACGGTGCCGATGGTCGAGGTCCAGAAGTGCCACTCGATCGCCTTGATCGAATACATCTTCTCCACGCCCCACAGCCGTGGGAACAGGGTGTAGAGGCTGCCGATCGAGATCATCGCGACCCAGCCCAGCGCACCGGAGTGCACGTGGCCGATCGTCCAGTCGGTGTAATGCGACAGCGAGTTGACCGTCTTGATCGACATCATCGGCCCTTCGAAGGTCGACATGCCGTAGAACGACAGCGCGACGATCATGAAACGCAGGATCGGGTCGGTGCGCAGCTTGTGCCAGGCGCCGGACAGCGTCATGATCCCGTTGATCATGCCGCCCCAGCTCGGCGCCAGCAGGATCAGCGAGAACACCATGCCGAGGGTCTGGGCCCAGTCCGGCAGCGAGGTGTAGTGCAGATGGTGCGGACCGGCCCACATGTAGATCGCGATCAGCGACCAGAAGTGGACGATCGAAAGCCGGTAGGAGTAGATCGGACGGCCGGCCTGGCGCGGCACGAAGTAGTACATCATGCCGAGGAACCCGGCGGTCAGGAAGAAGCCGACCGCATTGTGGCCGTACCACCACTGCACCATCGCGTCAACGGCACCGGCGTAGACCGGGTAGCTCTTCCACATGCCGGCCGGAATCGACAGGTTGTTGACGATGTGCAGGACCGCGATGGTCAGGATGAACGCGCCGTAGAACCAGTTGGCCACGTAGATGTGCTTGATCTGCCGTTTCGCGATCGTCCCGAAGAACACGATTGCGTAGGACACCCAGACCACGGCGATCAGCAGGGCCAGCGGCCATTCGAGCTCGGCGTATTCCTTGCCCATGGTGATGCCCAGCGGCAGGGTCACCGCCGCGCCGACGATCACCGCCTGCCAGCCCCAGAAGGTGAAGCCGACCAGCGGCCCGCCGAACAATCGCGCGTGGCAGGTGCGCTGGACCACGTAGTAACTGGTGGCGAACAGCGCCGAGCCGCCGAACGCGAAGATCACCGCGTTGGTGTGCAGCGGACGCAGACGGCCGTAGCTCAGCCACTCGATGCCGTAGGTGAGGTCGGGCCAGATCAGTTGCGCGGCGATCAGGACACCGACCGTCATCCCGACGATCCCCCAGACCACGGTCATGACCGCGAACTGCTTGACCACCCGATCGTTGTAGGTCGTGGCCGTGGCCCCGGACGCGACCCGATCATCGTACGTCGTTGCTTGTTCCATGAGCTTTTTATTCCGATGGCAGCGTTCGGGCGACATTCTCGTGGCCCGGCGATCGGGTCGAGTTGATCGGTGTCAACTCTTCACGCGGCCGGCCACGAACGCGGCCCGAATCATCGACCGGGGTATCCTTGCCGCTCATGGATACCGCCCACCACCGACCGCCCGCCGACATGCCGCTCGCTCCATCGGACTGGCTGCGCTGCGAGGCGCTGCGCCGTTTCGAGGACGCCGAAGGCGGTCCCTCGCTCGACGACCCGGCGACCCGCCGGGCGGCGCGTAGCGACGGCGGCCTGACCGAGCGGATCGCGCTCAGGGCCCGGCTGCATCCGGCCGGGGTGCGCCTCGGCGAATCGCTGCGCCGGGCCCTGGCCGGGGTGCGGATCGGCCTGCTCGTACTGGCCGTGCTGGGCGCGCTGCTCGGTGCTGCGGCGGCCCGGGCGCTGCTCGGCGGCGACGGCGTGGTCCAGCTTTCGTGGGCGCTGCTGACGCTGCTCGGCCTGCCGTCGCTGATGCTGGCGATCTGGCTGGTCGCCTGGCTGTGGCCGCGCAATGCCGCCACCGGCCTGCCCGGCCGCTCGATCTGGCTGGCGGCCGCCGCGCTGGCGCGCCGCTTCGACGCCTCCGGCCGGGGCCGGGCGGCGGCCGGCGCGCTGGCCGAGTACGGCCGCTCCGGCGGCGCTCGGATCGCCAGCGCCGCGACCCACCTGTTCTGGGCCGGCTACCTGTCCGGCGCCCTGCTGCTGCTGGCCGCCGCCTTCATCGGCCTGCGCTTCGACTTCGCCTGGGGCTCGACGCTGCTCGGCCCGGATGCGCTGGCCCCGGTCATCGAGGCACTGGGCCGGGTCGGCGCGCTGTGGCCGGGGGTCGCCGCGCCGGATCGCGAAGCCGTCGCCGCGCTGCTGATCGATCGCTCGCCGGCGGTCGACCGCGGCCTGTGGGCCGGGGTGCTGCTGGCCCTGCTGGCCCTGCTCGGCCTGCTGCCGCGACTGGTCCTGGCGATCGTGTTCCTGCTGCTGCATCGGCGGCAGCGGCTGGCGCTGGACCGCAGCCGGGC
>NZ_JAAWWS010000150.1:16519-55298 GCF_012272825.1 Wenzhouxiangella sp. XN79A | reverse complement strand
TCCAGCAGCGCCTGGCTGTAGAAGCGCGACTGCCAGAAGTGGCCGGTGACGTTGTCTTCGGCGTTGGCTTGCCGGGCGATGGGCTCGTTCAGGCATTTCATGAACCAGGACAGGCTGCCCAGGCGATTTCGGTACTCCGCCAGATGCTTCCGGGCGACTTTTTCCTGAGCTTCGGTCAGCGACTGCCCGTTCGCGAAGGCGCGAACGACCGCCGGGCCTCTGAACAGGCGGGTCCAGCGACGCGCCAGTTCGAGATCGTCCCAGGCCATGGCGCGCTCTGGATCGACGTGCAGGACCAGGTGGTAGTGGTTGGAGAGAATCGCATAGGCGCAGACGTCGACCGCAAAGACCTCGGACAGCAAGGCAAGGCGGTCCTTGATCTCCTGCTTTCGACCGGAATAGTCCCGGCCGGTCAAGGGATCGAGGCCGCAGAGAAACTGCCGCCGCACGCAGCGTGAAACCACGTGATAGAACGGCGTCATTTCGGTCGAGACCAGTCGTTTTCGCGCTTGCGGCATGGGTATGTCGATAAGGGAATAGGGCCAGCCTAGTCCCAATGCCGCTGCAAAAAAAATAGGAGAACAGCGCGAATCTGTGTCAGTGTTTTTCCTACAAAGTGCCTGTCCCAAAGGCACGGGCTATGGCGCGATCCACGAGGGCCAGCATCGGTTCTGCCACGAGGTCGACGGCGCCGACGACTGCGGCACGTTCGATTTCCTGCACATCTGGAAACGGGAAACCGACGGCTGGCGGCTCGCCCGGGTGGTCAGCTACGGGCACTGAGGCGGCCGAGCGGGGCAGGATACGGCCCGGGCCGCGGCAGGCCCCTGATTTCCGGATCGAAAGTATTTCCCCTATTCGCGAAGAAAGGGCGTATAGTCCTCCGTAGCTGCACAACAGCAGTGGTTGATTTTCTAGCGTTCCTTCAGCCACCTCCCGCTCGACCGGCACCGCGATGCGTCGCGATCCCCGGAACCGGGTAGGACGGTGCCGAGATTACCCTTCAATTTCACCCTCCTGAAGACCCCGATCCATTGCGGAGCGGGCAGCAGCACCCCGGGCTCGTGCTTTCGGGCCGCCCGGTTTTCATGACTATCAAAAAGAGTACAGATCAATGAGTAATGCAACAGGTACGGTGAAGTGGTTCAACGACGCGAAGGGTTTCGGTTTCATTTCGCAGGATGATGGCGGCAAGGACGTGTTCGTGCACTTCAGCGCACTGACCGGTTCGGGCTTCAAGAGCCTGGCCGAGGGCCAGAAGGTGTCGTTCGACGTCACCGATGGCGCCAAGGGTCCGCAGGCTTCGAACGTCGTCACGATCTGATCGCGACTTCGTAGCAGCACCCCGACGCCCCGCCTTCGTGCGGGGCGTTTTCGTATCCGCAGTGCCGGTCCGGCTCTCCCTTTGCGAGGGGGCCGAGCGGCAGCTTCGGGCGCACACCGCCCTGGCATCAGCGGTGTGGGCAAGGCGCGCGTGCGCAGGGGCTCCGTGTGCTGCCTGACATCCCGCGTGGTCGGCCAGGCGTTCTCGAGGCGCGGCGAATCGGAAGCAACCGCCGCCCGATCGGCCCGGCGAACCGCCTCGGCGCCAGCCAGGGCGGCTTGCGCGCCCGGTCGCGCCGCTGTTAGCGTCGGGTCCTGTATCGAGTTGGAGCGAAGGATGTCGAGCCGCAGTGATCATGTCGCCGCAGCGCGTGCTCAGCGCCAACTGCCCCGACCGACCCCGGATGCCCCGCCGGATTTCCGGGCGTGGATCCGGGCCGGGGCCCTGGCGGCCTCCAGTCACAACACGCAGCCGTGGCGTGTCCGCATCGATCCCGAGATTCCGGCGATTCTGATCCAGCCCGACGACGACCGGCGCTGCCCGAGGGTCGATCCGAACGATGCGCACCTGTTCAAGAGCCTGGGCTGCATGGCCGAGAACATCCGGATCGCGGCCGGCGTCAACGGGTTCGATTGCGAGATCGATGTCTGCGGCGATACACCGGACATCCGCCTGACCTTCCACCGCCGGGAGGGCCCGGGCGAACTCGAACGATACCGGGCCATCGCGGTTCGCCAGTGCACCCGAAGCGCATACGATGCCTCGCCGCTTTCCAGTGCCGAGCGCGAGGCGCTGTCGGCGGCCGGCCGTGGCCAAGGGGTCCGTACGCTGGTGCTCGAAGGCGCCGAGTCCATCGAATCGGTGGTTCGATTCGTCGAGCGCGGCAACGTTACGCAGCTGGACGATGCCGGGTTCCGGCGCGAGTTGACGCGGTGGATCCGATTCAATCCCGAGTCGGCCCTCGAGCATGCCGACGGTCTGTCCGCCGTGGTCATGGGCCAACCTTCACTGCCGCAGTGGCTGGGCCGGGCGATTTCCGGCCTGGTTCTGAAGGCCGGGCCACAGAACCGACGCGATGCCGAACACATCCGGTCGTCGTCGGCGCTGGCCGTGCTGGTCGCCGAGCGCGACGAGGTACCGAGCTGGGTGGAAACCGGACGGGTGGTCCAGCGGCTGACGCTCACGGCGACCGCGCTCGATCTGAAGCACGCCTACATCAATCAACCGATCGAAGTGCCGGAACTGCGCGCCGAGTTCGCCCGGTGGCTGGGTCGGGGTGCCGAGCATCCGCTGCTGATGCTGCGAATCGGCCGGGCGGCGGCGGCACCCTACAGCCTGCGCCGCCCGCTGGAGGCCTACCTGGCTGTTCCGGCCGAGGGCTGAGTCCGCTCGACAAGCGCGGGAGGATCCGCGCCTCAGAGGGATCGCACGAACTCCAGCAGCGCGTGGCGATCGCCGGCGGGCAGCCTGGCAAAGGCGTCGCGTGCCTCGGCCGCCTCGCCGCCGTGCCACAGAATGGCCTCTTCCAGGGTTCGGGCCCGGCCGTCGTGAAGGAAGCCGCGGCCGGTCAGGAAGCGCTCGGCCAGGCCGACACCCCAAAGCGGCGCCGTGCGCCACTCTCGCCCCTCGGCGTTGTCGCCGGGATCGGCCAGGCCTGGGCCCATGTCGTGCAGCATCAGGTCGCTGTAGGCCCACAGCCACTGTCGATCGAGTTCGGGACGAGGATCGGGCAGGGTCTGAACGACCGGCACGTGGCATTGGGCGCAGCCGGCCTGACCGAACAGGTCCTGGCCTCGGCGCTGACCGTCGAGCCGGTGTTGCGGCACGCCGATACCGCGAACGAAGTCGGTCAGGGCATGGAGGTCCGGTTCCGAGAGTTCGGCGTCGCAGCCCTGCCGGCAGTCCCGGACGCTGGTAATGCCCATGTCGTGGACCAGGGCCGCGCGCACCTGGGCGGTCAGGCTGGCGTGCGCGTTCTTCCAGCCCAGCAGCCCGGGTCCGATCGAACCATCGTCGCGGACGGCGGGACGGCTCCGGCCGCTGATGCCGTCGCCATTGCGGTCGTACGGATCGTCGTAGTAGGCCAGCATGTCGGGATCGATGCGTTCCATCAGGCCCCAGCCGAACAGCAGCGGGGCAGCGCGCAGGCCCACCGGAATGCGCCGGCCGTCGTCGGTGAGGGCATGGGCCTGCGGCGACCGCAACGACTGCTCGGTGCCGTCGGGGTAGGTGAACGGTACCGGCGTCCAGGTGACTTCGAGCTCGAAGGCCGGCGCCGCCCGATCGGTCCGGAATCGCTGGAGCTGCGGCCCGAATTCGGCCAGGTGCTCGGCCATCACGGTGCGCGCGATCAGCGGGGGCCGGGCGTCGAGGGCATCGACCCCGGGCCGGGCCATTTCGACGTGGCAGGCGGTGCAGCTGACCGCATCGTATCGAGGCCCGAGGATCGGCGGTCGATCCTGCGCCTCCGTGAGCCAGTTCCGGTAGAACAGGTCGCGACCGGTGCCGTCATCCAGCGCGCTTTCGGTCAGCGCTTCGCCGGGCCAGCCGGACGAGGCGTCGACGGATCGCGTCAGGTGAGTGCCGCCGGGGGCCAGCGGACCGAACGGGCCGGTCGCGAACGACCGGTCATCGGTGGCCGACCCGCAGGCCGCCACGAACGCAGCGGCCAGCAATCCGGTCGCGAAGCGACTCCCCGGCATGGTCCTGGCAAGTGCAATCAGAGCAGACGGAACTTGCCCTTCATGACGCCCCAGTGACCGGGGAACGAGCAGAAGAAGGTGTAGTCGCCGTCCGGGTCCAGGTCCTCGAGCGAGAAGCTCACCTCGGCGGTTTCGCCGCCGCCGATGATTCTGGTGGCCGCGATCACGCGGTCGTCGCCGGGCGGCAGGTAGTCCTGTTCGAGGCCGGCGGACATGCCGGCGGTGCCGATGTCCTGGTAGTCGGCGGTTCGGCTCAGCACCCAGTTGTGGCCCATGGCCGCGGCAGGCAGGCTGCCGGTGTGGGTCAGTGTGACGGTGACGGTTTCGCAGCTGGCATCGACTTCGATGACGTCCCGGTCGAAGGCCAGGTTGTCGCCTGCGGCGATCTCGATGTCGCAGGCCGCGAAGGCGGCCGGGCTGAACGCGGCGGCCAGCAGTGCGATGGCGGCCGCAAGGCGGGTGGAATTGGTCATTCGGGACTCCTTGGCTCGGGTTCGGGAGAGGGTGTTTGATGGCCCGTAATGATAACCAATTACAAATACGAATGGGTCGCAGTCGCGATCTTTTTGCGTAGATGCCCGGGCTGGAACATCGATCGGCACGGACGAACGCACGGACGATCCGGGTGCCTGGCCCCGGTCGTGTGAGGCCACGGGCGCTGTTCGCGCTGGCCGGTGCGCGTCCGCCTCGACAGGGCGGCGCTTCGAAGCGGGCGGGTCAGCGCGCCCGAACGCGCTGCATGATGCGCTTTTCGATCTCGAGGATTCCGAGAACCGCGACGCCGCAGCCCAGCACCACGGCCGACTGGCCGACATCCAGCGCTGCGGTGCCGAAGAAGGTCTGCATGAACGGCGCAAAGGTGAACAGCACCTGCAACAGCGTGACGGCACCGATGGCGATGAGCACCGGGCCGGTGCCCAGCACGCCGCGCAGGGTCAGGGAAGGTCGGTGCAGGAACCGCACCGCAAAGAGGTAGAAGATTTCCATCACGACCAGCGCGTTGACGGCCATCGTCCGGGCGATGTCGGTGTCGACGCCCTGGCCACGCGCCCAGAGGAACACGCCGAAGATGCCGCCGGCGAACAGCAGCGACACGAAGCCGACGCGCCAGAGCAGGAAGCCGGTGAGCAGCGGTTCCCGGCGATGCCTCGGCGGCCGCTGCATGATGCCCGGCTCGGCCGGCTCGAAGGCCAGGGTCATGGCCAGGAGCACGGAGCTGACCATGTTGACCCACAGGATCTGGACCGGCGTGATCGGGAACGTGACGCCCAGCATCAGGGCGGCCAGGATGGTCAGGGATTCGCCGCCGTTGACGGGCAGCAGGAACAGAACGGCCTTCTTGAGGTTGTCGTAGACCGTGCGGCCGGCGTGGATGGCCGCGGCAAGCGTGGCGAAGTTATCGTCGGCCAGCACGATGTCGGCGGATTCCTTGGCCGCCTCGGTGCCGGTGCGCCCCATCGCCACGCCGATGTCGGCGCGCTTCAGGGCCGGCGCGTCGTTGACCCCGTCGCCGGTCATGGCGACGCTGTCGCCCCGGCGCTGGAGCGCGCTGACCAGTCGGAGCTTGTGCTCCGGGCTGGTTCGCGCAAAGACGTTGACGCCTTGCACGGCATCGTCCAGCGCGTTGTCGGACAGTTCGTCGAGTTGCGCACCGGTCAGCACCCGGTCGGGATCGCGAAGTCCCAGTCGCCCGGCGATGGCAGACGCTGTTCCGGCGTGATCGCCGGTAATCATCTTGACTTCGATCCCGGCCTGGTGACATGCCCCGACGGCGGTGATCGCCTCGTCCCGGGGTGGGTCCATGAGGCCGACCAGGCCTTCGAGCGTCAGCCGCCCTTCGACATCGGAAAACGTCAACTCCTGCTGGCCCGGCGCGGCTGCTCGCGTGGCAATGGCCAGCACCCGATGACCGCTGGACGCAAGCCGGTCGGCTTCGACGTGCCAGAACGCCTCCTCCAGCGGCGTCTCGCCGCCGCTCGGGTCGCGCTGGTCACGCGCCATGGCGATGAGCCGCTCGGGCGCCCCCTTGACGTAGATGGTGCGCTGCCCGTCGTGGTCATGGTGCAGCGTCGCCATGAACCGGTGCGCGGCATCGAACGGGATCGCGTCGGTCTGCGGTTCCCGGGCCCGCGTCGCGGTCGGGTCCAGCCCGGCTTTCCACGCTGCCGTGACCAGTGCGCCTTCCATCGGGTCGCCGTGCACCTGAAAGACGCCGTCCGATTCGGACACGTCGGCCTCGCTGCAGAGCAGCGCTGCGCGCAGCAGGCCGTGAAGGGTCGGGTCGTCGATCGGGTCGATCTCGCGACCGTCGCGCTCGAAACCGCCGTGCGGTGCATAGCCGGTGCCGGAGATGCGGGTCTCGCCGCGCGCGGTCGCGACCCGGGCCACGGTCATTTCGTTGCGCGTGAGGGTGCCGGTCTTGTCCGAACAGATCACCGACACCGCGCCGAGGGCCTCGATGGCCGGCAGTCGTCGCACGATGGCGTTGCGCTGGGCCATGCGCTGCACGCCGATGGCCAGGGTGACGGTCAGGATCGCCGGCAGCCCCTCGGGAATGGCCGCGACCGAAAGACCGACCACGGCCATGAACAGTTCGGAGAACGCATGCGTGCCCAGCCAGGTGCCGAAGCCGAGGATCAGCGCGGCCAGGACCAGCACGAAGCCGGTCAGCCAGCGCGCGAACTGGGCCATCTGGCGCGTCAGCGGCGTCACCACCGCGTCCACGGTGCCGACCAGCGCGCTGATCCGGCCGATCCGGGTCGCCGCACCGGTCGCGACCACCACGCCGCGGCCCTGACCGGCGGTCACGAGGGTGCCGCTGAAGGCCATGCACTCTCGATCGCCCAGCGCGGCGCCGGCGCTGACCGGGTCGGAGCCCTTGTCGACCGGCAGCGACTCTCCCGTCAGCACCGCTTCATCGATACGCAGGCCGCGCGCGCCGAGCAGGCGCAGGTCGGCGGGAACGCGGTCGCCGGGCTCCAGGATGACGACGTCGCCGGGCACGATGGCCGCCGCCGAAACGGTCTGCCGGGCGCCGTCGCGGAGGACCACCGCACGCGGGGCCAGCATGTCGCGGATCGCGGCCAGGGCGCGCTCGGCCTTGCCTTCCTGGAAGAACCCGATCGTGGCGTTGACGATCACCACCGCGCCGATCACTGCGGTGTCGATCCAGTGCCCGAGCAGACCGGTGATGACGGCCGCGCCGAGCAGGACGTGGATCAGCAGATTGTCGAACTGGGCGAGGAAGCGCCGGACCGGGCCGCGCCGGGGCGGGTCCGGCAATCGGTTGGCTCCGAGCGATGCGAGCCGGCGTTCGGCCTCGGCGGCCGACAGCCCATCGCGGTGGGAGTCCATGGCGGCCAGTACCTGCTGGACCTCCAGCGCGTGGGGGGCGGTTCGGGCGTGCGCGTCGCGATCGGGGTCGTCACTCATGGCCGGAATGTCACCTGTCGGGCGGTGTTCAGTCGAGGGGCTTTCCTTCGCTGTCGATCGGCGGAAATTCGGTCCGCGGTTTTCCGGGCGCGCCGGTCAGCAACTCGACGGCACGATCGGCCGCGTCCTGGAACGGCTCGAGCACGACGTCCGCGCCACCGGCGCGCAGGTCCAGAGTATCGCCCCGGGTATGCGAGGTGACCGCGATGTGACCGCGGAAACCGGCATCGCGCGACAACTGCATCAGGGTCTTGCGCGTGTCTTCGTGGCTCAGGCCCCCCGGATGGATGGGCACCGTGCAGACCAGCCAGCGCGCCCCGGACAGCGGCAGCGTCGGCAGGAACTCCGGATCCGTGGCATCGCCGTACTCGGCCTCCAGCTCGAGGTCGCGCCAGCGGCGGACGGCCAGCGGGTTGAAGTCGATGCCGAGAACCCGGGTGCCGCGCGCCTTCAGGCGAAGTCCGATGGCGGTGCCGAACCGACCGAGGCCGAATACCAGCACCTCCGGACGACTGGCGTCGTGCTCCTGCCCGTCGTTCGGCTCGCGCGGGGTGTTCCTGCGCTCGAAGACCCCGAGCACCGGCTTGCACAGGGCATACAGCGTGTGCGAGTAGGTGATCATGTAGGTCGAGGTGGCAATGGTGACCAGGCCGACCAGCGTGACCAGGCCCAGCGCCTCGTCCTGCACGTGGCCGAGCGCGACGCCCATGGCGATGAAGATCAACGAGAACTCGCTGATCTGGGCGACGGTCAGGCCGGCCAGGAACCCGGTGCGCTTGCGGTAGCCCATCGCACCCATGATGGCCAGCACGATCAGCGGGTTGCCGATCAGCACGAACAGCGAGAACACGATCGCCGGGCCGATCGCATCGCCGAGCAACGACAGGTCCAGCGTGGCGCCCAGCGCGATGAAGAAGAACAGCAAGAGAAAATCCCGCAGCGGGGCCAGCCGGGCCGCAATGGCCTCGCGGTAGGGCGTCGAGGCCAGCGAGATGCCGGCCAGCAGCCCGCCGACTTCCTTGCCGAGCCCGACGAAATCGCCGATCGCCGCGAAGATGGCGGCCTGGGCGATGGCGAAGATCACCAGCAGTTCCGGCGCGCGGGCCAGCCGCTCGGTGATCGGATCGGCCAGGAAACGCACCCAGACCACCACCAGCGCCACCATGCCGACCCCGGCCGCCGCCACGCTCAGGATCGGACCGGCGGCCCCGCCGCCGCTGCCGGCGCCGATGCCGATGGCCGACAGCACGATCATCGCCAGCACCACGACGAGGTCCTGCACGATCAGGAAGCCCAGCGCGATCTGGCCGTGCAGCGCGTCGATCTCGCGCTTGTCCGAGAGCAGCTTGACGATGATGATCGTCGACGAAAAGGTCAGCGCTACGGCCACGTAGATGCTGGTCACGTGACCCAGCCCCAGGGCCAGGCCGATCAGGTAGCCGAACACCGACGTGAACGCCACCTGGCCGAGCCCGGTCATCAGCGCCACGGGCCCGAGCGAGCGGATCAGCTTGACGTCGAGCTTGATGCCGACCAGGAACAGCAGGATCGCGATGCCGAGCTTGGACAGCAGCTCGATCTGGTCGTTGGAGCGGACCACGTCCAGCCCGGACGGGCCGGCCAGCAGGCCGACGGCGATGAAGCCGACGATCAGCGGCTGGCGCAGGAGCACGCCGATGAAACCCACCACGGCCGCCAGCACCAGCAGCACGGCGACCTCGCCGAACGTGGATTGCAGGATCATTTCCATGGCCTCGACTCCCGGCAGCGCACTGTTTGCCCATGACCGGCCGCGCTTCGAGCCGTCATCGTAAATCGGCCGGTCGAACGGCCAGGATCGCTCCGACGCCGGTCGCACGATCCGGATTTCCTATGATCCATGGATCGAGCGGACGGTGTCGACCCGCGGCCGGTCTGGCGTAGACTGACCGCCAAGCGCTTCGAAGTCCGCGGGAGGGCGGCCGATGGGACTGCAGACAATCATGGTAGCCACCGACCTGTCCGAGCGGTCCGATCGTGCGCTGCGCCGGGCAACGCTGCTGGCGCGGGAGTTCGATGCCGGACTGATCCTCGTCCACGTCGTCGATGACGATCAGCCGCAACGGATCGCTGAGCGCGAACGGGCAGACGCCGACGCGTTGTTGCGCGACCAGGCCGCTGCGCTGCGCGACCGCGACGGCGTGGCCTGCGATGTGCGGGTCGTGCTGGCCGACCCGTTCCTCGGCATCGTCGAGTCGGCGCGCGCGATCCAGCCCGACCTGCTGCTCATCGGTCCGCACCGGCGCCAGGTGCTGCGCGACGTGTTCATCGGCACCACCGCCGAGCGGACGATCCACTCGGTCGATTGTCCGGTGCTGATGGCCAATGCCGCCTCGGCCGGCCCCTACCGCCACCTGCTGCTGACCACCGACCTGTCGGAAAGCTCGGGTCGTTCGCTGGAGCGCGTCGCCCAACTGCGCGCCGGCTGGCACGCCCACGCTACGCTGCTGCACTTGTACGAACCGCCACCGGAGTGGGGCACGGTGGGCGACGATCCGTCCGGCCGCAACGAACCGGCCGATGCCGCGCGCGCCGACCTGCAAGCCTTCGTCGACGGCCTCGAGGCCGGTGGCGTGGAGCGGGTCGTCCGCGCGGTGGGCTCCTCGCCGGCCCACGGTGTGCTGCGCGCCGCCGACGACCTGGAGGCCGACCTGATCATGGTCGGCACGCGGGGCAGCGGCGGCCTGGCGCGCTTCCTGATCGGCAGCGTGGCCGAAGAAGTCCTGCGGCGCGCCGAGCGCGACGTGCTGGCGGTGCCGCCGTTCCGCGTCGTTTCCAGGCCCCGGGGCGTCAGAACATCCAGTCGACCATGACCCGGGCGTGGGTGCCGGGTTCGGCCAGCAGCGGCAGGGTGGGGTCGTTGCCCGGGCGGCCGATGACGTTGGCGTGGTTCCAGTACCGTTCGTCGGTCAGGTTGAACAGCCCGAGGCTGACGGAAAGATCGGGCCCTGGCGTCCATCGCCCGAGCAGGTCGATCGCCGTCGATCCCGGCGCCGAGAACAGCGTTTCGCCGTCTTCGTCGACCAGCCGGCGCTGGTCGCGGGTCAGCGTCGCGGCCAGCCGGAGCTGCCAGCGCGGATCAGGGGCGTACTCCAGTGCCACGATCGCCTGCGGGGGGCTGATTTCGGGCAGCGAGCGCCCGCTTTCCCGGTCCTCACCGCGCAACCATTCCGCTGCCACGTCGTAGGCGAACGGGCCGGGCAGCTGCCCGCGAACCCTCAGCTCCGCACCTTCGATCCGCACCCGTTCGCGGTTGATCGACTGGAACAGCAGCGTGCCGGTCGACGGATCGACGCCGACGAAGGCGCGGGTGGAAATGAAGTCCTCGTAGCGGTTGCGGAACACCGCCAGTTCGGCCCGGAACGGGCGGCTGCGATAGCGCAGGCCGCCTTCCAGCGTGTGGCCGCGCTCCGGTTCCAGGTCCGGGTTGGGCAGGGCGCGGATGTTGAACATCGGGATGTCCAGGCCGATGTTGACGTCGGAAAACGGCGGCGATCGGAAGCCCCGCGCGTACTGCGCGAACACCTCCAGTCCGTCGGCCAGCGGCCAGACCAGGCCCAGCCTCGGTGCCCAGGCGCTGGTGTCGAGATCGGTCAGCGGCGTATCGGGAAAGGCGTCCGTGTACAGCGGGTCGGCCTGGCTGTCGAGTTCGTAGTACTCGAACCGAACGCCGGGGCTGAGGGTCGGTCCGCCGTCCCACAGGCGGAGTTCGTCGTAGACATAGGCGCCGAACTCGGTCACCTCGGTGACCGGGAAGTCGCGCAGCGGGAATGCTTCGCCGAGCACCACGGCGGTGGTCGAGCCGTTCTCGAGCGAGGTCTGCAGGGCATCGCGCTGCTGGCGCAGTTCGCTGTGCTGGATTTCCAGTCCGTAGCCGAAACGATGCGCCCGGCCGAAGATGTCGAGGTCCCTTTCCAGGTCGATGCCGAAGCCGCTTGTTTCCTCGCGAACGTCGAAGCGGCGGAACAGATCGACCGGGGTCGAGGCCAGCGGCCGCGACTCGCGGGTGTCCTGGCGGGTGTCGGAGGCCTGGTACCAGGCCCGCCACTGGCCCCGGTCGGCGAAGGCCGTCGGCGCCAGCGCCTGGTCGAGCAGCAGCCGCAGGCGCTGGCTGCGATCGTCGCCGATCAGCAACGTGGTGTTCCGGAACCGGCCGCTGCCGAGCGCGGCGCGCAGGTCGGCCTCGCGGTCTTCGTTGACGGCGTCCAGGGTCAGGCGCAGGCGGCCCAGCCCGGTCTCGCGCGCAATGCGAACCAGCACGGCCTGCTGCTCGCGGTCGAGCCGATCGACGGCAAGCTCGGGCGGGCGTTCGGCCACGTCGACTTCGTCGGTGCGCTGCAACGACGCGGCCAGCAACCCCGACCAGGGGCCGTTGCGTGCAGCCGTAGCCGCGGTGGCGCGGAGTCGATCGGCATCGCTGGCCCCGGCCAGCCCGATGCGGGTTGCGCGATCGGCGCCGAACAGCAGGTCCTCGGCGTCGATCAGTGAAAGCGCAACCACGCCGCCGAGCGCCTTGCTGCCGTAGATGGTCGAGGCCGGACCACGCAGGATCTCGACCCGTTCGACCAGGCCCAGTTCGAGCAGGCCGCGGCCGGAATCGGCGAAGTTGCCGACGGTGAAGCGATTGGCGGCCGGGACGTCGTCGACCAGCAGCGCGGTGCGGTTGCCGCCGATGCCGCGGATTCGGAAGCCGCCGAAACCGAAGCGGGTGCCGCCACCGTCGACCTCGACGCCGGGTTCGTAGCGGACCAGGCCCGGCAGGTCCAGGGCCAGGTCACGGCGAATGCGCTCCTCGCCGATGACGGTGACGGTGCCGGCGACTTCCGACAGGCTGCGCGGCTGGCGATGGGCAATCACCGTGATCGGATCGATCTCCAGCGCCTCGTCGGTCGATGGCTCGGTTGCCAAGGCGAGCGTCTGGGCCGGGGTCAGCAGCAGGGACGAAAGGCAGAGAACGATGAGACGAACGTGGTGCATGGAGAAAGCCTTCGGCAATTGCGTATCGCTTCTGCACCCTCATGGGGGCGGTCAGCGAAAAAGAACGGACCCCGGCCTGAGCGACCGGGGTCCCGGGGTGTCGAACGAGGTCAGTACACTTCGTGCACGGTGTTGTAGACGTTGAACTTGCCCGTCGGGGTGACGATCTCGTCGCCCTTGATGACGTGCTTGAGTTCACGCGTCCTGTCGTCGACCACCACAATGGCGGACTCTTCCTCCATGCCGCTCCAGACCGAGAACCAGACTTCGTCGCCGGCCCGGTTGTATTCGGGCTGGACCACGCGTTTCGGTCCGGGTCCGAGCTCGGCCCACTCGGCGATCGGCAGCACTTCGTAGCCGGCATCGAGATCGTCGACGTCGAACACCGCCACCGACCGGCTGACTTCGGCTTCGGGATGCAGCGGGGTGTCGACCCACAGATTGGTCGAGTTCGGGTGGCTCTTGACGAACAGCGAGCCGCCGCCCTGTCCCTGCAGGATTTCGACCACCGTCCAGGCGTGTTCGGGATGGCCCTCGGGATCGGTCGCGATCATCGTGATGTTGGCGTTGCCCAGCGCGCTGGTCACCCAGACCGGTCCGTACTCGGGGTGGATGATGTTGGCGCCGCGGCCGGGGTGCGGAATGCGTTCGACCGGGATCAGCGCTTCGAGCTCGCGGTCGCGGGCATCGACCACGGCGATCCGGTCGGATTCGTTGGCGGCGGTCATGAAGTACCGCTGGGTGCGATCCCAGCCGCCGTCGTGCAGGAAGCGTGCCGCGTCGATGGTCGTGACCTGCAGGTTGTCGAGGTCGGCGTAGTTGACCAGCAGGATCTTGCCGGTTTCCTTGACGTTGACGATGAACTCGGGATGCTCGTGCGACGACACGATCGCCGCCACGCGCGGCTCCGGGTGGTACTCCTGGGTGTCGACGGTCATGCCCCGGGTCGAGACGATCCGGCGCGGTTCCAGCGACAGCCCGTCCATCAGCACGTACTGCGGCGGCCAGTAGGCACCGGCGATCGCGATCTCGTCTTCGTAGCCGGCGAACTTCGAGCTTTCCACCGAGCGGGCCTCGAGGCCGATCTTGATCTCGGCCACCCTGGTCGGCGTTTCGTAGTACAGGTCGATCAGGTCGATCTTGCCGTCGCGGCCGATGGTGTAGATGTAGCGGCCCGAGCTGGAGGTGCGCGAGATGTGCACCGCGTAACCGGTGTCGATGATCGCTGCGATCTCCTTGGTGTCGCCGTCGATCAGCGCGATCTGGCCGGCGTCACGCAGGGTGACGGCGAAGAAGTTCTCGATGTTGCGGTCGCTCTGCGGCTCGGTCGGGCGGTCCTCGACCGGGACGATCAGGTTCCAGGTCGCCATCATCTCCGGCATGCCGAACTCCGGCGGATCGGGCGGCTCGTGCTGCAGGAAGCGCGCCATTGCGTTGATCTGTGCCGCGGACAGCTCTCCGGAGGTACCCCAGTTGGGCATGCCGGCCGGCGAGCCGTAGTTGATCAGCGCCTCGAGGTAGGCGGTGCCGCGTTCCTGGGTGATATCCGCGGTCAGCGGCTTGCCGGTGGCACCTTTGCGCAGCACCCCGTGGCAGCCGGCGCAGCGCTCGAAGTACAGTTGCTGCGACTCTGCGAACTCGGCCTCGGTGATGTCGGGTGCACCCGCAGTCGTGATCATGTCGCCCGGCGGTACGGTGCTCGGTGCGCCTCGGTATTTCATCTCGCCTTCGGTCACGCCGGTATGGCGTTGTCCTTCCGCCCGGTCGGTCTGACCGAGGCTGGCACGCTGGTCGGCGACCTGTGCGATCGAGACCGGTTCGCCGTCGTTGCCCCAGGCCGTCAGCGTGTAGTTCACGGCACCCGCGATGTCTTCATCCGATAGGTGCTGCATCGGCGGCATCACGCCGTTGTAGGTCACACCGTTTGCAACCAGCTCGCCCTGGCGACCGTTGAGCACGGTCGAGATGACGTAGTTCGGGTCGCTTGTGACGGTGGCGTTACCGGCCAGCGGCGGGAACGCGCCCGACAGGCCCTGGCCGTTCGGCTGATGACAGGCCGCGCAGTTGGCCTGGTAGGCAGCTTGCGACGCCTCGGCGCCGGTTGCCGAGCCCTTGGCGACTTCGGCCTGATGCACTTCGGTGTTCTGCGCCCAGACCGGTCCGGAAACCACGGCGGCAAACGCTATGCCGAGCAGGGCCCGATTCCGGCGTGGAGTATTCGATCGCTTGATCTTCATGTGCTTGACTCCCGGTGGTGAATGTTCAGTGCATCGTTTCGATGGGCTTGGTCCGGCGTCGGATGCGACGGCGCCGCGACGGTATCGACTGCGGCCATCACGGCCAGGCAATCGCGAACTGGGCCCAGACCTTGGTCACGCTGCGGAAGGCCGGCGACTCGCGTTCGAAACGCGCCGCCTTGAGCAGCAGCGAAGCCGATCCGAACAGCTTTACCGCAACCGATGCGTCGATCTCCCGGCCGTAGCGTTCGCTTCCCTGCTCGGCCCGGAACTCGTGCCCGGTCAGCTGCCAGCTCCAGCGCCCCTCACGGCCCTCGAAGCCGGCGTAGAGGTCATCGAGCCCGGCATCCGGCGTGGTCAGGAAGCGATCGGCCCAGCCGTTGAACGCGTGCAGCGTCGCCAGCGGCGTTCGGAAGGCATGCCCGGGGCGATCGCTGCCGCCGAGTCGCTCCAAGCCGAGCTTCGGACGGACCCAGGGGTGCGCGTCCGCGGCCAACTGGAGCCGGAAATACTCGGCCGAGTAATCGACCGGTGCTCGGCTGCCGGTATCGCTCTGGAGCGCGGCCTCGACCAGCCAGTGGATTGCAACGCCTCGAAGCGCCCCGGAGCCCGAGTAGCGCAGTCCGACGGTTCGGTTCGACAGCGCCGGCTGCTCGCGATCCTCGATCCGGTACAGGTAGCCGGCCACGCGGTGTCTCGGGGTCAGTTCCCGGCGCAGATGCAGCAGATGCGTGCGGTGATCGTTGCGGCCGGCGGGGACCTCGCTGTCGAAGATCCGGTTGACGCGACCGATCCAGCCGTAGAAGAGGCCCCAGCCATCGCCGCTGTACCGGGTGGTCAGGCCGTCGTAGGTCTGCTCGTTCTGGCGCCAGCCGACGTTGCCGATGAAGCGGTCGTCTTCGAGTTCGATCCGCTGCCGCCCGGCGCGCAGGTCGAGCCCGCTGTCCCAGCGCCAGCCGACCCAGGCCCGGGCCAGCCGAGTGTCTTCGGGGTCGGCGACCACGGGAAATTCGTCCCGGCCCGGTGTCGCCCCGGCGCCCGCGTTGTACTCATCGGCGCCGAGCGCGACCACGTTGGAGCCCTCGGCCAGAAACTGGACGCCGGGACGATCTGCGGTCCTGTACCCGAGGCGGCTCCGCAAGGTGGAGGCCCGGGCGTTGTCGTCGAAGCTCGACTCATCGACCCACTCGTAGCGATACCGCGCATCGGCGAACCAGCCGCTTTCGGAGAAGCCGTTGACCGGCGCGCCGCCGAGCAGAGCCACCAAGGCCAGGGTCGAAATGGTGTGCTCGATGGATCGGGAACGCGCGCGCATGGTTCGGGCTCCGCAACAGTTCAAAGAAGTATTTAGGATACACCTTAAATGAAGTTTGACCCGAATCAATTCAGCAATCCTTCCCCCCGGACTCCTGAGCACGTGACGCCCTCGGCCGCTTAATTGACCGGCCGGCCAGTTCATGGCTATACTGCCCCCGGAATCGATGCTGGTGAGGTCTGCGATATGGAAGCGACGCTGTCCCCTGAAGTCTCCGGGCGCAAATCCCGACTTCGACCGCTGAGCTACTGGCTGATCTTCACCGTGCCGGCGCTGATGCCGCTGGCCTGGTGGCTGGCGCAGACCACCGGCAGCTGGCTGTGGACCGGACTGCCGCTGGTCTGGCTGTACGGCGTGCTGCCGCTGGCCGACTGGCTGATCGGCCGCGACCGCGAGCCGCCGGTGGCGGCCCAGGACACCTGGTTGAACCGTCGCTTCATTCCCTGGCTGTGCCTGCCGGTGCACCTGGCGACGATCTTCGGCGCGCTCTGGGTGCTGCCCCAGATGCCGTGGTGGGCCGGGCTGATGTGGCTGGTGTCGCTGGGTTACGTCGGCGGGGTGATGGCCATCAATGTCGGCCACGAACTGATCCACCGGAAATCGAAGATCGACCGCACGGTCGGCGGCCTGCTGCTGGCCAGCGTCAACTACGCGAGCTTCAAGATCGAGCACATCCGCGGCCACCACGTCTGGGTCGCGACCGAGCACGACCCGTCGTCGGCGAAGCGCGGCCAGACGCCGTACACCTTCGTGCCGCGGGCGCTGTTCAGGAACACGATCAACGGCTGGCGCCTGGAAACGGCCCGTCTGAAGAAACTGGGCCTGCCGTGGTGGACGCACGAGATGCTCGGTTGGACCGCCGTCGTCATCGCCTTCGCAGTGCTCGCGGGCCTGATCGCCGGCGCGGCCGGCGTCGCCGGCTTCTTCCTCCAGGGCCTGGTCGCCGCTGCGACGCTGGAAGTCATCAACTTCGTCGAGCACTACGGCCTGGAACGCCAGCCCCTGGGCAACGGCCGCTACGAACGCCCGACCCCGCAGCACTCCTGGAACTCGGATTTCTGGCTCAGCAACGGCCTGCTGCTGCAGCTCCAGCGCCACTCCGACCACCACGCCAATCCGAGCCGGCCCTACACCCAGCTCCGCAGCTGGTCCGATGCGCCCCAGCTCCCGCTGGGCTACGCCGCCATGCTGCCGATCGCGCTGCTTCCCCCGGTGTACCGCCGACTGATCCACCCCCGTCTGGACGCCCGGAATCGGGCTTCGTCCGGTTGACAAGAAAGCAAAAATTGAGATAATGCACGGCTTGCAACGCGCCCGTAGCTCAGCTGGATAGAGTACCTGGCTACGAACCAGGCGGTCGGAGGTTCGAATCCTTCCGGGCGCGCCATACAAAAGAAAACACCCCGCCTCGCGCGGGGTGTTTTCTTTTGTGCGCCCGGAAGGGTTCGAACCTCCGACCAATCAACGAACGGTTCGAACCGAGCGCCGAAGGCGCGAGCTCGCTGGCGCAGCGCGCCAGCCATCCTTCCGGCCACAATTCTTGCGTTTTCATCCGACCCCGCCAAGCGCGGGGTGTTTTCTTTTGTGCGCCCGGAAGGATGCGAACCTCCGAAAAATAAACAAGATGGTTCGAACCGAGCCGCGAAGCGGCGAGCTCGCTGAAGCGCAGCTTCAGCCATCCTTCCGGGCCCAGAACGAAGCCGCGCCATAGCTGCGCCCCGGTCCTCGAAAACGCGCCGGACCACCCAGCGAACCTCCAAAAATCAAACAATTTGGTTCGAACCGAGCGCCTCCGGCGCAAGCTCGTTGGCGCAACAG
Organism: Wenzhouxiangella sp. XN79A; assembly: GCF_012272825.1. Classification (GTDB taxonomy): domain Bacteria; phylum Pseudomonadota; class Gammaproteobacteria; order Xanthomonadales; family Wenzhouxiangellaceae. The sequence goes on along the minus strand of NZ_JAAWWS010000150.1, from coordinate 37,454 downwards.
CCATCCTTCCGGGCGCGCCAGACGGAGCCGGGGAAGTCATCGCGACACCGCCTGGCGTACCCGCTACGTTGATCGCAGCCTCGTCGAGTGATCAGACGCCCAGGTGCAATTCGCGGTGCTGCACGACCGTCTGGTTGAGTTACGCGTCAGCATCCGAAAGCATCAGGAAGCCGACCTGTTCACCCCAGCATCCAACACGGCCCTGACCTGGCCCCGGTTCCTGCAGCGCGCCGAAAACAGCCGGCCGGTGATGATCATGCCCGCGATACCGGCGAGTGGGTCGACGTCGAAGCCGCGGTGTTCGGCCTGATCACTAATCAGCCGGAGATTGGGGATCATGGCGGGAAGGTCTTCGACGCCGACGAGATCGTCGTCCTGGAGCTGCCCTAACCATGCAGGCCCACCCAAGCCAGTTCAGCCCCGGCGTGGTCGTCAGGATCAGCCGGGTGGCCTTCGCGAAGCACTCTCAGTGGGCCGAGAACTCTGCGCCCCTGGAGGTCGTCAGGACGACCGAGAAGGCCGTCTTGGTGAAGGAGGGCGACGACGAGCTCTGGATCCCGCTGTCCGCCCTGACGCCGAGCAGCAATCGAAGCGGCTTCTTTGCGCTAGCAAAATGGGTGCAGTCGCCCCCGCAGTGGCGTGCCAGACTCGGTTCCGCAAACTGCAATGCCAGTCAAAATCATGGCGCCTGACGACATTGGTCAGAATCTGTTGCGTTAGCAGAAAAAAACTGGCCCCGCGAGCGGGGCCAGCGATTTGCAGCTCGATTTATGGCCAATGCAAGCTCAAGAGGTTTGACCCCCAGCAAACGATACTGAGTCAGAATTGTTCGACGAGACGTGGTCGTTGCGAGTTGAGGAAACGACATCAACCGTGTAAGAGACATCGTTATAAGGATCAGGCACCAAACTGCTTACATCGAACCTTGCGATCTCAATTTCCTGCCCGAGCAACACTTCATCAAACACGCAAGAGCCGCTTGTCCAGGCGCCGAGAGTGTATGGATCGATAGAGCAATCGGAGTTCAGAGATCCAATCATTCCACCCTCACTATATGCAGAGATAGATCCTGCGCCCCAATTGACGTGGAGGTCGGTGCTACTCCGTTCTCCGTTGACGCGAATGCTCAAAATCACCTCGTCGTCAACAACAACATGATCCACAATTGCTTCGACATCCGCTCGATCGTTTCGGAGCCACTCAAGTGCAGCAAGACAATCAAGCTGCGGATACAGCTGTGAGTTCTGCGCGGGTGTATGGCTTGGAATTCGAGAGAACGTTCCACCGCGGATTGCGTCAAAAATCTCGTTGACCGTAGCAGCTGGTTTGTCTTCACGAAGGACGCTTACGCATGCAGCTGTGATGGGAGAGGCGAAAGACGTTCCCTCAAACGTCCCATAACCTCCGCCCGCAGTACTTGTGGTTATAAAGGAACCGGCAGCAACAATATCCGTGTTTGCGTTGTGCGAAGCGTACTCCACAATCTCATCCGTAGTCTGCGAAGAGCTGCACGACGAGTTTGCCGATCCGGCAACGTCGAGATGCGCAGTTGCTGAGAGTACGTTGGCCAAACAGGCGGGCGCTCCTTCGCGATCATAAGTGCAGTCATTTCCAGCTCCCGCAACCACTGCTATTCCTTTTGATTGCAGTGACGCTACGCGGGACGCTACCGCACTCCAAGCCTTTTCATTCGAGCATTCTCCTAAGAAGTACTCGCCCGTAAGACCACCTTCTCTCCAAGCAACGCTTGCATTGACAACATCAACACCCCAACCCGGGAAAGCGTCAATGGCATCCAGCGCAGTGAGAAAGTCGGAGATGAACGCGATTCCAGTCGAAGTAGTAATTTTGATTGGCAGAATCGTTGCGCCTTGCGCAGCTCCATTGTTCGCGACGATTGTTCCAGCAACTTGCGTGCCGTGCCCAACTGCATCTACTACATCAGCAGGGCTGCTGCAACATCCTAACGGCGAGCAAAAACAGCGGCGTGTTGTGCTAACGCTTCCAGAAATATCAGGATGCGAGACGTCAAGACCTGTGTCAATTACTGCCAAGGTCACGCCTGAGCCGTCAAGCGAATACGGCGGGATTTGAAGCACGTCAAAGTTAGCGAAACTTCCCGCGTCCGCCATCACAATCTCGCCCTGGTAGTCTGGCTCAATAAACAGCACGTGCTTATTGGCCGCAAGTGCAGTCATTTCAGTCTCATCCATGTTCGACGGCAAACATCTTGTCGTCAGCAAACGACCGTGGCGTGGTCTCGGATTGAGGCGAAATCGAAGACGCAAGCGACGCAAATTGGGAAGCGGTAACCTGCGGCGCAGCCCAAACTAGGATACGAACGTGCGTCTCAGAGTCATATGCTGCAATAACATCGCCATGTACTTTGTCCTGCCATTCACCTTCAGCTTGCAACGTATCAGTCACAAAAAGCAGAGTAAACAGCGTTAAGAATAATGCGGAACACTTCGGTATCATCTTCATGTTGGCACCCTACTGGAGATTGATGTGAAATATGCTTGCGTGTTTAAAGCCCCCTGCATGAGGAAGATAGCATTTGCTCTGTTAAGCGCTCATTTAGGCCAAGCCGTTTATGCTCAAAACGCAGTTCTCGAAGACTGGGACACGACGCCAGCAGTTCCAGATGAAGTAAGAGGGTGGGGGAGCGTGGAGGGCCCAGCTGAACTAGAATCAGGCCTTGGAACCGGGAGCTTCGCCAGGGCGCAAAGAATCTTCATTTTGCCGAATGCGTTAACTGTGCCGGTAGGCAACGATCCGACTACGTGGTTTTCCAATGACTACGTCGGAGATAAAGACTATTCGGCTTTAGGAGTATCGAAAGTTTCTTATTTGGCGAGGCATGACGAAGTCATGTCCACTATCCAAATTCAAGCCGTCCCGACGAGTTTCGTGCTCTCTAGTGAGGAGATGGTTCCCGATCCAGCAGATCCGTCTAACATGATTTTTCCTCTGGTCTGGAAAGTCTCAGAGAACGAGATGACCCTCGGCGGAGGTTGGACTCAATTCGAATTTGAAATCCCCTCTCAATCACCAACGCTTCCAGAAGGGTGGCGAGCATATCCTGACGAACCATCAACTTGGACCTCCGTGATCTCTGACGTGGACCAGGTCGGAGTGGTCTTTGCACCATTCGATATCGGAATCGGTGGGATCCAGGCCGTTTGGGAGAACGCCATAGACAACTTCACTGTCGAGTTTGGTTCTGCTGAGGGAATCCCAGCGATGTCTCCAGTGTATCTATTGGCACTAGTGTTCGGAATTTTCGCAGTAGGCGTGGTCGCCACATCTCGCAGATGAATCGCGTTGAGATTGCCCGCAGGGCAGAAGGAGGGTCTGCGTGGCGGAACATTCGCAAAAAGATCGTAATGCGGGTCGCTTGGTTAAAGCGATTGTTTCCGTTGTCTGCTAACGGCGAGAGAAAATATGTTTTTGGGATGTTTAGAATCAAGCGTTTAGTGTCAATCGAAGGGAAAATTGACGGCCCTAAGAGTCTGAATATCCTGAGTTGAAGCTTTGGCTACGAACCTCCGACAAATCAACAATCGGTTCGAACCGAGCGCCTCCGGCGCGAGCTCGCTGTCGCGCAGCGACAGCCATCCTTCCGGGCGCTTGCTGCGGCGCCGTCTCACCGCCCATCCGCGGCGCTTTGCTCGCTCTCGCGTCCTCGACGTGGCGCAGTCACGCCTCCGGGTCGATCGATCGCAAATCGCACCGGCTGGACAGTGAGACGACCCCTCGCGCATTGATACCGATTTCTCAGCTGGCAAATTCCGCCAAGCGCGGGACGTTTTCTCTTGTGCGCCCGGAAGGGTTCGAACCTCCGACAATCACAAGTTGCTTCGAACCGAGGCCCTCCGTGCCGAGCTCGCGAGCGCAACGCGCGAGCCATCCTTCCGGGCGCGCCGATCGGAGCCGAGCGAGCGGTCGTTTACTCCCCACGCGAGAAGCCCCGACCAATCCCTATCCCGACAAGTGCGGGGCGTTTTCGTTGAAGCACCCGGAAGGGTTCGAACCTCCGACAAATCAACAATCGGTTCGAACCGAGGCGAAGCCGAGCTCGCTGAAGCGCAGCGACAGCCATCCTTCCGGGCCCGGCTGCGGCGCCGTCTCACCGCCCATCCGCTGCGCTTTGCTCGCTCTCGTGTCCTCGACGTGGTGCAGCCACGCCTGTGGGTCGATCGATCGCAAATCCCCGCGCCTGAGCAGTGAGACGACCCCTCGCGCATCGAGTCGGAACACCCCGCCTCGCGCGGGGCGTTTTCGTTGAAGCGCCCGGAAGGGATCGAACCTCCGACCATCACAAGTCGGTTCGAACCGAGGCCCTCCGGGCCGAGCTCGCTGCGCAGCCGCCATCCTTCCGGGCGCGCCAGACGGAGCCGGGGAAGTCATCGCGACACCGACTGGCGCACGCGCTATGTCGATCCCAGCCTTGTCGAGCGGTCGGACGCCCAGGTGCCCTTCGCGGCGCTGCGCGATCGCCTCGTCGAGCTGCGCGTCAGCCTTCGCAAGCGGCAGGAAGCCGACCTGATCACCCCGTCCTCGACCACCGCACTCACCTGGCCTCGCTTTCTGAAGCGCGCCGGCATCAGCCGGCCGGTCATGATCATCCCGCGCGACACCGGCGAGTGGGTCGACGTCGAGTCGGCGGTGTTCGGACTGATCACCAATCAGCCCGAAATCGGACACCACGCCGGGCAGGTGTTCGACGCCGACGAGATCGTCGTCCTGGAGCTACCGTAGGCATGCACGCCCATCCGAGCCAGTTCAGCCCCGGCGAGGTCGTTAGGATCAGCCGGGTGGCCTATCCGAAGCTGTGTCAGTGGGACGAGCACTGTGCGCAGCTTGAGGTCGTGCGGACTACCGAAAAGGCGGTGCTGGTGAAGGATGGCGGCGACCAGCTCTGGATTCCGCTGGCCGGCCTCACGCCCAGTTCGAACAGGACCGGCATCTACCTGCTGGCCAAGTGGGTGAAGCTGGAGCCGTCATGGGCCGCTCGAATGGGAAAACGATAGGAACATAGAAGCCCGCCGCCTGGCGGGCTTCTATGAACGCGTGCGACGAGTTCACTCTCGAGGATAAATCCGCTTGATCTCAGCAACATACTCTGCTTCTGGCCGAGATTCATCAGCCGATAGGATCTCCAACTCCATGACCACATCTGACGCGGCAGGTGCATACCACTCGGCACCAGACACGTTCTTTTCAACTGTGGAAAGCAGGATAGTAGCGCTCTTGTTGTTCATCGAAAGCACTTCGGCGCGAGTCTCAAAGTAGTTCTTTAACTCGGGATCAAACTGTTCAGCGGGGACAGATGAGCCCAAGAACTCGGTCACTAAGCCCCTTCGGGTCAACTCAGGCTGATCTTCCAGGCGCACACGTTGGACAAGCCCGCGCCCCAAGGATCGATCGAGCTTGGCGAAAGTTTTTCCCTTCGCCGTACAAAGCTCTCCCTCTTCACAAACAAAAGCCATTCTTGTGAGCGTGAGTAGAAGATGTGCCGGGCCGAGTTCGGTAAGAGCGTCTAGTTGGTCCGCTGATCGTTCCAGGTCCAATTCGATCCAGAAAGCTTCTGGATCGTCAGCCGGGTCACTTGCGAGAAAGAAGTTCTGGCACCTTGGCGTACAGCGAAAGCAAGTGAGCGGGGGCCAACCATGCGCAGTTATGGGTTTATGAGTTCCTTCAGTGGGGCAACTCTGCCAACACCAACTTTCCCAAGTCTTAGGGCATTGCTCATCCGCAGAGAGATGAGCTGTTGCTAGAAGTCCAAATATTACGAAAGCAATCGAAATAGCACGACGCATTCCCCTACCTCCATCGGTCAGAAACCCCCAGAAGGGCAGGACTCCACAGGTAGTTCTACTGGATGCACCTGCAAATGCAGGCCGCCGCAAACCCGCCCACACTCAGGCTTGCCAAGCCTGTCTTTGAAAGCTAGCACTAGCGAATAAGCGTGGTCAATCTGAAGTTATTTACAGTTCTTGGACTGTTGGAGTCGATCGAGAAAACTCGTCGTGATCTGGTCGCCACTATCCAGACTTGAAAGATGCAGATCGGCGTATTGGTGCCACCCTCAAACTTCTAGACTACCGGCCCATCGTGTGCTGATGGGGCGAAATAGGAAGGGGCTGTGTTCTGTATTGACGTTGGGAAAATCGCGCTGAGGCCCTTTGAATTTCAAGGGGTTGTGTGATGGGGCTAGGAAAAAAACCCGGGCCTATCTCTTTGAATTTGCACCATTGAATGATGGGCTACGAACCAGGCGGTCGGAGGTTCGAACCGAGCGCCGAAGGCGCGAGCTCGCTGAAGCGCAGCTTCAGCCATCCTTCCGGGGGCGCCGAACGGAGCCAGAGCGCGCGATGCGGCTTGAGCTTGTCCTAGACCAACCCAGGTCGAGCAACGCAGACGATGAACCTCAATTCAATCGCCCTAGTCGCCCCTGTGCAAGAATCGTCTCTCACCTGGCGCGGAGCGAATCAATGAGTCAGCCCGAACTGAAGTTCTTCGAAGCCGACCTCACCGATCCCCGCATCCAGCACCTCCTCGCCTCCCACACCGAGCGAGCACTCTCCAACGCCCGATGCCGTCAGGGCCATGCGCTGGACCTCGACGCATTGCGGGACTCGGACATCGATGTCCGCGCGATCTGGCAGAACGGCCGGCCGGTCGCGGTCGGTGCGCTACGGACGATCGACGCCACCCACGGCGAACTGAAATCGATGTTCGTTGCCGACGACGCGCGCGGACAGGGCATCGGATGCGCGCTGCTCGACCGCCTGGTCGGAATCGCAAGGGCAAATGGCATGACGCGCCTGAGCCTGGAAACCGGTGCTTCGGACTACTTCGACGCCGCCCGCGGGTTCTACGCGCGCAACGGGTTCGAAGTCTGCGAGGCCTTCGCCGACCTGCCCCCGCACGACGACAGTGTGTTCATGACGCGGACGATCTGAGGGCTTGAATCAGGGTTGCTGGTCAAGCGACAGGAGCTGCCCATCGGGGTCACGGAACCATGCGATCTTCGCGCCGTCGGGCGCGATCCAGATGCCGGCATCGTCCTGTCCCATGCCTTCGAACCGTTCGAAGTCCACGCCTCGTTCGCGAAGCGCCCGGACTTCGGCCGCCAGGTCGTCGACCTGCCAGCCCAGCGACGTGTAGGGTGGGGCCAACACCTGCTCGACCTTCTGGATCCGCAGCAGCGTGCCGCCGATCCGCATCACCAGCGAGAACGGCGTGTCTTCGACGAGTTCGGCGTGGAGTCGATCGACGTAGAACGCTCTGGCGCGCTCGGCGTCGGCCGTAGCGAGGAAGGCGGTCGTTCGCAGTGGATTCATCGAACGGTTCGGCCGGTGCGGTTTCCGGCCATCATGCCGGCCGAATCCCGGCGGCGCAACGGCCGCCGGGGCCGGAAAGTGAGCAGGTCGGCAGAATCAGCCTTCCAGCGCGGCGTCCATCGAGATCTCGGCGGTCAGCAGCTTCGAGACCGGGCAGTTGGCCTTGGCGGCCTCCGCGGCTTCCTCGAACTGCTCCGCGCTTGCGCCGGGGACAGCGGCGCGGCAGTGCAGGTGCACTTTGGTGATGGCGAAGCCGCCGTCGACCTCGTCGAGCTGCACCGCGGCCTTCGTGTCGATGCGCTCGGCGGTGAAATCCTCCTCCCCGAGGATCATCGACAGCGCCATGGAGAAGCAGCCCGCGTGGGCCGCACCGATCAGCTCCTCGGGGTTGGTGCCCTTCTCGTCCTTGAAGCGGGTGCCGAACGAATAGGGCATGGAGGTCAGCACGCCGCTGTCGGTGGTCAGCGTGCCCTGACCGTCTTCGAGATTACCTTTCCATTGTGCGGATGCAGAACGTTTCATGGACGGTTCCTTGATGCGAGTTCACTTTCCACCCTAACAAACCGTCATCAAGTCGCGCCGGGACCGTGGGATGGGCACCGGCGGCCCGGATACAATCTACGCTCGTCCCCCGGACCTCGATCCGAATGTCGCCTACCGTCCTCCGTGCCCTGTTCGTACTCGCCGCCGCGGCCACGCTGCTGCCGTGGCTGACGGCCCCGGTCGGCCTGGCGCTGGGCGCGGTGTTCGGGCTACTGCTCGGCAATCCGTTCGCGAAACAGACCGGCACGATCTCGGGCCAGCTGCTGAAGGCCTGCGTGGTCGGTCTCGGTTTCGGCCTGTCGATCTCCGAGGTGCTGGCGACCGGTGCGACCGGGCTCTGGCTGACCGGCATCGGCGTGGTGCTGATCCTGGGCGCCGGGCTTGCGCTGGCGCGGGCCTTTCGGGTCGAGGACGACGCCGGCCGGCTGGTCGCGTCGGGCACGGCGATCTGCGGCGGCAGCGCGATCGCGGCCGTGGCGCCGGTGCTGCGGGCGAAGCCGGAGGCGATCTCGACCGCGATGGCCTGCGTGTTCGTGCTCAATGCCGTTGCGCTGTACGTGTTTCCGGTCACCGGACGCCTGCTGGACCTGACCGAGCACCAGTTCGCGGTGTGGGCGGCGATTGCCATTCACGACACCAGCTCGGTGGTCGGTGCGGCCTCGGCCTACGGGCCGCAAGCGCTGGCCGAAGCCACGGTGCTGAAGCTGGCCCGGGCGCTGTGGATCCTGCCGGTGGTGCTGGTCTTCGCCCTGCTCGTTGCGCGCGATGACGGGCAGTCGCGGCTGGCCGGCTTCAGGCCGCCGCTGTTCATCGGGCTGTTCGTGCTCGCTGCGGCCGCGCGCTCCCTGTTGCCCTCGCTCGAGGGGCTGTTCGACCTGCTGAACCTGCTTGCCCGCCAAGGCCTGGTGCTGGTGTTGTTCCTGATCGGGGCGGGGCTTTCGCGCGAACTGCTGTCTCGTGTCGGCTGGCGGCCGTTCGCGCAGGGGCTGGTGCTGTGGCTGGCGACGTCGGTCGTCAGCCTGCTGGCGGTGCTGCGTTTCGCGGGCTGATGCGGGCGGCGGCATCCGCACTCGTCATGCTGCCGGTCCGACCGTCAACAAACGCTTCATGCCGTCGCGCTCCGGTTCGCGCAGCAGGTCGGCCAGGGTGTAGCCCCTGAGGACGTCGAGGTAGGCGCGCGTGGCACGAGCCAGGATCGGCGGGAGACCGCAGGACGGGGTAATCACGCAGTCGTTGCCGGGTCGCATGCATTCGACCATGCCGAAGTCCGGTTCCATCTGCGCGACCACATCGCCGATCCGGATCGAGGCCGGGTCGCGCTCCAGCACCAGCCCGCCGCCAGCGCCGCGAACGGAGCGGATGAAGCCCAGGGAGGCAAGCTGCTGGACGACCTTCATCAGGTGGTTTCTGGAGATTCCGTAGGCCTCGGCGATGTCGCGGATGCGGCAACGTTCGCCGGGGTGAAGGGCGAGATAGAGGAGTACGCGGAGCGAGAAATCGGTGTACTGGGTGAGGCGCAAGGCGGTCTCCGATCAGCCGGGTCGGCCGTCGACCCGTTCGGTCAGCAGTTTACCGGTGCAGAATAGCCCGAACAGCGCGAAGGCCAGGACCCAGGCCGCGGCCGAGAGCTCGAGCCAGGGCGAGCGCGGCAGCAATGTGACGGCGACCCCGACCCGGGCGAGTGCGGCAGCGGTGATCGCGGCCAGTGCAAGCCATGCGGTTCGGGGAACGACCAGCGGCCGTCCGGTGTGGCCGAGCGTGACCCGGGTCATCACGCCGAGAATCAGCGTGCCCATGGCGCCGATGCCGGCGGCATGGATCCAGGCCCGGTTCGGAATGCCGGGGTCGAGCAGCGCGTAGCCCCGCAGCAGGAAGGTGGCGGCGATCCAAGCGTGGCCCAGGTGAAGCACGGCGACCAGCGGATCGGCCAGTGCGCGGTGGCCCTGCCAGAACGGCAGGCGGACCAGCTGCAGCGCGCCGGCGGCCAGCGCGGCGATCGCGACCCAGCGCAGCGGCGCGTCGAGATGGGCCAGGGCCAGCGTGGCCAGCACCGCGGCCAGGGCAATACGGTCTAGACCGGCCGGCGCGCCGATGTCGTCGCTGCGCCGGCCCGCGCGCTGCAGCGCATTGCGGGTGAACAGCGGCGTGATCCGCCCGCCGATGACCAGCATCAACACGAGGTAGGCATCCAGGGTCAGCGTGCCGGCCTGTGCGGGCCGGTGTCCGACAAGGAACAGCAGCTGGCCGGCGAACAGGGCGAGCACCAGGGCCGGGATGCCGTAGTTCCTTCGGTTGCGGGTCCGCAGGATCGGCACGGCAACGGTCGCGGCCAGGACCGGCAGGAACGCCAGCGCGAGGAGTTCGGCCGGCCCGAACGGGGAGGGCGGGGTCGCGCCGTTCCAGGCGCCGATGCGACCGAGCAGCCAGAGCACGGCCAGGCCGGCCAGCGGCCATCCCCCGAGCGAGCGAGTTCCGGTCCAGTGCGGCACGGCGGTGAGCAGGAAGCCGGCCACCACCGCCGGGGCGAAGCCGTACAGCATTTCGTGTGCATGCCAGAGCACGGAACGATTCAGCCCGGTCGGCAGCACGCCGCCGAGCATCGCAGCCCACAGACCGATGGCGATGAGCGCGTGGGCCAGGGCCAGCAGGAAGAATGGGCGAAAGCCGGTCACTAGTGGGCCGTGCGGCAAATCAGGTGACACCCAGCCGTCGCACCCGCGTCGTATGCAAGACGCGTGAGTGCAGGCGTCCTTGCCGGGCCGTCGAGCGAGCGGAACGCAGCATACGGTGCGGGTGCGACGGCCCTTCGGGAGTCACTCGGCCGGCACGACTCGGCGTTGCGTTTCCTGGCAAGGCAGCGGCCATTCCCTGCAAACCGCGCCTTGATTCGCGCCGGCACAGTGGCTCTGAGCGTTACCTGATCTGTCGCATGGTCCACTAGCAGCGTCATGCGCGCTCACTCGGGTCGGGACGGGTCCAGACCCAGGTGCCGATCCCGGCGAACAGGACGAGCAGCGCGATCAGCACCTCGCCGCGGATGCCGCCGATCCACAGGGTGAGCGCACTGAAGGCCAGCATGGCCACGGCCAGGATCCGGGCCCGGCGCGGGATCGCGCGGTGCTGCTCCCAGCCGCGCAACAGCGGTCCGTGACGCGGATGGTCGCGCAGGGTCTCGGCCAGTTCCGGGGCGCCCCGCGATGCGGCCCAGAGCGCAAGCAGTACGAACGGGGTGGTCGGCAGCAGGGGAAGCAGCAGGCCGAGGGTGCCGGCCGACAGGCAGACCAGCGCCAGCAATCGATAAACGGTGCTGCGCAGGCCGATGGAGCGGGAACCGGGGGCGGAAGGCATCGATATCGAGCCGTCATCCACAAAAGATGCAAATAGGATACCAGTTAAGCGGGCGGCGTTGACGGTTGCCGAGCGCGGGATCGAATGCGGGGGTTCAGGAAGGTGGGTCCGGGTCCGCGGGGGAGGCCGCGGCGTGCTTCGGTGGCGACGGCCGGCTGAGCAGCAGGGTGGCCAGCAGCACGAACCCGGCGCCGAGCCCGATCAGCAGCGGGGTCGGCGCGTCGAACCACCAGAGCTTGAACCAGCTCAGCGACATCAGCCCGATGCCGATGACCTTGACGTGCACCGGCACGGCGCGGTGCTTCTCCCAGGCCTCGATGACCGGGCCGAAGTGGCGGTGGCGGCGGATCGTCATCGCCAGCGTCGGCGAAGACCGGTGCGCGGCCCAGAGTGCGGCAAGCAGGAACGGCGTGGTCGGCACCAGCGGCAGCACCAGGCCCAGCGAACCCAGGCCCGCCAGGCTCAGGGCCAGCCAGCGATAGGCGATGCGGACACGGCGCGAGCGGCGCGGTCGACGAGAGGAGCGGGCGCGAGACATGACCGCAGGCTACCCCACGGGCAGTGAGCCCGGTTCGGCATAATGAGCGGAGCGACGGCGTCCGATGTCGACGTCGTTCCGATCGAACCATCGATTCCCGTACTCACCCACACACCGAGGCCCTGCCATGCGCGCCATCCTGGTCACCGAATTCGCCGACCCGTCGAAGGTCGCCGTCCACGAAATCGACGAGGCGCCCGCACCCGGTCCGGGCCAGGTCCGCTTGACCGTCGCCGGCGTCGGCATCGGCTACTTCGACGGGCTGCTGGTGCGCGGCGACTACCAGATCCGGCCCGAGCTGCCGTTCGTGCCGGGCAGTTCGATGGCCGGCATCGTCGAGTCGGTGGGCGAAGGCGTTTCCAACCTCTCGCCGGGCCAGCCGGTCGCGGCCTTCGCACTGCACGGCGCGTTGGCCGAGCGCGTGGTGCTGCCGGCGGCGTCCTGCGTGCCGCTTCCTTCGTCGGTCGATCCGCACGCGGCGGCCAATTTCTTCGTGTCCTGGGCGACGTCGCTCTACGGCCTGCGCGAGATCGGCGGTCTGCAGCCCGACGAGGTCGTGCTGGTGCTCGGCGCGGCCGGCAGTACCGGCACCACGGCGATCGAGTGCGCCAAGGCGATGGGTGCGCGGGTGATCGCCGCGGCGTCGACCGAGGCCAAGCGGGCGCACTGCCGGGCCCACGGCGCCGATGCGGTCGTCGACTACACCGCAGACGACTGGCGCGAGCAGGTCAAGGCCGCGACCGGCGGCAAGGGCGTGGACCTGGTCTACGATCCGGTCGGCGGGGACGCCGCCGAGCCGGCGCTTCGTCTGCTGACACCGGGCGGGCGTTACCTCGTGGTCGGTTTCGTCACCGGCATCGCGAAGATCCCGCTCAATCTTCCGTTGCTGAAGCGCTGCAGCATCCACGGCGTGAACTGGGGCGGCAGCGTCATGGCCGACCCGTCGGTGGTGCCGCCGGTGCTGGCCACGCTGGTCCAGTGGGCGGCCGAGGGACGGATCGACCCGGCACCGGAGAAGGTCTATCCGCTGGCCGAGGCCGGTGCAGCCTTCGCCGCGCTGTTCGAGCGAGTGTCCACCGGCGCCCGGGTCGTCGACCCCCGCGCTTGACGGAGTCTGCGTATCCTCGGCGGTTGATCTGTTTTCCACGAGGATGTTTCATGACCACCTACCGCCCCTTCGCGCTGGCCGCGGCCGGCCTGATCGCGCTGTCGTCGGCCGTCGTGGCCGAGGTCGACCGCCGCACCGCCAATTCCGGCAACGTGATTCTCGAGGACGTGCCCGAGATTCCGGCCGGGATCGGCGAGGCGCTGAACCGCTACCAGAACATCCGCTCGGCCAGCATGGCCGGCTGGACGCCCGACGGCGAGGCCATCTACATCGAGACTCGCTTCGGCGAGGTCAGCCAGCTGCACCGGGTCGACGAGCCGCTGGGCATGCGTCGCCAGCTGACCTGGTTCGACGAGCCGGTCGGCCAGGTCGCCCGCCGGCCGGGCCATGCCGAGATCGCGTTCACGATGGACGAGGGCGGCAGCGAATTCGCCCAGATCTTCCTGCTGGATCCGGCCACCGGCGAACACCGGATGATCAGCGACGGCGAGTCGCGCAACGGCGGCCTGCAGTGGTCCGACGACGGCCGGTATCTGGCCTTCCAGTCCACCCGCCGCAACGGCCGGTCCAACGATGTCTGGCTGTTCGACTTCGCAGCCGATGAGGAATCGGCTGGCGAGCCGGAGATGATCCTGGAATCGCCCGACGGCAGCTGGTGGGGCCCGGTCGACTTCGCGCCGGACAATTCGAAGCTCCTGATCGTCCAGTACATCAGCGCCAACGATTCGCGCATCCACGTGCTGGATCTCGAAAACGGCGACGTCGAGCGCATCGCCGGCGGCGGCGAGACGGTGTCGCGCAACCTGCCGTCCGGCTTCTCGGCCGACGGTGAATCGGTGTTCTTCGCCACCGACGCCGGTAGCGAGTTCGCCGAACTCGCCCGCATGGACCTGGACCGCGGCGAGGTGACGATCCTGACCGGCGACATCCCGTGGTCGGTCGGCGGCCTGGCGCTGAACCACGCCCGCGATGCCGGCGTGTTCATCACCAACGAGGGCGGCTACAGCCGCGTCTACCGCTTCGACCCGGCAACGAACGAGTACGCGCGCATCGAGACCGTGCCCGACGGCGTGGTCGGCGGCGCCAGTTTCAGCCCCGACGATTCGAAGATCGCGATGGTGGTCAACAACGCCCGCTCGCCCAGCGACGTGCACGTGTTCGACTGGGCCACGGGCGAGCGCACGCGCTGGACCGCCAGCGAAGTCGGCGGCCTCGACCCGGAAGGCTTCGTGATGCCGGAACTGATCGAGTACCCGACCTTCGACGAGGTCGACGGAAAGCCGCGGATGATCCCGGCCTTCGTCTACCGCCCGAACAGCGAGGGTCCGCACCCGGTCGTGGTCTCGATCCACGGCGGCCCCGAAGGCCAGGCCCGCCCGACCTTCAGCGCCACCTACCAGCTGTGGATCGACCGCGTCGGCGCGGCCGTCGTCGTGCCCAACGTCCGAGGTTCGTCGGGCTACGGCAAGACCTACCTGCAGCTCGACAACGGCTTCAAGCGCGAGGACTCGGTGCGCGACATCGGCGCGCTGCTCGACTGGATCGCCGAGCAGCCCGACCTCGACGAAGACCGCGTCGCCGTCTACGGCGGCAGCTACGGCGGCTACATGGTGCTGGCCTCGTCGGTGCACTACAGCGACCGCCTCGAGGCCGCCGTCGACATCGTCGGCATCTCCAACTTCGTGACCTTCCTGGAGAACACCCAGGACTACCGCCGCGACCTGCGTCGCGTGGAGTACGGCGACGAGCGCGACCCGGAAATGCGCGCCCACCTGCAGGCCATCAGCCCGCTGAACAACGTCGAGAAGATCGACGTGCCGATGTTCGTCATCCAGGGCGAGAACGACCCGCGCGTGCCGGTGACCGAAGCCGAACAGATCGTCGCGGCGCTGCGCGAGCAGGGCAGCCCGGTCTGGTACATGAATGCCCTGAACGAGGGGCACGGGTATCGGCGCAAGGAGAACCGCGATCTCTATTCCGAGGCGGTGGTCTTGTTCCTCGAGACCTTCCTGCTCGATTGATTCCGTAGATGCCGGGTCGCGGGGTGCCGCGGCCCGGGTTTTTCCGTTGACTTTGTAGCCCGGGTAAGCGGAGCGTACCCGGGGGTTTTCGCTTGGTTTTGTAACGTCAAAGGCGTTTCGCCGCTCGCTTCGCGAGCTGATGCGACCTACTTTTGTTGCGACAAAAGTAGGCAAAAACGCTTTTCCCGGCAATGGCGCCCGAGCTGCGCTCGGGTTCCCTGCGATGCTCGGTGCGAGTGGGGTCCGCTGAACTCGCTTCGTTCGCTTGCGCTCTCTACGCTCAGACATGCAGCGGCCCTTCTCCCACTCGCCCCTGCGCTTCTCGGCGCCCTTGAGGGGGGCTTGAAACCATTGCCTTCCTGACGTGTATCGCCCTGAGTTCAATCCTGAGGCTGGCAAAGGTCGCGGTCTCGATCGAAAGCGAGAATCTCGAGCTGTTCTCGGAGACAGGTTGAAACGAACTGGTCTGCTCGGCGCGGGTTGGCCTTTGACTTCCTCCGCCGTCAGCGCCGCCGGAGGCGCGGACCGGGTGGCGGACAAAGGGCCGTCGCAATGTCTGAGCGTAGGGAGCGGAGCGACCGGAGCGAGTTCGACGGACCCCGCCAGCCGGGAGCACCGGAGGGAACCCGGCCGCAGGCCGGGCGGCGATGTTCGCGCAGCGCTTTTGCCTACTTTTGTCGCCACAAAAGTAGGTCGCATCAGCTCGCGAAGCGAGCGGCGAAACGCTTTTGACGTTGAAGTAGAAGCCGGCCGCACGCCAGGAAAAACCTTCGCCCGCAAGCGTCCTCCAACAGGCAATCGACATCGGGCCGGCCGCGCCGGCCGGCCCAGGCTGTCGAGCGCTCGGGAGTCCTCTCGAAACCCCTACTTCCCGATCAGGCTCTTGAGCGTATCGATCGGCACGGGGAACACGATGGTCGAGTTCTTCTCGCCGGCGATGTCGCCCAGCGTCTGCAGGTAACGAAGCTGGATGGCGTTCGGGCTTTCGGCCAGTTTTTCGGCCGCTTCGACCAGCTTCTGGGCGGCCTGCTGTTCGCCTTCGGCGTGGATGACCTTGGCGCGCCGCTGGCGCTCGGCCTCGGCCTGCTTGGCGATCGCGCGGATCATCGATTCGTCGAGGTCGATGTGCTTGATCTCGACGTTGGTGACCTTCACGCCCCAGCCGTCGGTCTGGCGGTCGAGGATGACCTGGATGTCTTCGTTGAGCTTGTCGCGCTCGGCCAGCATTTCGTCCAGCTCGTGCTTGCCGAGCACCGAGCGCAGCGTGGTCTGGGCCAGCTGGCTGGTGGCGTCCATGAAGCGCTCGACGTTGATGATGGCCTTCTGCGGGTCGACGACGCGGTAGTAGATCACGGCGTTGACCTTGACCGAGACGTTGTCGAAGGAAATCACGTCCTGGGTCGGCACGTCCATGACCACGGTGCGCAGGTCGACGCGGACCATCTGCTGGATGAACGGGATGACCAGGATGATGCCGGGGCCCTTGACCTTGTCGAAGCGGCCCAGGGTGAAGATCACGCCGCGCTCGTACTCGCGCAGGATCTTGATCGTGTTGGCCAGCAGCAGGATCAGCAGGAAGCCGATCACGCCGGCGAAACTGAGAATGTCGATGTTCATGGAACCTCCGTGTTGGGGTCTGTCGATCGATGGATGGAAATTCAGCGTTCGTCGTCGTTGAGCGGTACGACATCGAGAACGAAGCCTTCGTCCTGGATGCCGGTGATGCGCACCCGTTGGCCGCGCCGGATGTCGGCCTCGGCGTGGGCGAACCAGTCCTCGCCCTGAAGGTGGACGCGACCGCGACCGTCGGTGAAGTCCGCGATGGCCTCGGCGGTATGGTCGATCAGCGACGCGCGGCCGCCCATGCGGGGCCGCTGCAGCGCGCGCTGGATCATCCACACGATCATGCCGAACAGCACCGCGCCGCTGACCGCGAGCCCGGCGATCACGCCTTCGTTGACGGCAAAGCCCGGCACGTCCTCGTCGAACAGGATCACCGAGCCGAACACCACGGCGACCAGGCCGCCGATGCCGAGGATGCCGAACGACGGCACGAACAGCTCGGCCGCGATCAGCGCCAGGCCCAGCGCCATCAGCGCCAGTCCGGCGTAGTTGACCGGCAGGATCTGGAATGCGTAGAGCGCCAGCAGCAGACTGATGCCGCCGATGATGCCGGGCACCAGCGCGCCGGGGTTGTAGCCTTCCAGGAGCAGGCCGTAGACGCCGACCAGCAGCAGGATGTAGGCCAGGGTGGGGTTGGTGATGATGGCCAGCAGACTGGTGCGCCAGTCGGGTTCGATCTCGCGCACGGCCAGGCCCTCGGTGGCCAGGGTCACGCTGCGGTCATGCAGTTTGACTTCGCGGCCGTCGATCGCGGCCAGAAGGTCGTCGATGTTCTCGGCGATCAGGTCGATGACGTTCTGCTCGAGCGCCTCGGGCGCGGTCAGGGTGACGGCTTCGCGCACCGCGCGTTCGGCCCAGTCGGCGTTGCGACCGTGGCGCTCGGCCAGGCCGCGGATGTAGGCCACGGCATCATTGATGGCCTTGCTCGATGAAGCGTCGGCCGGCGCAGCCGGTGGTTCGGCTTCGGCCGCCTCGTCGCCGGAGGCGGCCGTGTCTTCGCTCATCGGCTCGTCGGTCGCCGGTTCGGCTTCGGGCTCGGCGGCCGGCGCGGGCGCGGTCGGCGCCGCGCCGCCGATCGGCACCGGCGTGGCCGCGCCGAGGTGGGTGGCCGGCGCCATGGCCGCGACCGGGCTGGCCAGCAGGATGTAGGTGCCGGCGCTGGCCGCGCGCGCTCCGTCCGGGGCGATCCAGGTGGCCACCGGCACTTCGGCATTGAGGATCTTGGAAATGATGTCGCGCATCGAGGCATCGAGTCCGCCCGGCGTATCGAGCTTCAGTACGACCAGTTCGGCGTTGGTGTCTTCAGCCTCCTCGATGCCGCGGACGATGTAGTCCCGGGTTGCAGGACCGATCGCGTCGGCCACGGTCAACTGGACGACCTCGCGTCCGACCGGGTCCTGGGCCAGCAGCGCGTTCAGCGACAGCACCAGCCCGGCCAGCAGCAGCGCCGCACCGCTCAGCAATCGCCGCAGGGTCCGGTGGCCGGTCTCTGGTGTGGTTCGATTCATGTCGTCATCCTGCGCTTCGTGCGTGGACATCGCGTGGACTCCATCGGGCCCGTCCGGGGTCGCCGTCCATGGGTCGTCGATCAGCCGTCGAGGAAGTATTCGATGGTCGTGACCACGCGGACTCGCTTGGTCTCCGGCGCCGTTCGGTCCCGCTCGTCGATCGTGAAATAGCCCTGGCGGGCCGAGCGGATGGCGCCGACGTCGCTGCCGGAGTCCTCGGCGAACTGGTCGGCGGCCCGCCGGGCATCGGCGGTGGCCTCGGCGATCATCTCCGGCTTGATCGCCTCGAGCCCGGTGAACAGGTACTGGGCGTCGTTGCCCCAGTTCGGCATCAGCGGCACGCCCTGGCTGATCAGGTCGGCGGCCTGGTCCATGGCCTGGCGGGTGGCGTCGACCTTGGTCGTGCGCAGCGTCAGCGTCCGCTGGGCCGAATAACGATCGGCCGGGCGCTGGTTGTCGAAGCTGTTCAGCCAGCGGTCGGTGACCTGCGGCGGCGTGCGACGGATCTCGCGATCTTCGAAGCCGTTGAGCTTGAGGTAGGCGATGACCGATTCGTCGGTGCGGTCCATGCGTGCTCGCAGCGCCTCGAGGGTCTCGGCCGACAGGCTGTAGGTGATCGGCCAGATCGCGAGATCGGCCTGCACTTCGCGCTCGGCCAGGCCCTTGACTTCGACGTACCGGTCGCGGACCGAGAAGTCGCGCACCGCGTCGGCCAGGAACAGGCTGGCCAGCACCAGGCCGAGCGCCAGCAACAGCATGCCGAACCAGTCCTGGGGCCGGGCGTTGGTGGATCCGCGTCGGTCCGAGTCCGTCATCGTCAAGCCTCCCGTGCAACAATTCGAATCATGATACCGGCTTGGTTCAGACCCCGGACGGGCGGAGAAGTGCCGTGTGCCTGATCGCGTTCGACTGGCGGCCCGGCACGCCGCGTCCACTGGTGCTGGCGGCCAACCGCGACGAGTTCCACGCCCGCCCGACCCGCGCCCTGCACTGGTGGCCGGCGCCGCAGGGCCTGCTGGCCGGCCGCGACGAGCAGGCCGGCGGGACCTGGCTGGCGGTGCGTCGCGACGGCCGCTTCGCGGCCCTGACCAACGTGCGCGATCCATCGGCGCCGGCCGGCGAGCGCTCGCGCGGAGCGCTGCCGGTGGCGGCGCTCCAGGCGCCGTCGATCGCAGACTTCGTCGAGCGGGTTCATCGACAGCGCGGTGACTACGGCCCGTTCAATCTGCTGGTCGGCGATCGCGCGGTGCTCTGGCAGGTCGGCACGCACACGCTGCCGGCCGAAGTGCCGGCCGGGCTGCACGCCTTGTCCAACCACGCGCTGGACACCCCGTGGCCGAAGTCGATCCGGGCGGTGCAGCGGCTCGAGCAGGCCCTGGCCGATCCGGAGCCGGCCACGACCACGCTGCTCGGCCTGCTCGACGACCGCGCCGCGGCGCCCGACGAGGAGCTGCCCGATACCGGCGTCGGCGTTGCGCTGGAGCGGATGCTGTCGGCGCCGTTCATCGTCGACGAACGCTACGGCACCCGCTCGTCGAGCGCGCTGGTCCTCGACGGCTCGGTGCGGATGGCCGAGCGGATCTTCGATGCCGCCGGCGAGCGGATCGGCGAACGACATATTCAATGGAAACGCGCATGAGTGCATCGGAACCAAGGACGCGGCACGGCCGCGTGATCTTCAGTCACGGCCTGGATTCCGGCCCGCAGGCCAACAAGATCGTGGCGCTGCGGCCGGTCGCCGAGGCCGCCGGCTGGGCCACCGAGGCGGTCGACGACCGGGATTTCCACGACGACCCGGTCGGGCGTATCGAGCGCCTGGTCGCGCGGCTCGAAGCCTCCGACGCCCCGACGGTGCTGGTCGGTTCGTCGATGGGCGGCTTCGTCTCGGTGATGGCCGCCGAGCGGGTGGCCGTGGCGGGTTTGTTCGTGCTGGCCCCGGCGCTGTACCTGGAGCATCGTCACCCGGGCGCGCAGACCCGCGAGCGCTACACCCCGAAGACCGACCGCATCCACGTCGTCCACGGCTGGAACGACGACATCATCCCCTTCTCGCACAGCGTCCGCTTCGCCGAACAGCACGGCGCCGGGCTGCGCCTGCTCGACGCCGGTCACCGCCTCGAATCGGTCATTCCGGAACTGAAGCAGGACCTTGCGGCGTTTCTCGATCGAGTGGTGACCTCCTGATCCGCCCTCCCGAACTTGAACCCATCGGAGCGCGTTTCTTGTTCCTCCGTCATCCCGGGCGGCGCGTCGTCTGCACCTCCGTCATCCCGAGGCTCCCCCTCTACACCTCCGTCGTCCCGGGGCTTCTCGTCTACACCTCCGTCATTCCGGGGCTTCTCGTCTACACCTCCGTCGTCCCGGGCTTCCCCTCTACACCTCCGTCGTCCCGGGGCTCCCCCTCTACACCTCCGTCGTCCCGGGGCGCCGCAGGCGAACCCGGGGCTTCGTGACGAAATCGCCCATCGAGCCCGGGCACCACGACGAAGGGCCGGATCGAAGGCCTGTGCGGAAACCGGCTCCGCCGGCCGAAGGGGGCCCGACCGGTTCATTCTTCCGGCTCCTGCGCCAGGGTTCGACGGGCGATCGCATCACGAGATCCCGGGTTCCGGCTCCGCCGGCCCCGGGACGACGCGAACCAGGAGCGCTCGCTACACCTCCGTCATCCCGGGCGGCGCGTCGTCTGCACCTCCGTCATCCCGAGGCTCCCCCTCTACACCTCCGTCGTCCCGGGGCTCCCCCTCTACACCTCCGTCGTCCCGGGGCTCCTCCTCTACACCTCCGTCGTCCCGGGGCTCCTCGTCTACACCTCCGTCGTCCCGGGGCGCCGCAGGCGAACCCGGGACCTCGTGACGAAATCGCCCATCGAGCCCGGGCACCACGACGAAGGGCCGGAT
>NZ_JAAWWS010000150.1:0-16469 GCF_012272825.1 Wenzhouxiangella sp. XN79A | reverse complement strand
CTCTACACCTCCGTCGTCCCGGGGCTCCCCCTCTACACCTCCGTCGTCCCGGGGCGCCGCAGGCGAACCCGGGACCTCGTGACGAAATCGCCCATGGAACTCTGGCAAGAGGACGAAACGTTCGGCCGGTTCGCGCCGGATCGGAACGGAATGGACCCCGCTCGGTGGCGGGGCTCGGAAATGAAGAGGCCCCGCACAGGGGCGGGGGCTCGGAAATGAAAAGGCCCCGCACAGGGGCGGGGCCTTGGGAGGCGTTCGTTGTCGCGCCGGATCAGACCGGGTTGACGTTGGCTGCCTGCGGGCCCTTCGGGCCGTCCTGCAGTTCGAACTCGACCTTCTGACCTTCAGCCAGCGACTTGAAGCCGGAGCCCTGGATCGCGCTGAAATGCACGAACACGTCGGCGCCGCCGTTGTCCTGGGAGATGAAGCCGAAGCCCTTTGCGTCGTTGAACCACTTCACGGTTCCTGTAACCATTTTCTTACTACCTTTTCATCAAACGTAATGGGTGAAATGCTGCCAACTGCTCATCAAGCGTCGTGCAAGGTCGAGAGGTTCGTCTGGAGGTTCTTGCTAGGAAGGAGCCACCCGGAGTTTCCACTGCCGTGCTGCGCAGCATCTCCAACTATACGCGTATAAACAGGAAATTGCGAGTGCCGAAGAATGAATCTTCGATGACGCTTCGGCGTCCCGCCGGTCATCGTTCCGCTCGGTCCGCTGTGCGATACTCGCCGCTGACCCCGTTTTCCAGCGCGCCGACCGAATGAGGTTGCTCCTTTCCGCCGTGGCCCGGGCCGTCCGTCTCTGGGCGTCGGCCGCGGTTTCGCCGTGGACCGAGGGCCGGCGCTGGACCGCGGCACTGCTGCTGGTATTCGCCTGGCCGATCTTCGCGCTGCTGCAGCTGCTGCACGGGGTGGGCTTCCTGCTCGACGACCTGTTGTTCCGCGGCTGGCGGAAGGTCGAGGTCGATCGACCGGTGTTCGTCGTCGGTCCACCGCGCTCCGGGACCACGCACCTGCACCACGTGCTGTCGGCCGATCGGCGCTTCACCACCTTCCGCACCTGGGAATGCCTGTTCGGGCTGTCGGTCACGGCGCGCAGGCTGCTCGGCGGCCTGGCCGCGCTGGATCGCGCGATCGGTCGCCCGCTGGGCCGGCTCGGCGGCGCGTTCGGCCGTCGCTTCCTGGCCGACATGGACGATGTCCACCCGTTCGCCATGGACGCACCGGAAGAAGATTTCCTGGCGCTGATGCCGCCGATGCAGTGCTTCATCCTGGTTGCCGTGTTCCCGCGCGCGCCGTGGCTGTGGCGCACCGCGCGGCTGGACGGGCAGCCGGACGCCGAGCGCCGGGCCTGGGCCCGCTACTACCGCAACTGCGTCAAGCGGCACCTGTACGCGCACGGCTCCGGAATGCGTTTCCTGTCGAAGAACGCTTCGTTCACGGGAAGCCTCGAGACGCTGCTCGAGGCCTTTCCCGGCGCGGTGCTGCTCGGCTGTTCGCGCGACCCGGTCAGGACCGTGCCGTCGCAGATGAGTTCGCTGGCGCCGGGGTTGAGCGTGGTCGGGTTCGATGGCGTCCCCGAGGATCTCCGCGATCGATTGACGGCGCTGCTGAAGTTCTATTACCTCCACCAGGCCGAGGTCGCCGAGCGGCACCCGGACCGGGTTGCCCTGCTCGACAACCACGCCCTGCGCGACCGGCTGGAGGAGGTTGTCCGCGACGCGTTCGAACGGGTCGGGCTCGAACTGACGCCGCAGTTCGCCGCGGCGCTGGCCGAGGCCGGGCAGGCCTCGCGCGGGTTCCGCTCCGGCCATCGCTACGCGCTTTCGGACTTCGGTCTCGACGAGGGTCGATTGCAACGCGAGTTCGCCCCGGTCTACGCCCGCTACCGGTTCGGGGACGAGGCCGAGGCCGGCGTGCTGCGCCCGGCCGGAGCCGCGGCATGAGCGTTCGCGTCGCCTTCGTTTCGGACTCCGAACCGGAACGCAACGGCGTCGGCGCCTACTACGCCGACCTGATCGATCAACTGGGCCCGACCCAGGTCGCGACCGCCTTCGTCTGTCCCGGTCACAGCGGCCAGCGCGGGTTTTCGTTTCCGCTGCCGGGCGATTCGACGCAGAAGGTCTACCTGCCGTCGCCGCGCCGGCTGTGGCGGGCGCTGCGCGAGTTCGAGCCCACCGTGGTCGTGGTCGCCACGCCCGGACCCTACGGCCTGCTGGCCGCGAAATGGACCCACGACAAGCGCCTACCGCTGCTGGCCGGCTTCCACACCCACTACGCCGGCGTCACCGACCTGTACGGGAATTCGATCTTCAAGTACCTGAGCCGCGCCTGGTTCCGCTTCGCCGACCGGACGCTGTTCCGCTATGCCGATCGTGCCCTCGGCAATTCCGCCGAGATGACCGGGCTGGCCGAGCGCCTCGGCGGGAAGCGTCCTCGCCGGATCGGCACGCTGGTGCCGCGGGCCGTGCTCGACGCGCCGGTCCGGCCGCTGCCGGCCGTGTTGGGTCGCGTGCTGTACGCGGGCCGGCTGGCCGCCGAGAAACGCCTGTACACCGTCATCGATGCGGCCCGTGCGCTGCCGGACATCGATTTCGTCATCGCCGGCGATGGGCCGTTGCGCGCCCGCGTCGATCGGGCGGCCGCCGAACTGGGCAACCTGACCGCGACCGGCTGGCTGACCCGCCCGCAGCTGCTCGAGCAGATGGACGCCGCCGACGCGCTGGTGCTGCCCTCGGAGGTCGAGTCCTTCGGCACCGTCGCGCTGGAAGCCATGGCGCGCGGTCGGCAGGCCGTGGTGACCTCGACCTGCGGCATCGTCAACTGGCCGGACCTGGCCGAGCACCTGGTCGTGTTCGGTCTCGACGATGCCCTGGCCGACGTGCTGGAGCGCCTGGCCGGTGAGCCGGCCGAGGTCCGCCAGGCCCGCGCCGAGGCCGGCCGGCAGGCCGCGCACGAACTCAATCGCAGCAGCCTCGAGGACTGGATCGCGCTGCTGGCCGATCCGCTGGGCTGAGTGTCGATGAAGCTGCTGGTCTCGATCCACGACGTGATGCCCGAGACGCTGGACCGCGTCCGGCGGATCTTCGATCGGCTGGTCGATGCCGGCCTGGTGCCGATCACGCTGCTGGTCGTGCCCGGCCGCGACTGGACGGCCGATCACCTGCGCGGCCTGCGCGCGCTGCTCGACGACGGTGCCGAACTGGCCGGCCACGGCTGGACCCACGAAATCCGGCGGATCCGGGGCCCGAAGCACGCGCTGCACAGCGCGCTGATCTCGCGCCGGGCCGGCGAGCACCTGGCCCTGAGCCGCTTCGGCATTCTTCGATTGATGCTGAGCAACCGCGCCTGGTTCGACGCGAGCGACTTGCCGGCCCCGGCGCTGTACGTGCCGCCGGCCTGGGCGATGGGCCCGGTGCCGAGGTCGGTGCTGAAGCGCCTGCCGTTCGACCTGTACGAGACCACCGGCGGCGTCTTCGATGCGCGTAGTGATCGATACCACCGCCTGCCGATGGCCGGTTTCGAGACCGACACCGCCTTCCGCGCCGCCGTCGTCCGCCCGTTCAATGCGCTCAACCGCGCCTGGGCGCGATCGAGCGGCACGCCGCTGCGCTTCGGCATCCACCCGGACGACTTCGAACTTCGCCTGGCCGATGATCTCCAGGCCATGATCGACGTCGGCGGGCAGTGTCTGAGTTATCGCGAACTGGGTTGATCGGGTTCGGGAGCGGTTGCCTGAGCGGATGGGCGCGAAGGGCGGGCAGAAAATTCGTTTCGGGCGGGGGAAGGTGTGAAGGTCAAAAAGCATGCTCTCGCAGAGATGCGGCGGCGCAGAGAAAGGCGAACGAAGAACACGTCGGAATCGATTCGATTCAAACGGTAACGGGCCGCTGTTTTCCCTTTTGGGTCCTGGGTCTTTCGCTCTGCGTCTGTGCGAGAAAACGCCTTCCTGATTACGCATGAATCTCGGCCACGGTCGGGTAGCGTCCCGACATCGGAGCGTCGCGGCAGGCGATAGAGGCGAGCCGTTGGATCATCCGATCGGATTCGAAGGACGGGTTTCCATCGCAAGCGAGATTCCAGCCCGACGCCGGACTGGCAGGAAGACGGCCTGGTGGAGGGCGCTTGCGCGCGAACGACTTCGGAAGCGGCCACCCTTCGCGCGCAGGCGCCCTCCAACAGGCGAAGCCGGGCAAAAGAGCGCTTTCGAAGGGTCCTTGCTTGCTGTTCTCGAGTTTCCTGCACGCCTCCGGAGGGCTGTACTACCGGCTGAGAAACGTGCGTAACCAGGAACGCCTTTGAATTCCAGTCTCGTGTTTGTCCCTTCGCGTCGCAGCGACCATCCTCTCGGGCAAGCATCGAGTCACCCGACCGAAGCCACCCCGGCCCGCAGCCACGCGTCGAGTCGTTCGGCGTCCGGGTCGGTGAGGGGGCCGGTGCGGGTGAGCGTGTGGATGCGTTCGGCGTCGCTGACGGGACGCTCGGCGGCCAGGCAGCCGGCGGCATCGAGGTAGGCTTCGAGGTCGTCGATCTTGGCGGTGCGGAAGCCCTTTACGCGGCCCTCTCGCAGCGCCTCGATCAGCGCCGGGCCGTGGCCCTGGAGTTCGGTGTCGAGGTCGACGACTTCGTTGATGAATTTCTCGCTGACGGCCTCCGAGCGGTGGATGACCTCGGCGGTGACCGGCCGGGCGTGGCCGCGCTGCCACAGCGGCAGCCAGGCGCGGACGGCGCGGATGCGGGCTTCGAAGCGGTCGGCGGCATCGTCACCCAGCGGCAGCGCGTCGAGTGTTTCGGCCTGTTCGAACTGGCCCAGCGTGACGATGCGCCGGGCGCGCAGCGCGTTCAGGTCGGCCAGGCGGTCGGGGGCCAGGTGGAACAGCGCCACGCGCTCGGCCGGGGCGAACGGGTCCAGCGGCGGCACGCCGGCCTCGAGTGCCCACTCGGCCGGCGCCAGCGCGGTGTCCGGGCAGGGCAGCGGGCGGTCGGGCGTGAACCGGAACCCGGTGTCATCCCGGGTTGGTGCCAGTTCGATGACCCTGGGTTCCGGCTCGGCGTGGAAGCGGGTCCAGGCCTCGACGTCGGCCGGCTGGGCCGACAGGTAGATCAGCTGCCGGCCGGCGCGCACCAGCTCGGCGCCGGCCTCGACGACGGCCTGGTAGCGGGCCGGGTCGGAGGTGGCCAGGACTTCGTCGAGCACGATCGGCGGGGTGGCCCGGTCGCGACCGATCTCGTCCATCCAGGCCAGCCGCAGGGCCAGCAGCAGCTGGATCCGTGTGGCCGTCGACAGCTGGGCCAGGCTGCGCTGCTCGCCGCTGGCCAGTTCGCGCGCGGCGAAGTTCTTGCCGTCGAACTCCAGCGCCCAGCCGGCATGGGTGAAGCGGCCGAACCAGGCCCCGGCCCGCTTCAGCAGCTCGGGCTGGTGGTCGGCGACGTGGCGGGACTGGGCGCGTTCGACCAGGAAGCCGCCGGCGGCGGCGAACAGCCGGGCCTCGCGCGCATCGGCCAATTGATCGCGCAGCCGCTCGCGATCGGCGTTCAGGGCCTCGAGTTCACGCTCGTCCAGGGCCCGGCGTCGCTCGGCGGTCACGCGCTCGATTTCACGCACCAGTTCATCGCGGCGCTCGGCCGACTCGGCCACCGCGCCCAGTTGTTCGCGCAGGCCGTCGAGGTCGTTCTGATCGACGAGCCGGCGCAGGTCCGATGCGTTGCGCAGCGCCTCCTCGTCCTCGGCCACGGCCCGGCCGAGACGCCGCCGCTCGGCTTCCAGCGATTGCCACTCGGGCAGCAAGCGCAGGCGCTGGTGAAGAAGGCTTCGACGGTCGGTCGCCGCGTCGTCGGCCGTGCTGCCCGGGTCCAGGAACAGTGCATCGTCGCCGCGGCCCAGGCCGGCGTTGGTGTACAGCCGTTCGCGCCGGTCGTGCAGCGCGTCGCGGTCTTCGGCGAGCTGCTGCAGTCGGGAGCGGGCCACCTCGATGCCGGACCGCGCTTCGCGCGCTTCGTTGATCCGGGATTCCAGCAGGCGAAGTCGATCGGCCAGGGCCTCGGCGCTGTCGGGTGCCGGTTCGTCGCCGGACAGTACGGTCAGCCGATCCGCGATGCGGCGCTGCAGCGCTGTGGCCTGTTCGGCCAGCGTGTCGAGCGCGGCCCGGGCATCACCGGCGCGCTGCTCTGCCCGCTGCAGGTCGTGCAGCTCACGCAGGCGATAGCGGTGGGCGGCACTGGAGTCGGTCTGGTCCGGATCCAGCCCCAGCGCCGTGCAGGCCCGCTGCCAGGCGGCGTGCGCCTCGCCGCGGGCCCGCTCGGCCTGTTCGATCTCGCCGGCCCGCTCCAGGCCGCGCTCCCACTGCCGGCGTCGGAGCACCAGCTCGGCGCTGTGATGATCGATTTCGCCGGCCCGGCGCGCTACTGAAACCGGTTCCCAGTGTTCCGGTCCGTCCACGCCGAGGGCTTCGAAGCGCCGTCGTGCCGCACCGCTGCGGCGCGCGCGCAGCCCACCGGCGATCAGCAGCGCCAGCGGCGCGGCGGCGGCGCCCAGCAGCAGCGGGCGCAGCGCCAGCCAGCCGGTCGGCAGCGGCAGCACGAACTCGGCCGGCACCGCGCCCGTCCACGGCAGGCCCGAGGCGAGCAGGACGACCAGCGCGATGCCGTTCAGGGTCCAGGCGATCGCCGATGGCGGCCGAGCCGACAGCCAGTCGCGCAGGGCGCGGCCGGCATCGCGCGCGGCGTCGAGTTCGGCGCCCGGATCGTCGAGCTCGGCGACGGCGGACTGCTCTCGGTTCAGCCGGTCCAGCTCGGTGCGGGCCGCCTCGAGGCGGGCCGCTGCGTCGTCGAGCGCATCGACGGCCTCGAGATCGGGGACCGGGATCACGTGGCCGCCGCGGGCGCCGCCGCGGCGAGCGGCTTCGCGGCGATGCTCGTCGGCGCGCTCGCGCTGCTGCTCCAGTTCGCGGCGCTTGGCGTCCAGCGCCTGCCAGCGGCGCAGGTCGTCGACCAGGCCCTGGCGCGCGGCCTCGGCGGCGTCCAGGTCGGCGATGCCCGTGGCCTCGATCCGGTCGCGGGCATCCTGCAGTGCGCGCTGCTGGGTCCGCTCGCGCCGGGCGCGTTCGTCGAGCTCGTCCTCGATCTCGGCCAGCCGCTCGCCTTCCTTGCCGTCGAGCTGGCCGAAGCCGCTGCCCAGTTCGTCGAGGCGACGGCAGACCGTGGCCAGCGTCTGTCGATGCTCGACGGCCTTCACGGCGCGTTCGATCGCGCGGCGGCGCGACTCCGCTTCGCGCGCGGCCTCGAGCTCGGCGCGCAGTTCATCGAGCCGCTCGACCTCGTCGGCCAGCTCGGCCTGGCGGCGTTCGAGGTCGTCGAGCTGGCGAAGTCGTTGCTCGTGTTCTCTGTGCAGCTTCTGCGGCCGCGGCGCCAGCCGGAACGCATCGGTGGTGCGCACCCGGTCGAGGTCGAAGCCGCCGGCCAGCAGCCGGCGCAAGGCCTCGGCGATGCCGGTCTCGGTGGCGCCGACGTCGAGCAGGTCGTCGGCGCGGATCAGGAAGGCATCGAGCTGGTCGGCGTCGGGCCAGTCGGGCGGGGCATGCTCCTCGCCGTTGCGCTGCCAGTGGCGGGCGCTGCCCAGCGCGCGGCCGTCCCAGTGCGCGCCGTCGTGTTCGAACCGCGCGTCGAGGTCGACGAACTCGGGCGCGCCGGCCGGCCGGAGCAGGGCATGCAGCGCCCGGACCAGGCTGGTCTTGCCCGAGGCATTCGGGCCGGTGATGACGGTCGGCCGGTCGGTCGCGGGTTCCACCGACAGTTCCCGGTCGATGCCGGGCAGCCGGCGGATCGTCAGCCGGTGAAGCTTCATCGGGTCTGCCCCATCAGGTCCGACAGCGCGCGGCGCGCGGCCCGGGCCAGTTGATCGCCAATGGCGTCGTCGTCGAGACGCGCCGCGACCGGCTGGAATTCGAGTGCGGCCACTGCGTCGGCCAATGCGGGTCGGGCGGCGTCGATCAGCGCCTGGCGGGCGTTGAGGTCGGCGCCGGTCAGCGCCTGCAGGTCGCGGGCGATCAGACCGACCGGATCGGCGCGACGGGCCAGGGTGTCGAGATCCAGCGGCGGGCGGGTGTCGACGACGACCTTCTGGACGAAGATCTGACACCCGCCGTCCTCGAACCGGGCCTCGTCGCCGACCTGTTCGATCTGGCTGCGCAGGGCCTCGCCGTGGTCGGTCTCGCCGGTGATCTCGATGCGCAGCCCCAGCGCGTCGGGCAGCGCACCGGCCTCGATGCGTGCGGCGACCCGACGCTGTGCCGCCTCGACGATCCGCGGCAGCAGGCGACCGGGCTCGTCGTCCGGCGTCCAGTCCAGCCTCAGGGCCTCGAAGGCCAGCGGAGCCAGCGGTTGCTGTTCGGCGCGAATGCGTCCGTTGCACAGCGTGATCCGCCACGGGCCGCGTCGGCCCAGGTCGCTGGCGCGCAGCGCGCTGACCGAGCCGAGATAGCCGATCGGGATCTCGCCGTCGAGCGGGTGCGGCTGATGGACGTGGCCGAGCAGCCAGGCCGCCGCGCCTGAGCGCGCGAGTACGCCGGAATCCAGCGGAGCGTAGCGCGAGTCGGCTCGGTCGAGATCGCCATGCAGCAGGCCGATGACCGGCCGGTCGCCGGCCAGCTCCGGCAGCGTGTCCAGCGGGGATCGGGTCACGTGGCGCGATGGGAAGGACCAGCCCAGCACGTCGACCTCGTCGAGCCCCAGCCGCTCCCACTGGCCGCCGCGCCCGAGCAGGGTCAGGCCGTCGATCGCATCGGCCAGCCGCGGCAGCACTTCGGTGTCGTGGTTGCCGGCCACTGCAACGACCCGGATGCCGGCTGCGGTCAGCCGCTCGACGCCGGACTTCAGCGCGTTGAAGCCGGCGAAGAAATCCCGCTCGCGGTCGACCAGGTCGCCGGCCAGTACCACGGCCTCGACCTCGTGTTCGAGGGCGTGATCGACGCAGCGCGACCAGGCCGTGTCGGGACCCAGATCGCGGGCGCGTTCGGCGAGTGCCTCCGGCAGCGCGACCGGCAGGCGGCCCAGGTGCATGTCGCCGACGGCCAGCAGCTTCATTGCGTCAGCCGTGGCACTGGTGGTTGGCGTGCTTGCAGGCGAGCCCGTCGTGCGGCTCGACCTGCAGGGTCGGGTGGTCGATCGCGAAGCGATCCAGCAGCATCGCGTTGGTACGCGCCAGCAGCACCGGCCAGCGCGCGAGGTCGTGGACGACGACGTGGGCCGAAAGCGCGATGCGCTCGCTGCTGATCTGCCAGATGTGCAGGTCGTGAACGTCGACCACCTCGTCGTCTTCGCGCATCGCCGCGCGCACCTCTTCCAGGTCCAGCCGGGCCGGCACGCCCTCCATGACGATCGTCAGCGCGGTCTTCAGCAGGCGCACCGCGGCGACCAGGATCAGGCTGCAGATCAGCAGGCTGAGGATCGGGTCGATCGGGGTCCAGCCGGTCAGCAGGATGATCGCGCCGGAGGCAATCGCCGCCACCGAGCCGAGCAGGTCGCCGATCACGTGCAGCATTGCACCGCGCACGTTCAGGTTGCCCTCGCCGCCGTGCAGCACCTTGAGCACGGCCAGGTTGACGATCAGCCCGATCGTGGCAACGGCGAGCACGGCCACGCCCTTGACCTCGACCGGGTCCTGGAAGCGCTGGATGGCGTTGTAGACGATCACTGCGACCAGCACCAGCATCGCCGTGCCGTTGATCAGGGCGGCGATGATCTCGGCCCGGCCATGGCCCCAGCTGTGGCCGGCGTCGGCCGGGCGCGTGGCGATCCAGGCGGCCAGCGCGGCCAGGCCCAGCGAGGTCGAGTCGGTGAGCATGTGGCCGGCATCGGCCATCAGCGCCAGCGAACCGCCCCACCAGCCGACCACGAACTCGACGGCGGCGAAGGCCAGCGTGATCACGACCGCCCAGCGCAGGGCGCGGCCGGAGCCGTGGTCGTGGGAATGGTGGTCGTGTTCGTGCATCACGAGAGCGGGTTGGCGAATTCGCCCATTCTACGCATCGGCCGCGGCGCTTCGGCGGCTAAACTGGCGCCCATGTCCAAGGACTTCCAACTCCGCCGCCATCGCCGGGCCCGGCGCGTGACGCTGCGCGTCAAGCCGGACGCCAGCCTGGTCGTGACCGCGCCGCCGCGGGTGCCGGAGCGCGTGATCCGGGACTTCGTTGCGGATCGGGCGGGCTGGATCGAATCCGCGCGGGAACGGCTTCGGGCCGTGCAGGGCCGGCGACCGGAGCATCTCAACGCCACCCATCCCGGGCGGCTGGAGCTACCGGCGATCGATCGGGTGTTGGTGATCCGCTACGAACAAGGCGATCGGCTGCGCTGGCGTGCGCGGGGCCCGGAGACGATCGAGTTGACCGGCGCGGAGCATCCAGACGATGCTCGCGCGCTGCTGGTCGACGTGCTGAAGGCCATGGCCCGCGGGTCGCTGGAACCGCGCGTTCGTGAATTCGCCGAGACCCACGACGT
Organism: Wenzhouxiangella sp. XN79A; assembly: GCF_012272825.1. GTDB lineage: Bacteria > Pseudomonadota > Gammaproteobacteria > Xanthomonadales > Wenzhouxiangellaceae. The sequence continues at coordinate 5,975 of NZ_JAAWWS010000150.1, read as the reverse complement.
GCACCCGGGCCGGATCACCTGGCGCAACCCGAACACACGCTGGGGCAGCTGCTCGTCGAACGGCAACCTGTCGCTCAGCGTCCGCCTGCTGCTGCTCGAACGGCCCGTGGCCGACTACGTGCTGCTGCACGAGCTGGCCCACCTCGAGCACCCGAACCACTCGAAGGCGTTCTGGGCGAAGGTCGAGGCGATGTGTCCGGACTACCGGCTTCGCGAGCGCGAATTGAAGGCGGCGTCGCGGGCGATGCCGGTGTGGGTCACGGGCTGACGATCAATCCACGCCCGTGAAGTCCGGCGGCCACGGCGGTGGGTCCGAGCAGTCCACGCCGGCGCGTTCGGCGGCTCGCGCATAGGCGCGCACCTCGCCGTATTCGAGTTGCTCCGCGATCCAGGCTTCGACGTCATCGCGGGTCATGGTTTTCCAGGTGGCTTGCATGGCCATTGATTGGCAGCCGAGGACGGCCGTGCGGTGCTCGGATGCTGCGGTCAGCGCAGCGACCCGTTCCTTATTGCCGATTCGTTCCGCTTGCTGCCGGTGCAGGGCGATTCCGATGGCGCGTTCGGTGAAGGTCCTGCCGGTTTCGACAAGGGCATCGGCAATCCGAGTGCACGCAGCAATGGCCTCGCGGTCCGCGTCTTCACGCGAGCCGCAGAACCGGGTCAGCGGCCCGAAGCCGGGCGACGAGTAGAGCATGGGAACCATGTAGGCAGCGGACATCACGTACATCGGGTGGCTCATCTCCAGCCCTTCCGCCTCCTGCTCGTTCAGCGGGTCCAGCTCCGGATACAGCTCCGGGTACCAGGTGGCCCCGGCTTCATCGTAGTAGCTGCGGACTCGCGTGCTTTGCAGCAGTGCGGGCTCGATCGTCGTATTGTCGAGCAGCGGAAGGCGCGAAAGCAGGTTGCCGGGGTCATTTCTGACGATCGCGGCATCCAGTCCGGCGGCAAGACAGAAGTCTTCGATATTTACGTTGCCGCAAGCCGCAGCCAGCCAGGCCAGCGCGGCCGGGTCGGTGATCGAGCGGATCTGTGCGTCGAGTTCGTCCAGCAGTTCGTTGGGCGCTTCGATCGGCTGCGAATGGCTGGTCAGAAGCCACGCCAGGCCGGCGGCTCGTTTACGGTCGTCCTCGGACGACACCATGTCCTGCGCGACGGAGACGACGGTGGCGTTGAACGCGGCTTCCTCCGCTTCATGATCGGCAAGCATCGACGGTGGATCGGAGCAATCCACTTCGTGCGTCTCGGCCAGCCGATCCCAGGCCTCGAACTCGCCGTGGCGCTTCAGGAGCCTGATGAACTCGCGGATGCCGGCGTCGTCCATGGCCGCCAGCTCCAGTTCCAGCGCCTGCATCTGGCAGGCGGCGCGATCGCTGGCGAGCGTGACGGTAGCACGTTCGTCGTCGCCGGCCGGCTCGCCGCGGCGCTGGATGGCGCGGCCGATCATGAAACCGAGCATCGACTCGCCGCCGTCGACCATGCGGCCGGCCAGCTGCTGGCAGGCGCGGTCGAGCTCGGCGCCCGGGGTGGCGCTGCGGCAGGTTTCGGCCAGCGGCGCGAGCGCCGGGGTGGCCCAGGCCGCACCGATCGCGAAGGCCTGGGCAAAGCGGTCGGATGGCGACTCGCTCGGTCCAGCGGCGGGACCGCGACTCAGTGCGTCGTACCAGGCCTCGATCAGCGCGAAGTAGTGCATCGATTCGCCACGCGTGGCCAGCATCAGGTCGGCGATTCGCTCTTCGGGGTACAGCGTGGCGCGGGCGAACACGTTGGCGCTGTCGTAGCGGACGATCGCATCGTCGAGGCCGGCGTCGATGCATTCACGCTGGATCCGGGCGGACTGGCAGGCCTGGGCGAGCCACAGCATCGCCGCGCTGTCGGTGGTGCTGCGAATCGCGTCGATGACGGTCGCCGTTCGAACGTCGCCCCCGGTGCCGGTGCGCACGACGAGGGCCGCGGCGCGCAGGCGCGGGTCGTCCTGTTCGAGCATCCACTGGGCGGTGGCGGCGACTGGATCGAGTGCGGGTTCGTCCACTGGATCAAGAGCCGGATCGGCGGCCGGTGCTGGAACGGTGCTCGTGTCGGAGGCGTCCGTGCTCTCGGACGCCCCGACCGGCGCGGCGAGCGCGAGCAGACAGGCAAGCAGACCGGCGAGAAGCAGACCGGGCAGGCGTCGAGCCTGCTCCGACGGCCCATGGGGCCAGCGAACGACGTTATGGATCATGAGATTCTTCCCGTACGTGCCAACGTATTCATCAATCTAGCATGGAGCGCCGGAGGCTTCAGGCCTCGGCCTTCAGCGCCTCGAGCGCTTCCTCGGCTTCCATCCATTCACGTTCCAGCGCTTCGAGCCTCGATGTCAGCTCGCCGTTCTCGGCCAGAAGCTGCTGCAGTTCGTCGGCGCGCTCGGCTTCGTACAGCGCCGGGTCGGTCAGGATCTGCTGGACCTCGCTGCGGCGGGCCTCCAGACGCTCCATGTCCCGGGTCAGCTTGTTGACCTTGTTGGTCAGCGGTTTCAGCTTTTCACGAACCTGCGCCTTTCTCCGACGCTCGTCCTTCTTCGAGCCGCCGGTGGAGGCCGTCGACGACGAAGGCCCGGAGCCGTCGCCGCCGGCCAGGCGCTGGCGGTAGGCGGGCAGGCCGCCGGGGTAGGGGTGGACGTTGCCGTTGTCGACCAGCCAGTAGGCGTCGACGGTTTCGTTGAGCAGGTGGCGGTCGTGCGAGACCGTGACCACGGCGCCTTCGAAGCCCTGCAGCGCGACGGTCAGGGCGTGGCGCATTTCCAGGTCGAGGTGGTTGGTCGGCTCGTCGAGCAGCAGCAGGTTGGGCGCGCGCCAGATGATCATGGCCAGCACCAGCCGCGCGCGCTCGCCGCCCGACAGCCGCGAGCACGGGTCGGTCGCCAGGTCGCCGGAAAACGCGAAGCCGCCGAGGAAATTGCGCAGCTTCTGTTCCGGCGTGTCGCCGGCGATGCGCGACAGGTTCGTGAGCGGGCTGGCCTCGGTATCGATCTGCTCGACCTGGTGCTGGGCGAAGTAGCCGATGGTCAGGTGGCGGTCCATATGCAGGTCGCCGCCCATCGGTTCGAGGTCGCCGGCCAGGGCCTTGACCAAGGTCGACTTGCCGGCGCCGTTGACGCCGAGGAGGCCGATCCGGTCGCCGGCGGCCAGGTTCAGCGACACGTCGCTCAAGACCTGGTGGTCGCCGTAGCCCAGGGATACGCCATCGAGCTTGATCAGCGGATCGGCGGCGCGGCCCGGCTCGGGGAATTCGAAATCGAACGGGCTGTCGGCGTGGGCCGGCGCGATCTTTTCCATCCGGTCCAGCGCCTTGATCCGGGCCTGGGCCTGCCTGGCCTTGCTCGCCTTGGCGCGGAAGCGGTCGATGAACGACTGCAGGTGGGCGGCCTTGCGCTGCTGCTTGACGAACTGGGCCTGCTGCAGAACCATCTTCTCGGCGCGCTGGCGCTCGAAGTCGGAGTAGCCGCCGCTGTAGCGATTCAGTTTCTGATGCTCGATGTGGACGATGTCGTCGACGACCTGATCGAGGAAATCGCGGTCGTGCGAAATCAGCACCAGGGTGCCGGCGTAGCGCTTCAGCCAGTCTTCCAGCCAGACCACGGTCTCGAGATCGAGGTGGTTGGTCGGCTCGTCGAGCAGCAGCAGGTCCGACGGGCTCATCAGCGCACGGGCCAGCGAAAGCCGGATCCGCCAGCCGCCGGAGAACGCCCCGACGGCCTTGTCGTGTTCGTCGGCCGAAAAGCCCAGGCCGTTCAGCAGGGCGCCGGCCCGGGCCGGCGCGTCGAAGCCCTGCGCATCGTCGAAGCCCTGGTGGGCGTGGGCGATCCGCTCGCCGTCGCCGGACGCGTCGGCGGCTTCGACTTCGGCCTCGGCGGCACGGAATCGAGCGTCGCCGTCGAGCACGTAGTCGAGCGCCGAGCGGTCCAGCTCGGTGATCTGCTGGGCCATGTGGGCCACGGTCCAGTCCTTCGGAATCCGCAGGGTGCCGGTGTCGGCGTCGATCCGGCCGAGCAGCAGCGCGAACAGGCTGGATTTGCCGCAGCCGTTGGCGCCGACCAGGCCGATCTTCTGGCCGGCGTGCACCGTCAGGTTCGCGTCGACCAGCAGCGGCTCGAGGCCGCGACGGAGCGTGATGTTCTCGATCTGGATCATGCGGGGGACCGGTTCATGAAGCGCACGGTGGAGTCGGGAGCCGAAGCGTAGCGCATCGCACGGGGTGCCCGTGCCCGCGGTGTCAGTCGCCGGTGCGGCCCTCGAGGATCTCGACCAGTCGATCGATCCGCCGCGCCCGGCCGGTCTTTTCCTCGGCGTCGGGGGCGTTGAGCGTCGAGTGATCGGGCCGGATCCGGGCGCGGGCGAGCAGGCCGCGGAGCGCGGCGATGCGTGGTGGGTCGAGCTCGGCCAGGCCGGCCTCGACCGGCGCGGTGCTGGCGTGGCCGCGCTGCTCGAGCGCGGCGATGAGGGCGCGCTGGCGCCCGGCCAGGTGGAGCATCGCGGCGTCGTCGGCCTGCAGCCGCAGCTGGCCGCGGGCCTTGTCGATCAGGCTCCGGCCCGGCAGCCAGGCCGCGCCGACGCCGCCGCCGATCAGCGCTCCGGCCAGCGTGCCGGCGCCCAGCGACAGGCCGCCGGTGGCCAGGTCGAACGCGGCGCCGGCGGCCGCGCCGGCGCCGGCGCCGGTGCCGGTCTGGCGCGCGGTGTCGGCCAGTAGCGCCGGGTCGAAGGGGCTGGCGGCCCAGCGGCCGTCGGTCAGCGGCAGGTCCAGCGCAGCGTAGCTCGCCGCGTCGAAGCGATACAGCGACAACAACTCGTCGACGCAGCGCTGTTCGCGCGCGGCGATGCGCTTTTTCAGCAGGTCCAGCCCGGCGCTGCGCGCGGCCGGATCGTCGCTGCGGACCTTCTGTTCGGCACCGGCGGCGTCGACCAGCAGTTCGGCGATCGCGCGCCGCGCCGCGGCGTGTTGCCAGGCGGCGCGCTCGCGACGATCGTCGATCAGCAGCTCGAGGTCGCGCCCGCGCCGGTCGAGCAGCGTGGCCAGCTTGTTCCACAGCCCGGCTTCGGCCTCCAGCGCGAAGGCCACGGTGTCGAACTCGGCGACCGCGTGCAGGTTGACCCGGGACAGCGCATTGCGCCATTCGACGGCCCGATGGTCGCCTGCGGCAACGAAGTTCAGTACCGGCAGGATCGGCCGGGCGCAAAGGGCGAGGATGGCCAGTTCGTCCTGGTACTTGCCGAGCACCGGTTCGCGCGCGTCGATCACGTACAGCGCGCAGTCGGAGGCCAGCAATTGTTCGAGCACCCGGCATTCCTGGTCGAAGCGCCGGCGGGCGTCGGCGTCGTCGAGCAGCGCGCGGATCCGGTCCGGCCCGTCGTGGCGACCGCCGCCGGCGGCCTCCAGTGCGTCGAACAGTGCGCCGGCGTCCTCGAGGCCGGGCGTGTCGTAGAGTTCGACGACGACCCGCTCGCCGGCGGCCAGCGCCGCGCCCTCGACCTGGCGGGTGGTCGCGGCGGTCGGGGCGACCTGGCCGAATCGCGCATCGCGGGTCAGCGTGCGCAGCAGCGAGGTCTTGCCGGTGTTGGTGTGGCCGACCACGGCCACCTGCAGCGGTGCGGTGCGTCTGGTCGCCATCTCAGTCGTCGCGCTCCGGCGGGTCGAGTTCGAAATCGGCGGCCAGGCGCGCCCAGTCCTCGGCCCGGGTTGCCGGGTCGCCGCCGCGCCGCCGGAGTTCCGGGGCGTCGATCAGTCGGATCGCGATCGGCGCGATGGCATCGAGGTCGGCCAGCCAGCCGCCGGTGCCGCGGTCGGGCGTGCGCAGCAGCGAGCACAGCGCGATGACCCGGCGCGGGCGCGGGCGGCGGGCCGCGAGCGCGTCGATCAGCGCACGCTTCGAGGCGCGGTCGTCGGCCTGGCCCAACCATTCGGCGTCCGGCGCCAGCTCGCGACGCTCGGCCTCCGGCGTCTCC
>NZ_JAAWWS010000149.1:38488-57608 GCF_012272825.1 Wenzhouxiangella sp. XN79A | reverse complement strand
CTTTTGTCGCGACTGACAAAAGTAGGTCGCCAGAAAGCGGACGAAGTCCGCGTGGCGAAACGCCTGTAGCCCGAACCCCGGCACAGCCGCCAGACACGGCTCCGGCAAGACGCGAAGAAAGCAGACCACCTCTCAGCCAAAGCCTGTGGCCGACCAGCGACGGCTCGGCCTGACCCTGGCTTCGCGGATGCACCCGGGGCCACTGTAACCCGCAGCCGGAGTGAGCCAAGGCGCGGTCCGACCACCGGCCCACCGACACAGTCCGGAAACCCCTTCGCGTTCAGCCGCCTTTGAAGAGCGCTTTTGCCTACTTTTGTCGCGACTGACAAAAGTAGGTCGCCAGAAAGCGGACGAAGTCCGCGTGGCGAAACGCCTGTAGCCCGAACCCCGGCACAGCCGCCAGACGCGGCTCCAGCAAGACGCGAAGAAAGCAAACCACCTTACAGCCGAAGCCTGTGGCCGATCAGCGACAGATCGGCCTGGCCCTGGCTTCTGGGTTGCATCCGGGGCCACTGGACCCCGCAGCCGGAACGAGCCCGACCACGGTCGGATCACCGGCCCACCGTCGCTGCCCGAAAGCGGCTGCCCGACCGGTCGCAGTGCAAAGTGCTGGCGAGGGGACGGCAGGCCGGAAGGCGATCAGTCGCGCGCCCGGCGACCGCCGGTGATCCGCTCGATGCCGGCCAGGTCGCGGTGGCTCGATAGTGCTTCGTAGCCTTGCTGCTCGAACGCTTCGCGCACTGCCGCGGCCTGGTCGTGGCCGTGTTCGATCCACAGCCAGCCGCCGGGTGCAAGCGCCGGTCTGCTCTCGCTGATGAGTCGGCGGATCAGGGCCAGGCCGTCGGCGCCGTCGGTCAGGGCCGTTTGCGGCTCGAACCGGAGGTCGCCGCGATCGAGGTGCGGATCGCCGGCGGCCACGTAGGGCGGGTTGCTTACGATCGTGTCGAACGGGCCGTCCAGGCCCGTCAACAGGTCACCGCGGTGCCAGCGCACCGAATCGATGCCGAGCTGCAGGCGGTTGCGTTCGGCCACGGCCAGCGCGGCCGCGCTCAGGTCGCTGCCGATGACTGTCCAGTCCGGCCGTTCGGCGGCCAGCGTCAGCGCGATGCAGCCGGAGCCGGTGCCGACGTCGACGACGCGGGCCTTGGCGCTCTGAGTGGAAGCCAGCGCGGCTTCGACCAGGTGTTCGGTTTCGGGTCGCGGGATCAGGACATCCGGGGTGACTTCGAAGTCCCGCCCGTAGAACTCGCGGCGTCCGAGCAGGTAGGCCATGGGCTCGCCGGCGGCGCGGCGGCGGAGCAGGGCGGTCAATCGCGCCGCCTCGGCTGCAGCGAGGCGATGGTCTTCGTGGGCGAAGACCCAGGCGGTGGTCCGGCCGAGTATCCGGCCCGCCAGCTGTCGTTGCTCTGCGGGCGGCACGAGGTGAGCGACGCGCCGGAACAGGGCGTCGAGGCGGTTGCCGGAGCCGTCCTCTGTGGCCGGATCGGTCACGGTCAGGCGGTGGGTTGTTCGCCGTCGGTGAATCCGGAGCCCCGGCGGCGTTCGGCGCGGCGCCGGAGCAGTCCGGTCAGATCGTCGCCGATCAGGTAGAGGATCGGAATCAGCGCCAGGGTGATGACGGTAGCGAACAGGATGCCGAACGACAGCGAGATGGCCATCGGGATCACGCTCTGCGCCTGCAGGCTTTTTTCGAAGAACACGATCGGCACCAGGCCGAGGAAGGTGGTCGCCGAGGTCAGGATGATCGGTCGGAACCGGGCCCGAGCGCCCTTCAGTGCGGCCTCGATGCGCGACTCGCCCTGCTTGCGGTGGTGATTGACGAAGTCGACCAGGATCAGGCTGTCGTTGACCACCACGCCGGCCAGCGCGACGATGCCGAAGATGCTGATCATGCTGACCGGGTAGCCGAGCAGCAGGTGGCCGAAGACCGCGCCGATGATACCGAACGGAATCACCGACATGATCAGCAGCGGCTGCAGATAGGAACGCAGCGGAATCGCGATCAGCGCGTAGATCATGAACAGTGCGAACAGCGTGCCGGCGAACAGTTGCTGCCGGATGTCCTGCAGGGCCTGGGTCTGGCCCGACAAGCGAACGTCGACGCCGGCGTGGCCGGCCAGGATCCTCGGCAGGATGTTCTGGCGCAGGTCGGTGATGATCGCGCCGGGTTCGGCCAGATCCTTGTCGACCCGCGCGGTGATGCTGACCGAACGCTCGCCGTTGTAGCGGCGGATCGCCGACGGGCTGGTGCCCTCGACGATCTCGGCGACCGCGCCGAACGGCACTTCCTCGCCGCTCGGAGTGCGGATGCGCATGTTTTCGAGGTAGCCCTCCGAGCTTCGCTGTTCCAGCGGGTAGCGGACCATCACGCGGACGTCGTCCTCGCCGCGCTGGATGCGCTGGACTTCCTCGCCGAAGAAGGCCTGCCGGACCTGACGGCCCAGCATCTGCTGGCTCAGGCCCAGCACCTCGGCTTCGGGCTTGATCCGGATCTGAAGCTCGCGCAGGCCGACCTCGTAGCTGTTGCGGAGGTCGTAGGTGCCTTCGAATTGCCGGATCGCGGTCTCGAGCTCGGCCGCCGCCGATTCGAGCTGGCCGATGTCCTGGCCAACCAGCTGGAACGAGATGTCCGGGCTGTTGCCGCCCGGACCGCCGGGGCCGCCGACCTGCAGTGCGCGCGCGCCGACGATCTGGCCGACCTCTTCGCGCCAGCGGCGCTCGATGTCGGTCACGTTGAGTCTCGGATCTTCGGTCTTGTGCAGTTCGACCAGGATGTTGCCCGAGGTCTCCGAGCCGGACCACATGTAGCGGGTGCGCACGACCGGTTGCTCGAGGTCGAATTCTTCCTGCATCCGCTCGTCGACCCGGGCCAGCGAGTTCGACAGGTGATCCATGGCCTGGTGCGTGATTTCGGCCGGCGTGCCCTCGTTCATCTGCAGCTCGACGCGCATGAAATCGCCGGCCACGTCGGGAAAGAAGGCCACGCGCACGAACGGTCCGGCGACGAAGCCGATCGAGATGATCAGCACCGCGACGAAACCGGCCAGTGCGGTGTAGCGATTGCGCAGCATCACCGCCAGCGACGGCAGGTAGAAGCGATCGGCGAACTGGTGCATGCCTTCGGAAACCCGACGCTGCATCCGGACCAGCACATTCGGTCTCGACGCGCCCCGCGGTGCGACCTTCATGTGGGCCAGGTGGGCCGGCAGGATCAGCTTCGATTCGATCAGCGACATGAACAGCGCGATGACCACGACCCAGCCGATCGGCGCGAAGAACTGACCGGACACGCCGTCGACCATCAGGATCGGCGCGAAGGCCGCGATCGTGGTCAGGACGCCGAAGGTGGCAGGCACCGCGACCTTCATCGTGCCGTTGATGACGTTCTCGACCGAGTGGCCCTTGCTTCGGATCTCGGTATACGAGGACTCGCCGATCACGATTGCGTCGTCGACCACGATGCCGAGCACGACCAGGAAGCCGAACAGGCTGACCAGGTTGATCGTCACCCCGACCAGCGGCAGCGCCAGCATCGTTCCCGCAAACGCCACCAGCAGCCCGATCATTACCCAGAAGGCGAGCTTCAGGCGCAGGAACAGCGTCAGGATCAGGAACACCAGCAGCGCGCCGGCCAGCAGGTTCTTGGTCATCATGCTCAGCCGGTCCTTCAGGTAGTAGGCCGAGTCGGCCCACCAGGCCACGCTGACGCCGTCGGGCAGCGTCTGCTGGCGCTCCTCGATGAACCGGCGGGTTGCCTCGGAGGCCGCCAGCGCGTCCTGGCCGCCGGTGCTGACCACGCGGATCGCGATGGCCGGCTCGCCGTTGTGACGTGCGTACCGCTCGCTTTCCACGAAACCGTCGTTGATTTCCGCGACATCTTTCAGCAGGACCCGCGAGCCGTCCGGGTTGCTCCGGACCACGATGTCCTGGAAATCGCGGCCGACGTAGGCCTGGCCGACGCTGCGGACCAGGATGTCGCCGCCGGCCGCCTCGATCCGCCCGCCGGGCAGATCCAGCGACGAGGCGCGCACCGCACTGGCCACTTCGGCCAGGGTCAGGCCGTAGGCGCGCAGGGTTTCCTCGCGCACCTCGATGCCGATCTCGTAGGGCCGTGCGCCGAGCAGGTCGGCCTGGGCCACGTCCGGCAGGGCAACGATTTCGTTGCGGAGCTGCCGTGCGACTTCCTTCAGCGTTCGCTCGGGCACATCGCCGAAGACACTGACGTAGATGATTTCGCGGGTGAACGCTGGTCGGTTGTAGATCGGTCGCTCGGTCTCGGCCGGGAAGGTCGCGATCGAATCGACCGCGTTCTTGACTTCATCGAGGACCTCGAGCACGTCGTAGTCGGTCAGCACGTCGATCCGGACCGTGCCCGAGCCTTCACGGGCCGTGGCCACCACTTCCTCGATGCCTTCGACGTCCTCGATCGCCTCTTCGATCTTGATCAGGACACCCTGCTCGACGTCCGTGGGCGTGCCGCCGCGGTACGGGACGGTCACCGTGATCGAGTCGAGCACGATCTGCGGCTGGACTTCCTTGGTGATCGTGATCGCCGACCAGACGCCGCCGGCGACGAGCCCGGCCATCAGCAGATTGGCCGCAACCGCGTTGTGCGCGAACCAGGCGATGATGTTGCCGTACCAGCCACGGTCGTTCACGGCGAGTCCTCGTCGTCGTCGGCCTCGTCGTCGGCCGCTGCGGTCAATTCGGCGGCCGGCAGGATCTGCAGCCGCGGTTCGGCCGCTTCGGGCTCGCGGACCCGGAGCTGCAGGCCCGGCACCGGGGCCGGAATCGCGGTGGTGACGATGCGATCCTCCGCGCCGATCCGGTTGTCGATGTAGACCCGGTCGGTGGTCTTGCGCACGATGTCGACGGTCAGCACCTGCAGCCGGTCGTCGGCGTCGGCCAGGTAGACCTGGTTGCCGCCATGCACGGCCTCGGTCGGCAGTACGATCAGCCCCGTCGAGTCGCGACCGGGGATCGCGGCCTCGACATAGGTGCCGATGGGCAGCGAGCGATGGTCGCTGTCCGGCGCCAGCGCGTACGGGTCTTCGATCTCGGCAACCACATAGGTCAGCCGGGTGTTCTCATCGACCACGCCCTCGGTACGGACCAGCGTGGCCGACCAGGAAGCCGGCCGGCCGGCGACGGTGGCAGTCAGCGTGACCGGCCGCTGCAGTCCGTCGCGCTCGGCTCGGGTCGGCAGGTCGAGGAACGACAGCTCGCGATCCGACATCGGCAGCCGGACCTCGGCCAGATCGGTGGCAAAAGCCACGCCCAGCGTCGTGCCGGGGGTGACGTACTGACCGAGGTCGGTGTCGCGCCGGATCACCATGCCATCGTAGGGCAGACGGATGCGGGTGCGCTCGAGGTCGCGCCGGGCGCGCATCACCGCAGCCTCCCGGGCCTGCACGGCGGCCTCGGCGCGGGCCAGTTGCGGCAGTCGCACGACCAGGTCGCCGGGTTCGCGCGCATCACCGTAGAGGCGGCGGAAATCCTCGCGAGCGGCATCGGAGCGGGCCTGCTCGTCGGCCAGCGTCGCGCGGGCCGCGGCCAGTTCGGCCTCGGCGGCGAGCAGTGCGGCCTCGTAGTCGCTGGGATCGATCCGGGCCAGGTCCTGGCCGGCCTCGAACAGGCCGCCGGCGATGAAGTCGTCGGACATCCAGACGATCGGGCCGGCGACCTCGGAAACCAGCGTCGTTCGGGTCTTCGGCTGGACCGTGCCCTGGGCCTCGATCATGAATCGGTCCTGGCTGATCGCCGGATGGATCGCATCGACCAGCATCGCGGCCTGGTCCGGGGCGCGGCGTTCCGGTCGTTCGTTCTTCGAAACCATCAGCCCGAACAGCAGGACCGCGGCGATGAGAATGGCGATCGGCAGCAGAATGCGGAGACTTCGTGGCATGGAAACGGGTCCGGTCGTCGGGGACGTTGCTGGAAATGCGGCAAATTGTTTCACGCCCGGGTGAGTCCGCACGAGTGCCGGAAGGCATGGATCGCCGACGGTCGCCACGTGCCGAATGCCACCGGTACGCTACACTAGGAGGCGTTTCCAACCAGCGACAGCGGCATGCACTCCCGTCCGAAGCCCGACGGCATCCAGCTCAAGACCCCCGACGAGATCGAGGCCATGCGCGTGGCCGGCCAGCAGGCCGCGAGCGTACTGGCGATGCTGCGCGAACACGTCCGCCCCGGCATCACCACCGGTGAGCTGGACGCGATCGCCCATGCCTACATCGTCGACGAACTGAACGGCATCCCGGCTCCGCTGAACTACCGGGGCTTTCCCAAGTCGATCTGCACCTCGGTCAACCACGTCGTGTGTCACGGCATCCCGGGCGACCGGGTGCTCAAGGACGGCGACATCGTCAATATCGACGTGACCGTGATCCAGGACGGCTGGCACGGCGACACCAGCAAGATGTTCTACGTCGGCGAGCCGTCGATCAAGGCGCGCCGCATCTGCGAGGTCGCCCATCAAGCCATGGTGATCGGCATCGAAGCGGTGCGCCCGGGCGTTACGCTCGGCGACATCGGCCACCTCATCCAGCGCTATGTCGAGGGGCAGCGCTGCTCGGTGGTCCGAGAATACTGCGGCCATGGCATCGGGCGGGTCTTCCACGAGCCGCCGCAGGTGCTGCACTACGGCCGGCCCGGTGACGGCGTGGTGCTCGAACCGGGCATGACCTTCACGATCGAGCCGATGGTCAATCTGGGTAAGCCGGGCACCCGACTGCTGGCCGACGGCTGGACCGTGCTGACCAGGGACCGGAGTCTTTCGGCGCAGTGGGAGCACACGATGGCGGTCATCGACGACGGCGTCGACGTGCTGACCCGGCTGCCCGACGATCCGCTGTGATCGATCGCCTGCTGGCGCCGCCGGCATCCCGCAACTGCCTCGACCTGCAGGCCCTTCAGGCCATCGAGCCGAATGCAGACGCGCTGTCGCGCGCGCTCGGCGAGGCCCGTCGGCGAGCCGACTCGGTGCTGGCCGATGCCTTTGCCGTCGGCACCGACATCCGAGAACTGGTCCGGGCCCGCGCCTGGGTCATCGAACAGCTGGTGCTGACCGCCTGGCGGGCCCTGATTCCGGGCCAGGCGCGGCTCGAGCTGCTTGCGGTCGGCGGTTTCGGCCGCGGCGAGATGCATCCGCATTCCGACACCGACCTGCTGATCCTGCGTCCGGACCCCGGCGACCGTGCGGCCGATGAGCCGATCGCCGCACTGGAAGACTTCATCCGGGTCCTGTGGGATGCCGATCTGCATCCCGGCCACGGCGTGCGGACCGTTGCCGAGTGCGTCGCGGCCGCGCGCGACGACGTCGGCGTGGCGACCAACCTGATGGAGTCGCGGTTGCTCGACGGCGACGGCAGCCTGTTCCAGGCCATGCGCGAGGCGACCGACGCGCCGGCGCTGTGGCCGGCCAATCTTTTTTTCTCCGCCAAGTTCGACGAACAGCAGCAGCGCCACGATCAGCACGAGGACACCGTCTACAACCTCGAGCCGGACCTGAAGAGCGGACCCGGTGGACTGCGTGACGTGCAGATGATCGCCTGGGTCACCCATCGACATTTCGGCACCTCGACGCTGCACGGCCTGGTCGAGCACGATTTCCTGACCGAGCGCGAGCACGACGAACTGGTCGAGTCGCGCAACCGGCTGTGGGCCATCCGCTGGGCGCTGCACCAGATCGCCGGGCGGGCGGAGGAACGTTTGCTGTTCGATTACCAGCGCAAGCTGGCCGCGCGCTTCGGTTTCGATGATCCGGACGGCAACGCCGCCGTCGAGGCCTTCATGCAGACCTACTACCGCACCGTGATGCGGATCGAGCGACTCAACGAACAACTGCTGCAGATCTTCGAAGAGGAACTGCTGGCCGGCCGCACCCACCTGCCGTCCTACGCCATCGACGCGACCTTCCGGGTGACCCACGGCTATCTCGAGCTGGTCGACGAGCAGGCCTTCGTCCGGCGCCCGGAACTGCTCCTCGAGCTGTTCCTGGTGCTGGCCGACGACGACCGGATCCGCGGCGTCCGCGCCTCGACGATCCGCTTGATCCGCGAACACCTGTACCTGATCGACGAGGACTTCCGCAACGAGCCGGCCAACCTCGGCCGCTTTCTTGCCCTGCTCCGGCGCGAGCGCAGGGTGTACTCGCAGCTGGAGCGGATGAGCCGCTACGGGGTGCTGGCCGCACTGCTGCCGGCCTTCGGCGCGATCACCGGCCGCATGCAGTTCGACCTGTTCCATGTCTACACTGTCGATCAGCATATTCTGTTCGTCATTCGCAACCTGCGCCGGATCGCCGACGGCAAGTACCCGGAGGCCTTCGCCCACGTGCAGTCGGTGTTCCGACGCATCGAGCGGCCGGAGGTGCTGTACCTGGCCGCGCTGTTCCACGACATCGCCAAGGGCCGGGGCGGCGACCACTCCGAGTTGGGCGCCGACGATGCGCGGGCCTTCCTCGACCGGCTCGACCTGCCGCAGGCCGACCGTGACCTGGTGGTCTGGATGGTCGAGGACCACCTGCTGATGTCGATGACGGCTCAGCGCCGCGACATCACCGATCCGGCGGTGATCGACGAGTTCGCCCGCGCGGTGGTCGGGCAGCGTCGACTCGATCACCTGTATGTCCTGACCGTGGCCGATATTGCCGCGACCCGCCCGAAGCTTTGGAATTCGTGGAAGGATTCGCTGCTCTGGGAGCTGTACAACGCGGCCAGCGAGCGGCTGGCCGAGGGCGAGGCCGGGCTTCAGGACCGCGCCGAGCTGGCCGACGAAGTCCGTCGAGAGGCGCGCGCGCTGCTGCTCGATCGGGGCTTCGAAGCCGGCGCGGTCGACGATTTGATCGACCAGTTGCCGATCGACGGGCTGGCCCGGCTCGACGCCGACCAGCTGGCCTGGTCGGCCGGGCGGGTGCTGGGCACCGAACAGCGTCCGTTCGTCGCCTGCCGCGCCCTGCCGGACAAGGGCATCAGCGAGGTGTTCGTGCATGCCGGCGACTTCGACGGCCTGTTCGCGATCACGGCGCGCGAGTTCGACCGGATGGAGCTCAACGTGCTGGCCGCCCGGATCGCGACCACCCGCGATCATCGAAGCTGGAACATCTTCCAGTTGATGGACGCCAACGGCGGCGCGATGAATCCGTCCGATACCGCCAGGCTGGAGCGGGCGCTGTCGGAGCAACTGGGTCGGCGCGACATCCGCGCGTTGCCGGGTCGGCCGATACCGCGACGCCTGCGCCATTTCCTGACCCGCGCCGAGATCACGATGGAACCGGCCGGCGGCTTGACCCGTCTGGAGATCGCGACCACCGATCGGCCGGGGCTGCTGTCGGCCATCGCCGAGGCGCTGCTGGCCGCCGACCTGCGCCTGCACGACGCGCGGGTGGCCACCTTCGGCCAGCGCGTCGAGGACGTGTTCACCATTTCCGACCGCGACGGGCGCGCCCTGGACGACGCGCGTGCCCGCGACCTTGAAGCCCGGCTGCGCGCGCGGCTGGATCCGGCCGAGACCCGGCCGTCCGTCGAAACCTCCGAGAGCCACCGATGACGACCGACTATTCCCGACACCAGGCCCTGATCGAACAGGCCTGGGCCGAGCGCGAGACGCTTGCCCCCGGCCGCTGCCCTCCCGATCTGCGCGACACCGTCGATACCGTGCTGCATGGCCTCGAGCGCGGCCAGTTGCGCGTGGCCACGCCGGGCGACGACGGGTGGATCGTGCACGAGTGGCTGAAGCAGTCGATCCTGCTGCATTTCCGGATCACGCCGAACCGGGTCATGCACGACGGCGCGCGGCGCTACTACGACAAGGTCGGACTGCGCTTTTCCGGCGACGACGACCCGGTCGAGGCCAGCGGCGCCCGGCTGGTGCCCGACGCCACCGTTCGCCAGGGCGCGCACGTCGCCCCCGATGCGGTGCTGATGCCGAGCTATGTCAACATCGGCGCGTGGGTCGGCCCGGGCAGCATGATCGATACCTGGGCCACGGTCGGCTCCTGCGCCCAGATCGGCGCTGGCGTCCACCTGTCGGGCGGGGCCGGCATCGGCGGCGTGCTCGAACCCCTGCAGGCGCAGCCGACCATCATCGAGGACGGCTGTTTCATCGGCGCTCGCAGCGAGGTCGTCGAGGGCGTCATCGTCGAGGCCGGCGCGGTGATCGGCATGGGTGTGTTCATCGGCCAGAGCACCCGGATCTACAACCGCGAGACCGGTGAGATCACCACCGGGCGGGTCCCGGCCGGGTCGGTCGTGGTCGCCGGCAGCCTGCCGGCCGCCGACGGCAGCCACAGCCTGAACGCCGCGATCATCGTCAAGCAGGTCGATGCGCGGACCCGGTCCAGGACCTCGGTCAATGAACTGCTGCGCCAGGCGCGCTCCGACTGAACCTTTCAGGAGTCCCGATGAAGATCCACGGCATCAACAGCTGCGATACCTGCCGCAAGGCGCGCAGGTGGCTGGGAGAGCAGGGCATCGAAGCGACATGGGTCGACCTGCGCGCCGACGGCGTGGTCCGCGCCGACCTGGAGCGCTGGCTGGACGCGGTCGGCGCCGAGGCGCTGGTCAATCGACGTTCGACGACCTGGCGCGAGCTGCCCGAGAACGAGCGTCCGGCGATGGAGCCCGAGGCGGTGCTGCCGGTGCTCGAGGCGCACCCGACGCTGATCAAGCGGCCGGTGTTCGAGCGGGCCGGCGAGGTCCGGGTCGGCTTCACGCCGGCCGTGCGTGACTGGCTGACGGCATGAGCGAGGTCGCCGAACTCACCCGGTCACTGATCGAGCGGGCCTCGGTCACGCCCGACGACGCCGGCTGCCAGGCCCTGCTGGCCGACCGCCTGGCCGCCGCCGGCATGGAGCTCGAGCGAATGCGTTTCGGCGAGGTCGACAACCTGCTGGCTCGCCACGGCCACGGCGCCCCGCACCTGCTGCTGCTGGGCCACACGGACGTGGTCCCGGCCGGGCCCGAGGACGCCTGGTCGTCACCGCCGTTCCAGCCCGAGGAGCGCGACGGCCGGCTGTACGGACGGGGCGCGGCCGACATGAAGGGCTCGCTGGCTGCGATGGTCGTGGCGGTCGAAGGCTTTCTGGCCGCACACCCCGACCATGCCGGGACGCTGTCGCTGCTGGTGACGTCCGATGAGGAAGGGCCGGCTGTCGACGGCACGGTCAAGGTCGTCGAACAGCTCGCCGAGCGCGGCGAGCTGCCCGATCACGTCCTGGTCGGCGAGCCCTCGAGTTCGGCGCGGCTGGGCGACGTCATCCGGATCGGCCGCCGCGGCAGTCTGCAGGCGGTACTGCGGGTTCGCGGGGTGCAGGGGCACACGGCCTATGCCGACCCGGCCGAAAATCCGGTCCATCGCGTTGCGCCGCTGCTGGCCGCGCTGACCGCGATGCGATTCGACGACGGCGACAAGGCGTTTCCTCCGACCCGGCTGCAGGTGTCGAACCTGCGCGCCGGCACCGGGGCCGAGAACGTCACGCCCGGTGAGGTCGAGATCCGCTTCAACCTGCGCCACAATCCGAATTCGCCGGCCGGCATGCTGGAGGCCCGGGTCCTGGCCCTGGTCGAGGAGCACGCCCCGGGCGATTGGTCGCTGGACTGGCGGATTTCCGGTGCGCCGTTCGGGCCGGCGCGCGGCGCGCTGCTCGACGCGGTCGCGGCCAGCTGCCGCGAAGTGCTGGACGTCGATCCCAGGCCGGATACCGGCGGCGGCACCAGCGACGGACGGTTCTTCGGTCCGCGCGGCATCGAGGTGGTCGAACTGGGGCCGGTCAACCGGACCATCCACCAGGTCGACGAGTGTGTCGACCTCGCCGACCTGGAACGGCTGCCGACGGTCTACCGGGGCGTACTCGATCGCCTGCTGGCCAGGCCGTCGTGAGCGCCGCGGCGATACACTTGCACGGATGAGTTCCGGAGGCCGCCCATGCGCATCGTGATCGCGATCCTGGTTGCGCTGCTGCTGATGCTCCAGGTCGAGCTCTGGCGCCAGTACGGTCAGATCGGAGAGCTCATGCGCCAGGTCGAGACCCAGCTCGACCAGAACCAGGGCCTGAGCGAGCGCAACGACGCCTTGGCGGCCGAAGTCGCCGACCTCAAGAGCGGCCTCGAGGCGGTCGAAGAACGCGCCCGGGCCGAACTCGGCCTGGTTCGCGACGGCGAACGGTTCTACCTGGTCGTCGATCCCGAGGACCTGCCCGAGGGACAGGCCGAGGCGCTGCGCCGGCTCGAGGGGCTGCCCGCCGCGCCCGATCCGGTCGGCGGCGCGTCCGAGGCCCGGCCGGCGCTGGATGACCGGCCCGACCCCGACCCGCCCACCGACGATGGTTGAGTTTGCCTGGGGCGGTCCGGTCGGGCGCGGACGCATCCGCGAACGGCCGGAAGATTTCCGCGTGATCGAGGACACCGGCTACACGCCCAGCGGTTCCGGGGAGCACCTGTGGCTGGAAATCGAGAAGCGCGGGATGAACACCCTGGACGTGGCGCGTGCGCTGGCCGACCGGGCCGGGGTGCCGCTGCGCGCGGTCGGCTTCGCCGGACTGAAGGACCGCAACGCGGTGACCCGCCAGCCGTTTACCGTGCAGCTGCCCGGCCGGGTCGATCCCGACGTTTCCGACTGGTCGGACGAGCGGATGCGCGTTCTGTCCGTCGACCGCCACACGCGCAAGATCCAGCGCGGCCGGCTGGCGGGCAACGGTTTCGATCTGACCTTGCGCGGGGTCGACGGCGAGCGGACCGCGATCGATGACCGGCTGAGCCGGATCGCCGCCGGGGGGGTGCCGAACGGCTTCGGGGAACAGCGCTTCGGCGGCAACAACATCGCCAGGGCCTACCGGCTGTTCCGCGGCGAACTGCGGCGCAAGCCGTCGCGCGCCAAGCGCGGCTTCTACCTGTCCGCGGCGCGCTCGCTGATCTTCAACAAGGTGCTGGAAGCACGCCTGGCCGACGGCAGCTGGAACCGGCCGCAGCCCGGTGAACTGGTCATGCTCGACGGCAGCCGCTCGACCTTCGCCGCTGAGGCCATCGACGCCGAACTCGTCGAGCGCGCCGAGCGGCTCGACCTCCACCCCAGCGGCCCGCTGGTCGGCCGCGGGGGAAGCGCGCCGACCGGCCAGGTCGCGGCGCTGGAGCAGGACGTGCTGGCCGCCCACGCCGAACTGGTCGAAGGGCTGGAGCGGTTCGGGCTGTCGGGCGAGCGCCGGCCGCTGAGGATGCGCGTGCTGGCCCTTGAATGGCGCTGGACCGCGGACGACGTGCTGCGCCTGAGCTTCGGCCTGCGGGCCGGCTGCTACGCAACGGCGATGCTGCGCGAAGTGCTTGACTATACTGACGCCAGCCACGATCTGGTTGGCTCATGACGCAGTGGACGCAGCAATGATCTACCGACTGAAAGGCGCCTCCGGCCCGTTGACCGGCCGGACCTTCGAGATCGGCGACGGCCTGGTGCTGGGTTCGGCCGAGGACGCCGACATCCGCGATCCGGCGCTGGCGCCCCGCCACGCGGTGATTCGCCCGGACGGGGGCGGGCTGGTGCTCGACGCCGAGGGGCGGGTCGAGATCAATGGCGAGGTGGTCGCGCGCCGCGGGCTGGAGTCCGGCGACGAGATTCGCCTGGAGACCCTGCGCTTCGTGCTGCAGGCGCCGGGTCTGAAGCCGGCTCGCGTGCTCGAACCGGTCGCAGCGCCGCGCGCGGGGCCGGGTCCGGTCGGCTGGATCGCCGCCGCGCTGGCCGCGGCCGCTGCGGCAACGGCCGGCTGGTGGTGGTTGGCCGGTCCCGGAGCGGGTCCGGCCGGATGAGCGGGACAGCGGCCCACGGCAAGCGGTCCGATGACTGGCGCTTGTGCGTGGCGCCGATGATGGACTGGACCGACCGCCACTGCCGCTATTTCCATCGCCTGCTGGCGCCCTCCGCGCGCCTGTACACCGAAATGGTCACCACCGGCGCCGTGCTGCACGGTGATCGCGACTACCTGCTGGGCTTCGATCCGGCCGAACACCCTGTGGCGCTGCAGCTCGGCGGCTCGGAGCCGGACGAACTGGCCGAAGCGGCCCGGATCGGCGCCGAGTGGGGCTATGACGAGATCAACCTGAACTGCGGCTGCCCGTCGGACCGGGTCCAGAAAGGACGTTTCGGGGCCTGCCTGATGCTCGAGCCGGAGCGGGTCCGGGACGGCCTCGCGGCGATGCGCGATGCCGTCGATGTGCCGGTGACGGTCAAGACCCGGATCGGTGTCGATGACCATGACAGCGAAGCCTTCCTGCACCGCTTCGTCGAAATCGTCGCCGACAGCGGCGTCGACACCTTCATCCTGCATGCCCGCAAGGCCTGGCTGAGCGGGCTGAGCCCGAAACAGAATCGTGAAGTGCCCGCGCTGGACTACGATCGCGTGGCCCGACTCAAGCAGGCCTTTCCCCGGCTTCGGGTGGTGCTCAACGGCGGCCTGGTCGAGACCGCCGCCTGCCGGGCCGCGCTGGCGCGCTTCGACGGCGTGATGCTCGGTCGTGCGGCCTACCAGAACCCGTGGATCCTGGTCGAACTGCAGGAGGCGCTGGTGCCGGGCAGCGCGCCGGCCGACCGCGCCGAGGTGGTCGAACGAATGGTCGAGTACGCCGAACGCATGCAGGGCGAGCGCGGCGTGCGGCTGCAGGCGATCGGCCGGCACCTGCTCGGCCTGTTTCACGGTCAGCCGGGCGCCCGTGGATGGCGGCGCGGGCTGAGCCAGAACATGCATCGCGACGGCGCCGGGCCGGCGCTGCTGCAGGAATTCCTGCCGGCGTCGGCAGGGTCGACTCCGGAGCGCGCCTGCGGGTAGCCGTCCAGTGTGTTTCAACGCCGTGATCCTATTGACACGGCGACGTAAACCCTCTAACATTCTCGTTCTTCGGCAGACCGTCCATGCGCGGTCTGTCGTTTGTTTTCTACAGGTTTGGAAAAAATGGCGACGATCAATCAGCTGGTCCGCAAGCCGCGGCGCCCGAAACAGTACAAGTCGAACGTGCCGGCCCTCGAGGCCTCGCCGCAGAAGCGCGGTGTCTGCACGCGCGTGTACACCACCACCCCGAAGAAGCCGAACTCCGCGCTTCGCAAGGTGGCGCGTGTGCGCTTGACCAACGGCTACGAGGTCACCAGCTACATCGGCGGCGAAGGCCACAACCTGCAGGAGCACTCGGTCGTGCTGATCCGCGGCGGTCGAGTCAAGGACCTGCCGGGTGTGCGGTACCACACCGTGCGCGGCAGCCTGGACACCGCGGGTGTCTCGGATCGCCGCCAGGGTCGCTCGAAGTACGGCGCCAAGAAGCCGAAGAGCTGACCGGGAAGGTCGCACGAACCTCGTCACTGATCACGGAATTTTTCTATGTCCCGCAAGCATTCCAATTTCCACCGCGACGTCCTGCCGGACCCGAAGTTCGGCAGCGAGCTGCTGACCCGCTTCATCAACATGGTGATGATGGACGGCAAGAAGTCCGTCGCCGAGCGCATCGTCTATGGTGCGATCGACGAGATTCAGGCCAGGGGTCATGCCGATCCGATCGAGCTGATCGAGAAGGCGCTGGACGCGGTCGCTCCGGCGGTCGAGGTCAAGTCCCGCCGCGTCGGTGGTGCAACCTACCAGGTGCCGGTCGAAGTCCGTCCGCGCCGCCGCCAGACCCTGGCCATGCGGTGGGTCATCGATTTCGCCCGCAAGCGCGGCGAGAAGTCGATGCCCAAGCGCCTGGCCGGTGAGCTGCTCGATGCCGCCGAAGAGCGCGGCAACGCGGTGAAGAAGCGGGAAGATGTCCATCGCATGGCCGAAGCCAACAAGGCTTTTGCCCACTACCGCTGGTAAGACCCGGAGTCTATCGTGCCCCGCAAGACCCCAATCGAGCGCTATCGGAACATCGGGATCATGGCCCATATCGACGCGGGCAAGACCACGACGACCGAGCGCATCCTGTTCTACACCGGCATCTCGCACAAGATCGGCGAGGTGCACGATGGGAATGCCGTGATGGACTGGATGGAGCAGGAGCAGGAGCGTGGCATCACGATCACCTCCGCTGCGACGACCTGCTTCTGGAACGGCATGGACAGCGATTGGCCGGAGTACCGGATCAACATCATCGACACCCCGGGCCACGTCGATTTCACGATCGAGGTCGAGCGCTCGCTGCGCGTGCTCGACGGTGCCGTGGCGGTGTTCTGCGCGGTCGGCGGCGTCGAGCCGCAGTCCGAGACCGTCTGGCGCCAGGGCAACAAGTACGCAGTGCCGCGGATGGCGTTCGTCAACAAGATGGATCGAACCGGTGCGAACTTCACTCGCGTGGTCGCTCAGATCAAGGATCGGCTGGGTGCTCGTCCGGTGCCCATCCAGATTCCGATCGGGGCCGAGGAAGACTTCGAGGGCGTGGTCGACCTGGTCAAGATGAAGGCCATCTACTGGGATGTCGAGAACATGGGTACGACCTATGAAGCTCGCGATATCCCGGCCGAGCTGCTCGACGAAGCCCGCGCCGCCCATGAGTTCATGGTCGAGTCGGCCGCCGAGGGCTCCGAGGCGCTGATGGAAAAGTACCTGGAAGGCGGAGAGCTGACCCAGGAAGAAATCATCGAAGGCCTGCGTGCCGGCACCCTGAGCAACGAGATCGTTCCGGTGCTGTGCGGTACGGCATTCAAGAACAAGGGTGTGCAGGCGTTGCTGGATGCGATCGTCCAGTACATGCCGGCGCCCACCGAGGTGAAGGCCATTCGCGGCGTCCTCGAGAACGAAGAGGAAGGCACCCGCAAGTCCTCCGACGACGAGCCGTTCGCGGCGCTGGCGTTCAAGATCGCCACCGACCCGTTCGTCGGCTCGCTGACGTTCTTCCGTGTCTACTCGGGCGTCATCAGTGCCGGCGACACCGTCCTCAACCCGGTCAAGGGCAAGAAGGAGCGGATCGGTCGCCTGCTGCAGATGCACTCGAATTCGCGCGAGGAGCTGAAGGAAGTCCGCGCCGGCGATATCGCCGCGGCGGTCGGTCTGAAGGATGTGACCACCGGCGACACGCTGTGCGATCCGTCCGACGTGATCACGCTGGAGCGGATGGAGTTCCCGGAGCCGGTGATCGCCGTGGCCGTCGAGCCGAAGACCAAGGCCGACCAGGAGAAGATGGGCATTGCGCTGCAGAAGCTTGCGCAGGAAGACCCCTCGTTCCGGGTCCATACCGACGAAGAATCGGGTCAGACCATCATTGCCGGTATGGGCGAGCTGCACCTCGACATCATCGTCGACCGCATGAAGCGCGAATTCAAGGTCGAGGCCAACGTCGGCAAGCCGCAGGTTTCCTATCGCGAAACGATTCGCAAGAGCGTCGAAGCCGAAGGCAAGTTCGTTCGCCAGTCCGGTGGTCGCGGCCAGTACGGACACGTCAAGATCCGGCTGGAACCGCTGGAAGAAGGCGCCGGTTTCGAGTTTGCCAACGAGATCGTGGGTGGTGTGGTCCCCAAGGACTACATCGGCTCGGTCGCGAAGGGCATCGAGGAGCAGTTGCAGAACGGCTGCCTGGCCGGCTTTCCGATGGTCGACGTCAAGGCCAGCCTGTTCGACGGGTCGTATCACGAAGTCGATTCGTCGGAGATGGCATTCAAGATCGCCGGTTCGATGGCCGTCAAGGACGGTGCGTTGAAGGCCAGCCCGGTGCTGCTCGAGCCGATCATGAAGGTCGAAGCGGTGACCCCGGAAGACTACATGGGCGATGTCATGGGCGACCTGAACCGTCGGCGTGGCCTGGTCCAGGGCATGGAAGACGCGGCGTCGGGCAAGATCATCCGCGCCAACGTGCCGCTTTCGGAGATGTTCGGCTACGCGACCGATCTGCGTTCGATGACGCAGGGTCGCGCGAACTACTCCATGGAGTTCCTGCACTACGCCGAGGCCCCGTCCAGCGTGGCCGACGAAATCATCAAGAAAACCGCATAAGAACGCGAGAGGAATCGTTCCAATGTCCAAGGCTAAATTCGAACGTACGAAGCCGCACGTGAACGTCGGCACCATCGGTCACGTCGACCACGGCAAGACCACGCTGACGGCGGCGCTGACGAAGGTGTGCGCGGAAGCGCGTGGCGGCGAGTTCCGCGCCTACGATCAGATCGACAACGCGCCGGAAGAGCGTGCGCGCGGGATCACGATCGCGACGGCGCACGTCGAGTACGAGTCGGACGCGCGTCACTACGCCCACGTGGACTGCCCGGGGCACGCCGACTACGTCAAGAACATGATCACCGGTGCGGCGCAGATGGACGGCGCGATCCTGGTGGTGTCGGCGGCCGACGGCCCGATGCCGCAGACGCGCGAGCACATCCTGCTGGCGCGCCAGGTCGGCGTTCCGCAGATCCTGGTCTACCTGAACAAGGCGGACATGGTCGACGACGAAGAGCTGCTGGAGCTGGTGGAGATGGAAGTCCGCGAGCTGCTGTCGAGCTACGACTTCCCGGGCGACGACACCCCGATCATCACCGGTTCGGCGCTGAAGGCGCTGGAAGGCGACGATTCGGACATCGGCGTGCCGTCGATCATGAAGCTGGTCGAGGCGCTGGACACCTACATTCCGACGCCGGAGCGTGACACCGACAAGCCGTTCCTGATGCCGATCGAGGACGTGTTCTCGATTTCGGGTCGCGGTACGGTGGTGACGGGTCGCATCGAGCGCGGCATCGTGACGGTGGGCGACGAGCTGGAAATCGTCGGCATCAAGGACACCACGAAGACGACCTGCACGGGCGTGGAGATGTTCCGCAAGCTGCTGGATCGCGGTGAGGCGGGCGACAACGTCGGCGTGCTGCTGCGCGGCACCAAGCGTGACGACGTCGAGCGCGGCCAGGTGCTGGCCAAGCCGGGCACGATCACGCCGCACACGCACTTCGAAGCCGAGGTGTACGTGCTGAGCAAGGAAGAGGGCGGCCGTCACACGCCGTTCTTCAAGGGCTACCGTCCGCAGTTCTACTTCCGCACGACCGACGTGACGGGTGCCGTGGAGCTGCCGGAAGGTGTCGAGATGGTGATGCCGGGCGACAACGTGAAGATCCAGGTCGAGCTGATCGCACCGATCGCCATGGAAGAAGGTCTGCGTTTCGCCATCCGTGAGGGTGGTCGGACCGTGGG
>NZ_JAAWWS010000149.1:0-38438 GCF_012272825.1 Wenzhouxiangella sp. XN79A | reverse complement strand
CAGCCAAAGCTTGTGGCCGACCAGCAACAGATCGGCCTGCCCCTGGCTTCGCGGATGCATCCGGGGCCACTGTAAACCGCAGCCGGAGCGAGCCCGGCCGCTTCGCAGACACCGGCCCACCGGAGCTCGTCGAAAGCCACTGCCCGTTCCGCCGCCTTTGAAGAGCGCTTTTGCCGCCTTTTGTCGTGACTGACAAAAGAACGCCCCGGCAGGGCCGGGGCGATGGGGTGAATCGCGGCGGAGGTGTGCGTCAGTCGTCCGCACCGGGCGCGGTTTCCGCGATTCGATCGCGGTAGCGCTCGTACAGCTGACGGTGCCTGCTGCGGTCGAGGTCGTATTCCCGGCCGTCGATCCAGACCCGCTCGATCGAGGTCATCGGCTCCAGCGGGTCGCCGTTGGTGACGATCAGGCTGGCGCGCTTGCCGGCGGTGAGCGTGCCCAGCTGGTCGCCGACGCCGACGATCTCGGCGGCCCATTGGGTGACGGACTTCAGCGCTGCGTCCTTCGGCAGGCCGAAGGCGGCCGCGCTGCCGGCCTGGAACGGCAGGTTGCGTGCGTTGGTCGCGCCGAATCCGCCGCCGCCGTCGCCGATCGCGAACTTCACGCCGGCCTCGTTGAGCTTCGCGGCGGCCACGTAGGCCATGTCGTAGGCTTCCCAGCGCCGGGTCGGCATGGTGTAGACGCCGTTGAGAACGACCGGGATGCCGTCGGCGGCCAGGCGGTCGGCGACGTACTGCAGGTCGGGGCCGCCGACCAGCACCACCCGACCGAAATCCTGCTGCTCGGCCCAGTCCAGCGCCGCGTCGATCGCGGCCCGGTTGTCGGCGTGCAGGAACAGCGGGATGGTCCCGTCGAGCACCGGCCCCAGCGCCTCGAGCTGCGCGTTGTGGCGTGGACGCGGTGCGTTGCCGGCTTCGAACGCGGCCTGCGCGCGATGCCAGTGCCGGGCCTGCTCCAGGGTGCGTTCGATCGTGGCCAGGTCCTCGTTGTCGGCGTTGTCGGCCGCGCCGGGCGGGAAGGCGATGTGCATGCCGGCCGGCGCTTCGAGGGTCATGTCTTCCCACGACCAGCCGTCCATCCGCATGACCGCCGACTGGCCTCGAATCAGGCCGCCGGACGGCGCGGTGTGGGTGGTCAGGATGCCGCCGGCCACGCTGACCGGCAGCAGGGCCGAGTCGGGGTTGAACGCGACCTCGGTCCGCAGCGCGGCGTTGATGGCGCCCATTTCGGTGGTGTCGACGGTGCCGGCGACGCTGCCGATTTCGGTCAGGCCGACCGACGACAGCGGGTGGACGAAGCCGGGATAGACGTGCTTGCCGTCGAGCTCGATGACGGTGACGCGCTCGCCGTCGAAGGTGCCGGTCAGTTCGCCGGACGGGCCGATGGCCTCGATCCGCTCGCCGCGGATGATCACCACGCCGTTGTCGATCGGCTCGCCGTCGACCGGATGCACGGTGGCGCCGGTCAGCACGGTCAGCGCGTCGTCCTGGGCGGCCGCGGTGGTGACCACGGCGGCAAGGAGAAGAATGGTCAGTGTCTTCATTGGCGGTTGCCCTTTCTGAAGTCGATGCCGGCGTGCAGGTGGCGGTGGTCGTGGGCGAAGCAGTAGGCGTCGTGGGCCAGCTCCGAGTCGCGGTAGCCGAGCAGGCCGCCGCCGGTGGCTTCGTCGTCTCCGGCCCCCTCGTCGCCGCCGCCCTCGTCGAGCACCATCGCCATCAACTCGCGCCGTTCGGTGTCCAGCGCCTCGCGTCGGGCCAGGTCGGTCTCCCGGTCGAAGTAGCGCCGACCATCGACCCAGGTCTGTTCGACGCGCGAGTAGACCGACAGCGGGTGGCCGTTCCAGATCACGAAGTCGGCGTCCAGGCCTTCGGCGAGACGGCCGGTGCGGTCGCCGACGCCGAGTTGTTCGGCCGGCCCGGTGGTGATCATCTTCAGCGCCTCGTGCGGCTCGACCCCGCCGTAGCGGACGGCCTTGGCCGCTTCGAGGTTCATGCGCCGGGCCAGTTCCGGGTTGTCGGAGTGCAGTCCGGTGAGCACGCCGGCCTCGGCCATCAGCGCCGGGTTGTACGGGATCGCGTCGCTGGCCTCGGCCTTGAAGTTCCACCAGTCGATGAACGTCGAGCCGCCGACGCCGTGCTCGGCCATGCGGCGGGCCAGTTTGTAGCCCTCGAGCACGTGCTGGAAGGTGCCGATGGTGATGCCGAAGCGCTCGGCGACCTCGATCAGCATGACCATTTCGTCGGCCCGGTAGGCGTGCGAGTGGATCCGCAGACTGCCGTCGAGGATCTTGCCGATGGCGTCCAGTTCCAGGTCGGGGCGCGGCGGGACCACATCACGGGCCCGACGGCCCGACGGCATGGCCTCGATCGCGCGCTGATGGTCCTCGGCCAGCTGGAACTTCTCCTCGATGATCTGCGCCACGCCGGAGCGGGTGCCGGGGTAGCGCGGCTCGTCGTTGCTCCAGTTGCTCTGCTTGGGGTTCTCGCCGAGCGCGAACTTGATGCCCGCCGGCGCGGCGTCGAAGATCAGCTCGCGCGGCGATGCGCCCCAGCGGAGCTTGATCACGGCCATCTGGCCGCCGATCGCATTGGCCGAGCCGTGCAGGAGGTTGATCGTGGTCACGCCGCCGGCCAGCTGGCGGTAGATGTTGATCGAATCGGCGTCGATCACGTCTTCGATCCGGACCTGGGCGGTGGAGATGTCGGTGGCCTCGTTGACGCCGCCGATGATCGCGGCGTGCGAGTGGGCGTCGATGATGCCCGGGGTCACGTGCAGGCCGGTGCCGTCGATCTCGAGCGCGCCGCGCGGTGCGCGCAGGTCGCTGCCGACCGCGGCGATCCGGCCGTCCTCGATGACCAGGTCGGCGTTGTCGAGAATGCCGGCGTCGTCGGCGGTCCAGAGCGTGGCATTGCGCACGATCACGGTCTGCGGTTCGGGCGGCGCGTCGATGGTCCAGGCCTCGATGTCGGGCTGGTACTGCGCCGCGGCCGTCGAGCCGGCCAGAGCGACGGCCAGGGTCAGAACGATGCGTTTCATGAGCGGGTCTCCTCCTCGTCGGGGCCGGAGCTGCGCTGGCCGCGGACGGTGAATTCGCCGAACGGACCGCTGCCATTGCCCCGGCCGCGGTCGCCGTCGATGTCCATGTTGATCGAGATCGTGCCGGCGCCGCCGAAGCGCGAGGCGTCGATCCGGATCTGAAGCTGTTTACCGGACACCCGGATCTCGCTGAGCGGGGTCTCGTTGCCCATCGTGTTCAGCGTGCCGTCGAGCGACGACGGCGTGCCGGTCAGCACCAGTTCGGCGTCGACATCGCCCATGCCCGGCAGGCCGAGCGTCAGTGCCCAGGTGCCGACCGGGTCGACCGCCGGTGGTTCGAGCCTGGCCAGTTCGAAGCGCACGCCGTCGATCCAGACTTCGCTGATGGTCGGGGCTTCGGTGAACAGCTCGCCTTCGACGACCACCAGGTTGGCCATGTAGCCGGTCTGGATGCGTCCGGCGCGGTCGGCAATGCCCAGCCATTCGGCCGGCCGCGTGGTCAGGCCGGCCAGCGCCTGGTCGGCCTCCAGGCCGCGCTCGATCGCGGTGGCCAGGCGGGCGAACAGGTCGGTCGGGCCGGACAGGCCGTGGGCGGTGAACAGCACCGGCACCCCGGCTTCGAGCAGGCGGGCCGGGTTCTCCGGTGCGCGGCGCCAGTGGCGGAGCTCTTCGAGCGAGACATCGCGATCGTCGAGGTCATCGACGTCCGGCGCGTCCGGAAAATCCACGGTCAGGATGTGCGGGACGGTGCGCGGGTACTGGTCCAGGCGCTGGTATTCGGCGCCGTGGCCGATCAGCACCAGGTCGATGCTCGGGTCGACCAGGTCGAGGATGCGCAGGCTGTCGTGGGTGTCTCGGCTTTCCATCACCAGCGGCCGGTCGCCGTTCAGCACCGGCGCGAGCGCATCGAGCCCGGGCAGCCACTCGGGCCGGGCCTGGCCCGGTTCGTTCTGCCAGGCGCTGCGTGCGCGCTGCTGCCAGTCCGCGTCGAGCAGGGTCTGGCGGAACAGCGCGACCGAACCCATCAGCGACTGCGGATAGCCGTTGTCGGGACTGCGTTCGTGCAGGTGGCCATGCTGGGCCACGCCGGAGCGCAGTCGATTGCCGCTCAGGCCGCCGTCGCCGAGGTTGGCCAGCACCGACTCGCCGCGCAGCAGCCCGCTGCCGGGCGCGATCAGCGCGGTGGTGAAGCCGGCTCGCCGGTGACCTTCGACGGCGTCGGCGGGCCAGTCGAGGGCCGCGACCGTGACATCCGGCCGGATCAGCGGGTGCCGCCCGGGCGGGGAGTCCGGCGCATCGTCCCGATCGTCGGCGGCGATGACCAGGTAAGGGTCGATCAGCCCGGGGTAGACGGTGATCGGCGGCTGGTCTTCGCCGCGCTCGAACTCGATGATCGCGGCATCGGCCGGGACGTCGACGTCGCCGACCGCCTCGATGATGCCGTTGCGGATCACCAGGGTCGCACCGTCGAGCACCTCGCCGGGCGCGGTCACGACGCGGACGTCGACCAGCGCGTGCGCGTCGGGCAGCGGCTGACGGACTTCGGCGGCCGTGGCGGTCAGCGCGGCCAGCAGCGCGCAGCCGAGGACGGTGAGGCCGGTGGCGGCCTTCGTCCGGAAGGTCGGAATCGGGAATCGCAAGATCCTGCACTCCTGCAGCGGATGGAACCGGGCAACGTAACGGTCGGGCCGTGAGCGTTGCATCGGCCAGAAGTCACGCCTGGACGGAATCAGCGTCGGGTATTGAAAAGAGGCCGGAAACCGCCGATAATAGCGGGCTTCGCTTTTTGTACAGCAGGAATGCCACCATGAAGGCAGGAATCCACCCCGAGTACCGCGAGGTCGTGTTCCAGGACGTGTCCAGCGATTTTTCGTTCAAGACGCGTTCGACGATCCGGACCAAGGACACGATCACGTGGGAAGACGGCAACGAGTACCCGCTCGTCAAGGTCGAGGTCTCGAGCCAGTCGCACCCGTTCTACACCGGCCAGCACAAGATCGTCGATTCCGGCGGGCGCGTCGACCGGTTCAAGCAGCGCTACGGCAAGTCCGGGAAGTAAGCGCTGTCGGCGATGTCCGGGCCGCGCCTCGCGCGGCACGGGCTCGACCGTCCGGGGCCACGTGCCCGGGGTGGGTTGCCACCCCCACGACCGCCCCGGCCGGCATTCCGGTCATCCGGATGCCATGAGGCCTGTGCGATACTTCGCGCAGCCCTCCGCCCCGCGATCCCGGCCCCGGGTTCGTCCGCGATTCCTGCGTGCGCCGGGGGCACTGCGAGGCGATCCAAGCCTTCAACAACGAACCCAAGGAGTGCCATCGTGGCGGAACGCAAGCTGACCCTGAACGACCCGGAATCCGGCAAGAACCTCGATCTTCCGGTCGTCGCCGGCAGCGAGGGGGACCCGACGCTGGACATCAGCGGCCTGCACAAGGAACTCGGCTACTTCACGTTCGACCCCGGTTACGGCACCACCGCCAGCTGCAAGAGCGACATCACCTTCATCGACGGCGGCAAGGGCATCCTGCGCTACCGCGGCTACCCGATCGAGCAACTCGCCGAGCAATCCTCGTTCCTCGAGGTCGCCTACCTGCTGCTGTACGGCGAGCTGCCGAGTGCGGCCGAGTTCACCGGCTTCGAGCGCGACATCACCTACCACACGATGGTGCACGAGAAGCTCAACACCTTCATGCAGGGCTTCCACTACAACGCGCACCCGATGGCCATCCTGTCCGGGGTGGTCGGCTCGATGGCGGCGTTCTACCACGACAAGCTGGACGTCAACGACCCCGAACAGCGCGACCTGGCCGCCAAGCGCCTGATTGCCAAGATGCCGACGATCGCCGCGGCCGCCTACCGCCATTCGCAGGGCTGGCCGAGCGCCTACCCGAAGAACTCGCTGGGCTACTCCGAGCGCTTCCTGCACATGATGTTCTCGGTGCCGGCCGAGCCCTACGAAGTCAACCCGGTGGCGGCCAGGGTGCTGGACCTGCTGTTCATCCTGCACGCCGACCACGAGCAGAACGCGTCGACCTCCACGGTCCGTCTGGTCGGCTCGACCGGCGCCAACCCCTACGCCTGTACGGCGGCCGGCATCGCCGCGCTGTGGGGCCCGGCGCACGGTGGCGCCAACGAGGCGGTGCTGAACATGCTCAACCAGATCGGCACGGTCAGGAACGTGCCCGAGTTCATCAAGCGCGCCAAGGACAAGGACGACCCGTTCCGCCTGATGGGCTTCGGTCATCGCGTCTACAAGAACCACGATCCGCGCGCGACCATCATCCGCAAGGCCTGCCACGATGTGCTGCAGGAACTCGGCAAGCAGGACGAGCTGCTCGACCTGGCGATGAAGCTCGAGGAGATCGCGCTGGAAGACGAATACTTCGTCGACCGCAAGCTCTACCCGAACGTCGATTTCTACTCCGGCATCATCTACAAGGCGCTGGGGATTCCGACCTCGATGTTCACCGCGATGTTCGCGATCGGCCGAACGGTCGGCTGGGTCAGCCAGTGGCTGGAGCAGTCGAACACCCCGACCCGCATCGGTCGGCCGCGCCAGGTCTACACCGGCGCGACCGAACGCGATTACGTGGCGATCGAAAAGCGCTGATCCGGCGCCCGCGGCCCGCGCGGTCGAATCGACGTCTCATGCGCCGGCCTCGAGCCGGCGCGTTTCGTTTCGGGGCCGCTTACCCGTCCGCCAGCGGTTCGCCGATCAGGCGCTCCACCTCGCCGACCCCCGCGCGTCGCTGCGGTCGGCCGTCGACCGGGTCCGGCGGTGGCTGGCGCCACGCCGCGCCGGCCATCAGCGCCAGTTCGAAGACCTGGCCGTCGGCCTCGACCACGACCAGATCGAGGTCGCGGAAGCTGGCGTCGTGCCAGCGGATCCGGCGGGTTTCCTGCTCGAACGGCAGCCGGTTGCGCATCAGGAACTGGACCACCTCGTCCGGCGTCTCGCAGAACAGGTGCAGGGTGATCCGGGAATGGTGGTCGGCGGTGCCTTCCAGGACCGGGCCGACCAGCTTCGGCCGGAACCGCTCGAAGAACTTCATCGCCTCGATCGCCGCGGTCCGCAGCTGCTGCACGGCCGAGCGATGGGCTTCGCCGCCGTACAGCGCCTGGTAGCGCTTGAGCTCGGCCTCGACCTCGCTGTTCGACGGCAGTCCGCCGTGGACCGCCACACCGAGTCGATGGGCTGCCTTCTCCTTGGCGCTGAGGTAGTTGCGCTGGCCCTCGGTGGCCAGGATCCGGGCCGCTTCGAAGGCGACCTCCTGACGGCGCCGATCGCTGGACCGGGCCTGGTTGCGTCCGCGGCGTGTACCCAAGGTGAACCTCCGGAAACGACGGTGGGCGGGAACCCCAGTATGCGCGACGGCGCGTCGGCGGTCAGTAGATCTCGTAGGGGTCGGCGTCCTCGGCCTCGGCGTTCGGGTCGACGGTCTCCTGCAGCGGCGGCAGGTTGCCGGCCGGGAACCACTCCTGGATCGCGCCCGGCGTGCCGGGCCGGACCCGAAGCCCCGTGACCGGGTCGATCGCCGCCTGGACGATGCCGATCGGAATGCGGCGCTCGGTTTCCGGCACGCCGTCGAGCGCGACCTGCATGTAGTCGACCCAGATCGGCAGCGCGGTGCGGCCACCCTGTTCATAACGACCGAGTTCCTCGTTGCCGTCCATGCCGACCCAGACCGTGGTCACCAGCGCATCGTTGAAGCCGGCGAACCAGGTGTCGCGCTGGTCGTTGGTGGTGCCGGTCTTGCCGGCCAGGTCGTCGCGGCCCAGGGCCAGTGCGCGTCGGCCGGTGCCGCCGGTGATCACGTCGCTCATCATCGAGCGGATCAGCCAGGCAGTCTGCGGCGACAGCACCTGCTCGGCGTGCAGCGGGACCGGCGGGCCGGCCAGTTCCATCGCCGGCGTTTCGGCCTCCGGCGCGTCGGTCGGGGCCGTGTCGCCGGGCAGCAGCTCGAGCGACCGCAGGCCTTCCGACGAGGCGTCCGGTTCCGCGACCGCCGCTTCCGCTCGATCGGGCTGCGGCGAAGGGCAGTCCGCGCAGACCCGGGGCCGACGCGGCAGGTCCAGCTCCCGGTTCTCGATGTCGCGGATGGCGAGAATGAAGTGGGGCTCGATCCGGTAGCCGCCGTTGGCGAACACGGCGTAGGCCGCGGCCAGGTCCAGCGGCGTGATCGAGGCCGAGCCCAGCGCCATCGACGGGCCGTTCGGGATCTCGTTGCGGTCGAAGCCGAAGTCGGTCACGTAGTCGATCGCGCGTGGCAGGCCGAGGTCCATCACCAGTCGGACGCTGATCAGGTTGCGCGAGTGGACCATGCCTTCGCGCAGTCGAGTCGGCCCGAAGAACCGCTCGGAGAAATTCTGCGGCTTCCAGGTGCGTTCCTGCGACGGATCGTCGAACACCACCGGCGCGTCGTTGACCAGGCTGGCCGGGGTGTAGCCGGCGTCGAGCGCGGCGGAATAGATGAAGGGCTTGAACGCCGAGCCCGGCTGCCGCCGGCTCTGGGTCGCGCGGTTGAACTGGCTGGCCGCGAAGTCCAGCCCGCCGACCAGCGCGACGACCTCGCCGCTGTCGGGCTTGAGCGAAACCAGCGCCGCCTGCGCCTCCGGAACCTGGGCCAGGCGCCAGCCTTCCGGGTGTTCGCGCAGCCGGACCCGATCGCCGACCGCCAGGATGTCGCCGACCGCAGACGGGCTGGCACCCAGCGCGTCGCGGCCGAGAAACGGTCGGGCCCACTCGATGCGACCGAGCAGCAGGGTGGCTTCGCGCCCGTCGACCAGCAGCAGGCGGGCCTGTTCGGGCTCGACTTCGAGCACCACGGCCGGAATCAGGTCGCCGATCGACGGCAGGTCGCGCAGCTGGGCCAGCACTGCTTCGCGGTCGTCCAGCCGTTCGGGCTCGATCCGGCCCTCGGCGTCGCGCCAGCCGTGGCGCTTGTCGTAGGCGTCGAGGCCGTCCTGGATGGCCCGGTCGGCGGCGCGCTGCAGCTCGCCGACCACCGTGGTGACGATCTCGTAGCCGCCGGTATAGGCCTCGCTGGCGCCGAACCGCTCGACCGCCTCCCGGCGCACGATTTCGGCCACCCACGGTGCATCGAGCTCACGCTGCGGCCCGTGCAGGCGCGCGCGATCGGGCGTGTTGCTCGCCTCGCGCCATTCGGCTTCGCTGATGAAGCCCTCGGCCAGCATCCGGTCGAGCACGTAGCCGCGCCGAGCGGTGGCGGCTTCCGGATTGCTGACCGGGTTGTCGCGCGACGGCGCCTTCGGCAGTCCGGCGATCATCGCCATTTCGGCCAGGGTCAGCTCGTCGATGGTCTTGCCGTAGTAGATCTGCGCCGCCGCACCCACGCCATAGGCGCGCTGGCCGAGGAATTCCTTGTTCAGGTAGAGCTCGAAGATTTCGTCCTTCTCGAGTTCGCGCTCGATCTTGACGGCCAGGAAGATCTCGCGGATCTTGCGTGTCACCGAAAATTCATTGGTCAGGAAGAAACGGCGGGCAACCTGCTGGGTGATCGTGCTCCCGCCGGGGACCCGGCGCTGGCCGAGATAGCGGGCGTAGCCGACCACGCCGCGCAGCGTTCCGACGACGTCGATGCCGAAATGGTTGTAGAAGCCGTCGTCTTCGGCGGCCAGGAAGGCCTGCCGTTGAAGCTCGGGAATTTCCTCGATACTCAAGGGGATGCGGCGC
Source organism: Wenzhouxiangella sp. XN79A (assembly GCF_012272825.1). Lineage (GTDB taxonomy): Bacteria > Pseudomonadota > Gammaproteobacteria > Xanthomonadales > Wenzhouxiangellaceae. The sequence continues at coordinate 28,711 of NZ_JAAWWS010000149.1, read as the reverse complement.
TGTTCGCCGATCTCGGCCATCAGCTCGCCCTCGGCCGAATACACCCGGAGCGGCACCTGCAGTTCCACGTCCCGAAGGGTCTCTACGTCGGGCAGCGACGGCCAGATCAGCGCCCACAGGACCGTGAAGCCGATCACGCCCAGCAGCAACCCGAGAAAAAACAGTCGGATAGAAAACTTAATTAGAGACTTTATTCTTGGCATGGAGTATGATAAACCTTGCATCCGACGGCTCGACCGGGCCGGATCGACGGGTCGCCACGGTTCGAACGTGGGGCTCGATGCCGGGATTGGACCACGGCATGCAGGGATCGATCCGCGCGGGTTGGGACAATTATCGGTGCTGACGGCGGATTCGCCAAGCGCCGATCGGTCCGGAAGGGGGGCGACCGGGCCAACGAGTGCGATTTCGCATGGGAGTCGAACGGGGGACGGAAGGCAACGCAGGTGCGAGGCGAGCCGTAGTCCTCGATCGCGTACCGGCACCGAATCAACAATATCCGGGGAACGGTCTTGAACATATTCAAACGATCAGCGCCGCCCATGATCGGGGTGGACATCGGAACCAGCAGCGTCAAGGTGCTGCAGCTCAGCCGCGCCGGCTCGAGCTACCGCGTCGAGCACGTGGCGGTCGAGCCGCTTCCGGAGGGCGCCTACGCGGAACACAGCATCAACAAGATCGACGAAGTCGGCGAAGCGCTGAAGGCCGCGGTCAAGCGCAGCGGCACCAAGGCCAAGCACTGCGCGATCGCGGTGTCCGGTTCGGCGGTGATCACCAAGATCATCAATCTGCCCAGCGACCTCGGCGAGGACGAGATCGAAGGCCAGATCGAGATCGAAGCCGGCCAGTACATCCCGTATCCCCGCGACGAGGTCAGCCTGGATTTCGAAGTGCTCGGCAAGTCCGGCCGCAATGCCGACCTGGTCGAAATCCTGCTGGCCGCGTCCAAGACCGAATACGTCGACGCCCGCCAGGCCGTGGCCGAGATGGCCGGGCTGACCGCCCGGGTCGTCGATGTCGAGGCGTTCGCCATCGCCAATGCCTTCGAGCTGGTCCGCAAGCGCGAGGCGATCGACGACAGCAGCGTGATCGCGGTGCTCGACATCGGCGACGTGCGCTCGTCGCTGAACGTGCTGCGCGGCGGCCGCTCGATCTACTACCGCGACCATCCGTTCGGTGGCCGCGACCTGCGCGAGGAAACGATGCGCCGCTACGGTCTGGACGAAGAACAGTCCCAGTTCTGGAAGCGCGGCGAGGAGCCGCCGGCCGGATTCGATGATGAAGTCCTCGAACCGTACCGCCAGAACATCATCCAGCAGATCGGACGGGCGCTGCAGTTCTTCTCGTCCAGCCGCGACTACGCCAGCATCGGCACCCTGTACCTGGCCGGTGGCGGCGCCGCGGTCGAAGGGCTGGCCGAGGCCGTTTCGGGCGAGCTTGGCATGAACGCCGAAATCGCCGATCCGCTGAAGAACCTGAAGCTGGCGCCTCGAATCAGCGCGGGCGCCCTGGAATCCATCCGGCCATCGCTGGTGACGGCGACCGGGCTGGCATTGCGGGGAGTTCAATAATGCGCCAAATCAACCTGTTGCCGTGGCGCGAAGAACAGCGCCAGGAACGGCAGAGAAACTTCCTGATCACGATGGCCGTGGTCGCCGCGATCGCCGCCGGTGGCGTGTTCGCGGTCAAGTCGTATTTCGACGGCCAGATCTCGGGCCAGAACGCGCGCAACAACTACCTGCGCGCCGAGATCGCCAAGCTCGATCAGCAGATCGCCCGGATCGAACAGCTCGACGAGACCCGCCAGCGACTGATCGACCGCAAGGACGTCATCGAGGATCTCCAGTCGAACCGCACCTTGATGGTGCACCTGTTCGAGCAGCTGGTCCGCACGGTCCCCGAAGGTATCCGGCTGCTGACCGTACAGCAGGCCGGTGACCTCCTGACCATCGACGGTACCGCGCAGTCCAGCGCGCGGGTTTCGACCTACCTGCGCAACCTCGAGTCCTCGGCGTTCCTGCACGACCCGACGCTGCGGATCGTCGAGGCCGCGGCCGAGGAAACCGATCGCGAACTGCCGTATCGCTTCTCCGTCCGGGCCCGGCTGGCCTCGCCCGAGCGCAACGACACCGAGGAGGCGACCGCGCCATGAATCTTCAGGAAATCCGCGATCTGGACTTCAACGACCTCGGCGGTGCCTCGACCGGCGCCAAGGCCTTTCTGCTGATCGTCATCGCCGTGGCGATCCTGGCGGCCGGTTACTGGTTCATCGTCAAGGACCAGCGCACGCAGCTGCAGAGCGTCGAGCGCACCGAGACCGAATTGCGCAACGAATTCGAGAACAAGCAGCGCAAGGCCGCTTCGCTGTCGGTCTACGAGCAGCAACTCGACGAAATGCGCGTGATGCTGCGCAGCCTGCTGCGCCAGCTGCCGAGCCGCACGGAGATGCCGGACCTGCTGGTCGACATCTCGCAGACGGCGCTGGCCTCGGGCATCGAGACCGAACTGTTCGAGCCGCGCGGCGAAGTCCTCAAGGACTTCTACGCCGAACTGCCGATCGCGATCCGCATGAGCGGCTCGTATCACCAGTTCGGCAGCTTCGTCAGCGGCGTCGCGTCGCTGTCGCGGGTCGTCATCCTGACCATGCAGGACATCGAGCTCGAGCCGGTCGAAGGCCGGCCCGGCACGCTGCGCATGGAAGGCACGGTGACGACCTACCGCTATCTCGATGACAGCGAGGAAACCGACCTGCTGCTGGAGGGAGAGTCCTGATGCGATCGAATCACACCCTGATGCTGGGACTGGCCGCATCGCTGCTGCTGGTGGGCTGCGGACGCGGCACCGACGACCTCGAACAGTGGGTCGCCCAGACCCTGGCGCGTCCGGCCGGGCCGGTCGATCCGATTCCGACCGTCGCGGTACCCGAAACGGTGACCTACGACGCCTACGACCTGCGCGACCCGTTCATGCGGCCGCGCCCCGAGGACGCCGGGGAATCCGACGCCGAGGACGGCGCAGCGGTGGCCTCCGGTCCCCGGCCCGATCCGGACCGTCGTCGCGAGTACCTCGAGCGCTTTCCGCTCGACAGCCTCGACATGGTCGGCACGATCGAGATCGACGATCAGGTCTTCGGCCTGATCTCCGATTCCGAAGGCACCATCCATCGCGTCCGCGAGGGCAACTACCTGGGACAGAACCATGGTCGGATCCTGCAGGTGACCCTGTCGGGCATCCAGGTCGTCGAACTGGTGCCGGACGGCGCCGACGGCTGGATGGAACGCGACGCCTCCATCGCCCTGGGCGATGAATCCACCCTGTGACGGTGACCGCCATGAACAAAGCACAGAGAATTCGAGTTATGAACAGCCACGCAGGGAACGCAACAGGGAGCCTGAATATGAACTGCACCAAGCGCATCACGGTACTCCTGGCCGGATTGATCTGGCTGTGGGCCGGGCCGGTGAGCGCGGCGACGGTCACCGATGTTCGCGTCAGCGACGAAGGCGACCAGTTGCGCTTCATCCTGACCCATGACGAAGCAGCCGCCGAACCGACCGTGTTCACCACCGATCAGCCGCCACGCATCGTGCTCGAGCTTCCAGGCACCGCCAGCAGCGTGCCCGGCGGCGAAACCACGGTCGGCGTGGGGCCGGTCAAGAGCTATATGGCGCTGTCGTCCGGCGACCGGACCCGCCTGGTCGTCGACCTGTCGCGGCAGGTCGGCTACGACGTCAGCGTCGACGGAAACCGGGTGGTGCTGTCGGTCGATGCCGGCGGCGGCGCCAGTCGTCCGGCGATGACGGCTGCAAGCAGCGGCGGTGCCTCCACCGGCGTCGAGGGCATCGATTTCCGGCGCGGCAGCGGCGGCGAGAGCCGGGTGCTGGTCGACCTGGGTCGGCCGGGCGTCGACATCTCGGTCGACGAGCGCGCCGGTCAGCTGCGAGTGACCTTGTTCGACGCCACCTTGCCGGACGGTCGGATGCAGCGTCTCGACGTCGCCGACTTCGCCACCCCGGTGCAGATGATCACGCCGGAGGCGCGCGGCAACAACGTTCGCCTGAATCTCGACATCGACGGCCCGTTCACTCACCTCGCCTACCAGTCCGAAGATCAGCTGGTCATCGAGGTCGCGCGCCCCGAGGCCGAGGCCGAAGTCGACCGCGAGCTGGAATTCTTCCAGGAGCGCGAGTACACCGGCGAGCGGATCACGCTGAACTTCCAGGACATTGCGGTCCGCTCGGTGCTGCAGTTGATCGCCGATATTTCCGACCTGAACATCGTGGTCTCCGACTCGGTGACCGGCAACCTGACGCTGCGCCTGACCAACGTGCCGTGGGACCAGGCGCTGGACATCGTGCTCGAGACCCGCAACCTCGACATGCGCGAGTCGGGCAATGTGCGCTGGGTCGCGCCGACCGCCGAGATCGCCGCGCGGGAGCAGCAGATCCTGCGTGCCCGCGCCGAGCGCCAGGAGCTGGAGCCGCTGCGGACCGTGCTGATCCCTGTCAGCTACGCCGATTCCGAAGCGCTGGCCGAGCTGATCCAGGCCTCGGTCGACTCCGGCGGTGAAGGCGGCGTCGGCCTGTTGTCCGAGCGCGGCTCGGTCACCATCGACCGCCGCACCAACACGCTGCTGGTCACCGACACCGCTGAACAGATCCAGGCCGTGCGCGACCTGGTCACCGAGCTCGACCGCCCGGTGCGCCAGGTCCTGATCGAATCGCGCATCGTGATCGCGCGCTCCGACTTCAACCACGAGCTGGGCGTTCGCTTCGGCGTGACCGGCACCCAGGACGTCAACAACAACCTGCTGTCGCTGTCGGGTTCGAACCTGGCCACCGACCGGATCAGCAACGTTGCGCTGGCCCGCCGGACCCTGCTCGGCCAGCGCGCCGGGCGCCCGGCCTTCCTGGCCGATGCCGACCCGGGCGACCCGATCACGGTCGGCACCGACGGCATCGCCGTGCCGACGCTGGAAGACCGCCTGAACGTCAACCTGCCGGTGTCCAACCCGGCCGGCGCGCTGGGCATCAGCTTCCTGGCCAACAACTTCCTGCTCGACCTGGAGCTGTCGGCGCTGGAAGCGCAGGGCGAGGGCGAGGTCATCTCGACGCCGCGCGTGATCGCGGCCAATGGCCAGGAATCGTTCATCCAGCAGGGTGTCGAGATTCCGTTCGAAGAAGCCACGACCGCCGGCGCCACCTCGGTGGAGTTCAAGGAGGCCGTGCTCGAGCTGCGGGTGACTCCGCTGATCACGCCGGACAACCGGGTCCAGCTGGCGCTGGCGATCAAGCAGGACACCGTCGGTGAGATCTTCCAGACCGGCCGCGGCGGCTCGGTGCCGTCGATCGACACCCGCGAGCTGGGCACCAGCGTACTGGTCGAGAACGGCCAGACCCTGGTTCTCGGCGGCATCTTCCAGGAAGAGCGCAACTTCAACACCACCAAGGTGCCGATGCTCGGCGACGTGCCGGTGCTCGGAACGCTGTTCCGCCGCCGGGCGACCCAGGACGAGAAGCGTGAACTGCTGATCTTCATCACGCCGAACATCCTCGACGACCAGGTCCGCGTCGACTGACCGTCGATTTCGACCCCGATCCGGGGCCCGGGGCGCACGCGCTCCGGGCCCGTTTCGTTGCGGAGTACGTCGTCCTGGACCCGAACCGCCCTCATTCACCGGCCGCCGAGCGCAATCGAGCGCCCCTGCTCGCCGTGCTGCGCGCCGTGCTGCCCGAATCGGCCGACGTGCTCGAGGTCGGCGCCGGCACCGGTCAGCACGCCGACCATTTCAGCGAACGCATGCCGGGCTGGCGATGGTGGCCGACCAACGCGCCGGCCGAGCAGGCTACGCTGGAGGCCGGCCTGGCCGGGATCGAGCGGCCCAACCTGCGGGCGCCGGCGGTGCTGGACGTGTTCGGTCGCTGGCCCGAGCTGCGGTTCGACGCGGTGGTTTCGGCCAACACCGCGCATATTCTTTCCGAGGCCGGCGTCCGCGCCCTGTTCGGCGGTGCGGCCAGTGTGCTCCGGGCCGATGGACGACTGGTGCTCTACGGACCGTTCCGTCGCGCCGGCCGCCACACCGCCGAGTCCAATGCGCGCTTCGACGAATCGCTGCGTGCGCGCGCTCCGCACATGGGCATCCGCGACCTGGGCGAAATCGACCGCTGGGCGGCGGCCGTCGGCCTGCAGCGGATTGCGGAACTCGCGATGCCGGCCAACAATCTCACCCTGGTCTTCGACCGCAGGAATCCCGCCGATGAATCTTGACCAACCCCTGACCCCGATCGAACACTGGGACGAACTCCTCGACCGCGCCCGTGCCCTGCTCCACGGCGAGTCGCACCCGATCGCCAACGCGGCCAACCTGGCCGCGCTGGTCTTTCACTCCCTGAAGGACCTGAACTGGGCCGGGTTCTATTTCAGCGAGGGCGAGGAGCTGGTCGTCGGCCCGTTCCAGGGGCTGCCGGCCTGCGTCCGGATTCCGTTCGGGCGAGGCGTCTGCGGGACCGCGGCGGCCGAGCGGCGCACCCAGCGCGTGGCCGACGTGCACGCCTTCGACGGTCACATCGCCTGCGACGTCAACTCGCGTTCGGAAATCGTCGTGCCGCTGGTGCGCAGCGACCGCGTGATCGGCGTGCTGGATATCGACAGTCCGCTGCCCGGGCGGTTCGACCAGGCCGACCAGGCCGGCTTCGAGGCACTGGCGGCGATCTACGTCGCGTCCCTGGACGGCTGAAACCGATCGGCGGCGCGGGCGCGCCCGTCATCGTCGATGGTCAGCACGTGCGCACTGCCCACCGAGACCGGCATCAGCATGCCGGTCCAGGCCCGGCTGAGCTGCTCCAGCCCGGGGTTGTGGCCGATCAGCAGCAGGTCGCCGGTCCGTTCGCCGAGCAGGTCGAACAGCGTATCCAGCGAGGCGTTCCACAGCCGTCGGTCCTCGACCACTTCGCCCCGGTGCCAGCCGGCCAGCGCGCGATCGGCCGTTTCGCGCGTGCGCTTGGCCGGCGACACGCGGACCTCGATGCCCCGCCACTCGGGGTGCTGCTGCAACCAGCGGTTGACCTGGTCGGCCTGGGTCCGGCCCTGTCGGGTCAGCGCGCGATCGATATCGCCCTGCCCGGGCTCCGGCGGACCGGCCTCGGCATGGCGCAGCAGGATCACGGTCCGGGCCGTCATGCCGGCGGAAGATGCGCCAGCAGCGCGTCGGTATCGAGGTTGCCGCCCGACAGCACCACGCCGACCCGTTGCCCGGCGAAGCGTTCGGAATGCGCCGCCACCGCGGCCAGCGCCACCGCGCCCGACGGCTCGATGACCTGCTTGAGCCGATGCCACAGCAGGCCCATCGCCGACCGGATGCCGTCTTCGGATACGGTCAGGATCGGCACGTCGGCGGCCGAGAGGATCGCGAAATTGCGTTGACCGAGCAGCGCCCGCAGGCCGTCGGCGATGGTCTGCGGGTGATGATCCTCGACCCGCCGGCCAGCGGCCAGCGAGCGCTGGGCATCGTCGGCGCCGAGCGGCTCGGCGCCGATCACCTGGACGTCCGGCGCGCGCTCGGCAACGGCCCGGACGATGCCGGCAAGCATCCCGCCGCCACCGATCGGTGCCACGATGCAGTCCAGCGCCTCGACCTGCTCGAGCAACTCCAGCGCCAGCGTGCCCTGGCCGGCGATGATGTCGTCGTGGTCGTAGGGCGGAATGGCGACGAAGCCCCGGTCCACCCAGTCGGCCAGACCGGCCTCGCGGGCGGCCTGGTTCGGGGCGCAGAAGTGCACCTGGCCACCGTGCGCGCGGACGGCCTCGATCTTGGTGCGCACGGCGTTTTCGGGCATCACGACGTGCGCCTCGAGGCCGCGGGCGCGGGCGGCGGCCGCCAGCGCCGCGCCGTGGTTGCCCGACGAGTGGGTCGCCACGCCGCGGATCCCGTCGTCGAGACGGGCGAGAGCATTCGACGCGCCGCGGTACTTGAACGAGCCGGTCACCTGCAGGTGTTCGGCCTTGAAGTGCAGTCGGCAGCCCAGCTGCGCGTCCAGCGCCGGCTCGAGCAGCACCGGGGTGCGCCGAACCACGCCGCTGAGTCGGGCGGCGGCCCGGAGCGGCGACGGGAGAGCGATGTCGGGAACGACGGCCATCTCTTTATACTACCGGCTTCTTCGAAGTTCTCCGAGGTCGAACCATGGCGCTGAAAGGCGATTCTCCGCGTACGCCCATCCAACGCGTCGACTACCGCCCGCCGGACTGGTGGATCGACGCCGTCGAGCTGACGCTGGCGCTGGATCCGGCAGCCACCCGCGTGCGTGCGGTCCTCGAGGTTCGCCGCAACGCCGAGGCCGCGGGCAGCGCTTCGGCGACCGGCGCCGCGCCGCTGGAACTTCACGGCAGCGGACTGATGACGCGCCGGGTTGCGGTCGACGGCCAGGAGCGGCCCGCCGGCGAGTGGACCGTGCAGGGCGAGACGCTCCGCATCGCCGGCGTCCCGGACCGCGCCCGGGTCGAGACCGAAGTGGAAATCGCGCCGTCGGCCAACACCGCGCTGGAGGGCCTGTACCAGGCCGGTGCCAGCCTGTTGACTCAGTGCGAGGCCGAGGGCTTCCGCAAGATCACCTGGTTCCTCGACCGGCCCGACGTGATGGCGACGTTCCGGGTCCGGCTCGAGGCCGACCGGGCACGTTATCCGGTGCTGCTGTCGAACGGCAACCTGCTCGAGCACGGTGAGCTGGACGACGGTCGACACTACGCGGTCTGGGACGATCCGTTCCGCAAGCCCGCCTACCTGTTCGCGCTGGTCGCCGGCGATCTCGGCTGCAAGGAAGACCGGTTCACGACCGCTTCGGGACGTGAGGTGGCGCTGAAGTTCTACTCCGAGCGGGCCAACATCGACCGCCTCGACCACGCCATCGACAGCCTGAAGAAGGCCATGGCCTGGGACGAGCAGCGCTTCGGCCTGGAGTACGACCTCGACGTCTACCACGTGGTCGCGACCCACGACTTCAACATGGGCGCGATGGAAAACAAGAGCCTCAACATCTTCAACGCGAAGTTCGTGCTGGCCGATCCCGAGACCGCGACCGACGCCGATTACGAGGCGATCGAGAGCGTGATCGCGCACGAGTACTTCCACAACTGGACCGGTAACCGGGTGACCTGCCGAGACTGGTTCCAGCTGACCCTGAAGGAAGGGCTGACCGTCTATCGCGACCAGGAATTCTCGTCGGACATGCAGTCGCGGGCGGTCAAGCGCATCCAGGACGTGCGCGACCTGATGGCGCGTCAGTTCCCCGAGGACGCCGGGCCGATGGCCCACCCGGTCCGGCCGGAGCGCTACCTCGAGATCAACAACTTCTACACCGCCACGGTCTACGAGAAGGGCGCCGAGGTCGTGCGCATGTACGCCACGCTGCTCGGCGAGGACGGCTTCCGCAGGGGCATGGATCTCTACTTCGAGCGCCACGACGGCCAGGCCGTGACCTGCGATGACTTCCGCCGCGCGATGGCCGACGCCAACGGCGTCGAACTCGGCCAGTTCGAGCGCTGGTACCGCCAGGTCGGCACGCCGGTCTTGAAGGTCGAAACGCGTTTCGACGAAGATCGCGGCACGTTCGAGGTCGATCTCGAACAATCGCTGCCCCTGCACGACGACAACCAGGGGCTCGGGCCGCTGCATCTGCCGGTCGAGCTCGGCCTGCTTTCCCGGGACGGGCAGGCGCTTTCGGTGCCGCTTGCCGACGCCCCGGCCTCGACGTCGCACCGCGTCGAACTCCGCGAACGCCGGACCTGCCTGCGTTTCGAGAAGCTCGACGCGCGCCCGGTGCTGTCGATGCTGCGAGGATTCACGGCCCCGGTCCGCTTGGTCGATGACCCGAGTGACGATGACCTGGGCTGTCTGCTGGCCTTCGATACCGATCCGGTGGCGCGCTGGCTGGCCGGGCGGCGCCTGTCGACCCGGATCCTTCACGCGGCCGTCGACAACAACGGCGAGCTGCCGAACGTCCGCGCGCTGGGGGCGGCCTGGCAGCACATGCTCGATCACGCAGACGACGATCCGGCGCTTTGTGCCGCGCTGCTCGAATTGCCCAGCGAGGTCGACATCGCGCGCGACCGCTCGCCGGTCGATGTCGACGCGATCCACCGCGCGCGCGAAGCGCTTCGCCACAACCTGTCGGAGCGGATGGCCGGACGGCTCGACGGCATCCTGCAGAAGGGTCTGCCGTCGGGTCCCTGGCGCTTCGTGGCCGAAGATGTCGCTCGCCGCAGCCTGTTCCATGCCGTGCTCCGACTGCGCGTGGCCCATGCCGATCCTTCGGCCGTGGCGCGGGCTCTTCGCCTGTTCGGTCGGGCCGACAACATGACCGACCGGTTCGGTGCGCTGACGGCCATGGTCCTGGCCGGACGCAGCGCGGCCGGCCCGATGCTCGAACAGTTCGAACGTCGCTACGCCGACAATCCTCTGGTCATGGACAAATGGTTCACGGTCCAGGCCCTGGTGCCGGACCGGGGCACGGTCGATCGGGTCCGCGAGCTGATGAAGCATCCGGCGTTTTCGCTGCGGAATCCGAACAAGACGCGTGCCTTGATCGGCGCGTTCGGCATGCACAACCCGGTCGCCTTCCATCGCTCCGACGGAGCCGGCCATGCGCTGGTCGGCGAGGTGGTCCGCGAACTCGACCGGATCAACCCCCAGGTCGCCGCGCGGCTGGCCACGGTCTTCAATCGCTGGAGCGACCACGACGGTCGGCGAGCGGCCTCGATGAAAGCCCAGCTCGAAGCCATCCGCGACCAGAAGGGATTGAGCCCCGACGTCGAGGAAATCGTCACCGCCGCCTTGAGGCACGACGGTCAGTCGTAAGCGGGGAGGTGGGGTTCTTCGGCGGGGCGAGTCCGGTTGTTTACCGCAGATGAACGCAGATCAAGGCGCGTTGTGGGACGATCGGTGGATCACACGGGATCGGGGTCGACGCCCCGGTGGTCGCGGTCGGGTTCCGGCGGCCGCGGGAGCCGGATTCCGGCCCTGGGCGGTTGCCGTCCTGCCCTCCCAGGCCGGCGCAGGGCCCACCAGCGCCCGACCACGCCCGTCGGCGGTTGCAGCGGTGCGGTTCAAGACCCGATCCTGAAGATCGGGCCTCTATCTGCGTTCATCTGCGGTAGAAATGCACCCATTCGCCGCCGGACGATTCAGTCGTCGTAGGCGTCGATGGCCTTGATCAGCAGTTCGCGCTCGAGGACGGCTTCGTTGCGGTCGGGTTTCTTGATCGCGACGCGGGCACCCGAGACGAGGCGAACGTTGAACGCCCAGCCCTCGTTGTTCTTGGCCTCGAACAGGCCCGAAACCATCACGATCTTGTCCAGGACCAGCGTGAAGCCGGCCACGTCGTAGGTGCGTCGGGTCATCGGTCGCTCCGGGCTCCGGGGAAAGGGCTGCGATCAGAACTGGATCTTGCCGCCGCCCATGCCGCCGCCGGGCACGTCGATCCTGCCGTCCTGCCCGGGCACCATGATCGACTGCTGCTGCTCGCGCTGCATGCGCTTGAGTTCTTCGAGGGTTTCCTGGAAGGCCTGCTGGGCGCCGTCGGCAAAGCCCTCGGCGGCCCGGGCGAGGCTGTCGCCTTCCAGCTCGAAGCTCAGCGGGATCGTGCCGGCCGGCGTCATCGCCGAGGCCTCGCCGATGTAGCGGACCGGGCGGGACGGGTCGTCGTTGCCGTCGGCGTCGACCGGTGTCATGCGGCGGATCGAGCCGGACCGCTGGTCGGTGAAGGTGTCGATGCGGTAGAGGTCGTCGGTATCGAACCGCAGCGTGTCGCGCTCGTTGTCGGACATCGTGTCGTTCCAGTGCGTTCCAGAACAGGACAATGGGGTTTGTCGCCCGGAATGCAAGCGGCCGGCACGCTCGCGGGCAATCCGGTCGGCTGGACGAGTATGCTTCGCGCATGGAACGCTATCGCACCGTACGGTTCCCGGTCGCCCCGGACCGCCTGGACGACGCCGAGGAGCTGCTGTGGTCGCTGGGTGCCGCAGCGGTCACGCTGACCGATGCCGGCGACCAGCCGCTGCACGAGCCGGGGCCCGGCGAGACGCCGATGTGGGATGCCTCGATTCTCGAGGCGCTGATTCCGGCGAGCCTGGCAACCGACGCGGTCCGCGCTGCGCTGGCCGGCCAGGGCGTCCTCGACGGCAGCGCGGCGCAAGCCGAGTTCGATGCGGTCCCGGACCGCGACTGGGTCCGGGCCTGGATGGATCGCTACGAGCCGATGCGCTTCGGTGAATCGATCTGGGTCTGCCCCTCGCACCGCGAACCGGAGCCCGACTGGCCCGTCGTCGTCCGGCTCGACCCGGGCCTGGCCTTCGGCACCGGCACCCATCCGACCACCGCCCTGTGCCTGGAGTGGCTGGACGGCCTGGACCTGGACGGTCTCGAGGTGGTCGACTACGGCTGCGGTTCCGGCATCCTGGCCGTGGCCGCGGCGCTGAAGGGCGCCCGCCGGGTGCTGGCGATCGATCACGACGGCCAGGCGCTGGACGCCACCCGGGACAACGCCGAGCGCAACGGTGTGGTCGATCGCATCGACGCGGTGCTGCCCGAGGACGCGCCGGACGGCGCGGCGACGGTCGTGGTGGCCAACATCCTGGCCGGCCCGCTGGTCGAACTGGCCGACGCCATCGCCGGCCGGGTCGCTCCGGGCGGGCGACTGGCGCTGTCCGGCATTCTCGCCGAGCAGGCCGACCGCGTGCTCGAAGCGTACCGGGCTCGCCTGCGGCCGATCGGCGAAGCGGCACGGGAGGACTGGGTGCGGCTGGATTTCGAGCGGCCGGCATGAGCGCCGCGCAGCCCGACGAGCGTCTCGACCCGAGCCCGGACTTCCTCGTCCTCGGTGCCCAGAAGGCCGGTACCAGCTGGCTGCACGCGCGCCTGCGCGAGCAGCCCGGGTTCTGGCTGCCGGCCGACAAGGACGACGAATACTTCAGCTACCCGGGTGCATCGCCGCCGGCCGACTTCCACGCCCGGTTCGCTGCTGCGCCGGCCGCGACCCGCATCGGCGACGCCTGCGCCTCGTACTTCTGGACCACCGGCCACAGCGAGGCCAACCCGGGATTCGCGCGCGACCTGCCGGGCACGATCGACGCCGCGCTCGGCCCGGACGCGAAGTACATCGTGCTGCTTCGCGACCCGATCGAACGGGCGTTGTCGGCCTATCTCCACCACATCGCCTTCGGCAGTCTCGACCCGGCCACGCCGCTGCTCGAGGCGCCGGAGGCGCTCGGCCTGGTCGAGATCGGTCGCTACGGTCACCATCTCGAGGCCTGGCTGGACCGGGTCGGCGAAGAGCGCCTGTGCGTGCTGCCGGCGCCGGGCGAGCGGCCGCCGTGCGAGGTGCTGGATCGCGCGGTTCGCTTTCTCGGCGGCGGACGGGCCGAAGCGCCCGACGACGATGCCCCGGTGTTCGAGGGCACGCCGCGCCGGCGAGACCATGCGGGCGTCTGGGCGCCGGTCGGCGCACCCGGGCTGGCCGACGCATCCGGGCCGCGCGTCGAGTCCGGTGGACGGCACTGGGTGCGCGTGGTCGATCCGGCCACGCTCGATGCGCTGGCCGCCGAGCTGGCGCCGGATCGGGCGCGCCTGCGCCGCCAGCTGGCCCGGGCCGGCGTCGAGGCCGACTGGGTCGAGCGCTGGATCGGGCCGGGTCGGACCGCCATTCGCTGACGCTCCGGACATCGCCGCGGTCGAGGTCGGAGTGCCGAGTGGTCGGAGCCCTGGTGCGGATCGAGGCGTTTCCTCGGACGACCGGTGATCTCTCCGCTGCCGGTTCGCTGCGCAACTTCGAGCGGTACCGATGCCATGACAGCGACTGATCCGGTCGGCCATCGGAAGGCCGGGACTCGCTGGTAAACTCGCGGGTCTTTGCACTCCTCCGGCGATCGTGTGGCCCGCTATTCCAAGCTTCTCATCCACGACGCGATCGGAATCTTCGGGTTCTCGCTGACGGCATCGGTCCTGCCGAAGGGTCTGGCGGCCCGCTGGTTGGGTCTCGGTGCACGGTTCCACCGGGGACATCCCGATATCGATGCGGCCGAAGAAGCCGCTGGTCGATGCTGGCCCGAGCGGGCATTCGATCGGCGCGAGTTTCGCCGGATGACGCTGGCCGAGGCGGCCGCAGCGTGGCGGTTGATGTTCGGCCGGCGGTTGGATGTGACCTTGAACGGCCATTGGCCTCGATCGCCCGGGTTCGCGGCCATCGGCGGCCACTACGGTGCCGGCATCGCGGTGCTGTGGAGCCTGCGCGAGGCCGGACTTCGCCCCCGGTTTGCGCTGCACCCGCCGAATCGAGGCCAGCTCCGCCACCGCCCGCTGGGCTATCTGTGGAGCCTGTTGCGGTTTCGCCTCGTTCGAAGGCTCTGCCCGGATGGTCCGGTGGTCACGCCGGGTGCCTACGAGGCGCTCGACCGCATTCTGGGTGAAGGCGCGACGACCCCGGTCCTGCTTCTGGACACACCGGCGACCACGGTCGAGGCGGACGATTCGCGCTGGGCGATCGAGCTGGGACGCTGCCGACTTCCTCTTCGCCGAGGTGCTCGCGCCCTGATCGACAAGCACGATGTCGATCGGGTGATGTTCTGGGCTCGCTCGTGTTCCGGGACCGGCGAGGTGCGGATCGACATCGAACCGATGGCCGGTTCCCTCTCCGACTGCTGGCCGCCTGCGGCCCGTCGGATCATCGAAGCCCAGCCGGAGCAATGGCAGTTCTGGCCCTTCATCCGCGGGACGCTCGCCGACTCGACGCCGGGCGACGAGTCGAGCGAGGCGTCCCGGAACTCAGCGTGATCCGGCCGCGGCCCGCTCGATGCCGTCGAGGATCTCCTTGCGCGCATCGTCCGGACCGTGCCAGCCCAGCACCTCGACCCACTTGCCGATTTCCAGGTCCTTGTAGTGGGCGAAGAAATGGCGGATCTGGCGGCGGCTGAACTTGGCCAGGTCGTCGACGTGGCGGATGTCCTCGTGCAGCGGGCTGATCTGCTCGATCGGCAGCGCGGCGATCTTGACGTCGCGGCCGGCGTCGTCGGTCATCTCCAGGTAGCCGATCGGTCGGCAGCGGATCACCGAGCCCGGGATCAGCCTGGCCCGGATCAGGACCATGACGTCGACCGGGTCGCCGTCTTCGGCCAGGGTGTTCGGGATGAAGCCGTAGTTGCAGGGGTAGCGCATCGAGGTGGCCAGCAGGCGATCGACGTGGATCGCGCCGGTGTCCTTGTCGACCTCGTACTTGACCGGCTCGCCTTCGTTGGGAATCTCGATGATGACGTTGAAGTCGTCCGGCGGATTCTCGCCGGCGGGAATCAGGTTGACGTTCATTTCAGGGCACGCGGGCCGGGGATGGCCGATAGAGGAGGAAACCGGCAATTCTACCCCGACTCAGCCGTTCGCGCCGCCGACCCCGTACCAGGCGGCCATCACCGATTCCAGTTCGTCGAGCCCCAGCCCCTTGGTCGCCGAGAACGCCTGGACGCTGGCCCGGCCGCCGAAGGCCTGGCGAACGGCGCGCACGGCTTCCATGCGCTTGCCGTGCCCGATCTTGTCGGCCTTGGTCAGCACCGCGTGCAGCGGCAGGCCCCGGTGCAGCGCGAATTCGGCCAGCTGGCGATCGGTGTCCTTCAGCGGATGGCGGATGTCCATGACGATCACGAGGCCGGCCAGCGCCGCGCGTTTTTCCAGGTAGCCCTGGATCAGGCCCTGCCAGTGACGCTTCAGGTCGCCGCTGACCGCGGCGTAGCCGTAGCCCGGCAGGTCGACCAGGTGGCGCGTCTCGTCGAGCTGGAAGAACACCAGCTGGCGGGTCCGGCCCGGGGTCCGGCTGGTCCGGGCCAGCGCGTTCTGGCGGCAGAGCTTGTTGATGAGACTGGACTTGCCGGCGTTCGAACGACCGGAGACCGCCACCTCGATGCCCTCGTCGGGCGGGAGCTGTGCGCGGTTGTGCACGCTGATCCGGTACACTGCGGCATCCAGCAGGCGGCGGATTTCGGTCACTGCTCTGGCCTGCGCGGGTCGAACCGGCGATAATACCGGATTGCCCGCGCAGTGCGACGTCTCCGGAGGCGAGGGCCGCCGGATGGATCGGAATCGCCGCCGGTCGTATTCAAATCACGCTTGATGGAGCGAATCAAGATGCTTCGAGCAGTTTTTCTGTCCCTTGCCCTGGTCGCGACGTCGGCCCATGCGGTCGGCGACCCGGAAGCGGGCCAGGCCAAGTCCGCGGTCTGCGCGGCCTGCCACGGCGCCGACGGCAACAGCCAGATCGCCCAGTGGCCGAAGATCGCCGGCCAGCACGCCGATTACCTGGCGCGGCAGACGCGGATGGTCCGTGATCAGCAGCGCCCGGTGCCGCAGATGTACCCGATGGTCATGAACCTGACCGACGAGGACATCGCCGATATCTCCGCATACTACGCCGAGCAGACCGTCCAGGTCGGCGTGGCCGACGAGGCGCTGGTCGAACTCGGCCGGGCGATCTATCACGGCGGCAACGCCGACAGCGGCGTGCCGGCCTGCATGGCCTGCCACGGGCCGACCGGCTCGGGCATTCCGGCCGCCGGCTACCCGCTGGTCCGCGGCCAGCACGCGACCTATTCGGCCGACCGCCTGCGTCGTTACCGCGGCGGCGAGGCCTGGGAAGGCGATCCGATGAGCGCGATCATGGTCGGCGTTGCGGCCAATCTGACCGACGAGGAAATCGAGGCGGTCAGCTCGTACATGGAAGGCCTGCATCGCGCCGAGTGATTGCGCGGGAACCGTGCGCGATGCGCGCGGTCTGTAGGTGGTCCGTCGGCCGGACGAGCACCCGGTCGACCCGGCCATTCACCCGACTCCCAGCATCCCGATCGAACTCACCGACCCGGAATCGACCATGACCCAAGTTCTCCGTATCCTCGCTTTCGCCGTGCTCGCGCTCGGCCTGATGGCGGCCAGCCCGGCCCGCGCCCAGTTCCAGGAGGGCACGCACTACGAGCGCATCGACGGCCCGGCCACGGCCGACGACGACGTGATCGAAGTCGTCGAGGTGTTCAGCTACATGTGCCCGCACTGCCGCAACTTCCAGCCCTACGTCACCCCGTGGGAAAAGGACCTGCCCGAGGGCGTCACCTTCCGCCGCGTGCCGGTCTCCTTCAACCGCTCGTGGGAGCCGTTCGCGCGTGCCTACGTCACCGCCGACGTGCTGGACATCTCCGACCAGTCGCACGATGCGCTGTTCACGGCCATCCATGACGAACGGCGCCCCTTCCGCACGATCGAGGACCTGGCCGAGTTCCACAGCCAGTTCGGTGTGGAGACCGCGCAGTTCGAGTCCACCGCCGAGTCGTTCCCGGTCGAAGCCGCGATGCGCAAGAGCGTGGCCGACCTCGGCAAGTGGGGCGTGCGGTCCACCCCGACGCTGGTGATCGACGGCAAGTGGCGGGTCAGTCCGCGCCGCGGTGGCACCTTCGAAGAAATGCTGGAGGTCGCCGACTACCTGATCGAGCGCGAGCGTGCCGATGCCGCGCCTGCGGAAGCCGCCGACTCCTGATCCCGTCCGGCGGCTCGCCGGACGCCCGCTGCCGTCACGCCCGGCGTGACGGCGCGTGCCCTCGATCGGCTGCGGCTGGTCAGTTTCAATATCCAGGCCGGCACCAGCACGGCCAACTACCGTGAGTACGTGACCCGCAGCTGGCGCCAGGTGCTGCCGAACAACCAGCGCGTCGCCAACCTCGATGCCATCGCCGAACTGGTCGCCGACTACGACATCGTCGGCCTGCAGGAGGTCGACTGCGGCAGCCTGCGCTCCGGGTTCGTCAACCAGGCCAAGTACATTGCCTCGCATGCCGGGTTTCCGTGGTGGACCCACCAGGCCAACCGCAAGGTCGGCGTGATCGCGCATGCCGGCAACGGCGTTCTCAGCCGCTATGTCCCGAACAAGGTCGACCCGCATCGGCTGCCCGGCGCGATTCCCGGACGCGGGGCGCTGGTGCTGAAATACGGCACCGGGGTCGGTGCGCTGTGGCTGGTCGTGCTGCACCTGGCGCTGGGCCGGCGGGCGCGGCGCCAGCAGCTGCGCTACGTCGCCCACCTCGTCGATCGGCATCCGCACGTGGTCGTGATGGGCGACCTGAACACCGGGCCGGACAGTCGCGAGGTCACCGAGTTCTGCCAGCGCGCAGGCCTGGTGGTGCCGCGCAGCGACCTGCCGACCTTCCCCAGCTGGCATCCGCAGCGCGCGATCGATCACATCCTGGTGTCGCCGAAGCTCGAGGTGGCCTCGATGGGCGTGCTCGACACCACGCTCTCGGACCATCTTCCGCTGGTCATGGAGCTGGCGCTGCCGGCCAGCGTGTCGCTGGACAGGCCCTGACCGGCGGATCCTGACCGGGGCCCGCCGGGCCGTCTCAGAACGCCATTCTTGCTGCGACCAGCAGCAGCGCCAGGCCGAACACCCGGCGCAGGCGGTCCGAGCCCAGTCGTCCGGCCAGCCGGACGCCGAGCGGCGCGCTGGCCAGCCCGGCCACGCCGATCACCAGCGCGGCGTGCAGATCGAGGAAGCCGAACTGCCCCCAGCCCGGTCCCGGGCTCGGGTCCTGGAGCGCGAAACCGGCCACGCCGGCGGCCGCGATCGGCCAGCCGCAGGCTGCCGCGATGGCGACCGCGCGCAGCGTCGGGTAGCCGTTGCGGACCAGGTAGGGCACGTTGAAGCTGCCGCCGCCGATGCCGATCAGGGCCGAAGCCGCGCCGATCAGCGGTCCGGCCAGCCACCAGCCGCGCGGCGCAGGCCGGCGGTCCGACGGCGGCGGGTCCAGGTTCAGCAGCATCTTCAGCCCGATGATTCCGGCCAGCAGCGCGAATGCCAGGGCCAGACCGTCGCCGCCGAGCATCGGGGCCAGCGAACCACCGACCAGGCCGCCCAGCGCCAGCGCCGGGCCCAGCCGCCCGGCCGCGGCCCAGTCCATGCCTCCGCTGCGGGCGTGGGCCAACGCACTGCTGGCCGAGGTCAGCAGCATCGAGGCCAGTGACGTGGCGACCGCGCCGGGCACCGCCAGCGCGGGGTCCACGCCCTGGCCGATCCACAGCGCGCTCAGCGCCGGCACGATGACCAGCCCGCCGCCGATGCCGAGCAGTCCGGCCAGCACGCCGGCCACCGCACCGGTTGCAATCAGCGCCAGGAGGTCGATCAAGTGCGTACCATGAACGAGTTGGCCGTTCTCGAGTCCGAGTCCATTATGACGCGTTCGCTCCTGCTTCCCCTGCTTGCCGTGCTGCTGGTCGCGACGATGTCGCCGACGGCCCGGGCCGACGCCGACGGATGGTCGGACACCGCGCGCTGGAGCGAGCAGCGCGCGCTGTTCCGCGAGGCCTGGACCCGGGCCGGTCGGGGCGATGTCCAGGCCTTGCGCGATGCGATCGCGCGGCTCGGCGACTATCCGCTGACGCCCTACCTGGCGTTCGAACTGCGCCGGCAGCGGCTCGGCGAGTTCGATGCCGACTCGATGAGCCGCTTCCTGGCCCGCTATCGCGACTGGTCGTTCCACGATCGACTGCGCGCGGCCTGGCAGCTGCACCTGGCTCGCACCGGCCGCTTCGATGCACTCGAGCGCTTCGCTCCCGGCAGCGACCGCGCCGAAGTGCGCTGCCTGCTGCTGCGCGATCGCCTCGCTGAGGGCGACAGCGACGGCCTGGTCGAAGCGGTCCGGCCGCTGTGGCTCAGCCCGGTCTCGCAGCACTCGGCCTGCGACCCGCTGTTCGCCTGGTGGCGTCGCCAGGGCCAGCCGGATCCGGGTATCGCCTGGGAACGCTTCGGCCTGGCCGTCGAGGCCGGTGAGTACGGCCTGGCCGGCTACCTCCGGCGCTACCTCGATCCGGCCGACCGGCCGTTTGCCGACGGCTGGCTGCGACTGGCACGCCGCCCGAGCGGCGGATTGAGCGATGCGTTGGGCTGGCCCGACCAGCCGCGGGCCCGCCAACTGGTGGCCTGGGGCCTGCACCGGCTGGCCGCCAGCGATTGGGAAAGCGCGCTGTCCTGGCGCCAGCGCTTTGCAGGTCGGATGAGCTTCGCGGCCGACGAGATCGGCCCGGCCGATCGCCGCATCGCCCTGTTCCGCGCGGTCGATCTCGACCCCGGGGCGATCGCGACGATCGACGCCTTGCCCGACGACCAGGTCGACGCCCAGCTGCTGCAGTGGCGGATGCGCGTGGCGCTGGTCGGCGGCGACTGGGCCGAGGTGCTTGAAAGCATCGAGCGAATGCCGGCGGCCGACCAGCTGGACGGCCGCTGGCGCTACTGGCGCGGTCGGGCGCTGGCCGCACTGGGTCGGCCCGAGGCCGGCCTGGTGCTCGCCACGCTGGCCGGCGACCCCGACTACTACGGGTTCCTGGCCGCGTTGAAGAGCGGCCAGCCGTTGACCCTGTGTCCGCGCGAACTGCCGGCCGACGGCGCGCTGCAGCGCCGGCTGCTGCGCGACGCGGAATTCGAGCGGGCGCTGGAGTTGTACCGGGTCGGCCGGGTGTTCGATGCGCGCTGGACCTGGAACCGGGTTGCCGATCGACTGCGCGTCGCCGAACTGGAGCAGGCCGCGCTGCTGGCGGCGGCGGCCGGCTGGCACGACCGTGCGATCTTCGCGCTGGCTCGCGCCGGCGCGCTCGATGCCTATCCGTGGCGGTTTCCGCTGCTCGAGCGCGAGCGGATCGAGGCACACGCGCGGCAGCACGGCGTCGATCCTGCCCTGGTGCTGGGCCTGATGCGCGCCGAATCGGCGATGCAGCCCGATGCGCGTTCGTCGGCCGGTGCTCGCGGCCTGCTGCAGCTGATGGACGGCACGGCCCGCGCCACGGCGCGGCGCTTCGGGCTGCCGTATCGCGGCCCGTCGGATCTGTACGATGCCTCGCGCAACATCGCGCTGGGCGTGGCCCACCTCGGCGAGCTCGGCGAGCGCTTCGACGGCGACTTCACCCGGGTAGCGGCCGCCTACAACGCCGGGCCGGCCGCGGCCGAGCGCTGGCAGCAGGTCCGGCGCGGCCTGCCGGCCGACATCTGGATCGAGACCCTGCCGTTCTACGAAACGCGCGACTACGTTCCGCGCGTGCTGGCCTTCGCTACGGTCTACGAGTGGCAGCTGGGCCGTTCACCGGACGTGCTGGCCCGCCACGTCCTCGGCCAGGCGCAGCCGGCTGCGCGCTTCGCCTGTCCGGAAACCGCCGGGGCCGCCGCCGCCGACGCGGTTTCGGCACAATAGCGGTCGGTTCACGCAAGGTCCTGCTACCCACGATGAAGATCCTGATTCTCGGAGGCTCCGGGTTCGTCGGCGGTCACCTCAGCCGCCGGCTGTCGCGCGCCGGTCACCGGGTGACCGTTGCCACCCGACACGCGCCGACCGCGCGGCGGTTGAAGATCGTTCCGGGCCTGGCGGTCCGGGCCTTCGATCCCTACGACGTCGAGGCCCTGAGCGAGGCCCTGGCCGGCCACGACGTGCTGATCAACCTGGTCGGCATTCTCAACGAGCGCGGCTTCAGCGGCGCCGGCTTCCGGCGCGCCCACGTCGAGCTGGTCGAGGGCGCGATCGAGGCCTGCCGCCGGGCCGGGGTCGCACGCTTCGTTCACATGAGCGCGCTGAACGCCGGCCAGGGCGAGAGCCATTACCTGATCACCCGCGGCGAAGGCGAGCAGCGGGTCCGTGAGTCGGGCCTGGACTGGACGATGGTCCGGCCGTCGACGATCTTCGGTCCCGACGACAGCTTCCTGAACCGCTTTGCCGGCCTGCTGGCGATCTCGCCGGTGCTGCCGCTGGCCCGTCCGCAGGCCCGCTTCGCGCCGGTCTGGATCGGTGACGTGGTCGAGGCCTTTGCTCGTGCGCTGGAGCGCGACGACAGCGTCGGCGAGGTCTACGAGCTGTGCGGCCGCGAGATCTGGCGGCTCGACGAGCTGGTCCGCTGGGTCGCCAGGCAGCGCGGCATGAAGCGCCTCGTCGTCGGCTTGCCCGACGCACTGGGCTGGCTGCAGGGCAAGGTGTTCGACCTGGTGCCGGGCAAGCCGTTCTCGTCGGACAATTTCAAGTCGCTGAAGATCGACTCGGTCTGCAGCGAACCGGGCTTCGAGCGGCTCGGCATCGAGCCCTGGGGCATGGCCGACAAGGCGGTCGAATGGCTCGCCGACGGCGGTCGCCAGTCGCGCTACCAGCGCTTCCGTCAGCGCGCGCGCCGCAGCTGACGTGCCGCCGGGCTGGGCCGACGATCCGCGACTGGACGGCCTCGAGGTCTACCGGGTCGGCGGTGCGATTCGCGACGAGCTGCTCGGCTTGCCGGTCGCCGACAGCGATTTCGTGGTCGTCGGCAGCTCGCCCGAGCAGCTGGCCGGCCGCGGGTTCCGGCCGGTCGGCCGCGACTTTCCGGTGTTCCTGCATCCGGAGCGCGGCGACGAGTTCGCGCTGGCCCGGACCGAGCGCAAGTCCGGGTCCGGCTACGCCGGGTTTGCCTTCCACACCGGCCCGGATGTCACGCTGACCGACGACCTGCGCCGCCGCGACCTGACCATCAACGCAATCGCCGAGGACCGCAGTGGCCGGTTGATCGACCCGTTCGACGGTCGCCGCGACCTCGAACGGCGGACGCTGCGACACGTTTCGCCGGCCTTCGTCGAGGACCCGGTCCGACTGCTGCGGCTGGCCCGCTTCGCGACCCGCTTCGCCGCGTTCGACATTGCCGAGGAGACCTCGGCACTGGCCCGGCGGCTGGTCGCCAGCGGCGAAGTCGACCAGCTGGTGGCCGAGCGGGTCTGGCAGGAAATGAGTCGGGCAATGATGCATCCGCGGCCGTCGCGCTTCTTCCGCCTGCTGCGCGAGTTCGGCGCGCTGGCCCGCCTGCTGCCCGAGCTCGACGTCCTGTTCGGGGTACCGCAGGTTGCGCGCTGGCACCCGGAAATCGACACCGGCGACCACGTGATGCGGGTGCTGGACGTGGCTGCCGCCGACGAGCGCGCCCTGGCGGTCAGGTTTGCCGCGCTGGTCCACGACCTCGGCAAGGGCATCACGCCGGACGACGCGCTGCCGTCGCACCCCGGGCACGAAACGGCCGGCCTGCCGCTGGTCGAAGCGGTCTGCGCACGGCTGCGCGTGCCGAGCGCCTGCCGCGAGCTGGGCCTGCTGGTCTGCCGACATCACCTGAACGTCCATCGCGCCGCCACGCTGCGTCCGGCCACGCTGGTCGATCTGCTCCAGCGCGTCGATGCCTGGCGCCGGCCGGAGCGGTTCGAGCAGTTCCTGCAGGCCTGTCAGGCCGATCGCCAGGGCCGCAAGGGCCGGGTTGCATCGCCGGTGCCTGAAATCGACCTGCTGCGCCGGGCCGCCGTGCTCACCGCCGAGGTCGATGCCGCGGCGCTGGCCGCGCGGGGTCACCGGGGGCCGAAGCTGGGGGCGGCGATCCGGGACGAACGCATCGGCCGGGTCCGTCGTCTGCTCGGGCGGCGCTGAGCCGGCCGCTGCCGGTGTTCGATCAGACCGCGACCGGTCGGCGCAAACGGAACTGGCACAGGTCGGCGGCGCGCGGTTTCTGGAGCAGGTAGCCCTGGGCGAAATCGCAGCCGGTTTCGGTCAGGAACACCAGCTGGTCGCGTTTCTCCACGCCCTCGGCAACCACGTCCATGCCCATGCTGTGAACCAGCCGGATCATCGCCGTCAGCAGGTCGCGCTGGCGCGGGTCCTGGTCGATGTCGGTCAGGAAGCGGCGGTCGAGCTTGATCTGGTCGACGTGCAGGTCGCGCAGGTGGGCCAGGCTGCTGTAGCCGGTGCCGAAGTCGTCCAGCGCCACGCCGATGCCGGCCTGCTGCAGCGCGCGGATGTTGTCGTTGCCGCTCTGCAGCTCACGGATCGCGGTGTCCTCGGTGATCTCCAGCTGCAGCCGATCGGGCGCGACCGCGAACTGGTCGCAGGTCTCGAGGATCTGGT
This sequence comes from Wenzhouxiangella sp. XN79A, assembly GCF_012272825.1. GTDB lineage: Bacteria > Pseudomonadota > Gammaproteobacteria > Xanthomonadales > Wenzhouxiangellaceae. Next base: position 4,762 of record NZ_JAAWWS010000149.1, on the reverse strand, counting down.
CGACCAGGTCGGACTGCTGGAATTTCGGCGCGCTGATGTTGATCGACATCCGGAGGTGGCGCAGGGAGCGGTCCAGGTGCCAGGTCCGCAGCTGGCCGATCGCCAGCTGCAGCGCGCGGAACTCGAGTTCGTCGATGATGCCGATTTCGGCCGCCTGGTCGAGAAAGGCCGCCGGACCGAGCAGGCCGCGGCCGGGATGGCGCCAGCGCATCAGCGCCTCGAAGCCGGTCACCCGGTGATCGTCCAGCGCGATGATCGGCTGGTAGTGCATCTCGAACTGGTTCTCGGTCAGCCCGCGGCGCAGTTCGGCCTCCAGCTTCAGCCGCGCTTCATCGTCGTCGGCGTCGCGCCGGCTGAGCTCGCGGTACAGCGTGGCGTTGCGTCCGAGTCGGCTCGAGCGGACCAGGGCCTGCTGGGCCTGGCGAACCAGCGCCGCGGCGTCGTTGCCGTCGTCCGGGTGCAGGCTGACGCCCGCACACAGGCTGACGTAGACCTCCTGCTCACGGATGTCCAGCGGCTGGCTGTTGGCCGTCAGCAGGTTCTCGGTCCACTCGCGCACGCCTTCGGGCGTATCCAGCGTCGGCCGCAGGACCAGGAAGTCGCGCTCGCTGAGCCGGCCGAGCACGCAGCGCCGGTTCAGCGAGCGATGGATGCGGTGGGCGATCCGACCCATCATGTCCTCGGCCTGGTCCCAGCCCAGCGCCTGGTGGACCAGCGAGAATCGATTGACGCCGATGGCGATCACCGCGATCCGGTCCGGCCCGGGATGCTGCATCAGCTCGCCGAGCTGCTCGGTGGCCAGCGTGCGGTTCGGCAGCCCGGTGCCCGGGTCGTGCTGCCGGGCATGGGTCAGCTGGCTGTGGATCCGGTGCGTGCGCAGCCGCTGCAGCTCCAGCAGCCAGACGATGATGCCGAGCGCCATCAGCGACTGGAACAGGAAATCGAACAGGGTGATGTAGCCGGCATAGAACGGCACCGCCCCGCCTTCGCGGCCGATCAGGTTGACCGTGGCGACGTGCAGGCCCTGCAGTCCGTAGAGAATGAACGCGATCGCACCCAGCCGGGCGCCGATCTGGCGCAGGCCGCGCTGGGCGCGCCACAGCAGCAGGCCGGCGGCGAGAAACGCAACGCCGGTCAGCGCGTAGCGCAGGTCGACCCGGAGCAGGCTGCGCAGCGCGGTGGCCTCGGGGTCGAACGGCTGGACCAGCGCGGTGGCGATGCCGAACAACGCCGCGGCCGACACCGTGGCGGTCCAGCGCGGGCCGGTCAGCGAGCGGCCGTGGACGGCTTCCCAGGTGCCCATCAACAGCCAGGTCACGTGCGGATAGGCCGCGGCCAGCGACAGCAACGACAGGCCCAGCCGCAGCCCGGCGGCCTCGGGCAGCAGCCACCACGTGGCCAGCGCGGCGGTCGAGGTGGCCAGGTAGAGCGCCAGCGCGGCCGCACTGAGGGCCCAGTGGAACAGGAACGATTGCTGGAAGGAGCGAACGAACACCCAGAGCAGGCCGGCCAGCACCAGGCTGGCGACGCACTGCGCCAGCTGGATCGCAATCACCAGTTCCGTGACCTGGACGTTCATTGCATCGGCGCGGGTCCGCAGGGCGCGAGCGTCCAAGCATACTCCCGGCGTCCGCCGGGCGCCATCGCCGCGGATCGCCGCCCGGTCGGCTCAGAGCCGGTCGCGCTGGTCGGCGAGCAGGAACGGGGCCTCGTTCAGCGCGCAGCCGCGGGTGGCGGCGATCAGCTTGAACTTCTCGCCCATCTCGCCGGGCAGCGCCAGCCGCTTGAATTCGCCGGTCCGCCGGGCGCGTTCGGCCGGATCCTCGATTGCCTCGAGGCGATCCAGCGTGCCGCTGCCGAGCAGGAAGCCGGCCTGGGTCGTGAACCCGGCCGGGTCGAGGCCGGCCGCGACCAGGCCGTCGGCGACCGCGGTGAAATCGACGAAGCTCGACAGGTCGGTCAGCCCGGGCCAGCAGAACGGGTCGAAATGCGCCCGGTGTCGGTACTGGCAGACCAGGGTGCCGGTGCTGCGCTCGGGGTGGTAGTACTCGCGCCGCGGGTACCCGTAGTCGGCCAGCACCACCGCGCCGCGTTCGAGCGGGGCGGTGACGGTCTCGATCCAGCCGGCCAGGTCGACGCACAGCTCGGAGCGGTAGCCGGGCGGCAGCGGCGCGGCGAGGTCGGCTTCGATCGCCGCCAGCGCCGCGCGCAGCCGGTCGTCGGCGGGCAGCCTCCGTTCGACCGGGCGGCCGTTCTCGACCCCGACGCCGAGTCGATAGGGCCCATCGTCTTCGATCGCGAAGCGTTCGACCGGCAATGCGTCGATGACCTCGTTGCCGATGATCGCGCCGTCGAAGGCCGCCGGCGGGCGGTCGATCCACTCCACGCGCCCGCGCAGGTCGTCGGTCAGCCCGGCCAGGCACTCGCGCTGGACCTCGCGCAGTGCGGCGCTGGGTTCGAGCAGCAGCAGCCGGGCCGGCGGTCGGTCCAGTGAGGTCAGCAGCGCTCGGGCCAGCGCGCCCGAGCCGGGTCCGAGTTCCAGCAGCGTCCAGTCCGGTCCCAGCGTCTCGGCGAGCGGATCGAGCAGCGCAGCCAGCGCCTGGCCGAACAGCGGCCCCTCTTCCGGTGCGGTGACGAAGTCGCCGGCCGCGCCGAACTTGTGCAGGCCGTTGACGTAGTAGCCCAGGCCGGACTCGTACAGCGCCATCTGCATGTAGCGGGAAAACGGAATCGGGCCGTCACGCTCGATGATGTTGACGATCCTGGTCCACAATTCACGGCTGAGCATCGCCAGTTCATCGGGCGGCGGCGGAAGATCGAGCGAGGAACGCACCAATGACGAACCCGAGCGGCGAGCGAGTCGCGATTGTAACGGGCGCGGCGCGCCGGATCGGCGCAGTGATCGCCGAGGCGCTGCATGAGCGCGGCCTGCGCGTGCTGATCCACTGCCGGCGATCGCGTGCGGAGGCCGATGCGCTGGCCGGCCGGCTGAACGCGGCCCGGCCCGAAAGCGCGGCGGTGGTCGTCGCCGACCTCGAGGACGACGACGCGCCGGGTCGGATCGTCGATGCCGCCCGTACGCGGTTCGGCCGCCTCGACGTGCTGGTCAACAACGCCTCGGCGTTCCATCCGACGCCGCTTGGCGAGGCGACCCACCGCGACTGGGCGGCGCTGGTCGACAGCAACCAGCGTGCGCCGTTCTGGCTGTCCCTGGCCGCGGCCGAGGCCATGCCGGACGGCGGCGCGATCGTCAATCTCGTCGACATCCACGGGCTGGTCCCGCTGAAGAATCACGCGATCTACAGCCAGGCCAAGGCCGGCCTGATCATGCAGACCCGGGCGCTGGCCAAGGACCTTGCGCCGGCACTGCGGGTCAATGCGGTGGCGCCGGGCTCGATCCTGTGGCCGGAAGGCAAGGCCGCGCAGTCCGACGAAGCCATGCACGACATTCTCGAGCGCGTGCCGCTGGCCCGCCAGGGTCGGCCGGAGGACATCGCCGGGGCCGTCGTGTTCCTGGCCCTCGATGCGCCCTACGTGACCGGCCAGGTGCTGGCCGTCGACGGCGGGCGGACGCTGAACATGTAGGCCGGGCGGATCGCGACGTGCGACCGGTTCAGGTTCGGTTAATCCCCCCGTGGTAGCGTGGAGGTCCACTTTCCGGAGGAACGCCACCATGAACCGGTTCTCCGTCCGCATGATCCTGGCTGCGCTGGTCCTGGTGCTGGCCGGCTGCACGACCGTCTACACGCCGCGCTACGGCGCGCACGGGGTCTACTACGAGGACCCCGCGCCGCGCTACGCCGGGAGCTACGGCTACGACCGGTCCTATTCCGGCGCCTGGGCCGCCAACCCGGTCTACTACCCGTACTGGTCGCTGGACTACTTCTATTTCAGCCAGTACTACCACCCCTATTCGGTGGTCGTCGGCCACTGGGATCCGTATTACTACCCCTACCCGGGCTGGCGCTACGGCGGATATCACCGCAGCCGGCCCGGCCTGAGCGTGTCGCTGTCGTTCGGCGATCCCTGGTGGGGCTATCCGTGGCACGGTCACGGGTATCGCTGGCAGCCCGCTCACTACGGCTTCTTCGGCGGCGTCGGCTACAGCCGTGGCTGGCATGACGGCTACGGCCGGGGCTGGTACGACGGCTATCGATACGACCGCTATGCCGACCACGGGCATGCCGCCTACCGGGCCAACGACCGGCTGCGGATGCTGCAGCGCCGGGAGAGCGAGGCCTCGCGTGACGTCCTGCTGGCCCGTCGCGATGGCCGGATCGGCGGCAGTACGCTGCGCGGCGAGCAGCCGATGCAGCGCACGCAGGTCCTGCAGCAGAAACGCGGGACTTCGGTGCCTGCATCGCGCAGTGGCGGCCTGACCCGGATGGAGCGCCGCGCCGACGTCGCGCCGGAACGTGCCTCGACCCCGCGCTCGTCGATTCGCTCGTCGAACCCGTCCCGGATCGAGCGCCAGCGTGCGTCCCGCAGCGAACTGCGTCGACCGGTCCAGCGCGCGTCGCAGCCGCAGCGCCGGATCGAGCCGCCGAGCCGGTTCCAGGACCGCGCGTCGCTGCGCTCGTCGCGGCCTGCGGTCCAGCCCTCGCCGGCACGACCGTCGGTGCAATCGCGACAGGAGCGGACCCGCAGCGCGGTGCGGGCGTCGTCCCGGCCGGCCTACGTTGCGCCCCCGGTCCGCTCGAATCGACGCGAGGTCGTCCCGTCCGATCGAGGCATCCGCCTGCCGGCGCCGCGCGCTGCGCGC
>NZ_JAAWWS010000148.1:2671-3773 GCF_012272825.1 Wenzhouxiangella sp. XN79A | reverse complement strand
GAATCGCCCCGGCCACCCTTCGCCCGCAAGCGGCCTCCAACAGGAACCTCCGCCAGAACCGCCTGTTGGAGGGAGCTTGCTCGCGAACCGCCCCGGCCACCCTTCGCCCGCAAGCGGCCTTCGACAGATCAACCGACTGCCCGAATTCGCATTAGAATCGACTGATATTCCAGCGAGAACCGTCCGATGCTGCGTTCCATTCTGCTTGCCCTGCTTCTCATCGCCACCCTGCCCGTTGCCGCGCAGGATGATTCCATCGAATCCGCGTCGGCCGAAGCCGCCGATGCGCGCCCGACCGCCCTGATGCCCCGCCAGGAACGCATGCTGCGCGAGGGCCGAGGCATGGGCCTGGCGCGCGCCGCCGAACTCAACGGCTTCCCCGGTCCGATGCACGTACTCCAGCAGGCCGACGCGCTGGAACTGACCGACGAGCAGCGCGCCGCAACCACCGAACTGGTCGCCCGCGTCCGCGAACAGGCCCCCGCCATCGGCGAGAGGATCCTGGCCGCCGAGGCCGAGCTGAACGCGATGTTCGCCGACGGCAGCGTCACCCGCGAGTCGATGGAGGCGAAACTCACGGAAATCGCCGAACTGAATGCCGAACTCCGCGCCGTGCACCTCGGCGCCCACCTGGACCAGGCGGCGTTGCTGACGGCCGAGCAGAAGGCCGCCTATCAGCCCGCCCATCGCGCCGGCGGCATGGACGGCGAGCGCCGCCCGATGCGGCGGCAGCAGCAGCGATCAGGCCAGGAACAGCGCTGACCGGGGCACCCGCCCCCGCCGGCAGGTCCCGCCCTTCGCCCGCAAGCGGCCTCCAACAGGGGGCGATCGGCGCCGAGATCGCTTCTCCTGTTGGAGGGAGCTTGCTCGCGAACCGCCCCGACCACCCTTCGCCCGCAAGCGGCCTCCAACAGGAACCTCCGCCAGAACCGCCTGTTGGAGGGAGCTTGCTCGCGAATCGCCCCGGCCACCCTTCGCCCGCAAGCGGCCTCCAACAGGGACCTTGGCAGAACGGCCTGTTGGAGGGAGCTTGCTCGCGAATCGCCCCGGCCAGCCTTCGCCCGCAAGCGGCCTCCAACAGGAGATCGAGCCGCCCCGATCC
>NZ_JAAWWS010000148.1:0-2618 GCF_012272825.1 Wenzhouxiangella sp. XN79A | reverse complement strand
GGAGATCGAGCCGCCCCGATCCGATCGCCTGTTGGAGGGAGCTTGCTCGCGAACCGCCCCGGCCAGCCTTCGCCCGCAAGCGGCCTCCAACAGGAGATCGAACCGCCCCGATCCGATCGCCTGTCGGAGGGAGCTTGCTCGCGAACTGCCCCCGGCCACTCTTCGTCCTGAAGCGGACCCGACTCTCCGGTATTCGTCGGAATAGTCGATTTCCTACAAGAATTCGAGTCGATTTCCGATAGCGGACGGTCGAGTTCTGGCCGAGACTGCAGCCGTTGGCAAACGCGGCCGCTGGCACGGCCGCAGACGGGAGGACGCATGCAGCACCTTGCATGGGGCTTCGGGCTGGCACTGCTGCTGGCAGGCAGCCCGACCATCTACGAATGGATCGACGAAGACGGCAACCGCCACTTCTCCGATCGAGAGCCCGACGTCGCCGGGTGGTCCGAGCGCGTGATCGACGAGCAGGCGATCTCGACGTATCGCGCGCCGGACCACCCGGCACCGCAGCGGCGACGCCACGCGGAGCCCCCGGACGACGCCAACGAGGCGCCTTCGACAAACCGGAGCGCGTCACCGTTTTCGCCCGATCCGAATCAGCACGCCCGCTGCACCCGCCTGCTCAACCGCATCGACGCCATCCAGGACGAACTCCGCGCCGGCTACCGCGAACCGCGCGGCCAGCGGCTGCGGGATCGGCGGAGGGAGCTGAGAGAGGCGTATCGCAAGGAGTGCGATTGAGGGTGGGCCTCGCGGTATCCAGGACGGCCCGTTGGAGGGCGCTTGCGCGCGAACCGACGTTGAATCGCGCGGGCCACCTCGCTGAGACAGGGCCACAGTTCGCCACTCGCCGCCTGCGGCGCGGCCGCATCTCCAGCCCTGGCGAAATCTATCTGCTGACCGCCGTCACCCGGTGCCGAGCTCCCGTATTCGCCGACTTTGCTGCCGCGCGCTGCGCGGTTCACGGCATCGCGACCTGTCGAAACGACGCGACAACCCTGTGCTTTGTCGTGATGCCGGATCATGTTCACTGGCTGGTTCAACTCGCTGATGGTCTCCGACTCCACCAGCTGGCGGCCAAGGCGAAAGCCCATACGTCGCGGTTGCTGAACCGGACCGGAGGTACGACGAACTCGATCTGGCAGGACGGCTTTCATGATTATCGCCTCCGCCCGAGCGACGACCCGCGACCGGTCGCACGCTACGTCATCCGGAACCCGATCCGAGCAGGGCTTGTCGGCTCTGTTCGTGACTACCCGCATTGGGATGCCGTCTGGCTCTGAATCTTCGCCCGCAAGCGGCCTCCAACAGGAAGATCGAACCGCCCCGATCCGATCGCCTGTTGGAGGGAGCTTGCTCGCGAATCGCCCCGACCACCCTTCGCCCGCAAGCGGCCTCCAACAGGAACCTCCGCCAGAACGGCCTGTTGGAGGGAGCTTGCTCGCGAACTGCCCCGGCCAACCTTCGCCCGCAAGCGGCCTCCAACAGGAACCTCCGCCAGAACCGCCTGTTGGAGGGAGCTTGCTCGCGAACTGCCCCGACCACCCTTCGCCCGCAAGCGGCCTCCAACAGATGGGATCAGGCTTGGCGGCGGGTCAAAGCCCCCACCACGCCAGCACGTAGGTCTCCATCAACTCCTGGCGGTGCGGTTCGACGAGGTCGATGGTTTCCTGCGGGATGGTCTGGTTGAACTGCGCGCCGTTGGCAGCGTTGGCGCCCTGGGCGATGGCGGCGACGGCGACGCTTTCGCCGAGTGCCTTGTAGACCGTATTCCGGGTCCAGCGGTATTCCTCGAGCGAGAACTCCTGCGCATTCAGCGCCTCGACCTGAGCCCGCTTGGCGTCGAGCAACAGCCCGGCAAGGTCGCCGTAGGCGTCGGCCAGTTCGGCCAGGCCCATCTCGCTGCCTTCGGCTTCCAGATCCTGCTTCTGCTGGTCGTACTTGGCGTCGAGCTCCTGCAGGCGGCCTTCGAGCACGTCGCGCATCTGGGCGTGGGCCTGCATGAATCGGTCGAAGCGCGCCTCGTCGAGCTGACCTTCCGGCGGCGCGCTGAACGCGGCCCGATTCGCGACCGTGGCGTCGAGCTCCTCGAACTCTTCCTGGAGCCTGGCAAACTCCTCGACCGCATCGAGGCTGCCGGTCACCATCCCGACACCGGCGCTGATGTCGTCGCCGAACTTCCACCAGACCACGCCGATCCCCGCGACCGAGAGCAGCAGGCCGACGCCGAGACAACCGATCAGAAACTTGCCCATGGTGACGATTCCTTCTGTTGTTGATTTCTAAAGGTACGAGAAGCGGATTCGAAATGCGACATCGCACCCTTCGCCCCGCCCGGCGAAGCCGGTCTCCCACAGGCCTTCGGTCGGGCGCCGCGATGAATTCGACTGTTGGAGGGAGCTTGCTCGCGAACCGCCCCGGCCACCCTTCGCCCGCAAGCGGCCTCCAACAGGAACCTCCGCCAGATCCGCCTGTTGGAGGGCGCTTGCGCGCGAACCGCCCCGGCCACCCTTCGCCCGCAAGCGGCCTCCAACAGGAACCTCCGCCAGATCCGCCTGTTGGAGGGAGCTTGCTCGCGAATCGCCCCGACCACCCTTCGCCCGCAAGCGGCCTCCAAC
>NZ_JAAWWS010000147.1 GCF_012272825.1 Wenzhouxiangella sp. XN79A | reverse complement strand
ACTTTTGTCGCGACTGACAAAAGTAGGTCGCCAGAAAGCGCGAAGCGCGTGGCGAAACGCTTGTAGCCAGAACCCCGGCACAGCCGCCGGACACGACTCCGGCAAGACGCGAAGAAAGCAAACCACCCCTCAGCCGCTTGTGGCCGACCAACGCCTCGTCGGCCTGGCTCTGGCTTCTGGGTTGCATCCGAGGCCACTGTAACCCGCAGCCGGAGCGAGCCAGGGCGCAGTCCGACCACCGGCCCACCGACGCAATCCGGAAGCCCCTTCGCGTTCCGCCGCCTTTGAAGAGCGCTTTTGCCTACTTTTGTCGCGACTGACAAAAGTAGGTCGCCAGAAAGCGCGAAGCGCGTGGCGAAACGCCTGTAGCCAGATCCCCGGCACAGCCGCCCGACACGGCTCCAGCAAGACTCGAAGAAAGCAAGCCACCTCTCAGCCAAAGGCTGTGGCCGACCAACGACGGCTCGGCCTGCCCCTGGCTTCGCGGATGCATCCGGGGCCACTGTAAACCGCAGCCGGAGCGAGCCAGGGCGCGGTCCGACCACCGGCCCACCGACGCAGTCCGGAAGCCCCTTCGCGTTCAGAGGTCTTGCAGGTCGTTTCCTGGCGGGCAGGAGCCTGCGGTTTCGGGGTGAAGCGAAGCCGGCTGTTAGGATGGAGTGTTTACGGTGCCGTTCACTTCGATTGTCAGGCATCGCCACACGAGGAAGAAAAGCCACTCAAGGAGAAAGAAATGAATGCGAACCAAAGAGAGATTTACGGAATCGTCCCGGAAGGAATGCATCGCATCAGTTGGGGCGCGATCTTTGCGGGCCTCATCGGCGCGCAGGCGCTGCTCTGGCTGCTGCTTCTGCTCGGATCGGCGCTCGGTGCAAGCATCCTGGATGCGACCGATGCCGGCGCGCTCGGCGCTGGACTGGGCTGGGGCACGATCATCTGGTTGATCCTTTCGTTCCTGGTGGCCTATTTCATCGGTGGCGTGATGGCCGGTCGGCTCTCGAGCGACCCAAGCCCTGCCGGCGGCATGTTGCATGGTGTAACGGTTTGGTCGACCGCAACGGTCCTGACGTTGGTGTTCGGCGCCCTGGGTATTGGCGCTACGGCTTCCCTGGCCACGCATACTGCAGGCGACCTCACCACGTCCAGCGCGCGGGTGGTGGTGGAGTCGCGCCAGGGGATTGAAACGACCCGAGAACTGGCGAGCGAGTTCGCAGACAGCGAGTTGGCCGACGAAATGGCCGCCGCCATCAAGTCCTTCACCGCCGAAGTGCTCGCGGGCACGGCCGAAGGAATCGGTCAGGAGGAAACCCGTCAGGCCATCAGCGAACTCGACACGGAAACCGTAACCGCGGTCAGTCGTCATCTGGTCGCCGACGATACCGACCAGGCCATCCAGCGGCTGTCACGGGCCACCGACCTGAGCCGTTCGCAGATCGACCGCATCGTCAGTGGCCTGGAATCCCGCATCGAAGCGGCCATCGCCGACTCGGCAATGCTCGATCAGCTTCAGGCCGCCATCCGAACCGCGGTCAACGACGCGCTGCAGGCCGCAGCCGATGTCGCCGGGCCCGCCCTGACGGCTTCGGAACTGCGTGCCATCCTCAGCGAGCTCGACGGTGACACGTTGGCCGAAATTGCCGCGCACCTGATGCAGGGCGAGCAAGACCGCGCGAGGAATGTGCTGACTGCAAACACCTCGCTCACCGAGCAGCAAGTGGACCGCGTGATCGATGAGATCGAATCGCAGTTCGAACAGCAGCTTGCGCAGTGGAGGGAGCAGGCCGAAGAAGTCCTCGAAACGGCTTCCGACTACGCCCAGACAGCCGTCTGGAGCCTGTTTTTCGCTGCCCTTCTGTCCCTGCTGGCCGCAATGGTCGGTGGACGGGTAGGTGCCGGGCGCATCCGCGTGTGACGCCGGATATCCGCTGCGTGAAGATGAAAGCGCCCCGATTCGTCGGGGCGTTCTTTTGCGCGAGAGAATGTCTTGGCGCTCCGAGGTCCGCGTGGCGAAACGCTTTCCTGATTACGCACGTTTCTCAGTCGGTAGTACAGCCCTCCGGAGGCGTGCAGGAGACTCGAGAACAGCAAGCAAGGACCCTTCGAAAGCGCTTTTTTTTGCCCGGCTTCGCCTGTTGGAGGGCGCTTGCGCGCGAAGGGTGGCCGCTTCCGAAGTCGTTCGCGCGCAAGCGCCCTCCAACAGGCGGTCTTCCTGCCAGTCCGGCGTCGGGCTGGAATCTCGCTCGGGATGGAAACCCGTCCTTCGAATCCGATCGGACGATCCAACGGCTCGCCTGTATCGCCTGCCGCGACGCTCCGATGGCGGGACGCTACCCGACCGTGGCCGAGATTCATGCGTAATCGGGAACGCTTTTTTAGTCCCTTCCCGGCCAGCGGCGACTGCCCGCTCGGCCGTGCAGAAGACTCCCCGGCCGATCACCCCCTACTTCAATAACTTCGTGACCTCCCGAAAGCGCGGATGCGTTGCCTCGATCATCAACTCGAACAGCGCCATCTCCACGTTGCTGATCGATGCGCCCGCCTCGCGCATCCGCTGCAACCCGATTTCGCGGTTCGCGGCCGACCGCGAGGACACCGCATCGGCGATGACGTGGACGGAGCGGCCCTCGCGCAAAAGAGCGGCCGCCGTCTGCCAGACACAGACGTGGGTTTCGATGCCGCACAGCAGGACCTGGTCGCGACCTTCGTGGGTGCCGCCGAGGATGGCCTCGCGCAGGGCCTCGTCGCCGAGGCAGCCGAAGCTGGACTTGGCGCAGGGCGTGAGTCCGGCCAGCGGCGCGGCCAGTTCGTCGACGGTCGGGCCGAGCTTGTCGGGCAGTTGTTCGGCCCAGGTCACGGGCACTTCGAGCAGCCGGCAGGCCTGGACGAGGATGGCCTGGGCACGGATCATCGCGTCGCTGTCGTGCATCAGGCGGGCCAGCTTGCCCTGGACGTCGACGACGACCAGCTGGCTGCGTGCGATTTCGAGGTGCTCGAGTGCAGGATTCACGGGCGGCTCCGGATCGAAAACGGGGGTTCAGGATACCAGCGGGATTCAGGCGCGCGCGGCGACCCACAGGTCGACCCGCGCGACCCCGGCGCGCTTCAGGGCGCGCGTGCACTCGGCCAGCGTGGCGCCGGTGGTCATCACGTCGTCGACCAGCGCCACGTGGCTCAGCCCCGGCGGGATCGGCCGGCAGGCGAACGCGCCGCGCACGTTGACGCGCCGCCGGCCGGCCGACAGCGCCGACTGGGCCGGAGTCCGGCGACGGCGTTCCAGCAGCGGGTGGACCGGCGGTCCATCGATCGCGCGGCAGACATCTTCGGCGAGCAGCTCGGCCTGGTTGAAGCCGCGCCGCCATTGCCGGGTCCAGTGCAGCGGCACCGGCACCAGCAGCTGCGGTCGGTCGGCATCGCGGACCCGGGCGGCCAGCGCGTCGGCCAGCGCCCGGCCGGCGGCCAGGTCGCCGCTGAACTTGAACCGGTGAACCAGCGAGGCGGCCGCGCCGCCGTAGATCACCGAGGCCCAGGCCGCGTCGAACGGTGGCGTGGCGCGCAGGCAGCCCCCGCACTCGGCGACCGTGCGCGGCAGCGGCTCGGCGCAGCGTCGGCAGCCGGTGGTTACCCAGGGCAGGTCGTCGCGGCAGCCGTCGCACAGGTTGTCGCCGCCGGCGTGGTCGCCGCACAGCACGCAGCGCGGCGGCCAGACCGCCGCCAGCGCCTGGTCAACCACGCGGCGCGCGTTCAGGTTGACAAGCCCGCGCGCGGCTTTCGACAATAGCCCACTGCCCATCCGAGACATCCTGCCATGTCGGCCATCGCTCCGTCCGCGTCCGCCCTCGATTCGACCGCATCCGCGCCCGTTCGCCACGACTGGACCGTCGAGGAGGTCCGCGCGCTGTTCGAGCGACCGTTCGCCGAGGTGCTGTTCCGCGCCCAGCAGGTCCACCGCGCCCATTTCGACCCGAACGAGGTCCAGGTCTCGACGCTGCTGTCGATCAAGACCGGGCGCTGTCCCGAGGACTGCAAGTACTGTCCGCAGTCGGTCCGCTGGAACACCGGACTGGATGAGGAAGCGCTGCTGCCGGTCGAGGTCGTGCGCGACGCCGCCCGGAAGGCGCGCGAGGCCGGCTCCCAGCGTTTCTGCATGGGCGCGGCCTGGCGGCGGCCGAAGGATCGCCAGATCGATCGGGTCATCGAGCTGATCGAGGCGGTGCGAGAAGAAGGGCTGGAGACCTGCCTGACGCTCGGCATGCTGACCGCCGAGCAGGCCGAGCGGCTGCGCGAGGCCGGGCTGGACTACTACAACCACAACCTCGACACCTCGCCGGAGTACTACGAGGAAATCATCACCACGCGCACCTACCAGGACCGCCTGGAGACGCTCGAGCACGTGCGCGCCAGCGGCATGAAGACCTGCTGCGGCGGGATCGTCGGCATGGGCGAAACGCGCGACGACCGGGCCGGTCTGCTGGTCCAGCTGGCCAACCTGCCCGAGCACCCGCAGTCGGTGCCGATCAACCAGCTGGTCCGGGTGCCCGGCACCCCGCTGGACGATGTCGAGGCGCTCGATCCGCTGGAGTTCGTGCGCACCATCGCGATTGCCCGCATCCTGATGCCGGCCGCCCGGGTCCGCCTGTCGGCCGGTCGCGAGGACATGAGCGACGAGATGCAGGCGCTGTGCTTTCTGGCCGGCGCGAACTCGGTCTTCTACGGCGACAGGCTGCTGACGACCGGTAATCCGGACGTCGATGCCGATCGCGCGCTGTTCGAGCGTCTCGGCATCCACAGCGACGGCCTGTCGGCCGACCCGTGATGCGCGGACGCCTGCAGGCCGACCTGGCCGAGCGCCGGGCGGCGCGCGAGCGCGCGGGGCGTCAGCGCTCGCGTCGGGCGTTGCGCGTCGACGGGCCGTGTCACCAGGCCGATGCCAAGGGCCGCTGGGTCGATTTCTGCAGCAACGACTACCTCGGCCTGGCGCGTGAGCCGTCGTTGCTCGAGGCCGCACGGCAGTCCTGCGGGGCAGGGGCGGGGGCCTCGCCGCTGGTCTCCGGGCACAGCGCCGCGCACGCCGGGCTGGAAGAGGCCCTGGCCGACTGGCTCGGCGCCGAGGCGGCGGTTCTGCTGCCCAGCGGCTACCAGGCCAACCTCGCGCTGGGGCCGGTGCTGCTCGGGCGCGGCGAGGTCGCGCTGGCCGACCGTCTGAACCATGCCTCGCTCAACGACGGCCTGCGGCTGTCGGGCGCGCGGATCCGTCGCTATGCCCACGCCGATGCTGCCGACGCCGAACGTCGCTGCGACGATCGAGTCCGCTGGCTGGTCACCGACAGCGTGTTCTCGATGGACGGTGACGTGGCGCCGCTGGGCGCGCTGGCCGGCCTGGCCGACCGGCGCGGGCTCGGGCTGTGGGTCGACGACGCGCACGGGCTCGGCGTGCTCGGTCCCGGCGGCCGCGGCGCGCTGGCCGCGTTCGGGGTGGCGCCCGATGCCCGGGTCGTGACCTTCGGCAAGGCCCTGGGCACCCAGGGCGCGGCGATCCTCGGCGATGCGGCGTTGATCGACGAGCTGGTCAATGCGGCGCGCGGCGTCATCTATTCCACGGCACTGGCGCCGATGCTGGTCGCCGCCACCCGGCACGCGCTCGATCGGCTGCGCGACGAGGCCTGGCGGCGCGAACGGCTGCACGCCCACATCGCTCGCTTCCAGGCCGGCCTGGCGCGCGCCGGGCTGCCGCGGCCGGACAGCCGGACGCCGATCCAGCCGATCGTGCTCGGCGACGACGTCCGTGCCGTGGCGGCTTCCGAGGCGCTGGAGGCGCGCGGCTACCTGGTCCGCGCGATCCGGCCGCCGACCGTGCCGGAGGGCACGGCCCGGCTCCGGGTCACGCTCAGCGCGGCCCACGCCGAGGCCGAGATCGACGGGCTGGTCGAAGCGCTCGGCGATGTGCTGGCCAGGGCTGTTGCATGAACGCGGAACCGACGATCGGGTTGATCCATGGCTGGGCGATGCACGGTGGGCTGTTCGACGACCTGTGCCGGGCCTGGCCCGAGCCGGACTGGCGCCTGCTGGACCTGCCCGGCCACGGCCACCGGCGCGATCGGGCCTGGCCCGAGGACAGCGATGAACTGCTCGACGAGGTGCTCGATGGCCTTCCCGAAGGCGCCTGGCTGGCCGGCTGGTCGCTCGGCGGGCTGGTCGCGATGCAGGCCGCGCTGCGCGCGCCGGATCGTTTCGCCGGGCTGGTGTTGATCGCGGCCACGCCCAGCCTGGTCCGCCGACCGCACTGGCCGAACGCGGTCGAACCGGCGATGCTGCAGGCCATGGCCCTGGAGCTGGCCGAGCATCCGGACGCGGTGATCCAGCGTTTCCTGACCCTTGAAATGCATGGCGCGGTGCACGCGACGAGCGACCTGAAGCGGTTGCGCGCGCTCGCCTTCGCCCACGGTCGGCCGTCGCGCGCGGCGTTGCTGGCCGGTCTGAAGCACCTGGCCGACACCGATCTCACGGGACGGCTCGAGGCGCTGGATCTGCCGGTTGCGCTGATCGGTGGCCGACGCGACAAGCTGGTGCCGTGGGCAGCGCTGGAGGCGATGGCCGAGCGGCTGCCTCGGGCCGAGACGATCCGGATTCCAGGCGCGGCGCACGCGCCGTTCCTGACCGACCCCAGCGCGGTCGCGTCGGCCATGCGACGATGGATCCACGCTCACGCATGAAGGATGTCGCCGTGTTCGACCGCCGCCGGATCCGCCGCCGCTTCGGCCGCGCGGCCGACGAGTACGCCGATCGGGCGAGGCTGCAGGCCGAAGTGGCCGGGCGGCTGCTCGAGCGCCTCGACGGGCTGCGCTTCGAGCCGACCACCGTCGTCGACCTGGGCTGCGGTCCGGGGCTGCAGGCCCGGGCCCTGACCGAACGGTTCGGCAAGGCGCAGGTGCTGGCGATGGACCTGGCGCTGCCGATGCTGGTCCGGGCGCGCCGCCAGGCCGGCTGGCGCGGTCGCCGGTTCGCCCGCGTGGCCGGCGATGCGCACGCCTTGCCCCTGGCTCGGTCCAGCGTCGACCTGATCTACTCGAACCTGATGCTGCAGTGGTCCGACGACCTGCCGGCCGTGCTCAACGGGCTGCGCCGGGTCCTCAAGCCCGGCGGGCTGCTGCTGATCTCGACCTTCGGCCCGGACACCCTGAGCGAGCTGCGCCAGGCCTGGGCCGCGGTCGACGATGCCGAGCACGTCAGCCGCTTCACCGACGTGCAGACCGTCGGCGACTGCCTGGTCCGGGCCGGGTTCAGCGAACCGGTACTCGACACCGACTGGATCACCACCACCTATTCACAGCCGCGCGGCCTGCTCGACGAACTCCGTGCGATCGGCGCGACCGACGCGATGCGCCGACCGGGTGCCGGCCTCACCACCCCGGCCCGGCTGCGCGGCATGCTGGCCGCCTACGAGACCCACCGCCGCCCGGATGGCCTCGTGCCGGCCACCTGGGAGGTGGTCTATGCTTCGGCCTGGGCGCCCGATCCCGGCACCCCGATCCGTTCCATTCACGGCGGCGAAGAGGCCTCGGTGCCGATCGAGGCGATCGGCCGTCGCCGCCGCGACCCGGAGAGTTCCCGATGACCCTGAACCTGTTCGTCACCGGCACCGACACCGAATGCGGCAAGACGGTGACCACTGCCGCGCTGGCCCGGGCGCTGGTCGCCGACGGGCGGCGAGTGGCCTGCTTCAAGCCGGTCGCCTCGGGCTGCCGCGCCACGCCCGCCGGCCTGCGCAACGAGGACGCCGAAGCGCTGATCGAGGCGATGAACCTGGACCTGCCCTACGAGGTGGTCAACCCGGTGGCCTTCGAACCGCCGATTGCACCGCACATTGCCGCAGAACATGCGGGCATCTGCATCGATCCTGCAAGGATATGCGCCGAAATACTGCAGATCGACGCCGATGTCCGGTTGGTTGAAGGTGCCGGCGGCTGGCTGGTGCCGCTCGGCCCGGAACACGACACGGCCGCGCTGCCGCGCATGCTCGGTGCGGCCGTGGTGCTGGTGGTCGGCCTGCGCCTGGGCTGCATCAACCACGCGCTGCTGAGCGCCCGCGCGATCCGCGCCGACGGTCTGCCGCTGGCCGGTTGGATTGCCAACGAGGTCGATCCGGACATGGCCGTGCGCGAGGAGAACGTCGAGACCATCCGGTCGCGGATCGGCTGTCCGCTGATTGCCCGGGTGCCGCACGACGAGCGGCCGACGCTGGAGTGGATCGATGCCGGGCCGCTGACCGGAGTCCGCGCGGCATGAGGCGCGCGGCGCTGGGGCTGCTCGTCCTGCTGGCGCTGGCCGGACCGGCTGCGGCCGTGGTGTGGCCGCTGCCGCCCGGCGACGACGTGATCGGCGAGCTGATCGAGGACCGCTTGCGCGGCGATGAGCGGCCGCTGGACCTGGCCCGGCTGCACAACATCGGTCATAACGAGATCCGGGCCGCCAACCCGGACGTCGATCCGTGGTCGCCGGCGCCGGGGACCGTACTCACGATTCCGCAGCTGCACGTGCTGCCCGACGGCCCGCGCGAGGGCATCGTGGTCAACCTGGCCGAGCGGCGGCTGTATTACTTCGCTTCGTCCTGGCCCGACCGCGACGGGCCGGTGGTCGATACCCATCCGGTCGGCGTCGGCCTGTTCGACCGCGCCACGCCGACGCTGCAGACCCGGGTCACCGCTCGGCTGGAGGATCCGGCCTGGTATCCGAACGCCGAAACCCGGGCCTACTACGCCCGCGAGGGACGCGCGCTGCCGGCCCGGGTGCCGCCCGGACCGGAGAATCCGCTCGGACGGCACGCCCTGGTGCTGGCCGACGACGCGTTGCTGATCCACGGTACGCACCGACCCGACGGCGTCGGGCTGGCGGTCAGCCAGGGCTGTATCCGGCTGTACCCGGAAAGCATCGCGTGGTTGATCGGGCAGGTGCCGGTCGGGACCCCGGTGCGGATCGTCGATCAGCCGGTGCGCATCGGTTGGCGCGACGGCAGGCTGTACCTGGACGTCGATCCGGTCGACGATGGCATGCCGGACTGGCCGGCCGTTCAGGCGCGACTGATCCGGGCGGTGGCCGAACGTCCGGGGGTGGTGCTGGATGTTGCGCGGGCCGAGGCGGTCTGGCGAGCGGCCGAGGGCGTACCGGTGATGATTGCCGCGCCCGAGGGCGGCTGATCCGGCGCCGGTGCCTGCGTCAGCGTGTCGCTCCGGGCCGGGCCCGGAGCGACCGATTCAGGCTCGGATCACTTGCGCTGCAGGTCTTCCAGTGCACGGTCGAGCTTGCGCTCGAGGTCGGTGCAGCAGTTCTGCGAAGCGTCGGCGGCCGCCTGGGCGGCGCGCGCGGCGTCCATGGCCTGCTGGATGGAGCTCTGCGCGGCTTCGAGACGCGCGGTGGCCTCGGCCGCCATGCGCTGGGCTTCTGCGGCTTCCGCGCGGACTTCCTCGAGCTGCGCCGTGGTCGCGCAGCCTGCGGCCGTGGCAAGCGCGATGCCGCCGATCAGGGCTTTCAGCGCCGTCGTGCGGGGGGAACGGATCATTGTGGTCTCCTGCAAGTTCGAATGCATTCGGTTGGGTTCGAAATACGTCGCCGAACGTGCTCACGCACGCTCGACATTGATATAATGACGGAAGTACCGAGCGGGTACAAGGCGGGTTACGCCCCGACACCCGAAGCGTACCCAGTCACGGCGGTGGGCAGTCCGTCGTCCCGAGCATCGTTCGACACCGGTCGCGAACCGCCGATCGGTGGACCGGATCGACTCGAAAATTTCTGACGCGATGCGGGAACTTCGATTTCCGGATCGCGTCATAACCAGTGCCTAGCGCTAGGCGCGGATCCGCTTCCCTCCCTGAGCGGGTCCACCCTGGATTCGGTATCGTCCCCAAACCGGATCCAACTCCGAGGCCCCGGGTTCTCCCTCTCCCGGGGCCTCTTTTCATGTGCGGTCCCCGCGCTCTCCAATCGCCTCTCAGGGCGAGCCGGCTCTTGTTCTGCGCGACAAAAGCAGGCAAAAGCGTTTCCCGATTACGCATGCATCTCGGCCACGGTCGGGTAGCGTCCCGCCATCGGAGCGTCGCGGCAGGCGATAAAGGCGAGCCGTTGGATCGCCCGATCGGATTCGAAGGACGGGTTCCCATCCCAAGCGAGATTCCAGCCCGACTCCGGACTGGCAGGAAGACCGCCTGGTGGAGGGCGCTTGCGCGCGAACGACTTCGGAAGCGGCCACCCTTCGCGCGCAAGCGCCCTCCAACAGGCGAACCCGGGCAAAAAGCGCTTTCGAAGGGTCCTTGCTTGCTGTTCTCGAGTTTCCTGCACGCCTCCGGAGGGCTGTACTACCGGCTGAGAAACGTGCGTAATCAGGAGGCCTGTTTTCTACAGGCGGCGGAACGCGATGGGGCTTCCGGACTGTGTCGGTGGGCCGGTGGTCGGCCCGCGCCCTGGCTCACTCCGGCTGCGGGTTACAGTGGCCCCGGATGCAACCCAGAAGCCAGGGGCAGGCCGAGCCGTCGCTGGTCGGCCACAGGCTTCGGCTGAGAGGTGGTTTGCTTTCTTCGCGTCTTGCCGGAGTCGTGTCCGGCGGCTGTGCCGGGGTTCTGGCTACAGGCGTTTCGCCACGCGGACTTCGTCCGCTTTCTGGCGACCTACTTTTGTCAGTCGCGACAAAAGTAGGCAAAAGCGCTCTTACAGGCGGCGGAACGGGCAGTGGCTTCCGGATTGCGTCGGTGGGCCGGTGTTCGGCCCGCGCCCTGGCTCGCTCCGGCTGCGGGTTACAGTGGCCCCGGATGCAACCCAGAAGCCAGGGCCAGGCCGAGCCGTCGCTGGTCGGCCACGACCGTCCACCGAAGCGGCCTGTGTTCGAACCGAGCCACCGGCAATGATCCGGCTTCGCTTCGGGCTCTGACCCCTCTGTACCCCGGCAAGCCCTTCCATCTCCGTGGCACTGCGCGATTTTCCGCGCCACGACCCTCACCGGAGGGCAAACCCCCACCGGTACGCGCGCTTTTAAAAAGCCCTTTTGGGTACTTTTGTGGCGTTTGACAAAAGTACCTCGCCAGAAAGCGGACGAAGTCCGCGTGGCGAAACGCTTGTAGCCAAGGGAAGCAACAACCCAGAGGCAAGCAAACCGCCGAACGCAAGACATCCGCCCACCGAAGGGCCGTTCACCGAACCAAGCCGGAACCAACGATCCGGCTTCGCTTCGGGCTCTGACCCCTCTGTACCCGGCAAGCCCTTCCCACTCCGCGGCACTGCGCGATTCTTCGCGCCACGACTCCATGCCGGAGGGCAAACCCCACCCGGTACGCGCGCTTGTCAAAAAGCCCTCTCGGGTACGTTCGTGGCGATCGACAAAAGCACCTCGCCGGAAAGCGGACGAAGTCCGCGTGGCGAAACGCTTGTAGCCAAGGGAAGCAACCACCGCAAGACGAGCAAGAGACCGATAACACGTTGCCCGCCCGAACGAAGGGCCTTCCACGGACCGAAGCCGCAAGCAAGGACGCCGACCGGTCCGGCACCCACCGGACCAACACCGAGCACCCGACTCGTCGCCACGCCGGGCAGGCGTTAGAATCCGCCCATGACCGCCGAGTTGCATATCGTGGTGCTGGCCGCCGGGGAAGGGCGGCGGATGAATTCCGACCGGCCGAAGGTGCTGCAGCCGCTGGGCGGCGCGCCGATGCTCGAGCATGTGCTGGTTGCGGTCGATGGCCTGGATCCGGCCGCCGTGCACGTGGTCATCGGTGCCGGCGGCGACCAGGTCCGCGCCGCGCTCGAGACCGGCATGCCCGAGCGGCGGTGGGTCGAACAACACCAGCGTCTCGGCACCGGGCACGCCGTGGAGCAGGCGCTGCCGGGCATTCCCGCCGGCGCGCGCGTGCTGGTGCTGCCCGGCGACATGCCGCTGGTCCGCACCGAGACGCTGCGCCCGCTGATCGATGCGACGGCGCCGCTCGCGCTGCTCGGTTTCCGGGTCGACGATCCGACCGGCTACGGCCGCATCCTTCGCGACGACACCGGCCGCGTGGTCGGCATTCGCGAAGAACGCGACGCCAGCGACGCCGAGCGGGTCATCGGCGAGGTCAACAGCGGCGTGCTGATCGCCGACCGGGATCGGCTGGCGGACTGGCTGGGCCGGGTCGGCTGCGACAACGCCCAGGGCGAGTACTACCTGACCGACTGCATCGCGCTGGCCGCGGCCGACGGCAGCGCTGTCGATGCGATCGTCTGCGCCGACTCCGATGACGTGCGCGGGGCCAACGACCGGGCCCAGCTGGCCGATCTGGAGCGGGTGCTGCAGCAGCGCCGGCGCGACGCGCTGATGGCCGCCGGGGTCTCGCTGCCGGTGCCCGAAGCAGTCCAGCTGCGGGGTCCGGTCGAGTGCGGACGCGATGTTCGAATCGACGCCGGGGTGGTGCTGGAAGGCGACAACCGGCTCGGTGACGGGGTCGAGATCGGCCCCGGCTGCGTGCTCCGGGACTGCCGCCTGGCCGCTGGCACCCGGGTGGCGCCCTACTCGGTGCTCGAGGGCGCGGAAACCACCGGCGCCTGCACGATCGGGCCGTTCGCACGGCTGCGACCGGGCACGGTGCTGGCCGCCGGGGTGAAGATCGGCAATTTCGTCGAAACCAAGAACGCCCGTTTTGCCGAGGCCGCGAAAGCCAGCCACCTGAGCTACGTCGGCGACGCCGAGGTCGGCGAGGGCGCCAATCTGGGCGCCGGCACCATCACCTGCAATTACGACGGGGCGAACAAGCACCGCACGGTGATCGGAGCCGGGGCCTTCGTCGGCTCCAACAGCGCGCTGGTCGCGCCGGTGACGGTCGGCGAACGGGCTACGATCGGGGCCGGCAGCGTGGTTTCCGGGGATGTGCCGGCCGACGCGCTGACCGTGGCCCGGGCCCGTGCCCGGAGCCTTCCCGGCTGGCGCCGCCCGACGAAGAAAACCGGCGAATCCTGAACCGACACTGGCAGTGAACGCGGCCCTGCGTTATTCTGCAGAGCTTCTGGACCCTACCCGAGAAATTCGAGAGCGAGCTTCATGCGCAGACGCCAACGCCCCGAGGACGAAGCCGAGATCAACATCACGCCGATGCTCGACATCGTGTTCATCATGCTGATCTTCTTCATCGTCACCACGTCCTTCGTCCGCGAGCAGGGCCTGGACATTTCCCGCCCGCAGCAGGCCGACAATCCGCCGCCGCAGCAGGAAGACACCGGCCAGATCGTGGTCCGGATCGATCAGCTCAGCCAGATCACCGTCAACGACCGGCCGGTCGACGACCGCGCCGTGCGCGCCAATCTCGAGCGCGAGCGCGCCTCGAAGCCGAAGGCGCCGCTGATCGTCGCCTCGCATCCGGACGCCGATACCAACTCGCTGGTGCTGGTGCTCGACGCCGCCAATATCGTCGGCATCGACAACATCAGCGTTGCAACGACCAAGTAGCGCGCAGGCCCGGAGCCTGCGTCCTACGAGGAGGACCCGATGACCGAACTCGAAACCGAAACCCCGACGCCCGGCGGCGATGAGAAGGAGCTGAAGCTCTGGTCGACGCTGCTGCACCTGTCACTGCTGGCCGGCCTGATCATCCCGCTGGGCGGTCTGATCGTGCCGATCGTGATCTACATCCTGAAGAAGGACGAGCTGCCCGGGCTGGAACCGCACTGGCACGTGGTCATCAACTGGATCATCAGCGCCCTGATCTATGCCGCGATCTCGTTCATCCTGATGATCGTGCTGATCGGGATCTTCATGCTCTGGGCGCTGGGCCTGCTGTGCCTGGTCTTCCCGATCATCGGCGCGATCAAGGCCAACGATGGCGAGGTCTGGAAGTACCCGCTGTCGATCGAGTTCTTCGGCAAGAACACCTGACTCGAAGCCGGGCGCCCGGAGTCCGACCCGGCGCCCTGGTGGAAATGAACCGCCTGCGCCCCGATATGGAGATCTCAGGCATCGACGCGGCAGGCGCCGCGCGAGACCATCGGACAGCAGCGCGCCGGACCCGGCGCGGAGTCCCCACGGCCGGTTCTCCGGCCCGCTTTGCAGGTACCGCATGAGCGCTTCATCGAACCGAACTCCGAACGCCGCAAGCCGAAAGCCGCCGCTGGTGAAATCCAGCGCGATCTTCTTCGGCCTGACCAACCTGGCCGCGGTCACGATCGTCCCGTATTGGGGCATCGTCCACGGCTACTCGGCCGCGGCCTGGATCGCGGCAGCCGTGCTGCTCACCCTCGGCGGCATGAGCATCACCACCGGCTATCACCGCCTCTGGTCGCACCGCACGTTCAAGGCCGCCTGGCCGGTCCGGCTGGTGCTGGCCCTGTTCGGCGGCATGGCCCTGCAGAACAGCATCTATGTGTGGGCCGCGCGCCACCGCATCCACCACCGCCACGTCGACGACGTCGAGCGCGACCCGCATTCGATCAAGACCTCCTTCTGGCATGCCCACATCGGCTGGATGCTGCGCCACTGGCCGACCAGCGAGGTCGATTTCAGCCAGGTCCGCGACCTGGAAAAGGACCCGATCGTGATGTGGCAGCACCGGTACTACTGGCCGCTGGTCTGGACCACCAACCTCGGCATCCCGCTGCTGCTGGGCTGGATCACCGGCGACTGGATCGGCATGCTGCTGCTGGCCGGCGTCCTGCGCCTGGTCGCCAGCCACCATTTCACCTTCTTCATCAACTCGCTGGCCCACACCTGGGGCCGGCGGCCATACAGCGAAGACAACACTGCGGTCGACAACGGCGCGATCGCACTGCTGACCTGGGGCGAGGGGTATCACAACTATCACCACGCCTTCCAGGCCGACTACCGCAACGGCATCCGCTGGTGGCAGTACGATCCGTCGAAATGGCTGATCAATGTGCTGGCCTGGTGCGGCCTGGTCCGGGACCGCAAACGCGTACCGAACTTCCGCATCCGCCGGGCCCGGCTGATGCTGGAATTCACCCGCCTGCAGCGACGCATCGAACAGGGCGCCCCGGCGACCTGGCGCGAGCGGCTGGACCAGGAACTCGGCCAGTTCCGCGACACCATCGGCCAGTGGCAGGTCGTCCAGCGCCGCCGCGTCGAGGCCGGTGCCGATGCGCTGAAGGACCGCTGGGCCCGCACCGAAATGCGCACCCGGATCAAGGAACTCGAGTACCGCCTCAAGATGCAGCAGAAGCGCCTGCGGGCGCTGACGCAAAGCCTGGAGCCGCAGGCCGCCTGATCATTGCTGTTTCTTCCGGTTGGGCTGTTTGTCCACGGAAGAGAGCAGATGAACACGGATGGACGGGATCCGAACCTGCTCTGGCATTCGGGTCGATTCGCCGTGGTCGGACGTGCTGGACCGCTCCGAAATGCGCCGGGTTGACAGACCGAGGGTTGCCGATCGAACGCGCGCCCCCGGTCAGCGCTCGAGCCCTGTTCGGATTCAGTTCCCGGCCAGCTTTTTTTTCTGCTTGATCGCTTGCGCTCTTATCCGTGTCGATCTGCGTTCATCTGTGGACCACGACGCCTTTCTGAAGCCTGCGCGGCCATTCTGAAGAACGCTCTTGCGTTTGCCGTGGTCTGTTCGGCCAGTGTCACCGGTGAAACGTCGCGCAGGGCGGCGACGGTGCCGCCGATCCAGGGCAGCCACTGGGGTTCGTTGCGGTGGGTGCGCTGCTTGGGTCGGAGGTTGCGCGGTTTCAGATAGGGCGCGTCGGTTTCCAGCATCAGCCGGTCCTCCGGAATGTCCGGGACCAGCGCCTTGAGGCCCCGGCCGCGGCGTTCGTCGCAGACCCAGCCGGTGATGCCGATATGGCAGTCCAGGTCCAGGTAGTCGTACAGTGCGCGCTTGGAGTCGGTGAAGCAGTGGACCACCGCCGGGCCGATCCGATCGCGGAACTCGCGCAGGATGGCCAGGAAATCGTCGTGGGCCTCGCGCTGATGCAGGAAGACCGGCTTGCCGCAGTCCACGGCCAGCGCGAGCTGGCGCTCGAAGGCGCTGCGCTGGACGGGCCGCGGTGAGAAGTCGCGGAAGTAATCCAGCCCGCATTCGCCGACCGCTACGACCTCGTCGAGCTCATGCAGTGCGGCCAGGTGCCCGACGGCCTCGTCGCTCAGTTCCGACGCCAGGTGCGGGTGTACGCCTGCGGTCGCGAACAGCACGCCGGGTCGTTCCCGGGCCAGCGCAACGGCCCGGTCGCTGCCGGCGACCGAGGCGCCGGTCAGCACCATCTGCACCACGCCGGCCCGATGCGCGTTGTCCAGCACCTCGGGCCAGTCGTGGTCGAAGCTTTCGTGGCCGAGGTTCAGGCCGATATCGATCCAGTCCATGGGCGCGGAAGTCTATCAACGGTCCGCGCGGGGCGGGCGTTGGCGGGCCGGAATCGCCAGCCGCGCGCCGAAGGCCGCCCCGCAGACCGGCGGAACGGCGTGCAGCGCCGCCAGCGCCGCGCCTTCGCGCAGCGCGGCCGCCAGGATCACGGCCGGAATCGCCAGCAGCACGCCGGCCAGCAGGGCCAGCGCCAGCCGCCGACCGAGCAGCGCCGTGACCAGCCCGGCCACGCCGCCGCCGATCAATCCGCTGACCAGCAACAGCGCGGCCAGGCCCGGGCCGGTCTCGCCGTGCGCCAGGCGCTCGTTCAGCGTGCCCAGCAGCACGAAGGCATCGAACGCCTTGCGCAGCGCTTCCTGGAGTGCGACGCCCAGGACCAGGCCGCTGAGCAGGGCGGCCGGTGAATTGCGTAGCCAGGGACTCATGGCTCAGAGTGTACCGGTCTGCAGGAGCCGGTCGGCTATACTTCGACCTCCTGTCGAACGGCCTGCCCCGGATGCTTCCTGTGCCGACGATCTCGCCGAGCCCGGCCTTCTGATCGATGCGGAATCGTGACCGCACGCGCCTGCTGAGCGCGCTGAACAGCGTGTCGTGGGTGATCGGTGCGGCCCTGTTTGCGGTGCTGCTGGCCTTGACGGCGCTTCTCAATCGCGAGCTCGCCGCGCGCGAGGCTCGGGCGATCCAGGCCTATCTCGATACCCGCGTTGTCCAGGTCCAGGCCGAACTGATGGATGCGGCCGACGATCACGCATCGATCCACCGCCGAATGGCCGCCCGGATCGGCTACGGCGACGACTTCGATCCGGGCTTCTGGCGCGCCGATGCACGGACCATCCTGAACGACTTCGCCTATTACGACCGCCTGGCCGTGCTCGACCGGGACATGAACGTGCTGGCCTACGAAGGGCCGGCCGGGGTCGGGCTGGCGCCCGGCGATCCGTTCCCGATCGGACCGGCCGCCCGTCGGCGGCTCGAAGAGCAGCCGTTCGAGGAAGGTGCCATGGCGCTGGAACCGATGCCGCTGGCCGGCCGACCGCACGGGCTCCTGTTCATGACCTCGGTGCCGGCCGGGGACGAGCCCGGCTGGCTGGCCGTCGTTGTCGAGTTGCCGGCCGCGATCGCCGCCGAGCTCGAGGACTACGAGTTCGGCGACATCGCGCTCCGGTCGCAGATGCCCGGCGCGCGTTTCCGTCTTCCGGCCGACGTTCCGGCCGCGGCCTTCGCCGATGGCGACACGCGGCCGCTGGAGATCACGCTCGACGACGGGCAGAGCCGCTTGCGGTTCGAGCTGGCCCTGCGGCCCGAGGCCCGAGCGGCGATGGCCAGCGGGCTGCCCGAGACGGTGCTGGGGCTGGGCAGCGTGCTGGCCCTGCTGACCTCGGTCGCCGCCCTGCTGGCGATGGCTTCGGCCCGCCAGGCGCGGTTCCTGGCCCAGGCCAATCGTTCGCTCAACGACGAGATCCACGACCGCGAGCTGGCCGAGCGGGAACTGGCCTTCCTGTTGACCCACGACACCCTGACCGACCTGCCCAACCGGGCCGGCATGATGCAGGCGCTGGATCGGGCCGTGGCGCGGCGCGCGCCGGGCCGCAGCCTCGCCGTGCTGTACCTCGACCTCGACCAGTTCAAGGACATCAACGAGACCCTGGGCCACCATGTCGGTGACGAATTGCTCCGCCAGCTGCCGGTGCGGCTCGGAAGCGCGCTCGATCCGGCCGACCGGATCGGTCGGCTCGGCGGCGACGAGTTCCTGGTCCTCGCCGAGCGCCGCTCGCGCGAGCGCATCACCGAGCTGGCCCGGGCGCTGCTGGCGGCCTTCGATCGCCCGTTCGCGATCGACGAACACGCCCTGTTCGTCACCGTCAGCATCGGCGTCACCACGCTCGACGCCGACCAGTCGCCGGCCGAACTGGTCCAGAATGCCGACGCGGCCCTGTTCCGGGCCAAGCACCTGGGCCGCAACCAGTTCGCCTGGTTCGATCCCGAGCTGGTTGCCGAGGTGCAGCGGCGGCTGACGATGAGTCGGGCGATCCGCGAGGCGCTCGACAGCGAACGGTTCACCGTCGTCTATCAGCCGATCGTCGATCTCGAAACGCTCGAGATGCGCGGGGTCGAAGCCCTGCTGCGCTGGCCCCAGGACGATGGCCCGGGCATCCCGCCGCGCGAATTCATCCGGGTGGCCGAGGAAACCGGCCTGGTCCACCGACTCGGCCAGTACGCGGTCGAGCGTGCACTCGACGATCTGCAGGACTGGTGGCGGCAGTTCGGCAGCGGCCCATGGCTGGCGGTCAACATTTCCGGCGCTCAGTTCCGCGAGCCGGACTTCGTCGACGCCCTCGCCGCCCAGCTGCAAGCCCGGAACGTGCCGCCGGAGCGGATCCACCTGGAGATCACCGAGGACGTGCTGATCGAGAACCTCGCGCAGAATCGCGCCGTGCTCGACCGGCTCGACCGGTTGGGCATGTCGCTGGTCGTCGACGACTTCGGCGTCGGCTATTCCTCGATGGCCTACATCAAGAACTTCCCGGTCTCGGCGATCAAGATCGACCAGGGCTTCATCCGGGACCTGGAATCCGACCCCGACGACCAGGCCATCACCCGCACGATCTGCGACCTGTCCCGGATGCTCCGGCTCGACACCGTCGCCGAGGGCATCGAGCACCCGGCCCAGCTGACGATGCTGCGCCGCTTCGGTTGTCCCTACGGGCAGGGGTTCCTGTTCCTCGAGCCGTCCGGGCCCGACGTGATCCGCGACGTCCTGGCCGGGCGACGGTCCTGGGTGAAACGGGCCGAGCCGGCGACCGCATCCTGAACGCGTGGCGCGAAGCCAGGTTGCCGTCTTGCCTCGGCGGGGCGCCTGTGGCACTCTAGCCGCATGAACGTTTCCGCCCGCCGTACGGTTGTCCGAGTCCTGCGTCGCGAATTGCCGCGACGCCGTCGCTGCGCACAACCGGGCTGGACGGAAACCTGACGCCTCGACGGCATACGTCAACGAAGCAACGTTTCCGAACCCAGCCCCGCGCGGCTGGGTTCTTTCGTTTCGAGGACCACCGAGACATCCGATGAAGCATTTCCTGACCACCGAGGACCATTCGCGCGACGAGCTGCAGTCGTTGCTGGACGTTGCCGACGAACTCCGCCGCGATCCCGTGCGCGCCGACCTGGCCGGCAGGACCATCGCGCTGTTGTTCCTGAACCCGTCGCTGCGGACCCGCTCGTCGTTCGAGATCGGCGCCTTCCAGCTCGGCGCGCACGCCGTGGTGCTCGAGCCGGGCAAGGCCGCATGGGGCATCGAATTCGAGCCCGGCGTGGTCATGGACGGCGATGCCGAAGAGCACATCGCCGAAGTCGCCGGCGTGCTGTCGCGCTACTGCGACGCGCTGGCCATCCGCGCCTTTCCGCTGTTCAAGGACTGGTCGGTCGACCGCGAGGATCGGGTGATCCGCGCGCTGGCCCGGCACGCCACGGTGCCGGTGATCAACATGGAAACCATCGTCCATCCCTGCCAGGAACTGGCCCTGATGCGCGCGGTGCAGGACCAGCTCGGCCGGCCGGACGGAAAGAAGTTCGTGCTGACCTGGACCTATCACCCGAAACCGCTGAACACCGCCGTGGCCAACTCCGCGCTGCTGATCGCGACGAAGTTCGGCATGGACGTCACGCTGCTGATCCCCGAAGAGGCCTATCGCCTCGACGAGCGCTACATGCGCGCCGCCGAGTCGCAGTCCACCGCCGCCGGCGGCGCGTTCCGCGTAACCACCGACATCGACGAGGCCTATCGCGATGCGGAGTTCGTCTACGCCAAGAGCTGGGGTTGCCTGCCGCTGTACGGGCGGCCCGAGGAACAGTCCGCCCTGAACGCGAAGTACAAGCACTTCATCGTCGACGAGGAAAAGATGGCGAAAACGGCCGATGCGCGGTTCAGCCACTGCCTGCCGCTGCGGCGCAACGTCAAGGCCACCGACGGGGTGATGGATGCCGACTACTGCGTGGCCATCGATGAGGCCGAGAATCGGCTTCATGTGCAGAAGGCGCTGTTGTTGAAGCTGATGGGGGAGTGAGGGGTGGTCGAGTTGGCGATCTGTCCGTCGTCTATGCGTTACTCGGGTTTGCAATGATGGTTCGAAATGTAACGTCAAAGGCGTTTCGCCGCTCGCTGCGCGAGCTGATGCGACCTACTTTCGTAGCACCAAAAGCAGGCAAAAATGCTCGTGCCGCAATGGCGCCCGAGCTGCGCTCCGCTCAGACATTGCGACGGCCCTCCTTCCGCCCGACGCTGCGCTTCTCGGCGCCATCGAGGCAGATTCACCCCCACGCCACGGAACGGCAGTCGCCATCTCTGGCCTGTTGGAGGCCGCTTGCGGGCGAAGGGTGGTGCTTGCAGAAGCCGTTCGCGCGCAAGCGCCCTCCAACAGGCGGAACGGCGCGCGGGGTGGCCTTTGACTTGCCCCGCCGTCAGCGCCGCCGAGAAGCGCAGGGGCGAGCGGACGAAGGCCAAAAGGTGTCTGAGCGGAGCGCCGCAGGCGGGCGAAACGCTTTTGACGCTTACCTTGAAAAACGACCAGCCAGCGGTAACGGCTGAATGACCGGAAACCGAGACCAGGAACACATGACCACCGAACGAATCATCCTCGCCTTCTCCGGAGGCCTCGACACCAGCTACTGCGTGCTGGCCCTCAAGGACCAGGGCTTCGAGGTTCACACCGCCTTCGTCGATACCGGCGGGGTCACGCCCGAGCACAAGCAGTGGATCGCCGATCGCGCCCGCGCGCTGGGCGCGGCCGAGCATCACGAGCTGGATGCCGGGCCGGCGTTGTGGGAGCAGTTCGTCGTGCCGCTGCTGTGGTCCGGCGCGCGGATGCTGGAGCAGTACCCGATGCTGTGTTCGGACCGCTACGTCATCGTCCAGCGCTGCCTGGAGCTGGCCGATCGGCTCGGCACGAAGCGCTTCGCCCACGGCTGCACCGGCATGGGCAACGACCAACTGCGTTTCGACCAGTCGGTGCGCAGCCTCGGCGATTACGTGATCCACGCGCCGATCCGCGAGCTGCAGCGCGAGACCTCGAACGTCCGCGCGCACGAACTGGAGCTGATGGCCGAGGCCGGGGTCGAGGTGCCGGCCTCCTCCTCGAAGTACTCGATCAACGAGAACCTGCTCGGCGTGACGCTGTCGGGCCAGGAGATCGACCGCTTCGAAGCGCCGGCCGACGACACCCGCGTATGGTGCCGGCCGCGCGCCGAGTGGCCCGACGGCGCGGCCGAGTGGACGATCGGTTTCGAGGCCGGCCGCGCCGTCACGCTGAACGGCGAGGCGCTCGACGGTCCGGTCATGCTCGATCGGTTGAATCGCGAGGTCGGCGCCTGGGGCGTCGGTCGGCACCTGTACACCGGCGATGTGTCGATCGGGCTGAAAGGCCGGATCGTGTTCGAGTGCCCCGGTGTCGATGCGCTGATGGCCGCGCACAAGGCACTGACCGAATGCGTCCAGACCCGTCTGCAGAACCAGTTCGCGCACACCATCGCGGCGCGCTGGGCCGAGCTGGTCTACACCGGTTTCTTCTTCGAGCCGCACAAGGCGGATCTCGAGGCCTACCTGGAATCGGCCAATCGCTTCATCACCGGAACGGTTCGATTGGCCACCGAGGGCGGTGCACTGCTGGCCGTGGCGGTGGATTCGCCCTACACGCTCTCCGACCCCGACGCGGTCTATGCCCAGTCGGCCAGCTGGACGCCGGAAGAGGCCGAGGGCTTCGTCAAGCTGATCGGTCAGTCGTCGACGCTCGCGGCGAAGGTGCGCCGATCGTGATCGCGAATGCGACTCCGAACGTCGCTGAACTCGACGCGATCCTGGCCCATCTGCGGGTCCTGATCGCCGACGACAGTCAGAATCCGCCACGCGCGATCAGCGCCGATTCGCCGATGTTCGTGCACGTTCGCGACGTGCTGCCCGTCGGTTTCGACATCGAGACCGTCGACCACGGCGACGGTCACGTCTCGCTGCACGCCCGGCGCGGGGCGCCGGAGCTGCTGTTCAACTGCCACCTCGACACCGTGCCGGTCGGCGAGGGCTGGTCGGTGCCGCCGCTTGCGCTGACCGTCAAGGACGGCCGGGCCTGGGGTCGCGGCAGCTGCGACATCAAGGGCGCGGCGGCGGCGCTGCTGCACGTGGCCACGACCACCGATGCGCCGATGGCGCTGCTGTTGACGACCGACGAAGAAGGTGCCGGCGGCTGTTGCGTGAAGAATTTTCTCGACGGCGGCGGCGCGGCCGGGTACTCGACCGTGGTGGTCTGCGAACCGACCGGCAACCGGGCCGTGCTGTCGCACCGCGGCTACCTGTCGGTCAAGGGTCGGTTCCGGGGCACCGCCGGACACTCCTCGGAGTTCCGGGCGCTGGACGATTCGGCCGTGCACGCCGCCGGCCGCTGGATGGCCGCCGCGCTGGCCCACTGCCGGACCGAGGCCGATGCCGGCCGGCCGACCTGCTTCAACATCGGCACCGTCGACGGCGGCATCAAGAGCAACGTGATCGCCGACCGCTGCGATCTCCACTGGTCGGCGCGGCTGGCCCCGGGCGGCGACAACGGCGCGCTGTTCGCGGCCGTGGCCGGTCTGGCCGGCGCCGATCAGCGCGCCGACTGGCACGTTCCGTTTTCCGGCCCGCCGCTGCCGGCGGCCGGGCGCGACCCGTCCGGCGCACGAGCGTTCGCGAACGCCCACGGCCTGGCGATCACCGAGTCGGTGGATTTCTGGACCGAAGCCGCGCTGTTCTCCGATGCCGGTCTCGATGCACTGGTCTGCGGCCCGGGCCACATCGAGCAGGCGCACATCGTCGATGAATGGGTGGCGCTGGACCAGCTGCTGGCCGCCTACGCCCAGTACCGGGCGCTGGTGGAGCGGGGCGCATGAACGACGTCCGCCCGCTGGTCCAGTCCACGGTCGTCGAGCTGCTCGGCCAGCTCGGCTCCTCGCGCGAGGCACGCCAGTACCTCGAGCAGTTCTCGCGGGTCAACGAAAGCCGCTTCGCGGTGATCAAGGTCGGCGGCGGCATCCTGGCCGACCAGCTCGACGAACTGGTTGCCGCGCTGGCCTTCCTGCACCGCCTGGGGCTCTATCCGATCGTGCTGCACGGTGCCGGCCGCCAGCTCGACGATGCGCTGGCCGATGCCGGCATCGAGACCCGCAAGCACGACGGCCTGCGGGTGACCACCGAGGACGTCATGGCGGTGGCCCGGCCGGTGATCTACCGCGAGAACGCCAGGCTGGTCGACGCGCTGGAGCGCCACGGTGTGCGCGCCCGCGGGTTGCTGCACGGCGTGTTCGAGTGCGATTTCGCCGACCGCGAGACGCTCGGCCTGGTCGGCCGCGTCCAGTCGGTCGATCTCGACGCCATCCGCGGGGCGGTCTCGGCCGGCGCGCTGCCGGTGGTCGCCTGCCTGGGCGAATCGCGGGCCGGCCAGGTCATGAACATCAATGCCGACATCGCCACCCGCGAACTGGTCTGGGCGATCCGGCCGTACAAGATCATCTTCCTGACCCCGACCGGCGGGCTGCTCGACGAAGACGGCCGGGTGATCTCGGCGATCAGCCTGACCCATGATTTCCAGACCCTGATCGCCCAGGACTGGTTGCATTCGGGCATGCAGCTGAAGCTGGAGCAGATCCGCGACATGCTCGAGCCGCTGTCGCCGTCGGCCTCGGTGTCGATCACCTCGGCGGCCAAGCTCACCCGCGAGCTGTTCACCCATACCGGGGCCGGCACGCTGGTTCGCAAGGGCGAGCGCATCGAGTGGTTCGACGCGATTCCCGACGATCGGCGCGAAGCCTTCGAAACGTTGCTGGAGACCAGCTTCGATCGTCGGCTCCGGCCGGACTGGCTGGACGGCCGCGACCCGCTCGGCATGTTCCTGGCCGAAAGCGGCCGCGCTGCGGCACTGATCCTGACCGGCTGCGACGGCGTACCCTACCTCGACAAGATCGTGGTCACCCCCGAGGCCCGCGGCGAAGGCCTGGGCGCGGCCCTGTGGCAGGCGCTGCGTGCGAAATGTCCGACCATGTACTGGCGGGCCCGGGCCAACAACCCGATCGCGCCGTGGTACTTCCAGCAGGCCGACACCTGCGACCGCCGGGCCGGCTGGGTGGTCTACACCATCGGCATCGAGTCCCCGGACCAACGCGCCCGCCTCGTCGATGACGCCTCCGCGCGCGATTCGGGATGGGTCGAAGGAGCGAGCGGTGCTTGAAAAGAACTTTTCTACCGTGGATGAATGCCGATGGACGCAGATAAAGGTAAACGGAATCCTCATTACGCAGGAATCTCAGCCACGATTGCGTAAGGTCCCGGTATCGGATTCGAAGGATGGATTTCCATCACGAGCGAGATTCCAGCCCAACACCGGACGGACAGAAAGGCCGCCTGTTGGAGGGCGCTTGCGCGCGAACTCCTGGCCAACCGAAGCCTTCGCCCGCAAGCGGCCTCCAACAGTCGAACCGGGCCGAAAAGGGCTTTCGAAGGGGCGATTCGGTGACCCCAGGCGGGTTCGAGATCGTGACCCGAAGGCGAGAGCGAAAGCGGTGATGTGGATCCGGGATTCGTCACGCCTTGATTGTGATCTGCGTTCATCCGCGTCCATCTGCGGTAAATCAAACAGACATCAATGGACATGAGCAAAGAACACCACCATCGCCTGGCGCTGATCGGCGCGCGCGGCTACACCGGGCGGGAGCTGCTCGAGCGGGTGATGCGCCATCCTGCGATCGAGCTTGCCCTGGCTGCCAGCGGCGCGCAGGCCGGGCGGCCGATCCGCGACGAGGTGCCCGACTGGCCCGACGCCGAGCAGGTCTTCGTGGCGCTGGCGCCCGACGAGGTCGCCGGCGTCGAGGCCGATCTGTGGGCGCTGGCGGTGCCGAACGGTGCCAGCGGGCCGTGGGTCGCGGCGATCGAAGCGGCCCATCCGGACGCGATCATCATCGATTTCGGCGCCGACTACCGCTTCGACCCGGACTGGGTCTACGGCCTGACCGAGTTCAACCGCTCCGCGCTGGCCGGCGCGAGGCGGATCAGCAATCCGGGCTGCTACGCGACCGGCGCGCAGTTCGGCCTGCTGCCGCTGCGCGAACGACTGGCCGCGCCGCCGGTGGTGTTCGGAGTGTCCGGCTACAGCGGGGCCGGGCGCACGCCGTCGCCGCGCAACGATCCGGAACGACTGGCCGACAACCTGATTCCCTACGCCCTGACCGGGCACGTGCACGAGCGCGAGATCAGCGCCCATCTCGGCCGGCCGGTGCGCTTCTGCCCGCACGTCGCTTCGTTCTTCCGCGGCATCTCGCTGACGATCGCGGCGACCCTGACCGAGCCGGTCACCGCCGAAGCGCTGCAGCAGGACTTCGAAGCCGTGTACGGTGACGAAGCGCTGGTCGCGGTCACCGCCGCGATCCCGGAACTGCGCGACCTCGTGGCCGGGCGCGACCTGCCGCGCGCCGGCCTGGCCGTCGGCGGGTTCGCCGTCGACGAGCGCGACGGCCACCGGGCGAGCTTCGTCGTGGTGCTCGACAACCTGTTGAAGGGCGCGGCCGGCCAGGCGCTGCAGAACCTGAACGTGGCGCTGGGTCTCGACGAGCGACTCGGCCTGGAGGACCTTGCATGAGCACAGCGACATGAGTGAGCCGATCTGGAAGAAAAGCGCCAGTGTGGCCGTGCCCGAGGCGGTGATGCGCTTCCTGGCCGGCCAGGACGTGGTGCTCGATCGTGAGCTGCTTCCCTTCGACATCCGTGCCAGCCGGGCCCACGCGCGCGGTCTGGCCCGGATCGGCCTGCTGTCCGACGAGCAGGCCGGCGCGATCGGCCGCGAGCTCGACGCGTTGTCCGAGGCCTTCGCCGCCGGCGAATTCGTGCTCGATGATCGCTTCGAGGACGGCCACTCGGCGATCGAAGCCTGGCTGACCGCGCGGCTGGGCGAGACCGGCAAACGGATCCACGCCGGGCGCTCGCGCAACGACCAGGTCGCCGTGGCGCTCCGGCTGTACCTGCTCGACCGACTGGACCGGCTGCGCGACATCGCGCTGGCCATCGCCGAGGTCGCGCTGGCGCGCGCCGAGCGCGAGGCCGACGTTGCGCTGCCCGGTCACACCCATCTCCAGCAGGCCATGCCCAGCTCGCTGGGCCTGTGGTGGGCCGGTCATGCCGAGGCCTTCGTCGACGATGCCGACCTGGCGGTGCGGATTCGCGAGCACCTGAATGCCAGCCCCCTGGGCACCGCTTCGGGGTTCGGCGTCAACCTGGCGCTGGACCGCGACGGCGTGGCCGAGGAGCTGGACTTCGATCGGCTGGTGGTCAACCCGCAGAACGCCCAGGCCCAGCGCGGCAAGGCCGAGCTGCGCGCGCTCGATGCACTGTCGGCCGCCACCGGCGACCTGCGCCGACTGGCCTGGGACCTGAGCCTGTTCGCCAGCCAGGAATTCGGCTTCGTGACCGTGCCGGCGGCGTTCTGTACCGGCTCCTCGATCATGCCGAACAAGCACAACCCGGATGCCGTCGAGCTGCTGCGCGCGCTGCACGCCACCGTGGTCGGCGCCCGCGCCGAACTCGAATCGGTCCTGTCGCTGCCGTCGGGCTACCAGCGCGACCTGCAGGACACCAAGCCCCCGGTGCTGCGCGCGTTCGCGCGTGGTCTCGAAGGCCTGGCGCTGCTGCCGGGCCTGCTCGGCGGTCTGAGCTGGAACGTCGAGCGGATGGCGTCGGCCATCCGCCCGGCCCAGTACGCGACCGACCGCGCCAATGAGCTGGTTGCCGAGGGGCTGTCGTTCCGCGATGCCTACCGCAGGGTCGGCGACGAGCTCGATGCGCTCGAGGCGCGTTCGCCCGCCGACAGCCTGGCCGCCCGGGTTTCGCTGGGTGGCTGCGGCAGGCTCGGGCTCGAGCGAATCCGGGCGCGCGCCGACGCGCTGCGCCCGGCCGCCGGGGACTGAGCGCGGCGCCGGGCCGCGGGATTCGGCGCGACGGCGTGACTTCGATCGGGTATCGTTCAGTTCGGTGGCCGGTTCCCGGCCGCGATCGAGCGCGTTGCAGCGCCGTCGATCGGTCGGGGCGAAGTTCGGCCGAACCGGCCACGGGGAGAAGGACCACGGGCACGCGATGAACGATGAGCCATGCAAAGCGAACTGACGCTGACCGGCGACATGCTGCTGGTGCTCGCGCTGCTCGGCCTGACCATCTTCGCGTTCGCAACCGAAATCGTCCGGATCGACATCGCCGCGGTCTCGATCATGGTCCTGATCGGCCTGTTCGGCCTGGTGCCCGGCGACCAGCTGTTCGACGGTTTCGCCTCCAATGCGGTCATGGCGGTGATCGCCGTGATGGTGCTCGGCGCCGGGCTGGACCGGACCGGCGTCATGAACACCGTCGCGGCCTGGATCGTCCGCTACGGAGGGCGGTCGGAATCACGGATCGTCGGCATGCTCTGCGGCACCGTCGGAGTGGTGTCCGGCTTCATGCAGAACACCGGGGCCACCGCGCTGTTCCTTCCGGTGGCCAGCCGCATTTCCAGCCGTCTGGACATGCCGCTGTCGAACCTGCTGATCCCGATCGGCTTCTGCGCCATCGTCGGCGGCACGCTGACCATGATCGGCTCCTCGCCGCTGATTCTGCTCAATGATCTGATCGAGACCTCCAACCGCTCGCTGCCGCCGGGGGCCGAGGCGCTGCAGCCGTTCGAGATGTTCTCGGTCACACCGGTCGGAATCGCGCTGCTGATTGCCGCGCTGCTGTTCTCGCTGCTGGTCGGACGACGACTGCTGCCCAGGGCCGGCGGCAAGAAGCCGGCCTCGCCGGGCCGGACCAAGAGCTACTTCGCCGACGTCTACGGCATCACAGGTGACGTCCACGAGCTGCTGGTCACGGTCGACTCGCCGCTGGTCGGAATGCGGGTCAGCGAAGCCGAGCAGCTCGACGGCGCGCCGCTGCTGCTGGCCATCCAGTCGACCGATGAGCCGCGGCTGGCACCGCCGGCCGACGAGATGATCTGGGTCGGCACCGTGCTCGGGGTCATGGGCACGCGCGACCAGGTCGGTCGCTTCGCGATCGAGAACCAGCTGCGCCTGCAGCCGCGGCTGCGCACCTTCGGCAGCCTGTTCAACCCCAGCCGCGCCGGCATCTCGGAAGTGGTCATTCCGCCGGGCTCCCGGCTGGTCGGCAAGACCATCGGCGAGGCACGGCTGCGCTCGCGCTTCGGCATCTCGGTGCTGGCGATCAACCGCGGCGATGCCATCGTGCGCAGCGGGTTGCGCTCCGAAACCCTGCGGGTCGGCGACTGCCTGGTT
Organism: Wenzhouxiangella sp. XN79A; assembly: GCF_012272825.1. GTDB lineage: Bacteria > Pseudomonadota > Gammaproteobacteria > Xanthomonadales > Wenzhouxiangellaceae. The sequence continues at coordinate 39,871 of NZ_JAAWWS010000147.1, read as the reverse complement.
TCCCATTCGACCTGGCGCGACCTGTCGACGGTGGCCCGCGACAAGGATTTCATCGTCGCCACCGACATCCCGAAAGAAGAGCAGCGGCCGCAGAAGGTCGGCTTCGCGCTGACCTTCTTCGCGCTGGCCATGTTCCTCGTGCTGGTGCTGGACTTCAATCTGTCGGTCGCGCTGATGACCGGCGCGATCGGGATGGTGCTGACCGGCGTGCTGAGCATGGACGAGGCCTACCAGTCGGTCAGCTGGAAGACGGTATTCCTGATGGCCAGCCTGATTCCGCTCGGCTTCGCGATGGAAAGCACCGGCACCGCGGCCTGGCTGGTCCAGCAGACCCTGGACCTGGTCGGCGACGTCAACGACCTGACCATGCAGATCGCGCTGGCGGTCCTCGCCACCCTGTTCACGCTGGTCATGTCGAACGTCGGGGCCACCGTGCTGCTGGTGCCGATCGCGATCAACATCGCGCTGGCCACCGGTGCCAACCCGACCGTCTACGCGCTGATCATCGCGCTGGGCACCTCCAACGCCTTCATTCTGCCGACCCATCCGGTCAACGCCCTGATCATGGGTCCGGGCGGCTACAAGGTGCGCGACTTCGTCCGCGTCGGCGGGCCGATGAGCGTGGTCTTCCTGGTCGTGATGCTGCTGATGGTCAACCTGGCATTCTGACCTCGGGCCGGTACACTCATGGACCTCGCCGCAAATTCCGTAAAATATGAGAGCTCTTCCAACCTGGGGATAACTCATGCGTGTGGCCCCGAAGATCGTCCTGGAATCGGCAGAACGTGAGCTTCTGAAGCGACTCGCGGGTTCCCGCTCCACCTCCGTCCGACTGGCGGAGCGATTGAAGATCGTGCTGCTGGCGGCGGACGGAAAGGAGAACGGAGAAATTTCCGGGATTCTTGGCATGTCCCGCCAGAAGGTTGGTCGGTGGCGAAATCGGTACCACGACCATGGGCTGGCCGGCATCGAGAAAGATGCTTATCGGCCTGGACGCAAGAAGGTTATTTCCAAACGAACCGTGGACGAGGTCATCAGGCTGACGACGCAAGAGAAGCCGGCCAACGCGACCCACTGGAGTCGCCGGTTGATGGCAGAGAAAGTCAACATCAGTGAAAGCACCGTGGGACGGATCTGGCAGGCGCATGGCCTGAAGCCGCATCGCGTGAGCATGTTCAAGCTCTCGAACGACAAGCACTTCCAGGAAAAGCTGGAGGATGTTGTCGGGCTATACCTGTCTCCTCCTGAGAATGCCATTGTGCTCAGTTGTGACGAGAAGAGTCAGATGCAGGCCCTGGATCGAACCCAACCCGGTTTGCCCATGAAGCCTGGCCGGAACGCCACCATGACCCACGATTACAGGCGCAACGGCACCTCGACCCTGTTTGCAGCGCTGAATATCCTCACCGGAGAAGTGCTTGGTCGATGCGACAAGCGGCATCGCCATATCGAGTGGCTGGATTTCCTTGGGCTCATCAACAAGAACACGCCAGAGGAAAAGGGAATTCACATCATCTGCGACAACCATGCAACGCATGAACATCCCAAGGTGAAGAGCTGGTTGAAGTGCCACAAGAGGTTCCATGTGCACTTTACGCCGACCAGCGCTTCGTGGCTGAACATGGTCGAGCGTTTCTTCCGTGACTTGTCCGAGCAGCAGTTAGGTCGGGGTGTGTTCTCCAGCGTGGCAGAACTGGAAGAAGCGGTGATGAGCCATATCGAGAAACACGACCGGGCCCCGGCTCCGTTTATCTGGACCACATCGGCTCAAGGCATCCTCGAAAAAGTCGAACGCGGCCGTCAAACCCTGAACAAGTTACAGAGTGTTTGACGAGGTACACGAGTGTACTCCGCCCTCATAGTGTGACGTATGGAGTGCGCCTGAATCGACAGGGCAAGGCGCGGCCCGCAGTGAATGGCCCACTAGCCCGCATTGTTCATGAATGAGCTCGCGCCCTTGCCTGGTCCTTGACCGCACAGCGAATCGTGCTCGCTCGGAAATACAGCATGGTATTCCGCTCGGTCGGAAAATCCCCTGTGCGAACGATTCCCGGCGCAATCATCGCGGCGATTCATGAATAATGCGGGCTGGACGGTGCACAACGAGCGGCGGGGTACACTAGCGCCTGACTTCGCCTGCTCGAACATTCCATGCCGTATCCGATGACCCGAATGCGCCGTTCGCGCGCCACCGACTTCGCCCGCCGCCTGGTGCGCGAGACCCGGTTGGCGCCCGACGATTTCATCTATCCGGTGTTCGTGCTCGACCACGAAACGGCCCGCGAGCCGGTGCCGTCGATGCCCGGCGTCGAGCGGCTGGGCCGGGATCCGCTGCTGGCCGTCTGCGAGCAGGTGACGGCCGCCGGCATTCCGGCCGTGGCGCTGTTTCCGGTCATCGAGGCCTCGCTGAAGACCGACACCGCCGAGGCGGCCTGGGCCGATGACGGGCTGGTGCCGCGCACCGTGCAGGCGATCAAGCAGCGCTTTCCCGGACTCGGCGTCATGACCGACGTGGCGCTCGACCCCTACACCTCCCACGGCCAGGACGGCCTGCTGGATGCCGACGGCCGGATCCTGAACGACGAGACGGTCGCGGCGCTGGTCCACCAGGCCGCCTGCCACGCCGCGGCCGGTGCCGACATCGTCGCGCCCTCGGACATGATGGACGGCCGGATCGCTGCGATCCGCGAGCGGCTCGAGGCCGACGGGCATCGCGACGTGATCCTGCTCAGCTACGCGGCCAAGTACGCCTCGGCCTTCTACGGCCCGTTCCGCGACGCGGTCGGCTCGGCGGCCAGTCTCGGTACCGGCGGCAAGGAGACCTACCAGATGGATCCGGGCAATCGCGATGAAGCGCTGCGCGAGGTGGCGCTGGATCTCGACGAGGGCGCCGACTGGGTCATGGTCAAGCCCGGCCTGCCGTACCTCGACATCATCGCCGACGTGAAAGGCGAGTTCGGTGTGCCGACCTTCGCCTACAACGTCTCCGGTGAATACGCGATGCTCAAGGCCGCCGCCGCCAACGGCTGGCTGGACGAGCGCAAGGTCGTGCTGGAGTCATTGCTTTCCATTCGCCGCGCCGGCGCCGACGGCATCCTGACCTATCACGCGCTGGACGCGGCGGCCTGGCTGGCGGAGTGAGTGCCTCGACGCTCCAGCTGGCCCTGTTCGGTCATCCGGTCACCCATTCGCGCTCGCCGGAGCTGCACCGCCGCTTCGCCGCCCAGCTCGGGCTCGACGTCGACTACCGCGCGATCGACTGCCCGGCCGGCGGCCTGGCCGAGGCGCTGGATCGCTTTGCCGAGGCCGGCGGCTCGGGCTGCAACCTGACCGTGCCGCTGAAGGCCGAGGGTCTTGCGCTGGCGGCCTCGGCCAGCGCCGCGGCGCGCTCGGCCGGCGCCTGCAACACGCTGGTCCGGCGCAATGGCGGCTGGTGGGCCGATACCACCGACGGCGCCGGCCTGCTGGCCGATCTCGATCGGCTGGCGCTGGACCCGGCCGGCCGCAGGCTGCTGCTGGTCGGCGCCGGCGGCGCGATGGCCGGCGTGCTCGACGCGCTGCTCGAGCGGGGACCGGCCCGGATCGGCATCGTCAACCGCAGCGCCGCCCCGGCCGAGGCGCTGGCCGCGCGGGTGCGCCAGGCCGGTGTTCCGGTCGAAGTGTTCGATTTCGAGGGCGGCCTGACCGCCGGCGGGTTCGAGCTGGCTCTGCAGGGCACCAGCCTCGGCCACGGCGGCACCGCTCCGGCGCTGGACCGCGACTGGCTGACCGGCGACGCGACCGCCTACGACCTGAACTACGGTCCGGCCCACGCGCCGTTCGCCCACTGGTGCGCGATGCACGGCGTGCCATGCCACGGGGGCTGGGGGATGCTGGTCGAACAGGCGGCCGAGGCGTTCGAGCGCTTTACCGGCCGGCGGCCCGACACCGCGGACTGCTACGCCGAACGATGACCTCGGCCGGCGGGCCGGGTGCGGTTCACCATTCGAACAGCTTCCAGTAGACCGGCTTGACCGGTTCGAAGGTTTCGTGGCGGAGGTCGAGCAGGCCGTCGCCGGTGGTGTCGATCAGGTAGTACGGCGCGCCGATGGTCGGCGTGATGCGGACCATGTAGACGCGCCCGCCGGAGATGTATTCCTCGACGGTGCGGTCCTCTTCCTGCCGGATCACGACTTCCGGCGCCAGCTCGTCGTCCGGCTCGATGACCTTGGGCGGCAGCGGCTCGCGGATCGGCGGAGGCGGCGGCGCATCGACCGGCGGCGGAGTCTGCTGCGCAGTCGCCGCAGGACCCGCGAACAGCGCGATGACGCCGGCCAGGACGACCACCGCCCGGGCGGGCCGGACGCCGGACGGAGTTCGAGAATGACGGATCGAAGAACGATTCATGACGCGCTCCCGTTGGCCCCTCGGTGCCGATGACGAATTCACCCCGAATACTAGCAGACCCTGCCGTAACGACGAATCCACGCGCGTATCATGAACCGCGAAATCGTTCGGTCCCGGTGTCTCCACGGACAACGACGAAACCGGGATCCTTACCGCAGATGAGCGCGGATGAACGCAGACGGGAGACGAACAGGAGGCCTGGATTCCCGCAGACTGGCGGGGTCGACACGAAGGCTTCGAGCCGCTCCTTCGATCGAACCGCGTCCGTCAACGCCGTGGATCAGAAGTCATTCTGGATTGATCTGCGTTCATCCGCGGTCATTTCTGACCCTTGGTCCACCGATCAACGAGGCTTCGATCCCCTGACATGGCTTCCAACGAACACGAAACGCTCTACCTGGTCGACGGTTCGTCGTATCTCTACCGGGCCTTCCATGCGCTGCCGAGCCTGACCGCGGCCGACGGCCAGCCGACCGGGGCGATCTTCGGCGTGGCGAACATGGTTCGCCGCTTGATCCACGAGCGCGCACCGGCCCGTCTGGCGGTGATCTTCGATGCGCCCGGCAGGAACTTCCGGCACGACCTCGATCCCGAGTACAAGGCCAACCGCCCGCCGATGCCCGGCGACCTGCGCCGCCAGATCGAACCACTGCACGAAGTGATCGACGCGATGGGCGTCCAGCGCGTGATCGTCGACGGGGTCGAGGCCGACGACGTGATCGCCACGCTGGTCCGCCGGGCCCGCGAGGCCGGCGCGCCGGTGCTGATCTCGTCGGGCGACAAGGACCTGGCCCAGCTGGTCGGCGACGACGTCGTGCTCGAGGACACGATGCAGGACAAGCGCTACGACCCGGCGGCCGTCGAAGAGAAGTTCGGCGTCGGCCCGGACCTCGTCGGCGACCTGCTGGCGCTGACCGGCGACGCCTCGGACAACATCCCGGGCGTCGAGAAGTGCGGCCCGAAGACCGCCGCGAAGTGGCTGAACAAGTACGGCAGCCTGGCGGCGGTCATCGAACACGCCGACGAGATCGGCGGCAGGATCGGCGAGCACCTGAACGCGGCGCTCGACCAGCTGCCGCGCTCGCGCGAACTGGTCGCGCTGAAGGACGACGTGGCGCTGGACTTCGACCTCGATGCGCTCGGCCCGCCCGAGGCCGATCGCGAGCGCCTGGTCGAACTGCTCAAGCGCTTCGGCTTCACCACCTGGCTGCGCCAGGTCGATGCCGGTGACGCGGACGACGGGCCTGCCGGCGACGCGGCCGCTGACCTCGACATCGAGCTGGTCACGACGCGCGGGCAACTGGCTGCGCTCGTCGAGGCGCTGGAGCGGGCCGAGCTGATCGCCTTCGACACCGAGACCACCAGCCTCGAGCCGCTCGACGCCGACCTGGTCGGCTTCTCCTTCGCCGTCGAGCCCGGGCGTGCGTACTACGTGCCGGTCGGCCACGTCGACCAGGACACCGAGTTCGACCGCGACGAGGCCGTCGCGGCGCTCCGCCCCGTTCTCGAGGACGCCGACCGGCCCAAGCTGGCCCACCACACCAAGTACGACCTCAACGTCCTCGAGCGGGCCGGCGTCCGGCTGGCCGGCATCGCCCACGACACCATGCTGGAGTCGTACTGCTACAACGCCACCGCCACCCGCCACGACCTCGACTCGCTGGCCGGTCGCTACCTCGGCCGGACCACGATCTCCTACGAGGACGTCGCCGGCAAGGGCAAGGCTCAGCTGCGCTTCGACGAAGTGCCGGTGGCGGCCGCTGCCGACTACGCCGGCGAGGATGCCGAGGTCTGCCTGGCCCTGCACCGCAAGCTCTGGCCCGAGCTTGCCGAAAGCGGGCGCGCCGCCGAGGTCTATCGCGACCTGGAAATCCCGCTGATCCGCGTGCTGGCCCGAATGGAGCGCACCGGCGTGCTGGTCGACACCGAGCGGCTGGCCGTGCAGAGCGCCGAGCTGGCCGAGCGGATGTCCGAGCTCGAGCAGCAGGCCTGGGCCGCGGCCGGCGGCGAATTCAACCTGGGCTCGCCGAAGCAGCTGCAGGAAATCCTGTTCGAGCGGCTCGAAATCCCGGTCGTGCGCAAGACGCCGAAGGGCCAGCCGTCGACCGCCGAGGACGTGCTCCAGGAACTGGCCGCCGAGCACGCGCTGCCGGCGCTGATCCTGAAGCACCGCAGCCTGTCGAAGCTCAAGAGCACCTACACCGACCGGCTGCCGGAGAAGGTCCGCGCCGACTCCGGCCGCATCCACACCCACTACCACCAGGCCAACACCGCCACCGGCCGCCTGTCCTCGGCCGATCCGAACCTGCAGAACATCCCGATCCGGACCGAGGAAGGCCGGCGCATCCGCAAGGCCTTCGTGGCGCCCGACGGCTGGCGGGTGATGGCCGCCGACTACTCGCAGATCGAACTGCGGATCATGGCCCACCTGTCCGATGACGACGGCCTGAAGAAGGCCTTCGCGGCCGGCGAGGACATCCATCGTGCGACCGCCGCCGAGGTCTTCGGCCGCACCCTGGACGAAGTCACCGCCGACCAGCGCCGCGCCGCCAAGGCGATCAACTTCGGCCTGATGTACGGCATGAGCGCCTGGGGCCTGGCCCGCCAGCTCGAGACCGACCGCGACACCGCCTCGGAGTACATCGACACCTATTTCGCCCGCTATCCCGGCGTGCGCGACTTCATGGACCGCACCCGCGAGCAGGCCCGGCGCGACGGTTTCGTCGAGACCCTCGCCGGCCGCCGCCTGTGGCTGCCCGAGATCCGCTCGCGCAATCGCCAGCGCCAGCAGGCCGCCGAGCGCGCCGCGATCAACGCCCCGCTGCAGGGCACCGCCGCCGACATCATCAAGCGCGCCATGCTCGACGTCGACGCCTGGCTGACCGGTGACGAGGCCCCGGCGCGGCTGATCATGCAGGTCCACGATGAACTGGTCCTCGAAGTCCGCGAAGAGGCGGTGCAGGAGGTCGGCAAGGGCATCACCGAGCGGATGGAAGCCGCCGCGGAGCTCGATGTGGAGCTGATCGTCGAAGTCGGAATCGGGGAGGATTGGGACGCGGCGCATTGAGCCACGGTCGTTATTGATGCTCGGGTGAGTGAAGCGCACTCGGCGACGACGGGGTCGTTTCGGAGAGTCAGAGGCGTTTCGTCGCTGGCCGCCCGCTGATGCGGTCGTGATTCGATAGCATTGAGCTCGAACTTCAAAGGCATTTCGCCGCTGGCTGCGCCAGCTGATGCGACCTACTTTTGTGGCAACAAAAGTAGGCAAAAGTGCTCGTACCGCGATGGCGCCCGAGCTGCGCTCGGGTTCCCTGCGATGCTCGTGCCGGGCGGGGTCCGCTGAACTCGCTGCAGTCGCTTCGCTCCTTCCGCTCAGACATGCAGCGGCCCTGATTCCGCCCGGCCCTGCGCTTCTCGGCGCCATCGAGGCAGATTCACCCCAGCGCCACGGAACGGCAGTCGCCATCGTTGACCTGTTGGAGGCCGCTTGCGGGCGAAGGGGGGTTCTGGCAGAAACCGTTCGCGCGCAAGCGCCCTCCACATGCGATACGGGGCAGGAAACTGGTGTTGACTTGGCTTTACCCCGCCGTCAGCGCCGCCGGAGGCGCGGACCGGCTGGCGGATCAAGAGGCGCCGCATGTCTGAGCGGAAGGAGCACAGCGACTGGAGCGAGTTCGGCGACTCCCGCCAGACGGGAGCACCGGAGGGGACCCGGGCGCAGCCCGGGCGGCGATGTTCGCGCAGCACTTTTGCCTGCTTTTGGGGCGCCAAAAGTAGGTCGCATCAGCCCGCGTAGCGGGCGCGCGAAACGCTTTTGAAGTTGAAGTTGAAGTTGAAGTCGAAGTCGATCAAGACGCGACTCCGAAATTCGCGAATCTCTTCAACCAACAACCAACAACCAACAACCAACAACCAACAACCACCACCTCCGGGCCCAATGGCACTGGCGCCATCGCCAGACGATCACCCACCCTGTAACCCCACCCCCATCCCGAACGTATACCGGTCATGAGACGCCGCTTCGAACAGCTCGTCGACGAACACGGCCCCCGCCTGCGCCAGCTGGCCCGTGCGCTGCTGGGCCGGGTCGACGAGGCCGATGACGTCGTCCAGGACACGCTGATCAAGCTCTGGGACCACCTGCCGAGGGTCGAGGTCGGCTCGGAGCTGCCGTGGTTGCTGACCTGCACACGCAACGCCTGCCTGGATCGGCTGCGCGGTCGAACCCGGGCCCGCGGCGTGCTGTTGCGAATGGTCGGCGAGCGCGAAGCGGACACGGCGATGGCCGAAGATCCGTCCGAACACGCGGTCGCCGAGCGGCGTCGAAGAATGCTGCGAGACGCCATCGCTCGGCTGCCGGAGCCGGCCCGCAGCCTGCTGATCCTGCGCGATCTGCAGGACGTCGACGTGGCGGCCACGGCCGCCACGCTGGAACTCAGCGAAAACCAGGTCAAGGTCTATACCTTCCGCGCCCGCCGCAAGCTGCGCGAACTGCTGGAGGAGGAACTGCATGAACAGGTCGCCTGATTCCCCACAGGGCCGGCCGCGCGAGGCGTTGCTGGAAGACCGGATCATCGAGTCCGGCCGCGCGCCGGCCGACCCCGAACTGGCCGCCGACGTCGCGTTGCACAACGAATTGTGCGCACTCGAACCGGTCGAGCCGCTGCCGCCGGCCTTGAAGCGCGCCGTGCTGGAGCGGACGGTCGTTGCGCGCTCGAGCAGGACCGCGATCCGCGGCCTGCCGGTGGCACTGGCTGCCGGACTGGCCGGCCTGCTGGCGCTGACCGCCGTGCTGCGGCCGAGCGAGCCCGAGCCGCTGCCGGCGGCAGAGCTCGAGCTGGCCCTGGCCACGCTCGAATCCACCTCGCGTGACGCGCTCGGCCGGGCCGGTCGCGAGGTCGGCGAGCACCTGGAGTTTCCGGTGATCGAGCTGGAGCAGCTGCCCTACGGGCACCTGCTGCGCTCGCTTGCCGTTTCCACGCCCCGCACCTACCCATCCGAAGAGAACTGATTCGAGGAGACTGCTCATGAAGATCATCACTGCACTGGCCATCCTGTTCTGGCTTCCGCTGGCCGGTACCGCCTTCGCCCAGGCCGATGCGCCGGGCCAGGTCGACCTGGAACCGGTCAAGACGCTGTTCGGCGCATCGCCGAAGGTCAACATCAATTTCGGCAGCGCGATGATGCGCGGCTTCGCCGAGGGCTTCCGCGAAACCAACGGCCCGATCGCCGACCTGGTCGGTAGCGTGTCCGGCCTGCGCGTCATGGTGTTCGAGGATGTCGACGGAAGTCGGGCCAGCGACTTCGTGGCCCGCACCACCGCATCGCTGGCCGGCGACGGCTGGACGCCGGCGGTCGAGGTCCGCGACGGCGACGACCAGATCGACATCTACATGAAGGAATCGACCGACGTCATCGACGGCATCGTGCTGATGGTCACCGAAGCCGGCAACGGCGATGCGGTGTTCATCAATATCTTCGGCGCGCTGGACCCGGTGTTCATCGGCCAGACCCTCGGCGGCGGCATCGACTTCAACGATTTCGACCTCGAGGACCTGATGTCGATCCGGAACGGCGGCGGTGCGGCCGAAGACACCGACAACTGAGCCCCGGGCCCACCGGTCATTCCACCGGTGCTGCCGTTGCCGGACGCCTTCGGGGGTCCGGCGTTTTTCCAGCTCGCCGCTCGCCACGGCTCCGTCATTCCGGGGCGCCGAACCCATCGGAGCGCCGCTTTCTGGACCGCCGTCGTCCCGGGGCGCCGCAGGCGAACCCGGGACCTCGTGACGGAATCGCTCATCGAACCCGGGCAGGACGAGCAACCGCCCGGCGACTTCGCGCGCAAGTACCCCGCCCACCGCCGAACCCCATTGGAGCGACTCTTTCTAGACCGCCGTCGTCCCGGGGCGCCGAAGGCGAACCCGGGACCTCGTGACGGAATCGCTCATCGAACCCGGGCAGGACGAGCAACCGCTTGGCCTTTTCGCGCGCGCGCACCCCGCCCACCGCCGAACCCCATCGGAGCGCTTCTTTCTCCACCGCCGTCGTCCCGGGGCGCCGCAGGCGAACCCGGGACCTCGTAACGGAATCGCCCGCCGAACCCGGGCAGGACGAGCAAGCGCTTGGCCTTTTCGCGCGCACGCACCCCGCCCACCGCCGAACCCCATCGGAGCGCTTCTTTCTACACCGCCGTCGTCCCGGGGCGCCGCAGGCGAACCCGGGACCTCGTAACGGAATCGCCCGCCGAACCCGGGCAGGACGAGCAACCGCTTGGCCTTTTCGCGGGCACGCACCCCGCCCACCGCCGAACCCCATCGGAGCGCCTCTTACTACACCGCCGTCGTCCCGGGGCGCCGCAGGCGAACCCGGGACCTCGTGACGGAATCGCTCATCGAACCCGGGCAGGACGAGCAACCGCCCGGCGACTTCGCGCGCAAGCGCCCCGCCCACCGCCGAACCCCATCGGAGCGCTTCTTTCTACACCGCCGTCGTCCCGGGGCGCCGCAGGCGAACCCGGGACCTCGTGACGGAATCGCCCGCCGAACCCGGGCAGGACGAGCAACCGCCCGGCCCGCTTCGCCCGGATTCCGCCAGCGCCGCCTCAGGGCCGATGCGGCCGACCCAGGTACTCGGTGCTCTGCATCTCGATCAGCCGAGAGCGGGTGCGCTCGAACGGCGCGGCCAGGCGGCGCCCGGTGTAGAGGTCCTCGATCGGCACTTCGCTGGAGGCGATCAGCTTGACGTTGCGGTCGTAACAGGCGTCGACCAGGTGGATGAACCGACGCGCGGCATTGTCGTCGTCGGCGTCGAGCTGCGGCACGTTGCCGACCAGCAGTGTGGAAAACCGGTAGGTCAACTCCAGGTAGTCGCCCGACGATCGCGCGCTGCGGCAGAGTTCATCGAACTCGAACCAGGCCAGTGACCCGGCCCGCGCGCGCGCCGTGATCGGCCGGCCGCGAACGGTAAGTTCGACGTGCCGCTCGGTCTCGACGTCGGGGGCCAGCGCGCGGAACTCCTCGGCCAGGCTCCGATCGCCGGCCTCGCCGCTCGGCACCTGCCAGGTCGGACGCCGGGTCAGTTCGCGCAGCCGGAAGTCCTCGGCGGCGTCGAGCTCGAAAACCTCGCAGTGGGCCTTCAGGTTCTCGATCGCCGGCAGGAAGCGCTGGCGCTGCAGACCGCCGGCGTACAGCTCGTCGGGTGCGGTGTTGCTGGTTGCGACCAGCGTCATGCCGAGGTCGAACCACTGCGTGGTCAGCTCGCCGAGCAGCATCGCATCGGCGATGTCCTCGACGTGGAACTCGTCGAAGCAGACCACGCGGGTGCGGTCGCGCAGCTCGCGGGCGATCGCGTCGAGCGGTCGCTGGCGCTGGCCGAGGCCCTTCAATCGCGCGTGCACATCGTCCATGAAACGGTGGAAGTGGGCACGCTCGACCGGCTCGCCGGCTTCGCGCAGCGAATGGACGAACAGGTCCATCAGCAGCGTCTTGCCGCGGCCGACCTTGCCGTGGATGTAGAGACCGGGCACTGCGGCCGGCTTGCGGAACCAGCGGGGTCGCTCGGAAAGGAGCGCTTCGAAGCAGCACTGCAGCCGGTCGGCGAGCGCCTGCTGGGCGGGGTCGGGGTCGAGCCGGCCGGCCTCGACCAGCGCGGCATGGCGGGGCGCGGGGCCCGGGAGCGCGGATCGGTCGGTCACCGGCGCGGCTCAGGGCAGGTGGTTGGCCACTGCGTTCTTGATCAACCCGCGCAGGTCCATCAGGCGGCGGTGGAAGAAGTGGCCGCTGCCTTCCATCACGACCAGCTGCGGTTGGGCGTCCAGGCTCTCGGCCCACTGGATCACCGCATCGGGCGAGACCACTTCGTCTTCGTCGCCCTGCACCACCAGCCACGGGCAGTTCGGCGGCATCAGGTCGGCGAAGCCGTAACGCTCGACCGGCGGTGCGATCGAGATCAGCATCCGCACCGGCAGGTCCTGCGCCGCCTTCAGCGCGATCCACGAGCCGAACGAGAAGCCGGCCAGCCAGAGCTCGGTGTCCGGCCGGGTGCGGCGGACCCAGTCGACCACCGCCAGCAGGTCGCCCAGCTCGCCGTCGCCGTCGTCGAACTCGCCCTCCGACTCGCCGACGCCGCGGAAATTGAATCGCACCGTGGCCAGGCCGGATTCGCGCAGGCTGCGCTCCATGATCGTGACGACCTTGTTGCGCAGCGTGCCGCCGTGTTGCGGGTGCGGGTGACACAGCACGGCGGTGGCCGGGCGGGCCGCGTCGGGCTCGGGCACATCCGCGATGCACTCGATCCGGCCGGCCGGACCGGTCACGAAGAGCTCGGTCTGTTCGGTCGGGAACGAATCGGGGTCGAGAGGCCGGGCGTCGGACATGGCGAGAAACGGATGCGGGTTTCAGGATCGGCGGCGGTCGCGCGGACCGCCGGAGGAGCCGCCGTGCGCACCGGGTGCATGTCCGGCGTTCTGGCGACGGTTCATAATAACCGATGCGACCCGACCGGATTTCTCCGTGGCCGATTCCTGCATCCCAGCCGAGACCGAGGGCCGATGAACCACCTGGCCCACCTGGTGCTGGCCGGCGAGCGCCCCGACGATCGCCTCGGTGCGCTGCTCGGCGATCATCTGAAGGGGCGGGCCGTGCTGGACACGCTTCGGCCCGGCCTGGCGCGCGGGGTTCGCCTGCACCGGCGGATCGACGCCTGGTCCGACGCCGATCCGGCGGTTCGCGAGCTGGTGCGATCGTTCGAGCCGCCGTGGCGGCGCTACGGCGGCATCGTGCTCGACGTGCTGTTCGACCGCGAACTCTCGCGCCGCTGGGGCGACTACGTCGGTCGATCCCGCGAGGCGTTCGGACGCGATGTCGACGCCTTGCTGGCCGCTCACCGTCACGAATTTCCCGATCGGCTGGCCCGGTTCTCGCGCTGGGCGGCCGCGGTCGGCCTGTGGCGTCGGCTCGACGACCGCATGCTGCTGGCCGAGATCTTCACCCGCATCGCCGCGCGCCATGGCCGGCGTGAGCCGCTGGCCCGCGGGCTCGAGCTGCTCGACGCGTACGAAGCGGAAATCGGGACGACCTTCGAGGCCCTGTTTCCGCGTCTGCAGGCACAGTCGCGGACCTTCCTCGCCGAAACGGAATGAGCGGCGCGACCCGCTGCTCGGGTCGCGTCGGAATCGATGGTGCCGAGCGGTGTTACCGAGCGATCATTCGATCTCGGCGAGCATGTACTCGACCGAGGCGCGCACCTGCTCGTCGCTGAGATCCATCCGGCCGCCCTTGGCGGGCATGGTGCCGATGCCGTCGATCGCGTGCTGGACCAGCGTGTCCTCGCCCTGCGGCATGCGGTCGGTCCAGTCCGAAGCGACCAGCATCGGCGCGCCGGCCGCGCCGGAGTTGTGGCAGGCCGCGCAGACGTTGTTGTAGATCATCTCGCCGTCGAGGCTGCCGTCGAAGGCCACCTGCGGCGCCTCGTCGGCCTGCGCGGCTTCGGCGGCGGCCATGGCCGCGGCGCGGCCGGTTTCGCCGGCGTAGACGCCGGCCACCGGCGCGATCCGTTCGGCGACCTGCTGCGTACGGGTCGGGCTCTCGTGCTGTCCCAGCTGCCGATGGAACTGCAGGGCCACGAAGATGATGATCACGGCGAAGATCGCCAGGGCCACGATGACCAGGCTGAACCGCTTGAGAAAGATCTGATCGTCCTGTTCGCTCACGCGCTACCCTCTTGCTCGGTGTCGTCGGGGGCGGCCGGTCCGGTCATCGCGGCCGGCCCGCCGAAAGCGCGCAATTATAGCGGATGCGACCCTCGCCGGCTTCATCGAAGACACCGATGATCGCGTCTCGACCAGGCCCTGCATCCGGGTCGTTTCACCGGGTCGAAGAACGAACGCAGCTCCAGGGCCTCGCCGTCGCCCGGCCACCACGTCGGTCCGGGATCCCGGGCGAGCGGGCGTCGACTCGGCGTTTCACGCCCCGGGAAGCGCGCAGCGACCGCTCGGGCCGCCGGATCGACCGCTCGTCCTTCGCCGCTGGCGTTGCGCGCGGCGGCGTGCATGATGGGCACTGGAACCAAACGTGGACGCCCGTGCCATGACCCACCAGCGTGGATTCACGCTCATGGAACTGCTGCTCGCGATCGCCATTCTGGCCATCGTGACCACGGCGGCGTTGCCGAGCTTTACCCAGATCATCCAGAACAACCGGCTGTCCGGCCAGACCAACGAGTTCGTGACGTCGATGCAGTACGCCCGGTCCGAGGCGTTGAAGCGCGGCGATCCGGTCACCGTCTGCGCCAGTTCGAACGGCACCAGCTGCGGCGGCAACTGGAACCAGGGCTGGATCGTGATCGCCGACGCCGGCGGCGGCGGCGAGGAGCTGCTGCGGGTCTGGAACTCGCCGGGCACCGATTTCCAGTTCACCCCGCAGGGGGGCACGGTGGTGTTCGAGCGGACCGGCTTCGCCGATGCCCAGCTCTCGGTCGAGCTGGATCTGAACTATTGCAGCGCCGACAACGCCCGGCGCGTTTCCGTCGAACGGACCGGCCGGGTCGGTTCCGAACGCATCGACTGCAGCTGATGGAGACCGTTTCCATGACCGCACTGTTCCGTGCCCCGATTCGCCGCCAGGCCGGCGTCACGCTGATCGAGGTCCTGATCACCCTGCTGGTGCTGTCCGTCGGCCTGCTCGGCGTGGCCGCGCTGCAGGGCTTTTCGCTGCAGGCCAACCAGGTGTCGTACTACCGCACCCAGGCGACCAACATCGCCTACGAGCTGGCCGACCATGCCCGGGCCAACCGGTCCGAGGTCGCGGCCAGCGGCAACATCCCGAACGCCGGGTTCTGGAGTACGCGGGCCGCGCAGTTGTTGCCGGCGGGGACGGTGAACACCAGCGTCACGGCCGCGGCCACCGACGGCATCGTGACGATCACGGTCGGCTGGCTGGACGACCGCGAGGCCGGCACCAATGCGTCGTTCAGCATCACCACGCGAATCTGATCCGGAAATGACCATGAACCGAACCACGACTCCGATTCCAGCTCCGTCCACGCCGGCCCCGCGCCGCGCTCGCGGCCTCAGCCTGGTGGAACTCATGATCGCGCTGGTGCTGGGCCTGCTGGTCACCGCCGGCCTGATCCAGCTGTTCGGCACCGCCAAACTGACCTTCCTGACCGCCGATGCCTCGGCGCGCGTGCAGGAAAACGGCCGGTTCACGATGGAGCTGCTCAAACGCGATCTGCGCATGGCCGGCACGCACGGCTTCTGCGCCGCGCGACTCGAGATCAACAACCATCTGGATCCGGCCTGCGGCGGCGGGGTGTCGGACTTCTTCGATCCGAATCGGGCCGTGCTGGGCTGGGAGTACGACGGCACCGGAATCAATGACGCTTTCACGCTGCCCGATGATCTCGATCCGGCCGGAACCTCGCCGAGTGAATGGACATCGACCGCCGACCAGGGCTCGCTGCCGGGGGTTCTCGACGGGCGGGTCGTGCCCGGGTCGGACGTGCTGGTCGTCCGCACGATGCAGGTCAACACCGGCATCCAGGGCGATCCGAACAACCTGAACAGTCCGAACTGCACCGGCAACAGTTCGATCGGCCTGCAGGGTTCGCACGGCCTGCCGGACGATGCGATCGTGCTGGTGACCAACTGTGCAACCGGCGCCGACCTGTTCCAGAACCGCAGCAACGCCAACGCCTCGACCTTCGCAGCCGGCTCCGGTTCGTGCTCGAACCCGGGTCCGGGCAACGTCAACGGCATCGACTGGGCGACCTGCTACGACGACTCGATGCAGGTCTTCGAGATCAACGCGATGGCCTATTACGTCGGGCTCAACCCCGACACCGGCGACCCCGGGCTGTACCGGTTCAACCTGACCACGGGCACCGGAGGGTCGGCCGCCGGCGCCGAGGAGCTCGTCCAGGGCGTGGAGTCGATGCAGGTCCTGTACGGATTCAGTGCCGCTGCGCCGGCCGGCGACGGCCAGAGCATCAGTCAGTGGCTGCGCGCCGACCAGGTGCCGGCCGACGGCTGGGGCCAGGTCATCGCGCTGCGGCTGTCGGTCAGCGTGCGCTCGCCGGAAAACGCCGATGGGGACGTGACGCCGATGACCTTCGAGCTTTCCGGCGCGAACATCCAGACGCCCGGCGACGGCCGGCTGCGTCAGTCCTTTTCCACCACGGTTGCGCTGCGCAACCGTCTGATCGTGATCTGAGGCGATGACCGTGAATCGAACCGCAATCCAGGCTTCGGCCCCCCGCCTCCAGCGCGGCGCGGCCCTGTTCGTGTCGCTGATGTTCCTGATCATCCTGACCGTGATCGGCCTGTCGGCGGCCAATGTGGGTGTGCTGCAGGAGCGCATGGCCGGCAACGTGCGCGAGACCAACGAGGCCTTCCAGGAAGCCGAAGCGACCCTGCGCGAGATCGAGCAGACCCTCGGCAACTGCGTGGCCGGCGCCGCCGGCTGCCCGCTGGGCGGGATCCCGATCTGGTCCGAGGCGCAGAGCGATCTCGGACTTTCGCGCAACGCCTGCACGCTGGAAGGCCCGACGGTTTCGCCCGATGACTGGCCCTGGCTGACGGCCCCGGCGACCGGCAACGAGTATGTCGTCATCGCGCTGACCGACGCCGGTGCCGGCGGCACCATCTTCGGATCGGCCTGCCGACCGATGAACGAACTGAACGATACGGCGATCGAGGAATACTTCCTCGTCGCAGCACGCGCGACCGGGCCCCAGGGCGTCGGCGAGGTCGTGGTGCAGAGCATTTTCTTCTGGCCCGAATGAGCCGGTTGGCACGGCGGAGAACCCCATGAAATCAAGCACGATTCTCGACAAGATCGTCCTGGCGCTGATCGTCGGCACCGCCGGCATGCTGGCCGGTGCACCGACGGCGGCCCAGGCCCAGGACCTGAACATCTCGCAGTCGCCGCTGTTCGTGGCCACCAACGTCGAGCCGAACGTCATGTTCACGCTCGACGATTCCGGCTCGATGCAGTGGGAGTACATGCCCGACGGTCCGGAGTTCCGCTTCACGATCTTCATGTTCCCGAGGCCGGCAGGGCTGTACGGCGGCACCAACTACGCCAACCAGGTGCCGTCGTTCCGCGATGACAACATCCATCACCTGTACGCTCGCTCGGCGGCCAACAACGGGGTGTTCTACAACCCGGACATCACCTACCGGCCCTGGTCGCGACCCGACGGCAGCGACATGCCGCCGGCCGATCCCGAAAACGCGCTGTACAACCCCGACATCCCGGGCCTCGGCGGCCTGAACCTCACGGTGCCGCAGACCCAGGAAGCCGTCTGGTTCCGCGGAAACGCATTGGACCAAGGCTTCTGTGATGGCGCATGCGGCTCGAGCCGTACCTTCACGCCGATCACCTATTTCAACTACCTCGGCGGTCCGCGCGGCCTGCTGTCGAGCTACGACAAAGTCGAGATCCGGGTCGATACCACGCCGGCCAGTGCCACCTTCACCAGCCCGGGCGGCGTGACTCGGACCCGCGACGAGGAAATCCAGAATTTCGCCAACTGGTTCCAGTACCACCGCTCGCGGGTGCTCACTTCTCGCGGGGCGATCGGCAACGCGTTCACCGAGATGCCGGACCAGGCCCGGGTCGGCTTCGCCGCGATCAACCAGGGCTCGTCGTCGATCGACGGTGTCAACCACCGCGCGATCCTGCGCCCGGTTCGGCCGTTCAGCATCGCCGGCCGCGAGGCCTTCTACGACGAGCTGTACGGCCGCGTCATCAACAACTTCGGCACCCCGCTTCGGCAGGCGGCCGAAGCCGTCGGCGGCTACTTCGAGCGCACCGATGCGCTCGGCCCGTGGTCGACGTCGCCGGGTTCGTCCGGCGGCGAGGACCTGGCCTGCCGCCAGAGTTTCCATATCATGATGTCCGATGGCTTCTGGAACGGCGGCAACCCGAGCGTCGGCGATGCCGACGGCACCGCAGGCGCCACGATCACCGGGCCGGACCTCGGCCAGGGCGCGCAGAGCTACCAGTACCAGCCGGTCGCGCCGTTCGCCGACGCCTCGCGCACCAACACGCTGGCCGACGTGGCCATGCATTACTGGAAGCGCGACCTGCGTCCGGACATCACCAACCGCGTGTCCACCACGCCGGAAGATCCGGCATTCTGGCAGCACCTGGCCAGCTTCGGGATCGGGCTCGGCGTCGAGGGCAACGTGAACCCGGACGACGCGTTCGCGGCCATCGACACCCAGACGCCGGTCAACTGGGGTGACCCCTACAACAGCAACGCGGCCAAGATCGACGACCTGCTTCATTTCGGTCTGAACGGTCGCGGCGGCTTCTTTTCGGCCGCCGACCCGCAGACCTTCGCCGATGAACTCGCCGCCATCCTGACCGAGATCGTCGCCCGGACTTCGGCCACCACCGGGCTGTCGGTGTCGACCACCCGCCTGACCGAAGGCTCGATCATCTATGCCGCCGAGTTCGACAGCGAGGACTGGAGCGGCAACGTCAAGGCCATCGACGTGTTCTCGGGGTCGACCGCCTGGGAAGCCGGGCCGCAGCTCGACGCCCGCTCGCCGGGTGGTCGCAGGATCCTGACCTCGCGCAACAGCGGCAGCGGTGGCCAGGACTTCGACATCTCGATGCAGCCGCAGCTGCGCAACGCGATTTCCACCGATGCCGCTCTGGCCAACGACGTGATCAACTACGTTCGCGGCGATCGATCGAAGGAACAGCAGAACGGTGGTCCGTTCCGTGAGCGCAGCACCGTACTGGCCGATATCGTGAATTCGCGCCCGGTCTATGCCGGTGCCGGCAACGAGGGCTGGGCGCGTCTGCCCGGCGCCGCCGGCAGCTCGTATCCCGATTTCGTCGATGACAAGGCCGACGAGACCAAGGCGGTCTATGTCGGCGGCAACGGCGGCATGCTGCATGCCTTCGACGCCGAGAGCGGCCGCGAGTTGTTTGCCTTCGTGCCGCGCGCGGTGCTGCCGAACCTGAAGGACCTGGCCAACCCGAACTATGGCCACAAGTTCTTCGTCGACGGCCAGATGGTCGTTCGGGACGCCTACGCCGGCGGCTGGAAGCGTGTCCTGGTCGGCGGCCTGGGTGCCGGCGGCCGGGGCATCTTCGCGCTCGACGTCACCGATCCCGACTCGCCGAGCGTGCTCTGGGAAATCACCGGTGACGATGAACCCAACCTCGGCTATACCTTCGGCGACCCGGTCATCACACGTCTCGGCAACGGCCAGTGGGTCGCGCTGTTCGGCAACGGCTACAACAGCGACGACAACAACGCCGTGCTGTTCGTCGTCGACCTGTTCAGCGGAAACGTGCTGCACGAGATCGAGCTCGAGACCGGCAGCGACAGCAACGGCCTGTCCGGTGTGGCGCCGCTGCTCAATCCGCTGACCCGGCAGTCGATTTCCCGGGCCTACGCCGGCGACCTGAACGGCACCGTGTGGCGCGTCGACTTCAATGAGTCCGGCGCACCCACGGTCAAGTACTCCCAGGGGCTGTTCGACGATCCGGACGGTCGCGCGATCACTGCAACGCCGGGTCTGGCCGCCAGCCCGGCCGGCGGTCTGGTCGTCTATGTCGGCACCGGCAAGCTGATCGAGCCGGCCGACCGCCTGGTCGGCGGCACCGGGATCGAGAAGCTCTACGCGCTGCGCGACCAGGATTCGAGAATCGGCAACAATCCCGGCTTCGGCGAGCCGACCATCACGCAGTCCGGCGGTGATCGGATCATCGACGGCGAGGCCGGTGAAGACGGCTGGGTCCTGGAGTTGACGCCGACCGGGAGCGCGACCGGCGAGCGCGTGCTGTCGCGGCCGCGGATCATCTTCGGCCAGGTCATCTTCTCGACCTTCGAGCCGGAAGACGACCCCTGCGCCCCGGGTGGTTTCCAGCGCCTGTACGTTGTCGATGCGCTCACCGGCGGCGGCGCGCTGGACAACATCTGCCCGAACTGCGGCGTGGTCGAAGTCGGGATCGGTGCGCCGATCGATCCGCCGATCATCATCAAGCCGCCGTCGCTGGGCACCGGCAACACCGACCCGGACGACCCGAACAACCCGTTCGATCCCGACGGCGACATGCCGGATCCGGGCTCGGTCGGTTCGCGCGACGGCTGGTGTTCGGAATTCGGAACCCTGAATCCGGCCACCGGCCAGCCGTTGTTGATCGGTACGATCTGCGACGGACGCCAGGTCTGGCGCCAGGCCCGCTGATTCCCACCTCGGAGAACGCACCATGAATTCGATTCACTACAAGATGATGTACGCGGTGCTGCTGGGCCTGTTGCTCGGCGTTCAGGTCGCGGTGGCCCAGAGCGATGACGTCGACATGGCCCTCGGCCTGCCGCAGAAGATGGTTGTCGAGTCGATCGACCTGAAGGCCGGCATCATGGTTCTCGACGGTCAGCGTTACCGGATCGCGTCGGAAGACAAGCGAGCCGTGATTCGCGGTCCGGGAACGCCGCTGACGCCCGAGCAGCTCAGCGTCGGCATGGAAGTGATGGTCTCGACCGACGGCACGCTACCGTCCTCGCGCAATGTGCCGCTGATCCGCGGCCTCTGGTCCGCCCCGTAGGAGAGCATCGTGAGTACACCGATCCAGCGCCAGTCCGGCTTCACCCTGATCGAGCTGATGATCGCCGTGGCGATCCTGGCCATCGTCATGGGCATCGCCATTCCGAGCTACAACCAATGGGTCATCGAGTCCGGGCGTGCCGACGGCAAGGCCCAGCTGTTCCAGGTGGCCCAGCAGCTCGAGCGCTGTTTTACTCGATACAGCAGCTACGACGATGCCGCCTGCGGTATCCAGGACGGCGCGTCCGTTGCCTCGGACAAGGGCAAGTACATCGTCGCCGTCGACACCACTGCCACCACCTTCACCCTGACGGCGGCTCCGCAGGGTGGCCAGGCCAATGACGACGAGTGTCAGTCGCTTACGCTGACGCATACCGGCCAGCGTGGCCTGGACGGGGGTGCGACCGGCACCATCGACGACTGCTGGTAAGTCCGGCGTACGCGACCGCGAAGGCAGCCCTGGGTTGCGTTCGCACGATGCGGGCTTCGTGCCGTCTCGCGGCACGGAGCCTTTTCTGTCGGTCTGGAGCGTGACGGGGAAACGAGACAGTGGCTTGCAGTCCGGGCCTTCGTCCGCGTAGTCTCGGGCCGACCTGACTCCCGGATGCCTGCCGATGAACGAACGCGCCGAGCGCGCGCCGCCGTTGCCCGACTTCTGCCAGCCCCAGGCGGTGCTCCTGGTGGTGCTGCTCGGCCTGCTGCTGGCGCTGTTGCTGACCCTGGCCGGCACCGGATTCTCCACCTTCTGGCTGCGACTCGGCATCCACGCGGTCTTCATCGAGGGCGTCGCCCTGTTCGCCTGCCTGCTGTTGTGCACCGCACGGAGCGTGTTGTCCACGCTTCCCGACGCGGTCGCCTATCTGGCGATCTTCGTCGTCATCCAGTTGATCGTGGTCGCCGCAAGCCTGCTCGGCATCGCGCTGTCGCCCACCATGATCGTGATTTCCGACGAGTCACCGGGCCTGCTGGTTCTGCGCAATGTTCTGATCGCCTCGATCGCCTCGCTGGTCTTCCTTCGCTTCCTGATCCTGCATCGCCAGTGGCAGCGGCAGGTGCAGGCCGAGGCCAGCGCCCGGCTCGCCGCGCTGCAGGCCCGGATCCGGCCGCATTTCCTGTTCAACGCGCTGAACACCATCGCCAGCCTGATCGGCACGCGGCCGCAGCAGGCCGAAGAGGCGGTGCTGGACCTGTCCGACCTGCTGCGCTCCGGGCTGACCGAATCGTCCGAGCATCGCCTGGAACGCGAGCTGGAACTGGTCCGCGGCTACTTGCGCATCGAAGCGCTGCGGCTCGGCGAGCGGCTGACCGTGGACTGGCGGATTGCCGACGATGCGCCGCTGCAGGCCCGGCTGCCGGCGCTGCTGATCCAGCCGCTGGTCGAGAACGCCGTGGTTCATGGCATCTCCCGGCTGCCGGACGGCGGGCGCCTGACCGTGATCGTCGACGCACCGCGCCGCCGGCACTGGCGCGTGATCATCGAGAACCCGGTGGCGTCCGAACGCCCGGTGCGCGCCGATCAGGGGCACCGGATGGCGCTGGAAAACGTCCGCAAGCGGCTTGCGCTGGCCTTCGGCGACGAGGGGCGCTGCCGGGTCGATGCCGACGAGGCGCGGTTCCGGATCGAGCTGAACGGGCCGGTCGTCGATTGAACCGAAACCGCGCCAGCGCTCAGGGCGCGGGTGCGGTCGGTTCGACCGTCTGATCGCTTTCCTCGACCTCCGGGTGCATCTCGAGTGCGGCCGGCGAGGTTGCGAACTGGGGCACGAAGTCGGCCTGCTCGTCCATCGGAATCGGTCGGGTCACCGTCATCCGGTAGCGGATGAACACCGCCGGAATCAGCGCCGCGACCGCGAACCAGGCCATCAGCGCCTCGGGCCCGAACTGCTGGATCAGCAGTCCGGCCACGATCGGCCCGACGATCGCGCCGCTGCCCCAGAGCAGCTGCAGGCTGGAGGTCACTTCCAGGATCTGGTCCGGCGCCACGTGATCGTTGGTGTGCGCCGCGGCCAGCGAGAAGATGCTGAACGCGAAGCAGCCGTAGACGAAGCCGCCGACTTTCACCGCCCACGCCCCGTAAGGAATCAGCAGCAGCGTGGCGATCGCGCCGACGGCCGTCATCGCACAGACCATCATCAGCACGCGTCGGCGTTCGATCCGGTCCGACAGGCGGCCGACCGGCCACATCATCACGATGCCGCCGAGAATGGTCAACGACATGTACAGCGAGATGCCGTCCGGATCGAAGCCCAGGCCGCCGGCAAAGACCGGCCCCAGGCCCCAGAAGGCGCTGATTCCGAGCCCGGAAAACACGCAGGCCACCACGCCGACCGGTGAGATCTCGAACAGCTTGCGCAGGCCCAGTCGATCGGCGTCGACCACCGGCGGTTCGCGGACCTGGGTCAGCGCCACCGGCACCAGCCCCAGCGACAACAGCACCGAGGCCAGTGCGAACAGCTCGAGCTGGCTCACATCACCGGTCAGCAGCAGCAGCTGGCCGACGGCCAGGCCGATCAGCGTGGTCGTCATGTAGGCCGAGAAGACGTTCCCGCGCTCTTCGTTGCCGGTGCGCTCGTTCAACCAGCTCTCGATGGCAATGTACAGACCGACCACGCAGACCCCGGCGACGAAACGCAGCAGGAACCACAGCGCCGGACTGACGAACAGGCCGTGCAGCAGCGAGACGATCGAGACCAGCGAGGCCAGCGCGGCGAAGGTGCGGATGTGGCCGACCTGGCGGATCAGCTTCGGGACCAGCAGGGTGCCGCCCACGTAGCCGACGAAGTAGCCCGACATGATCAGGCCGAGCGTGCCGGCGCTCATGCCCTCGAGCGGACCGCGCACGCCCAGCAGCGTACCCAGGAGCCCGCTGCCGGCCAGGATCACGGCCACGCCCAGCAGCAGCGTGAAAACAGCGGTAATCGCGTGCATCGGGGCCTCGCGGGGAGCGGAGAAGGTCGCGGGCGCCATCCTATCAGGTCGTTCCGCCGTCACGGAGGGACGGGGCATACTATGCCGATGGAATTCCGCCTGACGGCCAGAATCTTCGAAGGGCCGGCCGGTCCCTGGCTGCGCCTGATGCGCTTCGACCGCCCGATCGGCATCGCGCTGCTGCTGTGGCCGACCTGGTGGGCGCTGTTTCTCGCCGGCGGCGGTCGTCCGAGCGTCAAGAACCTGGTCGTGTTCACCCTCGGCGTCATCGTCATGCGCGCGGCCGGCTGCGTGATCAACGACTACGCCGACCGCGACCTCGACCCGCACGTCGGACGGACCCGCGCGCGGCCGCTGGCGGCCGGCGAACTGACCGCCCGGCAGGCCCTGAACCTGTTCTTCGCGCTGATGGCCGCAGCCTTCGGCCTGGTCCTGCTGACCACCCCGCTGACCGTGCTGCTGGCCTTCTTCGGCGCGCTGCTGGCCGGGACCTACCCGTTCTTCAAGCGCTTTACCCACCTGCCGCAGATCGTGCTCGGCGCGGCCTTCAGCTGGGCCATTCCGATGGCCTTCGCCGCCGAACTCGGGCGCGTGCCCGAAGCGGCCTGGTGGCTGTACCTCATCAACCTGCTCTGGGTGGTCGTCTACGACACCGAGTACGCCATGGCCGACCGCGAGGACGACCTGAAGGTGGGTGTGAAGTCCACCGCCATCCTGTTCGGCCGCTACGACCTGCCCATCCTGGCCGGCCTGATGGGCCTGATCGTCGCCGGACTGGGCCTGTTCGGTCTCCGCTTCCTGCCGCACCCGGCCTGGTTCGCCGCAGTCGTCATCGTGTTCGGCCTGCTGCAGGTCCAGCTGTTCCGGCTCCGGAACCGGGACCCGAAGGCGTGCTTCGATGCGTTCCTGTCGAACCACTGGGTCGGGTTCACGGTGTGGATGGGGGTGATGGGGGCGATGTGGTTGCGGTAGGGTTTTCGGGGCGCTGCCCCGCGCCCCGGTGTCTTTGTTTTGGACGTTGTAGCCCGGGTAGGCGGAGCGCACCCGGGGTTCTCGCGCCGTTTTCGAAAAGTCAGAAGCGTCTCGCCGCCCGCTGCGCGGGCCGATGCGACCTGCTTTTGTGGCGACTAAAGTAGGCAAAAGCGCTTTTCCCGCAATGGCGCCCGAGCTTCGCTCGGGTTCCCTGCAATGCTCGGTGCGGGCGGGGTCCGCTGAACTCGCTTCGTTCGCTTGCGCTCTCTGCGCTCGGACATGCAGCGGCGGATCGTGATGACAATCGTCCCGCCCGCCCCTGCGCTTCTCGGCGCCCTTGAGGGGGCTTGAACCCATTGCCGCGGAAGAGCAGTCGCCATCGCTGGCCTGTTGGAGACCGCTTGCGGGCGAAGGGTGATCCCGGAAGAAACCGTTCGCGCGCAAGCGCCCTCCAACAGGTGGGAGCGAGCGCGGGTTGGCCGTTGACTTGCTCGGCCGTCATCGCCGCCGGAGGCGCGGACCGGATGGCGGCGCTTGTGATGACAATCGGGGCCGTCGCAATGTCTGAGCGGAAGGAGGGCAAGCGACTGCAGCGAGTTCAGAGCCTGTCCCGGACTTGATCCGGGAGACCTCGCCGGCCGGGAGCACCGGAGGGAACCCGGCCGCAGGCCGGGCGGCGGTGTTCGCGCAGCGCGTTCGGGTACTTTTGTCGCCACAAGAGTACCTCGCCATCAGCCCGCGCAGCGGGCGGGCGAAACGCTTTTGACGTTGACCCTGGAAGTCGAATTCGATCCCTCGGGCAACAGCCGACCGCATCAGCCTGTGAAACGCCGTTGAAGATGCTGTTGAGGCGCGCCCCTCATCCATGCCGAGGCAACAACAAGACCATCACCCCCGATGTCGCACAAACCAACACCCGTGAATCCGTCGATTCCGTTCGAAGTCCTTCGGAATCGACCACCCCGTCCGGTCCTCGACGGCGAATTCCTCGGTCAGTGATCCATCCATCGAGAACGACCGCAGGTTGTTCGAGAAGATCAGGGTTCCGCCGGGTGCGAGCAGGCGCATGGCGGCGCGGATCAGGGTCGGGTGGTCGCGCTGGACGTCCAGCGTGTCGTCCATGCGCTTGGAGTTCGAGAAGCTCGGCGGGTCGAGGAAGACCAGGTCGTACGGGCCGGCTGCGCGTTGAAGCCAGCCGATCACATCGGCATGGACGATGCGGTTCGAAAGCCGATCGAGGCCGTTGAGGTCGAGGTTGCGTCGCAGCCAGTCGAGGTAGGTCTTCGACAGATCGACGGTGGTGGTCTCGGCCGCGCCGCCGACGGCAGCGTGGACGGTCGCCGCACCGGTGTAGCCGAACAGGTTCAGGAAGCGCTGGTCGCGAGCCTGCTCGCCGATCCAGCGGCGCACCGGGCGATGGTCGAGAAACAGGCCCGTGTCGAGGTAGTCGGTCAGGTTCACGGCAAGCCGCGCCGGGCCCTCGCGAACGGTCAGGAAGCGCCCGCGCTCGCCGTGGCGTTGGTACTGTTCGTGGCCCTTCTGCCGGCGCCGGACCTTGAACACCATGCGCTCGGGGGGAACCTCCAGCGCCTCCGGAATCGTCGCCAGCGCCGCGCGCAGCCGGGACCGCGCCTTGCCGGCATCGACGCTGGCCGGGGCCTCGTATTCCTGTACGTGCAGCCAGTCGCCGTCGTCGCTGCCGTAGACGTCGACGGCCAGCGCGTACTCCGGCAGGTCGGCGTCGTAGACCCGGTAGCAGGTGATGTCCTCGCGGCGCAGCCATTTGCCGAGGTTCTTGCGGTTCTTCGTCAGCCGGTTGTGCAGGTCCTCGGCCGCCGGCCCGTCGCCGCCGGGTGCGGCACCGAGCTCGAAGCGCTCCAGCCGGCACTCGATCGCCCCGTTGCGCATCGCCCAGGTCCGGGTCGGCTTCAGGCCGATCTCGCAGCCCGCGCCGTTCAGCACCACCGCCTCCCAGCCGGCGAAGCGGCGCTTCAGGGTGTCGCCCAAGCGGACATAGAGCGGCATCAACTCGTGTGCGTCGCCGATCCGCTCGCCGTACGGCGGGTTGGTGGCCACCAGCCCGGTCGTCACGCCCTTCGGCGGCGTGGCCTGGCCCAGTTCGCGTTTCTCGACGTGCACCCGGCCGCGCAGCCCGGCGCGCTCGAGGTTGCCGATCGCGGCCTTGATCGCGCGGCCGTCGCGGTCGTATCCGACGATCGGCGGAATGCCCGGAACGCCCGCCTCCTGGCGGTCGAGCGCCTCGTCGATCAGGTCCTTCCACAGCGCGTCGTCGTGGCCGCGCCAGCGCTGGAACCCGAAGCGGGTGCGCAGCAGGCCGGGCGCGACGTCGCCGGCCATCCAGGCCGCCTCGATCGGAAGCGTGCCGGAGCCGCACATCGGGTCGACCAGCCCGCCGCCCTCGGCCGCGATCCGGGGCCATTCCGCGCGCAGCAGCATGGCCGCGGCCAGGTGTTCCTTCAATGGCGCCTCGACCGTGTCCTCACGGTAGCCGCGCTTGTGCAGGCTGTCGCCGGACAGGTCGATCGACACCGTGGTCCGTGCGCGGTCCTGGTGGACGTGGATGCGCAGGTCGGGCGCCTTCGGGTCGACGTCCGGTCGAACGCCGGCCGTCTCCCGGAATCGATCCACGACCGCGTCCTTGACCCGCTGCTGGGCGAACCGGGCGTGGGTGATCGCCGGCTTGATGCCGGTGAAGTCCACCGCCAGCGAGCCGTCGGCGGCCAGGTGATCGGACCAGTCCACGGTCCGCGCGCCGGCATACAGCGCGTCGGCGTCATCGGCGTCGAACTCGGCGATCGGCAGCAGCACCCGGCCGGCGACTCGCGACCACAGGCAGATCCGGTAGGCGTTGGCCAGGCCGCCGCGAACCGCCACGCCGCCCCGTCCGGGCCGGGCCTCGACCGCGCCGAGCGCGTCGAGCTCCGAGGCGAGGAGGTCTTCGAGGCCCTGCGGGGCCGTGGCGAACAGCGTGGGGCTCATGGCGGGTCTCGAAACCAGCGATCGGAGAGGTGCCATGGTACCCGCTGACCCGCAGGCCGGACCGCTGCTTCGAACCCCACTTCGAATCCGCACAACACTTGCCACTTCAAAGCCGTTCGCGCTCCTTCGAACTCGGACACCCACACCACTTCCACCACTTCGAAGCCCTTCGAGGCCGGACACCCACACAACACTGACCCAACAAGAGTCGTTGATCTTCTCGTTCTCGAGGCCGGACACCCACACAATACTGACCCAACAAGAGCCCTTCGAGGCTGGACACCCACACGACACTGACCCAACAAGAGTCGTTGATCTTCTGGAGCTCACGGAAAATTGGCGCGGTAATTTGATCTGGATCGACCAAATATCCGCACGTTGGGTGCGCGCAGACAATTCCGGGCCGAAAAATGGCGATTTCACCGATTTCCGAGCACGACAAAGCGCCCGGCGAGGCGGGCAGGGTGTTTTTTTGGGCTCGGCTTAACCGAACAACAATGTAGCGGTCGCTCGACCTTTCAGAAACGTCCGCCCGAACGCCTGCGCGCAGTCCTTGAGCGCCTGCACCGGCCCGATCACGTTCGGCGCCCGGCGCTTCTGTGGCTTCGACAGGAACTCGACCACGCCCTCGGGACGAGCCTTCAGCCGCTCGAGGATCGGCGGCAGCCGGTCGTCGATCATGCCCTTCGTGCCGTGGGCGATCGCGCGGCCCGTCCAGTCGACCAGTTCCAGGTAGTCGGCGAGGGTGACGGGCAGGGCATTGTCTTCCCGCAGGCCCGACTCCGGCGCGAACGGGGCCAGCTTGCCGAGAGCGGCCTTCAGGTCTTTCGGTAGATCGTTCTTCTGTTCCGGGGCATCCTGGATCCGCGTCTCGATCACCCGCTGCTGGAGCGACGTGTAGTCGGATTCTTCCGACGTGGCGGCGATGCCGGCCCGGATGGGGTTCAGGTCGACGTAAGCCATCAGCGACAACAGCGCGGCCTCGTCCAGCAGCGCCTGGCTCTTGAATCGCCCCTCCCAGAACCGCCCGGTGACGTTGTCTTCCTCGTTCGCCATCCGGGCGATCGGCTCGTTCAGGCAGCGCATGAACCAGGAAAGATCGAACAGCCGCTCTCGGTAAGTCTTGATCCACTCCAGTGCCGCGGCCGCCTGCGCCTCGGACTGGCGCTGCCCGGCCAGCCAGTGCTTGACCTCCTTCCGCCCGCCGAACAGCCGCAGCCAGCGCCTGGCGACCTCGCGCTCGTCCCAGGCGATCGCCACGTCCTGCCGGATCGTCAGCACCAGGTGGACGTGATTGCTCATCACCGCGTAGGCGCAGATATCGACCGCGAAGATGTCGGCCAACTTGAAGATCCGCGCCCGGATCCAGTCCCGCCGATGCGAAAAGTCCCGGCCGGTGTCGCGATCGAAGCCGCACAGGAACTGCCGCCGCACGCAGCGGCTGACGACGTGATAGTGCGGCGTGGCATCGAGCGAGACGAGGCGGCAGCGAGGTTCGGGCATCGGGGCCTTCCTGAGCGAGTGGACGGTCACTCTAGGTCAGGCGACAGCGGCCTGGCATCGGAAGAATTGCTCGAATTCGTGTAGGTTATTTCCTACTGGGTGGGTGTCCGAGTTGTTCTGGGTGGGTGTCCGAGTTGTTCTGCTACTGGGTGGGTGTCCGAGTTGTTCTGGGTGGGTGTCCGAGTTGTTCTGCTGGGACAAGCCCGTAGGCTATCCGAATCGCTCAACCCACACAAAATCGCGAAGAGCCAAATTGGGAAAACGGCTCGAATTGTTGTAGGTTATTCCCTACGTGGTGGGTGTCTAAGTGGTTGCAGTCTCGGAAATGACGGGAGGAAAATTTGCGAACGGAGCGTTAACTGCTGCGATGCAATTTTCTGTAAAACAGGCTTTAACGTTTGATAGAGGCCTTACGGACGCTGAACGGACACGCGGAGCTCTGGCCAATGCAGCTTATGGAAGAGATCTGCCTAAGGGGTGGGAAATGCGCGAATGGTTTTTGAATGAAGAATCCGGCTTTCAAGCGATGCTGGTAATTAATGAGGAGCTAGGAGAGTCGGCGCTAGTATTCACAGGAACGAATCAGGGAATTGACTGGTTACATAATTTCCGTCAAGGACTTGGGATGGTTTCACAGCAATATGAGCAAGCTATGGCTTTGGGGTCTCGATTCAAAGATTCTGTTCACTATGTCGGGCAGAGTCTAGGCGGGGGCTTGGCGCAAGCGGCTGCCATCGCCGCCGGAGGAAGCGCAACAGTCTTTAATTCTGCGGGGGTCAATCCTCGTACGGTGCGTGGCCATGATCCAAGTAAAGCAAGCATCACTCATATCTATAGCTCTTACGATGTGCTGCAACCCGTGAACATCCTGACTCCGGGGAGAATCTATGGCGAACAAGTCCGCGTAGGCGCTGCTGGCTGGCATCCCATGCCGGATATGTGCAGAGGAATAGGATGCTGATCATGAATTCTATCCGCACTTTTGCTTTGCTAAGTTTCTGTGGGCTGGTTCTCCAAGGCTGCGCAAGCGCATCGGAACGTCCCATAATTTCAGATCGTCCCCCGACTGTCCGGGAGGCGTTGATGATTGACAAGCGCGAGATTTACAGTGGGCCTGGTGGGCGACGACTAGTTGATGCAATTGAAAGGAACGACTGCAGTGGAATAGCCGAGGTCATCAATTCAGGGACCCCAATTGATATTATTGGAGCAGCGAGCGTCACGCCGATATTTCTAGCGTTAAGGCAAGGCCGATTGAAAAGCTGGCAGTGCCTCTTGAGCCTTGGAGCCGACCCTGATCAGAGAGTAGCTAGTGTGCCGTTGATACATCATGCGGCCATCAGACAGGACATTCGCTTCTTAGAAACACTTCTGGACTCTGGCGCTGAGCCGAATGTGAGGTCAGGGCCACAAGGTAAGACTCCACTATTTGTGGCGCGCGCTGTAGGTCTTGAGCACGTTAGAGTTCTTGTTCAAGCTGGAGCTAACCCTGATATGAAGCTAACTCAGCTGTTTCAAGACTCCCTGTATCCAGTTTACGATCAATCACCAATATACGAGGCCGCTAGTCTTGGAGATCTTGACATCGTTGAGTATTATCTTTCTTTGGGCGTCGATGTGTGCGGAACTAACTCCCTAGGTGAAACTATTTCTGACATCTTGGATCGACTGTATGTGCAGAGCCTTGAACAAGAGCAGGTCATGCTGCTGCGCAACCTGAAACTCGACCTGAAAGAACAGATGGAAGATTGCTAGACTGGTCTGAGACTGTTCGAGCAAGTACGTTGTAATGATGCCAATAGCATTTCTTCCAGTCGTTTTCCTATTTGACCGTACCCCTGTAATCCGGGCCATGTCCAATGTGGGAATTCTCTGCTAGTTTGACCTGAGAGGAGGACCCACGATGAAGCGCAAGCGCTACAGCGAAGAGAAGATCATTTCGATCCTGAAGGAGCACCAGGCCGGTGCATTCGTCACACACCGGTTCCGCCGATGAGAAACAGCCTTCACGGTGAGTCGGTCCAATCCACACACAAACTGACGGCGAACGCAGCGGCTGATGACGTGATAGTGTGGCGTGGCTTCGAGTGACACCAGGCGTGTTCGAGGAAGTGGCATGCGCTTGTCCGGACCTTGGAGTCTGATCTCAGCCTATTCGGCCGATCCAGACACCGCCATCGGGAATCCACCCCGAAATCGCGTAGGCTATTTCCTACAACGTGGGTGTCCAGTAGGTTTCTTAGTAGGTTTCTTCAGAATAAGCGATGAAGCAATGGAACTCGTGGCAGTAGTGGATCCGAGAATTCTTTAGCGGAGCCACATGGGTGTCTTGGCTGTTGATCGTGTTAGGGCTGGATCAATTAAGAATCTGCCTTACGCTCCTGTCCTTCGAGACCGCGCACTCTGTCGACTCTACGCCTTAACTCGGACAGGATTTCTAGATCTAGTCCTGTAAGCGTAACCTGATACTGCGCTTCCGCATGCTCTGCGTTGTACTTCTGGTTCGTGGGTGCGGGATAGATCAGAGCTGAAATTCGAAGAACGGTTAGTTCGGCAAGCCTTTCTTTGTGCCGGTCCAAGAGTACGTCTAGCCCTCTCGCGGTCATTGTATCTGCGAGTTTTGAGAGGTTATGTTTCGAGTTTATGACTTTGAGTCTCTCTTGCTCAGTGCGTGAGACATTCATCGCAAGACCCTTCATGTAGCATTCAATTGCGCAACACACTGCCAGCATTTCGCCCCTTTGCAGCGATGTCGGTTCGATAAGCACACCCTGAACGGTGTCTTTTTCGGGAAGGACTCTCCGTCGGTAATCGTGGAGCGCTAAATGTGTCTCGTAAAAGGAGTCTGCACGCAAGAACCAACCTTCGGGTGTGCGGCGTGCGGCTTCGAAAGCCTGGATAGTGGTTGGGTCAAATAGTTGCTCTAGATCGTCATCCATGCTTGCAGTCTAGCAACGAGGGCTAACCGCCCAAAGCGATTTCTCCTGTGGCGAGGATAAAGCAGAGATGTTGGAGCGCCCCACGCAACAGCTCGAACGTGCCCCTCTTGGCCCCACTGCGCCCCCACGACCACCCGACCCCCACTCAATGAGTCGCCTGACAGAAAACCCATCAATTTCAGAAAGATGGTGGGCCCTGCAGGACTTGAACCTGCGACCTACCGATTATGAGTCGGCTGCTCTAACCAACTGAGCTAAGGGCCCGGTACCCGGTCGGAATGCGCCGCGCCCGTTGCGGGCCCGGCGGAACAGTCATCAATCGGACTTTGCGCCGTCGCCGGTTTCCCTGGCCAGTGCTTCGGCATTCGGCGCGGTGATCATGGTGTCGGATTCGCCCAGCTGGCGTGCTTCCTTGCCCTGCATCTTCAGCTCGGTCTTCTTGCGTTCCTGGATGTAGCCCAGGTTGTTCTTGTACAGCTGCGCGACCTTGTCGACGCCGCCCGGGCCGAGGTAGCCCTCGTTGCCGGCGGCGATGAAGGTGGCGTAGATGCCCGAGGCGGCCATCAGCGCCGCCGAGACGATCTTGACGTCCTGGCCGCTTTCCTTCGACAGCTTGTTGGCCAGGTCGATGAAGGCCGCCGTGGCCTGGTTGTGCGCCTCGAGCTGCTTCTTCTGGTCTTCGTTCAGTTCGGTCATGATTCCGGTTCGGTTCGGTGCGAGCCGGGCAGGATAGCACGCGGTCGAACGCGCTCCGGCCCGGCCCGGGCGGCGTCAGTCCGCGTTGTCCAGGGCTTCGGTCAGGTCGCTGTAGCCGCCGGCGTTGACCAGCCCGCCGTAGCCGCGCTCGCGCATGGCCTCGACGACCAGTTCGGCCCTTCGGCCGGAACGGCAGTACACCACCACGGCCCGGTTCGGATCGTCGCCGAGAAACTCGGCGATGGCGTCGATCTGCCCGTGCGGGATGTGCGTGGCGTTCGGCGCCATGCCGGTCTCGGCGACTTCCTCGTCGGTCCGCACGTCGAGCGTCGGCACGTCCAGTTCGACCAGCCGGGCGGCCAGCTGCGGGTAGATGTTCGGGCCGTCGTCGGATGCGTCCTGAGCCATCAGCGGTGCGGCGAGCAGCAGCGCCAGCAGGGCGGGCAGGGCGATGCGGAGATTCCGTGCGATGCGCATGGTCGGACTCCTCGGCGGTGAGCCGGATGAGTGGGTTCAGCGGTCTATGATAAAGCTCAGGTCGGCGCCGGTGTCGCTTTCCCCTGACGTGGCCTTCAGGCCCCAGCGCTCGGCGAAGTCCCAGCGCGCGGCCAGCACGTTGCCGGTGTCGAACAGGCCGACGCCGTAGCTGACGAACACTTCGGGTAGCACGAAGAAGCCGACGTTGAACGCGCCCTGGCCGGCGGCGTGGTCGAATTCCGCGCCGGTCAGGACGTAGGCCAGGGCCTTTTCGCGACTGGTCGGCGGCGTGGTGTAGAGCTCGATCTCCGGGTTCTGCGCCGGGCCGCGGATTTCCACGCCGGCGAGCTCGACGATCGGGTCGCCGAAGATCTCGCGGGCCGCGGCGATGTTGAGCATCGGGTTGTCGATCGGGTTGCCGGTGAACAGCACCTCGCCGCGCTGGACGTCGAGGTTCTGGCCGTAGGCCCGGTAGGCGCCTTCGACGAGATTGATCTGTCCCTCCGCGGTCGGAATCGCCCGTTCGCCGGCCCAGCGCATGTCCAGGCCGCCGGTCAGGCGGGTGCGCATGCCGGCCGCTTCCAGCCGCACGTCGTCGCCCAGCCGCAGCGCGATCCGCCCTTCGATCGGTCGCGGCGCGGCCGGCGGTTCGGCCACTTGCTCGGCCTCGGCGCCGACCACGACCACGTCCGGCGATGGATCGACCCGTTCGGCCGTGCCGGGCGGCAGCCCGAGCCGGGCCCGGTCCACGGTGATCGTGCCGTTCAGCATCAGTCGCTCGGGGTCGAAACTGGCGCTGAGTTCGGGCGTGACCTGCAGCGTCAGCCAGTCGGCGTTGAACAGCGCCAGGTCCTGGCCGTCGATGCCGAACTGGCCGCGCCAGCCGCCTTCCCCGGGGGCCAGCTCGCCGTCGATCTGCCCGCGACCCTCGCCGGCCCGAAACGAGCCATCGAGGTTGCCGCCGCGCTCGTCGCCGACCAGCGTCAGTTCGATGGCTTCGAGATGGAGGCCCAGCGGGGCGTGCCGGATCCGGCCGTCGGTCAGCCGCGCTTGGCCGTCGATATCGGGGCCGAGCAGCGCGCCCTGGACGCGCAGCTCGGCATCGAGCCGGCCTTCCAGCGCGTCGAGTTGCGGGACCAGTCGGTTGAACGCGGCCAGCCGCGGGAGCGCCAGCTGCAGCCGGCCGTCGACGGTCGCGTCGGTCGGGCGGTGGATGTCGGGAATCCGCACCTCGCCGGTGATTTCGCTGAGGCCTTCGATCCGAAGCTCGAGGTCGGCGGCGGCGGTGCGCGGTGCCGGCGAGCGGACGGCCAGGTCGAGCGCATCGACGGTCAGCAGCGGGCCTTCGACGCCGAGCAGTTCGATGTCGCCGCGGCTCATCAGCAGCCGCCCGTCCACCGAGCGCAGGCCCTCGGCGTCCCAGCTCAGGCCGGCCAGGCCGCGCAGGTCGGCACCGACCGAGAATGCCGGATCCAGCGGCAGCAGCAGCAGGTTCATCGGCACGGCGTTGAACGCGACCCGGGCCTCGCCCTGGGTGCCGGCGTCGAGGCCGTTCAGGCACAGCCGCCCGGGGTGGCTCGGCGACCACAGGCACCCGGCGCCGATCTGCACGCGGTCGTCTTCCTGGACGATCGTCAGCGGCTGGCTGAGCTGCCATGGTTCGATCACGGTATCGCGAATGTCGAGGCGGTCGAGTTGACCGGACCAGCCGGCCGCCAGCGCGCCGCAGTCGGCGAATCCGCCGCCGGCGGCCAGGTCCAGCGTGGCGCGGGTGCCGGTGGTGAAGGCGTTGAACCGGTGCTGCTCGCAGTCGCCGGTCAGCGTCAGCTCGAGCCGGGCGAGTCGCTCCCATGGGTTCAGATCGACGTTCTCGGCGGTGACCCGGGCGGTTGCGGCCGGCCGTTCGCCCCAGTTCAGTGCACCGCGCGAGTTCAGCGCGGCTGCGCGGCGGCCGCCATACATCACTTCGCGGCCGGTCAGCGTCCAGTCCAGTGCGCGCTCGGGCGGCCGGACCGTCGCCTCGACGTTCAGCGTGCCGGCCAGGCCGGGCCATAGCTGGCTCAGCCGCGGTGCTTCGATCGCGATCGTCCAGGCGGTCGGATCCGGGCGCTCCACCAGCGCGCGATTCTCGCCCAGCGCCAGTTGCAGGTCGGCCGCGGTGACCTCGAACTCGTTGACGGTGATTTCGCCGCCGCCGCTCAGCGGCTGGCCGCGCAGTTGGCCCGACAGCGATTCGATCACGAGATCGGCCGTGGCCGAGGCGACCCGCAGCCGGGCGGTACCGTCGACGCGGCCCGGCAGCTGGGGCACCAGCGCGCCGGGATCGAATTGCTCCAGCGCCAGGTCCAGTTCGGCCGATCGCGGCTCGCCGAGGCCGGCGCGGCCGGTAAAGCGAAGCTGCCCGGCATCGTCGGGCCGGATCAGCCCCCGCTCGATGCGGGCCTGTTCGGTATCGCCGGTCGCGTCCAGCTCGATCCGGGTGCGCGGCTGTTCGGGCAACTGCAGCCAGGCGCCGAGCTCGGCGCTCCATTCCTCGAGCGTGCCGCGCCCCTGGAATTGTCCGGACGCGCTTCTGAACAGCGGCTCGCTGCCGTCGGTCACCGGCGGCCAGCTCAGGTCGGTCCAGTCCAGCGCAACGCTGGCGTGGCGGTCGTCGAGCCGGTAGCGACCCTCGCCGGTCACCTGCAGCGAGGTCGGCTCGGCGCGCAGGGCCAGGTCGCGGACGAGCACCTCGGTGTCGTTCAGTTCGGCGTCCAGCCGGCCCGCGACCCGGCCCTGTTCGGGCCACTCGGGGTACAACGCGCTGAAGTCCAGCCCGCTGAAGTTCACCGACGCGCTGCCGGTCGGACGCCCGGCCAGGTCGAGGCGGCCGGTGGCCGTGAGCTCGCCGTCCAGGGCATCGGCCCGGAGCGTGGCCTGGCCGATTACCCGGTCACCGCCTTCGGCCTCGACCGTCACACGCTGCACCGGCACGCCGCGCAGCGCAGGCTCGGCCGCGATGCGGCCCTGCCAGTCGGCCAGCGCGCCCTCGACGTCCACGGTGATCTGGTCGATCCGGCCGTCCAGGCCCGGCCAGCGCTCGATCGAAGCGCGGCCCTCGACGCGTCCGCTCAGCGCGTCGACGTCCGGCAGGCCGCGAAGCTCGGCTTCGAGCGTCCCGCGCACGCCGCCGCTCAGCGTCAGGCCCAGGTCGAGCGCATCGAGCGGGCCGGTCAGGGTCAGTTCGGCCGCCTGGTCGACCTCATCGAGCGCCGGGCGCAGCCGAGATGCCAGGTCCATCGTCCACGGCGCGTCGAGTCCGAGCCGGCCCGACAGCGTGGCGCGGCCGGCCGGGGCCTCGATCTCGAACCGGTCGAGTTCGAGCGCCTCGTGCGCCGACCCGGCCAGTGCGATCCGGTCGATCCGGATCGGTTCGCCGTCGCCGGCGGGCCGGATCGTCAAGCCGTCGACGCGCGCCTCGCCGACCGTGATCGGCACCGGTAGCCGGTAGTCGCCGGGCCGGAACGGTTCCGACGGCGCGTCCGGCGCGGGCGGCGGCGTCCGGATCTCGACCTCGCGCAGCGCCAGTCGGTCCACGGTGACCGGAAACGGCGGCAGCGGGCGGATCGCCACGGCCAGTTCCAGGCGCTCGGTGGCCACGCGCAGTCCGGCCTGCTCGAACACCGGGTTCTCCAGCACCACGCCGTCGCCGAGGTTGCCGTCCAGCGCCGACCAGTCCAGCCGCTCGACCCGCGACTGGACCTGGCCGAGCACGAAGCTGGCGCCGGAGCGGGTTCCGGTCAGCCAGCCCCAGGTCACCGCCGCGACCAGCAGCAGCACGACCAGAAGGGCGGCAAGGATGAGCAGGAAGCGCTTCACAGCAGTTTGGTCCCGATCGTGAAATGGATGCGCAGGTCGTCATTGGCCAGCGCGCGGGCGAAATCCAGCTGCACCGGCCCGATGACCGTGTACCAGCGTACGCCAACGCCAGTGCCGGCCTTCAACTCCGGGCTCTCCCAGTCGTTGAACGCATTGCCGATGTCGTAGAACGCGGCCACCGAGACGTCGCCGAACAGCTTGAA
Organism: Wenzhouxiangella sp. XN79A; assembly: GCF_012272825.1. Taxonomy (GTDB): domain Bacteria; phylum Pseudomonadota; class Gammaproteobacteria; order Xanthomonadales; family Wenzhouxiangellaceae. The sequence continues at coordinate 2,339 of NZ_JAAWWS010000147.1, read as the reverse complement.
CTCGTACTCGGCCGAGCCGACCACCAGGTGATTGGCGCCGTTGCGGTTGGTGCTCAGGTCTTCGAAGGCGTAGCCGCGCACGGTGCGGTCGCCGCCGGTGCGGAAGCGGAACGGATCGGGCAGCGAGGTGATGTTCAGGTCCAGCCGGCGCGGATCGTCGGGCAGGGCCAGGTCGAACTGCGTGGTATCGGCCGCGGTATAGCCAAGCTCACCGCGCAGCAGCAGCTTGTGACGCGGCAGGAAGCGCCAGTGCCAGCGCGCCGTTGCATAGCCCTGGGCGAAACTGACGTCCGAGCCCAGCCCTTCGGAGGCACCGAGCAGGCGAAGCCGGGCGTACTGGCCCTGCTGGGCGAAGCCCTCGCCGGACAGCCGGAACAGCGTCCACTCCGCACCGGCGGCCAGGGTCTGGGTGTCGGTGTCGAGAAACCGGCGCAGGCCCGGCGCGACCCCGAGCAGGGCCGATTGCTCGAGGCTCAGCGAGTCGGCCGAAAAGGCATCGAACTGCTCGCGCAGCACGGTCACGAACAGGTGCTCCTGCAGCGGGCTGAAGTCGTCGAACAGCAGCCGTTCGCGCAGCCGGCCGAAGGTCAGGCTGGCCTGGCGCCGGGTGCCGCCGAACGGGTCGAACACCGGCTCGATCCGGTCCTCGTCCTCGAAGCGGAAGCGGTCGCGTTCCTGCTGCAGGCGAACGCCGGCGGTCAGGAAATTGCCCGGCTGGCCGCCGAACGGTCGCTGATAGTCGGTCCGGAACACGAACTCCTGGTCGGTCTGCTGGGCGCCGAGCTGCATGTTCAGTCGATCGCCGCCGGCGCCCAGGTAGTGCCGCTGCCAGCCGAGCTGCGCGCGCACCCCGGTGTCGGTGCCGAAGCCGGCCTGGATCCGGTAGGTGTTGGGCGGCCGGGGCTCGGTGCTCAAGCGGACATCGACGGCATCGCGCTCGGCGTCGCGTCGGGTCTCGACGATCACGCTTTCGAAATAGCCGCTGCGCACCAGCACCTCGCGCTGGCGGTCGAGGTCGCCGCTGGCGTAGGGCGCCCCCGGCTCGAGCACGGTCAGCCGGCGCATCAGCTTCTCGGTGAAGGTCTCGTTCTCGGCCGCGATGTCGCCGATGACGTAGCGCGGCCCGCCGTCGTAGCGCAGATCGATCGAGGCCTCGTTGCGCACCGGCCGGACCTCGATCCGCCGATCGACATAGCGCGCCTCGAAGAAGCCGTGGGCATCGGCCAGTCCGTCCAGGCGGCGCAACTGCTGCGTCCAGGTCGGGTGGTGCAGAACCGTGCCTTCGGTCAGCGGCCAGTTCTCCCGCCAGTCGCGGAACGCCGGCAAGTCACCGGCCGGCCCCTCGATGGCCAGCCGGGCGTTCTCGATCCGCACCGGCTCGCCGGGCTCGATCTCGACCACCGCCTGCCACGGCGCGCCGTTGTCGGAGGACGCCGGCGGCTTCAGCCGCACCGCGATGCTCGGCGTGTAGTACCCGAACGGCTGCAGCGCGAGCTCGGCCTCTTCCTCGGCCGCATCGGCCCACTGGCGCAACCGCCAGACCGAAACGGTCTCCAGCGACTCGGCCCGGACCAGGCTCAGCGATGCACGCACGTTGGCCTGCAGCTCATCGCTCAGCCCGCGGATCTCGGTCGTCACCGTCGCTGCGTGCACAGGACCGGCCAGCCCGAGGGCAGCGGTCGCGAGCAGCACAAGCCTGTGAGAACGTGACATGCATCGACTGTAACGCGATCCCGTGTGGGGAAAGGTTAAAACGGGTTAAAGCCGGGCGGGAGATGCCGCTTGCTTTGCGGCGGGCGTTGGGCCGGTGGTCGGACCGCGCCCTGGCTCGCTCCGGCTGCGGGTTACATTGGCCCCGGATGCATCCTCGAAGCCAGGGCCGGGCCGGTGTGTCGCTGGTCGGCCACAAGCGGCTGAGAGGTGGTTTGCTTTCTTCGCGTCTTGCCGGAGCCCTGTCCGGCGGCTGTGCCGGGGTTCTGGCTACAAGCGTTTCGCCACGCGGACTTCGTCCGCTTTCTGGCGACCTACTTTTGTCAATCGCGACAAAAGTAGGCAAAAGCGCTCTTCAAAGGCGGCGGAACGCGCAGTGGCTTTCGGACTGCGTCGGTGGGCCGGTGGTCGGACCGCGCCCTGGCTCGCTCCGGCTGCGGGTTACATTGGCCCCGGATGCATCCTCGAAGCCAGAGCCGGGCCGGTGTGTCGCTGGTCGGCCACAAGCGGCTGAGAGGTGGTTTGCTTTCTTCACGTCTTGCCGGAGCCGTGTCCGGCGGCTGTGCCGGGGTTCTGGCTACAAGCGTTTCGCCACGCGCTTCGCGCTTTCTGGCGACCTACTTTTGTCA
>NZ_JAAWWS010000146.1 GCF_012272825.1 Wenzhouxiangella sp. XN79A | reverse complement strand
GGCGAAGCGGCCGGTGACTACGCCGGGTGGTCGGTCAGCGCCGCCGGCGATGTCAACGGCGACGGCATCGATGACGTGGTCATCGGGGCCTTCGGCGCCGACCCGAACGGCAGCAGTTCGGGCCGCAGCTACGTGGTGTTCGGGCGAAGCTCGACGGACGTGGCGGTCAGCAAGAGCAACGGCGCGGCCTTTGTCGACAACGGCCTGCCGACCACCTGGCTCATCGATGTCGCCAACGTCGGCGCCGCCGACATTGCCGGTGCGACGCTGAGCGACCCCGTGCCGACCGGCGTGACCGGGGCGACCTGGACCTGCACTGCCTTCGGCGGCGCGGTCTGCACGAATCCGAGCGGTAGCGGCGGCATCAGCGAGAACGTCGACCTGCCGGCCGGCGCCAGCCTGGTCTACGAGTTCACTGCGACGGTCACCGCAATGGAGCCGGACTCGGTCAGCAACACGGCGACGATCACGCTGGCCGCCGGCCAGACCGACATCAACCCGGCCGACAACAGCGCGACCGATACGGACCCGGTGGGTCTGTTCATCGACGGGTTCGAGACCGAGTAGCGCCCCGACCGTTCAGGCCGGCGCTCCAACGCCGGCGGATGCTCGCCGGGAGCGATTGCATCGTCCCGGCATGATTCGATCGACCATGGTGACGTCTTCACCGACCCGTAGCCCGAGCCCCATGACCGAACCCGCGACCGCCCAGAACCCGCCGCCGTTCAAGCTCAATTTCTCGCGCCAGTTCGAGAGCTGGTTGAGCGGCTTCAACGCCAGCATCGCGTTTTCGACCTACCAGGCCGGCAAGGTGTTCTTCATTGGCCACGGTGACCAGGGCATCAGCATCGCCGAGCGGACCTTCGCACGATGCATGGGCCTGGCGGCCCGCGACCAGCGCATGTACCTCGCCAGCCAGTACCAGCTGTGGCGGTTCAACAACGTGCTCGACCCGGGCCAGGACTACCAGGGCTACGACCGGCTGTTCGTTCCCCATGTCGGGCATACCACCGGCGACGTCGATGCCCACGACATCGGCATCGACGGCAGTGGAAACCCGATCTTCGTCAACACGCTGTTCAGCTGCCTGGCCCGGCCCTCGGTGTCCAGCAACTTCGAGGTGGTGTGGAAACCGCCCTTCATCTCCCGCCTGGCGCCGGAGGATCGCTGCCACCTGAACGGGCTGGCGATGTTCGAGGGCGAGCCGGCCTGGGTGACGATGATCAGCAAGAGCGACGTGGCCGAGGGCTGGCGCGACCACCGCACCGACGGCGGCCTGGTGATGGACGTGCGCAGCAACGAGGTGGTCTGCGAAGGACTTTCGATGCCGCACTCGCCGCGCTGGTATCGCAAGAAATTGTGGCTGCTGAACTCGGGCACCGGCGAGTTCGGTCATGTCGATCTGAAGACCGGCACCTTCGAACCGCTGTGCTTCGTACCCGGCTTCGCCCGCGGGCTGGCCTTCCACGGCCGCTACGCGTTGATCGGGCTTTCGAAGCCGCGCAGTGACTCCTTCCAGGGCCTGGCGCTGGATGAAGCGCTGGCGAAACGCAACGCCGAACCGCGCTGCGGCCTGGTCGTGGTCGACCTCGACACCGGCGACCTGCTGCACCACATGCGCATCGAGGGCGTGGTCCAGGAACTGTTCGACGTCGCTGTGCTGCCCGGCGCAATCCGCCCGATGCTGCTCGGCTTCAAGACCGACGAGATCAAGCACATGGTGCGCTTCGAGGGCGGCTGAAGCCATCGATGCCGGCCCGGTCGAAGAGGCCGAAGACACGGAGGCCGACGACAGGCTCGAAGCAGTCGCCGCAGCGCTCGAGGAGGCAGCCACCGATCTCGCCGAGGAACCCGGACCGACCTCGGGAGCCACCATCGAACCTGCAGCGCGCGCAAGAAAACAAGACCCCATTCCGGTAGTCCGACAACCGGGATGTCCGTCCTTGGCGCGGATCGGGAATCCCCCACCGATCGAGGACCTCGATCCGGGCGTCGAACTGCGCGATGGGCCGTTCGAGCTGCCGGCGGTGAGCGACGATTCCGGCGTCGTCGCGCGCCGCGTCGCGATCGAACGACAGCGTGCGTTGCGGGACCAATCCGTGGGACCAATCCGGGACACCCACGGGATGGTCTCGATGTCTTGACTTCCGGGAAGCAATGCCGGTGCCCGGCCGGTCGGGTACGATCGAGCGTTCCTTCCTCCGCAGTTGGAGTTCGCATGAGCAATGCAATCCGGTCCGGTCTGCTGTGCCTGGCGCTGGTCGTCGTGACCGCCAGCGGCACCGCCCGCGCCGTCGACGGCCTGCTGCTGGTCGGCGATTCCTGGGCCGAGCAGCAGTGGGACGACCAGGCCCACGCGCTGGCCTTGGGCGTGCTCGGCTTCGGCAACGTGTCGATCTACGGCGCCGCGACCACCGAGTCGGGCACCACCGCCGCCGACTGGGTCCAGCCTGCCCGGCTGCAGGTGCTGTCCGACGAGCTGGCGCTGCGCGGTGATGTCGACGTGGTCCAGCTCACGCTGGGCGGCAACGATTTCCTGAATGCCTGGAACACCGGACTGACGCCGGTCCAGCAGGGCGCGCTGGTCGAGTCCGTCCGCGCCGACCTGGCAAGCATCGTCGAGACCATCCTGACCGAGCGTCCGGACGTCGAGGTGTTGCTGAGCTTCTACGACTACCCGAACTTCGTCGACACGCTCGGCGGCGTGATCGGCCTGTTCGTCTGTGCACCGCTGTGGAACGACCTCGGCCAGCCCGACCCGCTGCAGCTGAATACCGCGTCGACCGACTTCGAGCAGGCCATGGCGGCGCTGGCCGCGGCCCATCCCCGGGTGTTCCACGTCAGCCATCTCGGCCTGATGCAGGCCCGGTTCGGCTTTCCGTCCGACGGCATTCCGCCGGGGCAGCTCACGCCGCCGGGCGACCTCGCGCTGCCCAGTCCCGTGGAGTCGCTGCGCCTGGGCGGCGACGACTGCTTCCACCTCAATGCCGAGGGCTACGACGGGCTGGTGATGAACCAGTTCGACGGCTATTTCCAGGACCGCTTCGAGGTGATCTTCCGCAGCGCGTTCCGCTGACAGCACCGGGTCCCGTTGGCGCCCGGCTCATCCCGCCGCGCGATACTGCGATCCAACGCAACACCGGGTCTTCGCACCATGAATCGATTGCTGCTCGTTGCCGCCCTGCTGGGCTTCCTGTCCGTGGCCATCGGCGCGGCGGCCGAACACGCGCTGCGTCCGGGTCTCGACGAGGAAACCTGGCGCTGGGTGATGACCGCGATCCGCTATCACCAGGTCGGCGCGCTGGCCGCGCTGGCGGTGTCGCTGGCGACCTGGATCGAGCTGCCGGCCAAGGGGACTCGTCGATTGGCGATCGCCGGCTGGCTGTTCATCGCCGGCACCGTGCTGTTCAGCTTCAGCATCTACGCCGCGGCGCTGACCGGCATCGACGGCCTGACCTTCGTCACGCCGTTCGGCGGCACCACGCTGATGCTGGCCTGGCTGGCCGTCGGCTGGGCGGCGCTGGCGCGGCGCGACGGCTGAGCTGCCTCACTCGGCCTCGACCGAGCGCCAGCGGATCGGGCCGTAGAAGGCCGTGGTCGACTGCCCGGCGTTGTCGCAGTCGGTCATGATCGCCAGCGCATCGACGGTGTCGAGATCCAGGTCGTGCAGGCGCAGGAAATCGGCCCGGACGTCGCGCCGCTCGGTGACCCATTCGCCGAGCCGCTCGTGGCCCGATCGCACCGCGACCATCACGAAGGCCTCGGAAAACGCGTTCGGCCAGGTCGAGCCGACCGGCTGGTGGCCGCTCCAGACGTAGTTGATCGCCCGCGAGCGGAACGCCGGCCAGCGGCGGGCGACCACGTAGACCCGGGCCGGGTAGTCGTCGCCGGCCTTGCTGCGTTCGTCGAGCCCGTCGTAGAGCGCCTCGACCCGCCAGCGCCATTCGAGGATCGGCGCGGCGGCCAGGTCGAACTCCCGTTCCAGCAGCCGACCCGAGGCCGTGCCGTCGCGGCAGTCGGCGCGCAGCGCGGCGTGCTCGGCGCCGGCCGCGTCGGGTGACACGATTTCGTACGACGTCTCGCCTTCGAAGCGGCGCTCGTCCCAGTCCGCGATCTCGGCGGGGTCGAACGCCATGGACACGGCAGCTGGACCGAGCGGGGTCGCGCAGGCCAGCACCAGGATCAGCAGCTTGACGGCAATTCGCATGCCTGCAGGCTAGCATCCGGCGCTGTCCGTTAGCGATCACGTCGATGCCCGAAGGCCCCGAACTGTTCCGCGTTGCCCGCCGCATCCAGCGCGCGCTGGGCCGCGCACCGCTGATCGAGGCCCGGTGCGCGTTCGATGCGGTCGATCGGCGGCTCGTCGGGCGGGTCGGGGGTCCGCCGCCGAGGGTCACCACGCTGGGCAAGGCGCTGATGCTGGTGTTCGACGACGGGGCGCGGGTCTACACCCACAACCAGCTGTACGGCCGCTGGATGTTCTCCGCCCCCGATCGGCGGCCGGACACCGCACGGCAGTTGCGGTTGGTGCTGTCGACCGAGCAGCGATCGGCGCTGCTCTACAGCGCCTCGGAGATCGAGTGGGTCGAGCCCGGCGCGACGCATCCCTTTCTCGATCGCGTCGGCCTGGACGTGCTGTCCAGCGATGCGTCGGTGGAGACCATCGCGCAGTGGATCGGGCGCGCCGGGTTCCGTCGCCGGCAGTTGGGGCACCTGCTGCTCGACCAGGGGTTCCTGGCCGGGGTCGGCAACTACCTGCGCTCCGAGATCCTGTTCATGGCCTGTCTGTCGCCGGGGCATCGGCCGATGGACCTCGACGACCACCGGCTCGAAGCGCTGGCCGAGGCCGTCCACACCCTGATGTGGCGCTCGGTCGAGACCGGCGGCATCACCAACGACCCGGACCGGGCCGAGGCCCTGAAGCGATCGGGTTGGGCGCGCCGCGACTACCGGCACTACGTGTTCTCGCGCGCCGACCAGGCCTGCTTCGCCTGCGACGGGGTCATCGAGAAGGTCGAGGTCAGCGGTCGCCGGCTGTATCGTTGTCCGCGCTGTCAGCCGCCCCCTTGAGCGCCAGCCGGCGGACCTCGAGGTCGGCCTCGAATTCCTCGCCGTAGGCGACCAGGCCGATCGAGATCAGGCGCGACGCATCGAGCCGGGCGCGGGTCGAGACCGGCTCGAAGTCGGTCAGCGCGACGTCGATGCGCTGCCACTGATCGGTCACCGGCAAGGGGGCGCGGAAATAGGCCCAGGGCCGGCGGGAGTCGGGGGTGCGCAGGTGCAGGTAGTAGGGCCCCGGCGCGCCACGCGCCTCGACGATGAAGCCGGCCGCGCCGGACGCATCGAGCGGCTCGCCGTCGACGACCAGCGGCAACCGCACCTGGACGAAGCCGCCGTTGTTGTCCAGCCGGACGGTTCCGCGCATGCGCAGCGCCGGACCTTCCTCGGTCTCGACATGGCCGGCCTGCAGGCCCGATCGGCCGCCCATGACCCGGTCGGTGAACCCCGACCAGGCCGGGCCGAGCGTCGACCGGCCGTCGTCGCGCGAGAAGTCGTCGAGCAGGCGATCGCCGGCCTGCGCGGATTCCGAAGCGGTTGCCATCACGATCGAGACCAGGGGAAGCAGAAGAAGTGAACGAAGCGTCATGCCGAGAGCATGCGCGCTGCGCGTCAAGGGCCGGTCGTCGCCGTCAGTCCCGGCGGCGTGCTTCGAGCCAGGCCGCCACGGTCGCGCGCGGAATCGGGAAATAGCCGTTGCTGACCTCCGGCGGCCCGGCGTCCGGGTCGGGCTCCAGGTGCACGTGCCAGCCGTCGACGGCCTCGACGGCGAGCAGGTCGTCGACATCGTAGAGATCGTCGCGGTGCACTTCGTCGCGGCCCGCGAGCAGCTCGGCCTTGGCCCGGGTCTTGACCGCCCCGGCCGAATCGCCGGCATACAGCGCGTAGGCATGGCGCTCCAGCAGCTCGCCGGGCGCATAGGCGCCGATGTTGACGAAATACAGCCGCGGTCCGCGGTCGGGCGCTTCGCGCTTCAGCTGCACCCGGTATCCGGGCACCGTCTCGACCCGCGCCCAGGCGTCGACGTGAACGCGTTCGGGGTTGCCGAACCAGCGATCGAGCAGCTGCGGATGGATGTCCTCGATGGACGCGCCGGCGGCAAACACCACGTCGTGCAGCTCGATGTTGCAGCCGGGCGCGCGGCCGCCGAGGCAGACAGCGAACAGGACGGGTCGGGTCATGACGGGGCTCCTCGCGGATCGGTGGCAGCGGCCGGGCGACCGAAGACGCGCAGCGCGCCGGTGAAGATCAGGTACTGGCCGGTGGTGTAGATCGCCACGATGATGCGTTCGGAATGCGCGAACTCGCCGACGAAGCGGTTCACGCCGATCAGCGAATCGGCCAGCATGAACAGCGCGGCGCCGGCGAACACCCGCCCCAGCCGATCGCCGACGCCGGCGGCGAGCACCGTCATCAGGGCCAGCACGGCGACGTAGGCGGTGACCGGCAGGCGGAATTCGTCCAGACCGGGCCACATCCAGGCCAGCATCGCGGCGCCGAACGCGATCGCTGCCAGCCGCGCCACGAGCCGCTCGTGCAGCGGGGCGGCCCGGTGCACGAACGCGACCGAGTAGGCCAGCTGGGTAACCAGGAAACTGGCCAGGGCCTGAATCAACAGGGCCTGCCGGTCGACCGCCAGGAACGCATCGCCGGCAGCGGCGAACACGAAGCCCAGCGCCAGCGGCAGGCCGGTCCGGCGCGGCAGCGCGGCGGCCAGCGTCCAGGCGGCCAGCAGCATCGGCAAGGCCTTGTGCACGGGTTCGCCGGGCCAGGCCGGCAGGAACAGCGTCAGCCAGTAGCTGACGGCCAGGGCGATGAACAGCGGCGGGGCGATGCGAGCGAGCATGCCGGCCAGTGTAGTGGACCCGGCTGGTGGCTTCGGTTCGCATCTCGATCGGATTTCAGGGAAGATTCAGGCGGATTCCATGGCGCGGCCGGCCGATCCGGCGACAATGGGCCGGTCGCTTGAACGCGGGACACTCGATGGCCATCACCGAATTCGAAGGCTTGCGCTACGACTCGGCCGACGGCACCTTGCGCGCGGTCGGCGGTGAGCCGCTGACGCTGCGCCCGCAGCTCGCGCGGCTGCTCGAGACCTTTCTCGACCGGCCGGGCGAGGTGCTCGATCGCCCGACCCTGTGCGCTGCGGTCTGGGGCGAGGATCGCGTGGTCGATTTCGAAGCCGGGCTGGCGGCGCTGATCAAGGAGCTGCGCCAGGCGCTGCGCTCGCTCGGCGCGTCGGACGAACTGCTCGAGACCGTGCCGCGGCGCGGCTATCGCTTTCATGCTTCGATCGAACCCGGCCGGGCCGCCGGCGATGCGCCGCCGGCCCGCGATCCGGTCGCGCGTCGGCTGCCGACGGTCATCGCGATCTTCACCGGGCTGTGGCTGGTCACGGTGGTGCTGTGGTCGGCGTTCGCGCCCGACCCGGGGCCCGAGTCGAGTCCGCGCCTGGCGGTGGTGCCGTTCGAGCTGCTGGGCGATGTCGGGCCGGACAACCTGGACCTGGTGCTCGCCGACACGCTGCTGGCCGCGCTGTGGCAGGCCGAGCTCGACGGCGTCGTGCTGCTCGGCCGGACCTCGATCGGGGCCGATCTGAGCGGACGGGCCCGGGCCGGGTTCGTTGCCCGCGAACTGGATGCGTCGCTGATCCTCGAGGGCAGCCTGATCGTTGGGACGAACTCCGGGGAGGCCGGCTGGCGGGTCGAGGCCCGGTTGCTGCGGCTACCGCGCGGCGAGGTCGCCTGGACCGCGACGGTGGACGGCCGGACCGGTCCGGCGATTCCGGTCGGCGAGGTCGCCGCTGCGCTGGCCGACGACCTGGCGCGGCACTGGCCCGGGATCCTGGCCCGATAGGACGCCATGCGGCACATCCCGCCGATTTCAGACACATTTCAGGTCGCGCCCATCGACCTCCGGACGGCCCGCGTCCATCCTCGAACTGCCCGACCTCGACTGCAAGGAGAACCGCAATGACCACAAGGTCCGGAACCAACCGGTTCGGAACGATGGCTCGCATCGCTGTGCTGGCCGCGCTGCTGTTGCTGGCGACCCAGCCCGTCCACGCGCTGCCGCTGACCCGGCCAGGCCCGGACGCCGCCCAGCTGGTCGGCTTTCCCGGTTACCCGGCCAATGAACTGTACGAAGTCACGTTCATCATGATCGACGGCCGCAACCTCGTCGGCGATCGCGACGCTCTGTGGATCGAACCCGGCCGCTACCAGGTCACGGTCCGCTCCAGGGTGCGTCGGCCGCCGGGCATGGACTGGCGCAATCCGCGCCAGCGTCGCGACACCGACTACAACACCATCGAGATCGTCGCCGAGGCCGGCAAGAGCTACCAGATCCTGCAGCAGTACATCGACGATCGCGAGCCGACCCGCTACATCACCGTGCTGCACCGGGTCTACGATACGCCGTAGGTCCCGGTTCGCTGCAGGCCCGTCGAGTCCCCGTGGTCGGACGATCCGACCGCACCCCGGAACCAGGAGAATGAGCATGAAGCCACGTACAGCCACCACGAAACTCACCACGACGCTCACCGCGCTGCTCGCCGGCGCGATGCTGCTGGCCCAGGCGCCTGTCCAGGCCTTGCCGCTGACCGACCCCGGCCCCGACGCCGCCCAGCTGATCGGCTCGCCCGGGTTTCCCGGCAGCGACCTGTACGAAGTCAGCTTCATCGCCATCGACGGCCAGATGATCGTCGGCGACCGCGATTGGCTGTGGATCGAACCGGGCAGCTACGAGATCACCGTGCGGATGAAGGTGATCGATCCGCAGGGCCTGGGATTTCGCCGGCCGGAGCGCCGCGAGACCGAGGGCTACAACACCATCGAGATCGACGCCGAGGCCGGCAGGACGTACCACATCCTCGGACGCTACGACGCGTCGAACCGCCCGGCGACCTACTCGACGATCCTCCACGAGGTCACCGACACGCCCTGACGCGTCAGGGCCCGGTTCCGGCGTCGCCGCGCGGCGCCGGGCTCAGCTCGAAGGCCTCGGGCAGGAACCGTCGAAGCCGGTTGCGGTAGCTCAGGGTGAAGCCGGGCCACAGCGTCGCGTTGCGGCCCGAGGCCGGGTGCAGGTACCAGCTGCGGCAGCCGCCGGCGTTCCAGACGCTGCCGGCGAGTTTCCGCTGCAGGCGCTCGTTGTCCTGGCGCTGGGCGGCGGCGCGCACCTCGGCGGTCGCGCCGCGCGCGTTCAGTTCGACCACCGCGTCGGCCACGAAGCGGGCCTGCGACTCGATCATGTAGACCACCGAGTTGTGGCCCAGCGCGGTGTTCGGCCCCATCAGCAGGAACAGGTTCGGAAAGCCGTGAACCGCCACGCCGCGCCAGGCCTCCGGGCCGGCCTCGGCCCAGGCGGTGGCCAGGTCGATGCCGTCGCGGCCGATCAGCAGGCCCTCGGGCACCGGTGAGGTGGCCCGGAACCCGGTCGCAAGCACCAGCAGGTCGGCCGGGCGCCGCAGGCCGTCGGTGGTGACGACGCCGTCGGCCTCGATCGCTCGAATCGGTGAGGTCACCAGCTCGACGTTGTCGCGCATCAGGGCCGGGTAGTAGTCGCTGGAGCGCAGGACCCGGCGGCAGCCGATCGCGAAATCCGGCACGAGCTGTTTTCTCAGCACGGGATCCGGCACCTGGCGTTTCAGGTGCCACAGCGCCAGCGCGCGGTGCCCGGCGGCCAGCCGATTGCTCCAGGTCAGGCCCGGCACGCGAAGCTCCGAGCCGGCCCAGATCGACAGCCGGACGAGCTTCTGCAGCCACGGCGCGCGGCGGTAGAGCGCCTGCTGCCACGGCCGGATCGGCCCGTCGGGCCGCGGCAGGATCCAGTTCGGCGAGCGCTGGTAGACGACCAGCTGCGCAGCCGCCGACGCGATCTCGGGCACGATCTGCGCGGCGGTGGCGCCGGTGCCGACCAGCGCAACGCGCCGGCCTTCGACGGCCAGGTCGTCCGGCCACTGCTGCGAATGGATCACCTGCCCGGCGAAGCGATGAAGTCCGGGCAGGTCCGGCCAGGCCGGTCGCGACAGGCCGCCGATGGCCGAGACCAGCACATCGGCCGTCCAGTCGCGACCGTGCGCATCCTCGATCCGCCAGTGCCCGGCCGCGGCGTCCCAGCGAGCCTGCTCGACGCGGCAGCCGAGTTCGATCCGCTCGGCCAGCCCGCGCTCGCCGACGACGCGTTCGAGGTAGGCCTGGATCTCGTCGCGCGGCGCGAACCGCCGCGACCAGTCCGGGTTCGGCGCGAACGACAACGAGTACAGGTGGGCCGGCACGTCGCAGGCGCAGCCCGGGTAGCGATTCACCCACCAGGTGCCGCCGACGCCGTCGGCCGCCTCGAAGATGCGGAAATCGGTCACGCCGCGTCGCTGGAGTTCGACGGCCATGGCAAGACCGCCGAACCCGGCGCCCAGGATGGCCACGCCGAGGTGGCGGGGGTCGGCGTCATTCCGGGGGTGCAGAGGCATCGCATCATTCTACGAGGGTGGCGAGAGCGCGTTGACCGGAAGCTGTCGGCCCGGTTCGGGTCCGCACGCCGTGTTCTGCGTGCCGCGGCGAGAGCGGCGCGGTACACTGCCCGGAAAGAGGGGACCGCGCGCGTCGGGCGATCGCTCGCGTCGGATCGTGGTCGCCCGGAGACCCGGAGACTCGCACGTGACCCAGCGTTCGGAACCGGCCCGGCCTTCGCTCGAGCATCGCGCTCGCATCGAACAGGCCCGGGCGCTCTACGCCAGCATTCCGACCTCGGTGGTGCTGGGTGTGCTGGTGGTTGCCCTGCTGCTCTACATCCATCTTCCGAGCCGACCGCAGACCCTGTTGCTGGGCTGGACCGGCGCGTTCGTCGGCGTGTCGCTGCTACGGCTCATCGCCCTGGCCTGGATCCGTCGCAACCGGGAGCATCGCAGTCACCCGGAGCGCTGGCTGGCGGTGTTCGCCGGCCTGACCCTGCTGGCCGGCCTGGTCTGGGGCGCCACGGCCTGGGTCTTCTACCGGTCCGGCGCCGGACCGGAACAGGTCTTCCTGATGTTCGCGGTCGCCGGGCTGGCGGCCGGCGGCGTCATCAACCTCGCGGCCAGCTGGCCGATCGCCTGGTTGTTCCTGGCGGCCGTGCTCGGGCCCTTCCTGGTCCGCTTCGCCCAGTTCGAGGACGTCGATCCGATGCCCTGGGTCGCACTGATCGCGGTCTATCTGCTGGCGTTGATGGCGATGAGCATCCGGCTGTCGCGCGAAACGCTGTATCGGGTCCGTCAACGGCTCGAGCAGGGCGACGAGGCGGCGCGTCAGATCCACGAGCAGGCGATGTACCGGACCCTGGTCGAATCGACCACCGCCGTGCTCTGGGAGGCCGATGCCGACCTCGACGGCTTCGCCTACGTCAGCCCGGAAGTCGAGACGGTGCTCGGCTACCGCCCCGAGAGCTGGATGGCCAACCCGCGTTTCTGGGCCGACCACATCCACCCCGAGGATCGGGACTGGGTGGTGGCCTATTGCCGACGCGAGGGCCGGGCGCGGCGTTCGCATACCGTCGAATACCGGATGATGGCCAGTGACGATTCTGTGGTCTGGGTGCGCGATTCGGTCAAGGTGGTCGAAAACGACGATGGGCGCGTCCGGCTGGTCGGTGCGATGCTCGACGTCACCGAGCAGCACCTGGCCCAGCGGCGCATCGAGTACGGGGCCGGTCTGCAGCGCCTGATGGTCGAGGCCTCGCGCGAATTCATGCAGGCCGACGAGCGTGCCCTGGACCGGGTGCTCGACACCACGCTGGAGCGGGTCGGCCGCTGGTGCGACGTCGACCGGGCCTACCTGATCCGGTTCTCGGCCGATCGCAGCACCTTCTCCAACTCCCATGAATGGGTGGCGCCGGGCATCAGCGGCGAGATCGGCAACCTGCAGCAGGTGCCGACCAGCGAGATCCCGCGGGTCATGGAGCAGCTCGGCCGGCACGAAGCGGTGCTGATTTCCCGGGTCGCCGAACTCGGCGCCGACTGGGCGGTCGAGAAGGCGCTGTTCCAGTCCGAGGACATCCAGTCACTGATCTGTCTGCCGGTCGTCGCCAGCGAGCGGTTGATCGGTCTGGTCGGGTTCGACTCGGTCCGCCGGCCGCGGGCCTGGACCGATCGCGAGGTCTCGCTGCTGCAGGTTCTCGGCGACCTGGTCGGGGCCGCGATCCACCGCGCCGAGGTCGAGGCCCGGCTGCGCTCGAGCGAGTCGCTGCGCCGACACGCCGAAGCGCTGGCCGGGATGGGCAGCTGGCAATGGGAGGTCGGCTCGGAACGTTTCGGAGCCTCCGAAGAGTGGCGCAACGTCACCGGGGTCGGCAGCGGGCCGCTGACCCGCCGCCAGGTGCTCGAGCTCACCCCGGCCGCCGAGCGCGGACGGGTCGAGGCGGCGCTCGCCGAGACCGTCGAGAGCGGCCGCCCGTACAGCATCGAACACCGGATCGTGCGACCCGACAATGGCGAGATCCGCTGGGTCAAGGTGCATGCCGACCTGTTCCATCACGACGACGGCACGCCCTGGCTGCGCGGCTTCGCGCAGGACATCACCGACCGCAAGCGGGATGCCGAGGAACTGTTCCGACTGGCTCACTACGACAGCCTGACCGGCCTGCCCAATCGCGTGCTGGCGCTGGACCGCCTCGATCACGTGCTGCATCATGCTCACCGCACGAGGCGCGCGGCGTCGATGCTGTTCCTCGACCTGGATCACTTCAAGAAGATCAACGACACGCTGGGCCACGCGGTCGGCGACCGTATCCTGAAGCTGGCGGCCGAACGCCTGGTCGGCCAGCTGCGCGAGGACGACACGGTGGCCCGCATCGGCGGCGACGAATTCCTGATCCTGCTCGGCGAATCGGCCGACGAACGACGCCTGGTGACGGTGGCCAACACGCTGCTGCAGGCATTCCGCCAGCCCTTCGACCTCGACGGTCGGGAAATGATGCTGACCATCTCCATCGGCATCGCGGTCTATCCGCAGGACGGACGGACCGCCGACGAGCTGATGCGCAACGCCGATACCGCGATGTACCACGCCAAGGGCGAAGGCCGGAACGGCTTCCAGTTCTTCACCGCGGCGATGAACGAAGACATTTCGCGCCAGCTCGAGATCGAGGAGTCGCTGCGCGTGGCGATCGATCGCGGCGAGCTGAACCTGGTCTATCAGCCGGTCGTGCGGGTGCGCGATGGCTGCACGGTCGGGGCCGAGGCGCTGCTGCGCTGGACGCATCCGCGGCTCGGCCCGGTGTCGCCGGCCGAGTTCATCCCGCTGGCCGAGCATGTCGGGCTGATCGAGGCGGTCGGCGACTTCGTGATCCGCAACGGCCTGCGCCAGCTCTCGCGCTGGCACGAAGCAGGGCATGCCGACATGCGCCTGTCGATCAATGTTTCGCCGCGCCAGTTCCGCGAGGAATCGCTGGCCGAGAACCTGCTGGTGGCGCTCGACACCTTCGGCCTGTCGCCGACCTCGGTCAGCATCGAGATCACCGAAGGCGTGCTGCTCAGCGGTGCCGATTCGGTGATGCGCACGCTCCGAACGCTGCGTGACCACGGCGTCGGGATCGTCATGGACGACTTCGGCACGGGGTTCTCGTCGCTGGGCTACCTGCGCGACTATCCCTTCGACGTGCTCAAGATCGATCGTCGCTTCGTCCAGGGCGTCGAGAGCGACAAGGCCGACCTGCAGCTGGTCGTCTCGGCGATCCGTCTCGGCCAGGCGCTGGGCATGTCGGTGATCGCCGAAGGCGTCGAGACCGAAGCCCAGAGCGCGTTACTGATCCGCGAAGGCTGCGAGTTCGCCCAGGGCTTCCTGTACGGCCATCCGATGGCGGCCGACGAGTTCCTCGACGCGCTGGATGCGCCCGTCGCCGCGTCGAGCGGCAAGGGTTGATGCCGCGGGCGGGACGAACGCCCATGTCCGGTTCTGCCAGCCGATTGCGTACCTAGACGCGAATCCATTCCGGCGTGAATCCACATGCGTTACTTCCACGGCCTGCTCGCTGCCAGCATGGTAGGGCTGTCCCTGCCGATCCTTGCCGCACCTGTCGATGTCGAGGACCCGGTCCACCGGACACCGTCGGCGCGCGGCGCCCTGCCCGTGACGGTCGGGCCGGATCCCGATTGCGATTTCACGACCATCACGGCAGGCATCGTCGGCCAGGTCGATGGCGGGGAAGTCCGCGTGATGACCGGGACCTACACCGCGCAGGTCAGCATCCTCTCGCGCGGCGTCGACCTGATCGGCGGCTTTCCCGACTGCAGCAGCACCACGCCGACCGGCCGGTCGACGATCGACCGCGGCGGCGCCGGGCTCGGCATGGACATCTACTACCCGGCCGGTGTCGGCGACCCGGTCCGCACGGTCAACATCGAGAACTGGGTGATCCGCGGCGGCGGCGGCAGCGGTTTCAGTTCCGGCGGCGTCAACGTGGAAGGCCGCCCGGGTCGTCTGCTGGTGAATTTCCGCAACGTTCAGATTTCCGATAACGCCCGGACCGGTGCGAACGAAAACGGCGCCGGGCTGCGCATCATCACCACCGGCGACCGCGACGGGACCGGCGCCCTGGCCACGCTCGACAACGACAGCGCCGTGCTGAACAACACCGCGGCCGGCGACGGCGGCGGCATCCACTGCCGGACGACCCATCAGGTCGGAACCGCAACCCTGCTCAGGCTGGGCACGACGCTGGTCCTCGGCAACGAGGCCGTCAACGGCGGTGGCGTCGCGCTGGATGCCTGCCGCAATGTCTTCCTGTATGCCGGCGGGCCGATCGTGCTGATCTTCCCGACCGGCGGCATCATCGGCAACAATGCGTCGGGCGACGGCGGTGGCCTGTACCTGGAAAACGGCGCGGTGGCCACGCTGTCGGCGCTGGAATTCAGCGGCTTCGGCGATGCCGAAGAGGCGGCCCTGCTGTCCGGCAACTCCGCGGCAGGTTCGGGCGGTGGGGCGCACGTGATCGGCACGGATTCGTCGCTGAGTCTGGTCGACGCCTATGTGATCAGCAACAGCGCCGATCTTTTCGGTGGCGGCGTCCGGGCGAACTCGGGCGGGGTCATCGAGATCGAGCGGCCGCTGAACAGCGGCGCCTGCGAAGCGCCGGTCTCGGGCGGCGGCGTGCTGAGCCGGCCGCCGTGTTCGGTGTTCGAGGGCAACGATGCCCTGGGCGGCGGTGCGTTCTCCGCCCGCGGTGAAAGCCGCCTGACGGTCAGTCGCACCGTGGTTCGCAACAACACCACCGGCCCCTCCGGCGGCGCGGCGGCCAACATCGCCAATTCCAGCCTCTACACCGGCGCGCCGACCGAGTTCCGGATGGAGGGCTCGGTGGTCCACGACAACGACGGCGGCTTCCTGTTCAAGGTCGAAACCAACGCCGACGCCGAGATCCTGTTCAGCACCATCGCGGATAACCCGGTGGCGCTGGCCCGACTGTCCTCGTTCCCCGGGCAGACCGCCGATCTCGCCATCCGGTCGTCGCTGGTCGACTCCAACAGCTGGTTCATCAAGGCCGGGGACGGCACCAATACCGCGAGCGTCGATTGCGTCATCGGCAGTCGGCCCCAGGCCGATCTGAACGCAGATAACGTCTTTGCCTATTTCGAAGGCATGGTGCCGTTCCGCGACCGCCCGGGGCGCGACTACCGGTTGACCGATCGCTCGGCGGCCATCGATTACTGCGATGACGTCTTCCCGCCGCTGTTTCCGGATATCGACGGCAACGACCGCGGTCTGGCCTGGACCGGACCGGGTTCCATTCCCGATCCGACCAGCTTCGGCGACTTCGACCTCGGCGCCTACGAGGCCCAGTTCAGCCCGCGCTCGGCCGATCTCGGCGTCGAGATCGTCGACCCGGACCTGTTCGTCGATGCCGGGCAGACCTCGGTCGGCTATACGCTGCGGGTGACCAACAACGGTCCGGAAACCGCCTTCGGCGAGATCTCGGTGTTCGATGACGTGACCGTCGGCGCGGTCACCAATCGCAGCTGGAGCTGTTCGCCGGACCCGGGCGTGAGCTGTTCGCCGAGCTCGGGTACGGGCGATGTGACGACCGACATCAGCGACATGCAGCCCGGCGAGGTGGTGCTGATCTCGGTCAACCAGGATCTGGTCGATACCAGCGTCGATGCGGTGTTCCAGTACGTTGCCGCGCTGGTGCCGTCGGGGTTCAACCTCGACCTGAACGGCAGCAACGATCTCGACGAGATCGAAGTGCGGATCGGTGTGTTCGCCGACGGCTTCGAGGCCTCGCCCGTCCTGCCGTAGCCGCGGTCGGCACGAACCGGGTCCGGCGGCGTTGCGATGAATGCCGCCGGACGCCGCCCGGTTCAGCTCGCCGCGTGGAGCCGGAGGAAGTCCGACACCAGGCGTCGAACGCGGGTGTGGAGCGCGTCGGCGTCGCGCAGCAGCGGCACTCGATACAGCGTACGCACCAGGTCCAGCCCCATCAGCATGCCGAGGAACTGCTCGGCGCTGTAGTCGGCGTCCGGGCAGTCGAGCAGATCGCGATCGGCGGCCCGGGCCAGCCAGTCGGCCAGGCGGGCCTGCGTGCCGCGCGGTCCGTGCCGATAGATCGAATCGCGGGTCGACTGCGGCACCTGCGCCGAGGCCCCGAGCGCCTGGACGTAGTTCAGGTGCTCGGCGCTGAGCAGGAACCCGGTCAGGTCGCAGCCGAACTCGACCAGCGCCTGTTTCAGATCGTCGGCGCTGCCCGGCACCAGCCGGAACCGGCCGGCCATGCGCTCGGCCTCGGCGGTGGCGACCGCCGCGATCAACTCGTCCCGATTGGCATAGCGCCGGTACAGCGTCGGCTTGGCCACGCCGGCCTCGCGCGCCACCGCCTCCATCGTCACCGCTTCGGGCCCGGCCCCGAACAGCAGTGCGCGGCCGGCCGCGAGGATGTCGCGGTCCTTGTCCGGATCGACCGGGCGGCCGACGTTGCGCTGCACATTCTTCGACATCGATGAATTACGATACGGCTCCGTTCAACAATAGTCTGGGTGGTCGCCGTGCGTCTGTCAACGCCAAGCCGGAATGCCTGTCCGATGCTCCGGCCGCTGCTGCCCGCGCTGCTCGCCGCGCTGCTGCTGGTCGGTTGCGGCGAATCGCCCGAACCGGATGGCGCCGGCACCACGGACGCCCGCTGGGTGCTGACCGCACCGGTCGAGTCGGTCACGCGGCGCGGCGCGCAGGTCTCCGGCACCGTCCAGGCCCGGTTCGAAACCCCGCTGGCCTTCCAGGTCACCGGCCGGGTCCAGCAGCGCCGGGTCGATGCCGGTCAACGGGTGGCGGCCGGCGAGGTCCTGTTCACCCTCGACCCGCGCGATTTCGAGCAGGCCGCGCGGGTGGCCCGGGCCGATCTCGACGCGGCCGAGGCCGAGCTGGCCACCGCTGCGGCCGAGACCCGCCGCAACCGCGATCTGCTCGAGCGGGAGTTCATTTCCGCGCAGGTCTTCGAGCGCGTCGAGCTGGCCGAGGCCAGCGCTCGCGAGCGGGTCCAGGCGGCCCGTGCCCGTCTCGAACAGGCCGAGAACGCGCTGGACTACGCCACCCTGCAGGCCCCCGACGCCGGCACCGTGATCGAGGTGCAGGCCGAGCCGGGCCAGGTGGTGGCCGCCGGCGCACCGGTGGCGCTGCTGGCCCTGGACGGGCCGCGCGAGATCGCGGTCCAGCTGCCGGAAGCCGTCGGCGAGCCGGTCTCCGGTCGCATCGTCGGCGGGCCCGGCCGGGGCCGTGGGCTGGTCCTGCGTGAAGTCGCCGGCGCGGCCGACCCGGTCACCCGGACCTGGCCGGCCCGCTACCGGATCGAGGATCTCGAAGACGGTGACGCCGCGGCCGAGCCGCGCCTGGGTGCGGTGGTACGCGTCGACCTGAATCTCGACCTCGACGGTCCGCCGATGCTGCAGGTGCCGATCGGTGCGATCAACGAGCGCGGCGAAGGCCCGCAGGTCTGGCGCATCGTCGACGGTCGGGCCCGGCCGTTCCAGGTCACGCTGATCGACCTCGATCCGGAATCGGCGCGGATCCTGGCCGACCTGCCGCCGGATGCCGAGGTCATCGCCCTCGGTACCCATCTGCTCGAGTCCGGCATGCCGGTGAAACCGCTGGCGGTCGAAACGCCGTGAGCCGCCTGCCGAACCTGTCGCGGATCGCCGTGGAGCAACGGTCGGTCACGCTGTTCTTCCTGCTGCTGTCCATCCTCGGCGGCGTCTACGCCTTCATGGCCCTGGGCCGCGCCGAGGATCCCTCGTTCACGGTGCGGGTCATGGTCGTCTCGGCCGAGTGGCCGGGGGCCACGGTCGAGGAGCTGCAGGACCAGGTCGTCGATCGGCTCGAGAAGCGGATCCAGGAAGTCGAGAACCTCTACCGCATCGAGACCTCGATCCGGCCCGGGCGGGCCGACCTGCAGGTCGAGTTCCACGACTACACCCACAGCGATCGGCTGCCGCAGCTGTTCTACGAGGTGCGCAAGCGGATGTGGGACGAACAGGACCGGCTGCCGGCCGGGGTGATCGGTCCGATCGTCAACGACGACTTCTCCGATGTCTATTTCCAGTTGCTGGCGCTGACCGCGCCGGGCCTGCCGATGCGCGACCTGACCCGGGTGGCCGAGGACATCCGCGATCGGCTCGACCAGGTCGAGGGCGTCAACAAGGCGCTGCTGATCGGTGAACGCCCGCAGCGGGTCTACGTCGAATTCGACAACGCCCGCCTGGTCAACCTCGGCCTGTCGAAGCAGCAGATCTTCGATGCCCTGGATGCCTGGAACCGGATGGCGCCGGCCGGCCAGGTCGAGACCGCCGGGCCGCGCATCCATCTGCGGCTGGACAACGACCTCGACGATCTCGACGACATCCGGGCCATTCCACTGGCCGCCGGCGACCGGCAGATCACGCTCGGCGACATCGCCCGGGTCCGCCACGGCTACGAGGATCCGCCGTCGTTCCGGGTCCGCGCCGACGGCGACGATGCGCTGGTCCTCGGCGTGGTCATGGGCCAGGGCGTCAACGGCCTGGAGCTCGGCGACCGGCTGGCGGCCTTCGTCGCCGACGAGCGGGCCCGCCTGCCGCTGGGCATGGAGCTTTCGGTGCTGACCAACCAGGCCGAGGCAATCGCCAAGGCGGTCAACCTGTTCCAGCTGAAGTTCCTGATCGCGGTGCTGGTGGTGATGGGGGTCAGCTTCCTGGCGATCGGTTTCCGCGCCGGACTGATCGTCGGCATCGCCGTACCGGTCACGCTGGGTCTGACCTTCCTGCTGATGCAGGCCGTGGGCATGAACCTCGACCGGATCACCCTCGGTGCGCTGATCATCGGGCTGGGCCTGCTGGTCGACGACGCGATCATCGCCATCGAGATGATGCTGGTCAAGATCGGCGAGGGGCTGGAGCGGATCGACGCCGCGGCCTTCGCCTGGCGCGCCACCGCCGCGCCGATGCTGTTCGGTACGCTGGTCACCGTGGCCGGCTTCGTGCCGATCGGGTTCGCCCGGTCCGGTGTCGGCGAGTACGCCGGCGGCATCTTCTGGGTGCTGGCCTTCGCGCTGCTGATCTCGTGGCTGGTCGCGGTGACCTTCACCCCGTACCTCGGCGCGGCGCTGCTGACTCGCAAGGCCGCCGGCGGGCACGCCAGCGCAGAGGCCATGTACGACACCCCGGTCTACGCGCGGCTGCGCCGCTTGATCGAGTTCTGCGTGCGCCGGCGCGGCCTGGTCGCGCTGGCCACCGTCGGTCTGCTGGTGCTCTCGGTGCTCGGCATGGCCGGCCCGGTGGCCAAGCAGTTCTTCCCCGGCTCCGATCGGCCCGAAGTCATGGTCAGCGTATTCATGCCGCAGGGCAGTTCGATCGCCACCACCGATGCGACGGCCCGCAAGGTCGAGGCCCTGCTCGAGGACATGGACGAGGTCCGGTCGCTGTCGGCCTGGATCGGCGCCGGCGCGCCGCGCTTCTTCATCTCGGCCAACCCCGAGCAGCCCGACCCGGCCTTCGCCAAGGTCGTCGCGGTGACCGACGACGCCGAGGCGCGCGACCGGGTCATGGCGCAATTGAACGCGCACATCGAATCCGGCGAATTCCCGGAGGCGCGGGTGCGCGTCTCGCAGCTGCTCTACGGGCCGCCGGTGGTCTGGCCGGTGGTGTTCCGCGTGATCGGTGACGATCCCGACCGACTGCGCCGCATCGCCGCCCGGGTCCGCGATGTGATGCAGGACCATCCCGACGTGGTCGACCCGCACCTGGAATGGAACGAACGCGCGCCGGTGGCCTACCTGGAGATGGACGACCAGCGCCTGCGTCGGATCGGCCTGACCCCGCGCGACGTGGCCGAGCAGCTGGAGTTCCAGAGCCACGGCCTGGCCGTCGGCGCGATCCGCCAGGGCATCCGCACCGTCCAGCTGCGGGTCCGCGGGATGGTCGAGGAAGGCCCGGTCGATCCGATGGGGCTGGAATTGAAGACCGAGGACGGCCGCAAGGTCCCGCTGGCCCAGCTCGGCCGGCTCGAGGTCCGCTTCGAAGCGCCGGTGATCAAGCGCTACAACCGCCAGCCGTTCGTCTCGGTCCAGGCCGATGTCGCCGGCGCCCAGCCCAACGACGTGACCGCCGAGCTGTGGGCCGAGCTCGAGGCGCTGAACGCCGAGCTGCCGCGCGGCTACCGGATCGAGATCGGCGGCTCGGTCGAACAGTCCGGCAAGGCCGACGCCTCGATCAACAAGCTGATGCCGCTGATGGTCGCGCTGATGCTGATCTTCATCATGCTGCAGATGCGCTCCTTCGCCGGCATGTTCGTGGTCGTGGCCACCGCGCCGCTGGGCCTGATCGGTGCGGTGCTGGCGCTGCTGGTCTTCGGCCAGCCGTTCGGCTTCGTCGCCCTGCTCGGCCTGATCGGCCTGGCCGGCATCCTGATGCGAAACACCCTGATCCTGACCCAGCAGGTCAGCGACAACCTGGCCGACGGGATGCCGCCGTTCGAGGCGATCGTCGAGGCCGCCGTGCGCCGCGCCCGGCCGGTGGTGCTGACCGCGCTGGCCGCCGCGCTGGCCTTCGTCCCGCTGACGCTGGACAGTTTCTGGGGGCCGCTGGCCTATGTGCTGATCGGTGGGGTCATCGTCGGCACCGCGATCACCCTGCTGTTCGTGCCGGCGCTCTACGCGCTGATCATGCGGCCGAAGGAGCGGCCCGGCGCCTGATCAGTCCTCGGGTTTCGTCCGGACATCGTCGGCACCTTCGGGCACCACGGTGTGCGGCAGCTCCAGGCCCATCTTCTTCGCCCGCTGCATCCAGCGCTCACGGGCCACGCGCCGCAGGTTCTCGGTGGTGTCGCTCTCGTCGACGATCTCCATGCCCAGCAGGGTCTCGAGCACGTCTTCCATGGTCACCAGGCCGGTGAAGCCGCCGTACTCGTCGACCACCACCGCGAAGTGCTCCTGCTCGGTCAGCAGCTGGCTGAACACCACCCGGAGCGAGATGAACTCCGGCACGAACAGCACGTCGCGCTTCAGCGTTTTCAGCGGGGTCCCGCCCTGGCCTTCGGCCAGCGCCAGCATGATCTCCGACTTCAGCACATAGCCGGTAATGTCCTCGTCGTCGGCGCCGTACACCGGGTAGCGCGAGAACGGCAGCCCGCCTTCGCGGTTCTTGGCCTCGTCCAGGGTGGTGTCCTGCTGGAACCGCTCGACCACCACCCGTGGGGTCATGATGTCCTCGACCCGGATCGCGCCGAAGCGGATCAGGTTGACGAAGATGCCGGCCTCTTCCTCGTCGAGCACGCCCTCGTCGCGGCTGACCTGGGCCAGCATCCGCAGCTCCTCGCGCGACACCGTCGGACCCTTCTTGCCCTTGCCCAGCAACCGGGTGATGTACTGCGACATCTTCACCAGCGGCCAGGTCAGTACGATCAGCCAGCGGCAGGCATGCGCGGTGAACGGCGCCAGCGCCTTCCAGTAAGTCGCCCCCAGCGTCTTCGGGATGATCTCGGAAAAGATCAGGATCAGCAGCGTGACCACCGCCGAAATCACCGTCAGCCAGGCCTGGCCGAACACGATCTGCGCCTGCGCCCCGACCCCGGCGGCACCGAAGGTATGGGCGAAGGTGTTCACGGTCAGGATGGCCGACAGCGGCCGGTCGATGTCGCGCTTGAGCTGCCGCAGCAGCTTGCCCGAGGCGTGCCCTTGCTCGTTCATCACCGCGATGTGCGACGGCGTGATCGACAGCAGCACGGCCTCGAGGATCGAGCACAGGAACGACACGCCGATGGCGAGGAGGAGGTAGAGGATCAGGAGGGTCATGACAGCAGCCGCGATGTTCGCTGCTGCATTCTAGCCCGCGTTATTCATGAATTGCCGCGATGATTGCGCCGGGAATCGTTCGCACAGGGGATTTTCCGACCGAGCGGACTACCCTGCTGTATTTCCGAGCGAGGACGATTCGCTGTGCGGACAAGGACCAAGCAAGGGCGCGAGCTCATTCATGAATACTGCGGGCCAGTGTACCCCGCCACTCGTTGTGTACCGTCTGGCGAGCCGGAGCGCTTTGATCTGCGGCGTTCTGTCGCCTGGAAAGGACGCGGCCATTCCCGGCGAGACAGGCCTTGCAGCCAAGCGCCCTTCAACGCCTGGCTGTCGCGGTTTGCGGCCGTTTCGCGTACTCTGGAATACGCCATCGACTCGCGCTTGAAGCCCGCGCCGGAGGCGGAGCTTGCCGAAGCACACGTCCCGGGAAGGTCCGGCGCGGCCAGCCTGCGCATGGCTCCGCACCGTTGCGTGGTCGGTGTTCCTGGTCGCGATGTGCTCACGAGCCTTCGAGGGCCTGGCCCTTCGTTCCGGCCGGACGGTCGCCGCCGGGCCCGTGTCCGACGCTCGGGTGATCAACCGCGACGTCACCCGGCGCTGGTGCCGAGCGTCGCAAGGCGTGAGCTTCGACTGTCGGGATCCGGTGCGGATGTTGGTTGCGCGGTTTGCCGAAAAAATGCGTATTCGCCAAGGAACCCGGCTCGTTCGCGGTCAGCGAATGGCGGATCGCCCGAAAATGGAGATGCGTTCTGATCATGACTTCATCGCCGATCCCACCGCGAACGCCCCGCGACGCATTTCGCCCGTCGGCTTTCGGACATGACCTGCCGCGCGCAGCCGATCATGACCGCTGTGTTTCCACGAGGTGCCCGGCATGAACCAACGACCCCGTCCGTTTCAGCTGATTGCTTGCTGGTTTCTTTCATTGTTGCTCCTGTATTCGCAGATGGGCTGGGCGGTCCAGAACTCCGTGATGGCAGTTGCATCGGCTGCGTCGTCCACTCCACCGGGCGCGACGCCGGCGGAACGCTCGGCGGCTGCGATGTTCGACGCGCTGGAGCGCGTCCACGCCCGAATCGATGAATCCCAGTTCGAACTCGACGAGGCGGTCTTTGCGTTGGACTTCGACGCCGAGTCCATCGTCCGGTTCGTCAGTGAGGAGATTCACTACCAGCATTACGACGGCCTGCTTCGCGCAGCGCATGGCACGCTGATCGCGCGCGCAGGCAATTCGCTCGACCAGTCGGTCCTGCTCGCGCAACTGCTCAACGATGCCGGTTACGAGGCGAGAGTGGTCGAGGGTGCACTCGGCCGCCAGTCGATGAATGCGCTCCTGGCCGGCATGTTCGCGGAATTCGAGTGGCCGGAACTCTTCGCCGAGTCCGAAGACGACGTCCTCGCTCGGGTGGTTGCGTTGTTCTCGCCGGCGTTGGCAGACCAGGAAGGGATTTCGGAACTTGCCAGACTGATGGCCTCGGAGCGCGAACGGCAATCCGAGCTCGTTGACCGTGTGTCGACGGCGCTCGAGCAGAAGCTGTTCGAGGGTCAGGCCGCCCCGTCCCGAGCTCCGGACCCGGCCTCCGGAGATTCGGAAGCCTACTTCTGGACCGAATACCGTCTGGGCCCGGGGGACGACTGGAACGAGGCTCACCCTGCGTTCGGACATTCGACGCCGCCGCAGGTGACCGCCACGCGCTATTTCGGTGACTCGATCCCTGTCGAGCTCCAGCATCGAGTCCGCATCGAGGTATTCCTGCGCAGTGAAACCGCGGGGTCCCTGCAGACCCATTCTTTGATTCCGCGCTGGGAGCGGCCTGCCGCGAACGCGGCCTATACCCCGTTGACCATCGCATTCGTGCCATACATGGGCGCGCCTGGCGATGGCAATGCCGAGATCAGCGATGCGTTGGACGGGGCCGAACTGTTCGTGCCCTATTTCAGTGAACAGGCCGCTCCTTCGGAAAACGTGTTTTCCCTCGATGGCCGTGTTCTGCCTCCGGAAGCGATGACCGCGCAGGGAGAGTTCGTCAAGGCCGTTTCGGACCTTGGCGTCGAGGCGGTCACCTCGCTGTCGGCACTTGGCGGTGATGCTGGCGACCAAGCGCGGGCGGACAGCGCCACCCCGTTCAAGCTCGGCAAGCTGTGGATCGAATACTCGACCATCGCCCCTTCCGGCGAAGTCAAGACGATCGAGCGCACGATCGTGGAGCCGGAAGCCGATCTCGGTCCGCGCCCGGACGACGCCGACGGGGCCGCCGCCTGGTCGCGTGAGCTCCGGGCCCGTCTCATGCAGATGCGCAGTCTCACGGTCGTCACCGGGCAGACCAATCCGAATTTCCTCTCCGATCGCTTGATCGAGGCCGCAGCAACGAGCAGGTCCGTTATCGACCGCTTGCGGGAGCGGTTCGTCGAGGACCCGAATGCATCGGTGCTCTCGGCGCTGGAGGGGCTCGATCCGCTACCCGAAACGCTGTGGATGGAGTATCTGACGGCGACCAACACGAATTCCGGGATTTCGCCGACACAGGTGACCTTTCTGCATGAGCCGATGCTTGTGTCGTTCAATCGAGGCGTCGCAGAACGTCTCGATGAAGTGACCTCGTTCCGACAAGTCGACATTCTTTCGAACTCGAGACGGTCTTACGTACTGAATGGCGAACGCGCCGTTCCTGCGCCGGCCGCATCCCTTCGCCAGGGCGTGTATGAATCCGTTCAGGAAGCCAACGTGCTCCGAAAGGACCGGTTCGCCCGGATCGGCAGCGCATTCGAGAATCTCCAGGACGCCGGTGACCTTCAGCTGATTCTTCCGGGCGAAGCATCGTCGGCCGAGGTCCGAGCGCATGTGCGCGATGCCTATCGACCTCATGCCGAGCGCGAACTTGCCGCCGGCTATGCACTGCTGGTGCCTTCGGCCCAGGCCGAGTCGGCGTGGTGGCGGGTCGATATGCAGACCGGCAGTGTTGCCGCCATGGGCTTCGGGCCGGCCGGCTACGGCGGTGTCGCCGCGGCCGAATACATCAAGGTGCTCGGGCTGATCATCGGCGGAATGTTCGTGCTCTACAACATGGTCGGCTGCTACGAGAATGAAAGCGGTCTCGACCTGGTCTGTTGCCTCGCAGCCAGCGTGCTGTTCGGCGGTCTGATCTATCTGTTCATGCTGGCGATCACGAAGATCATTCTCGCTGGTATCGCGGCGGGTTCGGCCTCCATGGCTGCGCCCATGCCCGGCGTCGTCATGCTCGGCGAGGTCAGTGCCGCCAACATGCAAGCGGTGGCCGCTCTCATCAACATGGCCTATACGGGCGTCGGGGTGCGGTTCCTTCCGGTGGCCGAGTGGAGAGACCGGATCTGCGACGCTTGATCGGACAGCGGGCGCGGTCGGCGGTGACCCCGTGTCGAAGCAGGCGCATGGGTGCCCGCGCGACTTCGGCACCATAGAAGCTTTCGGAGCAACGCATGGCGGACACGATGAACAGAACGACGGTCGTTACAGCGCTGGTCGCGGGAGGGTCGATGCTGATCGGCATTCCGGCGCTGGCCGTGACCTCGCTGGTCTACGACAGCGAACCCAACGACGCCCCGCACGAAGCGGTCGGCTTCTCGGTGCCCGATGACAACGACGTCGTGCGCATCCTCGGCGAGCTGGACGGCAACGACCAGGATGCCTACCGGCTGATCGTCGACGAGGACCAGTCCGGGCGGCGCTTCAACCTGCGCCTGACCGGACGAGCCGGTGCGTTGACCAGGCTCGACCTGTTCGACTTCACTGCGGCCGCGGACGGCCGCGGGCGGATTCCGGAGACACTGACCGCGCAGCCGGTGAACCTGCTGACGATGGAAGCGGCCGACGGCGGGCGGACGGTCCAGGCCGACGCGCTGCTGCTGCCGGCCGGAGTCTACGTCCTCGGCGTTTCGCATTCGGGCGGGCAGGGTGCCTACACCGTCGAACTGGTCGAGAACGATTCATCGGGCGTGCGGGTGCTCGATGACGGCAACAGCGAGGACAACCCCCAGCGCATCTCGCCGAACGGCCGCCAGGTCGTCTACAGCCAGGGCGGGGCATGGTTCGAATTCGATCTCGACGCCGACGAAGCGGCGATTCCCTACGACCTGGAGTACCAGAGCGCGCTGGGCATTCCGTCCACGGCCGAGCTGATCGGGCCGGACGGCGCGTCGCTGCTGGTGCTCGATACCGACGGCGGTGAACCGATCCGCCGGCCGGGGCTGATGCTGGCCGAAGGCGTCTACCGGATCCGCACCGAGCAGAAGACGGCCGGCGTCCAGTGGCTGGCCCTGCCGCGCGGGGCGCCCGACGTGACCGACGGCATGGAACGCGAGCCCAACGACACCACGCCGATGACGGTGCCGTTCGGCGAGACCCTCCGCGGCCGCTTCGACGAAAGCGACACCGACTGGCTGCGGTTCACGATCGACGAGGCCGCTGCAGGGCGGCGCTGGAACCTGGAGGTCGAAGGCGGGCCGGAATCGGGCATCGAGATCTGCCTGCAGCGCCCGGCGTTGAACGGACTGCAGGATTGCCGTCGAGGCTCGGACGGCGAGACCCGGATGTATTCGCTGGGGTTCTCGCCGGGCGAGTACCGGATCCGACTTTCCGATCGCGGTCCGGCCGGGGCCGACTGGCAGCTGAGCTGGACCGAGCTCGGGCCGATCCGGCCGGGCGAGGAGATCGAACCGAACAACGACCTTCGGCAGGCCTCGCCGCTGCACGACCGAGGGTTCGGCCGAGGCCGCTTCGAAGGCGGCCGGGAGACCGACCACTGGCGATTCAACGTCACCGGCGAGCCCCAGTTGTGGCGCGTGCAGGTCCAGGGCGACGACCTGTTCGAGCTGGACCTGAAGACGACCGGGGGCGAGACCATTTCGAGCGAGCGCGGCGGCGGGCAGTCCCGGATCCGGCTGGAGAACCAGTTCCTGCTGCCCGGCGAATACATCATCGCCGCCTCGGGGACCGAAAGCGACTACACGCTGCGCGTCCAGCCGCTGGGCCCACCGCCGCCGGGCATGGAGATCGAGCCCAACGATTCGCTGGCCGACGCCCGGCGCATGCGGTTCGGCCAGGAGTACTTCGGCCTGCTGGCCGAGGACGGCGATACGGATTTCTATCGCTTCGAGCTGCTGGGCCACGAACAGGTCCGGCTGACGCTCACGCCGCCGGCCGACGGCGAAGTGAGGACCCGGATCGTGATGGGCGACGATGCCTGGACGGTCTCCGAACTGCAGCGCGCCGGCGAGCCCGGCCGGGTCGAAACCTGGCAGGCCTTCCTGCCGCCCGGCGACTACGCGGTCATGCTGTCGGCCCACCGGGTCTCCGATGCCGAATACCGGCTCCTGCTCGAGCGTGGCGATCCGCTGGAACCGATCGCCGACCGGGAGCCCAACGACTGGCCCGGGGCCGCGGTGCCGTTCCCGGCCGACGGTGTGCTGGCCGGCCGGGTCGGTGCGACCCGCGCGGCCCAGGACTGGTACCTGATGCCGGTGGTCGAGGCGCCGACGCGGATCGAATGGCCGGTCCAGAGCGGCGTCCGGTTCTCGCTGGTCACGCTCGACGCCCCGCGCGACGATCGTCTCGAACGGAGTCGCGAGGAGCAGATCGTCTTCGGCGAACTGCAGCCCGGCGAGGCGCAGTTGCTGAAGGTCCATGGAAACGGCGAGTACCGGATCGATCTTTCGTCCCTGACAGCCGGTGCGACCACCGGCGGTGGACTGCCGGAGCTGCTCATCGAGCTGCCGGATGTGCCGGTCCAGGCGTTCTCTCCGTGGGCGCAGCGCGTCGATGCCGAAGTCGTCGTGTCCAACCCGCACGCCGAAGTGCTGGCGCTTCGACTGGAGACCGCGGTTTCCGATCTTCGCGCGTCGTTGTCGGGGCTGCCGGAGGCGGTTCGACTGGAGGCCGGCGAGGTGCTGAGGCTGCCGGTACAGATCGAGCTGCCGCCCGACCTGGTCACGCAGCCGGACCTGCTGCTGTCGATTCGAGCGCACAGCGGCCCGGCATCGACCGGTGCGCTGGCGACCATCGAGGCCGCGCTGGATGCAGCACCCGTTTCGCCGGCCTTTCACTGGTCGGTGCCCGAGTCCCTGCGCGGGCGATTCAACGCCGCGGCGACGCGGTTCGGCGCCGAGCCCGTCGCCAGCCCGAACATCCGGGACGACAAGCTCGACGATCTACTGCCGCTGTTCGATGGCCTGACCCGTTATGGCCGCTGGACCGAGACCGACCTGACCACGGCCCGGGAGGGAGTCGAGGGCCATCAGCAGCCGACCGTCCGGCTCGCCGGCGATGCCCCGGTACCGGTCGCCGGCTTCCTGATCGATCCGACTTCGACCATCCAGCCGGCCCGGATGCTGGGTCGTTTCGAGGTCGCGCTGTCGTTGGACGGCGAGAACTTCGAGACCGTGTTGGCCGGCAGGCTCGATCCGCTGACCGAGGAGCAGGCGTTCGTCCTCGACGAGCCGGTGCCGGCACGCTACGCCCGCCTCATTCCGATCGATGCGGCGTTGGCCGAGGTTTCGAGTGGTCGGGGCCTGAAGCTCGGCGAATTCAAGGTCATGGCCGCCGAAGGATGGCGGCCCCCGTTCGAGCGTTTGAATCTGGCCGACCCCGCGCTCGGCGGCCACCTGGTCTGGTCCGAACCCTGGATTCGCGGCTCGGCCTTCGAGGCGTCCATGCTGGTGGCCGACGACCAATCGCCCCGCCTCACGCTGCGCGGCGAAACGCAGGCCCGCCTGGTGCTCGGCTTCCACGAAGCGCGTGCTGCGCGCATCGACGGTGTGACCCTCGAACCGATGCCGGCCGATCGGCGGGGCGGCACGCTGCCGGACTCGGTCCGGATCGCGGTCGCCGTCGAGAGTCCGCTCGGTCCGTGGGTCCCGGTCACCGAGGCTTCGCTCGGCGCGAATCCGACGACGCTCGAATTCGACGCACCGGTCTGGGCGCGCTACGTGCGCTTCGAGTTCGGCGCGCCGGAGGGCGCGCGCTCGTTGAACGTGCCCGACCGCATCGCGGTCCACGAGGCCGCGGGACCCAGCATCCTGGCCGAGTGGGGGCAACTCGCGGATACCGGTCCCTACGAATCGACGTTCCCGCCGGCACCGCCATCGCTCGAACAGACGCCGACCCATCGAAGCCGCGAACGTGCCCTGGCGTTGACCCCGGGTGACACGGCACCCGGCCGCGCGCTGCTCGAGGCCTACAGTTCGTGGTTCCGCTTCACCCCGACCGGCACCGACAACCGGCTCGAGCTGACCTTGCGTGGCCGGCCGACCCTGGAGGGCGCGCCGCGTCTGTTCGACGACGGCGGCGAGCGCGTCGATCTTCGGCCGCTGGCAGCCGACGGCACGAACGCGACCTGGGAAGCATGGGTCGAGCCGGGCCGAACCTACTGGATCGAAGTCGTCGAGCCGCCGCGCTCGGTGATCTTCAGCTGGGATACCTCGGGCAGCGTCGCGGCCTGGTTGCCGACCATCGCCAACGCGCTGATGACCTATGCCGAGACCGTGCAGCCCGGCCGCGACGAAGTCAATCTATTGCCGTTCGGTTTCGGTCGTCCGCTGCTCGAGCAGTGGCAGGGCGAGCCGTACCCCCTGATGCGCATGCTGGCCGCCTACCCGCAGGAAACCAGCTCCAGCGACGCCGAGCGCACGCTGGCGGCCGCGGCGCGGGAAATGATCGAGCGGCCCGGCAAGAAGGCCGTGTTGCTGGTGACCGATGCGGCGACGCCGACCGATGCCGGACTCTGGCCGGCATTGCGCGAGGGGCGTCCGCAGGTGTTCGCGATGAAAGTCTCCTCGGAGGGTGCCTTCGCCGGAAACCCGTATGCCGAGATCGACCTGATGCAGGACTGGGCGCGCGTGCGCGGCGGCCACTTCCAGTACGTCACCGGACTCGGCGACCTGGCCCGCGGTTTCGACCGGGCGGTGGCCTGGCTGAAGCGGCCGGTGGACTTCGAGGTCGAGGTCGCCTTCGAGACCGTCGAGGATCCGTCGCCGGCCACGATCATGGTCGAGGCCGGCGAGGCCGGGATCACGCCCGAGGCACGCGGCGCGGTCGAGATCATCCTCGACGCCTCCGGCAGCATGCTCAAGCGCATGGGCGGCGAGCGGCGGATCGAGATCGCCAAGCAGGCCATTCGCGACACCGTCGAGAACAGCTTGCCCGACGGCATCCCGCTGGCGCTTCGCGTCTACGGCCACAGGGAAGCCGGCAGCTGCCGGACCGACCTCGAAGTGCCGCTGGCGCCGCTGGACAAGGCCGCGTTCCTGCAGCAGGTCGACGGCATCCAGGCGATCAACCTGGCCCGCACGCCGATCGCCGATTCGCTGGCCGCCGTGGCCTCCGACCTGGCCGACGCGCAGGGCCGCCGGCTGGTCATCCTGCTGACCGACGGCGAGGAGACCTGCGACGGCGATCCGGCCGCTGCGATCGAGGCGCTGGCCGAGCAGGGCGTGGACGTGCGGGTCAACATCGTCGGCTTCGCGATCGACGAGGAGGCACTGAAGGACGAGTTCCGGGCCTGGGCCGAACTCGGCGGCGGCGAGTACCTCGACGCCGATGAGGCCGAGGCGCTGGGCGGGGCGCTGGAACAATCCCTGAGGATTCCGTTCGAGGTGATCGACGAGTCCGGCGACGTGGTCGCCTCGGGCTTCGTCGGCGAGGACCCGGTCGAGGTGCCGGCCGGACGCTACAGCGTGCGCATCCGCGCCGCGCAGGATCGCACGGTCCGCGACCTCGAGCTGCGTCCCGGCGATGCCCGCGTGATCCCGTTCCAGCCCGATTCATGAATCGACCCGGCTGGCGAGCCGGTCGGGCCGCTCGGCCGGCTTCTGGTAGGCTTCCGTTCCGTGGTCCCGCACCGGGTGTGCCCCTGATGGTCGAGCGAAACGAGCTGCTGGCCGAAACCGTCCGCGTCATCGGCTTCGTGCTGGCGGTGGTATTCGGTGGCCTGTTGATCGCAAATCTCATCGAACGATGGAACGGCGCAGGCGCCGACGCCGTCGACTCGGCGCAGGAGACATCGGAACGAACCGGTCCGGTACCGGACTGATCCGCTCTGCCGCAGCCGCCATGCATAATGGGACCAGACCTTTCGAACGGGAGCGCACCGCATGAACATGAGCAAGGTCGTCTTCGGGTTCTTCGTCCTGCTCGCACTGACGCTGAACTTCGGGTTCTTCCTCGGCGATATCGATAACCCCGACCACCACAATGTCTACGAGTTGTTCGCTGCGCTGATCGTCGGCCTGATCGCGACGATGCTCAAGTTCGGCGAACGTTCGCACATGGGTGCGGTGCTGCTGGCCTCCAGCCTGGTGGCCACGCTTCAGCTGATCGTCGCGGCCATCGTCTGGGCCGTGGCGGTGAACATGACCGAGGCCGGACTGACCCCGGCGGTCATGGCCTCGATCGTGTCGCTGTCCGGCGGCGCACTGCTGGCCAACCTGCTGTCGGTCGTGCTGCTGACGCTGGAGACCGCCGGCCTCGCGCGCTGATGGCGGCGACTCGATGATCGAAACCTCCTCGGGCAGGAGCGACTCGTTCCTCTTCCTGCTGCTGCGGCGGATGCGTATACCGCTGATCGTGTTGATCTCGGCCTACGCGTTCGCGACCGTCGGCTTCACCCTGATGCCGGGCGTCGACGATCAGGGCAATCCCTGGCGGATGAGTTTCTTCGAAGCCTTCTACGTGGTCAGCTACACCGGCACCACGATCGGCTTCGGCGAGGTGCCCTACGACTTCACGCCGGCCCAGCGCATGTGGACCATGGTCAGCATCTACGTGACCGTGATCGCCTGGCTGTTCTCGATCGGTTCGATCATCTCGCTGGTCCAGGACCCGGCCTACATCCGCGCGCTCAAGCACAGCCGTCGCCGGCGCGCCGTGCGCCACCTCGCCGAGCCGTTCTACATGGTCTGCGGCTACGGCGACACCGGGCGGATGCTGACCCGTGCGCTGACCGACCAGGGCCACCCGGTGGTCGTCATCGAGCACAACGGCGACAAGATCGACGGCCTGTCGGTCGAGGAATTCGGCGCCGAGGTGATCAGCTTCCAGTCCGACGCCCGACTGCCCGATCACCTGGTCGATGCCGGCCTGCGCAGCCGCTGGTGCCTGGGCGTGCTGGCGGTCACCGGCGACGATCGGGCCAACCTCAAGGTCGCCATCTCGTCGAAACTGCTCAACCACAAGGCAGCGGTCCATGCCCGGGCCGATTCGCGCGCGGTGGCCGACAACATGCGCTCGTTCGAGACCGATCACGTCATCAACCCGGTCGCCGAGTTCGTGCGCCGCATGACCCTGGCGATCGAACGGCCGAACGCGTTCCGGCTCTACCAGTGGCTGGCCTCGGGTCCGTCGGCGCGGATCCCGGAAACCCGGCAACCGCCGCGCGGCCGCTGGGTCCTGTGCGGCTACGGTCGGCCGGGCCGGGCGCTCCACGCGGCGCTGAAGGATCTCGGGATGGAGGTCGCGGTGATCGCGCCCGACGCCGACGATCCGCCGCCGGGCTTCATCGACGCGATCGGCACCGACGCCGAGGACCTGCAGGCCGCCGGCATCGAGGAGGCGGTCGGCGTGCTGGCGACGTCCACCGACGACGCCGACAACCTGTCGATCCTGATCACCGCCCGGGCGCTGAACGAGGACCTGTTCGTCGGCGCGCTGGAAAACGGCCTGTCCACCCATGCGCTGTTCCGGGCGGCCGAGCCGGACGTCCTCGGCCAACCCAGCACCGTGGTCGCCGGCGCCATTCTCGGTCGGGTCCGCTCGTCGCTGATGGGTGACTTCCTCGATCATGTACTCGAGGCCGACGATGCCTTCGCCGGCAAGGTGCTCGAGGCGCTGCGGTCGCACGGGGTCGAATCGCCGCCGGAAATCTCCTCGGGCCGGATCAGCGCCCGCCGCGCGCCGGCCGTGGCGCGCGTCCTGGAGGCAGGCGGTGAGGTGTCGGTCGGTGCGCTGCTGCGCGATGCCGGCAACCGGGACCGGCGCTTGCCGCTGTCGGTGCTGATGATCGCTCGCGACGACGAGCCGTTGCTCTGGCCGGACGAGGACACGCCGCTGCAGTCGGGCGATCGGCTGCTGCTGGCCGGCCGGCCCGGTGCAGCGCGCCGGGTCAGCGCACTGCTGGAAAACGACCAGGCGCTGGCCTACGTGCTGACCGGCAAGGAAATCCTGCAGGGCTGGTTCTGGGACTGGCTGGAGCGGCGGCGGGCCGGGCGCGCCGGCTCGGCCTGATCGCCGGTGGCGGCCGCTCGGCCGCGCCAGGGTACCGGGATCGGCAGTTCGATCCGCTGCAGCGCGAGGAACCGGTGCAGCTGCTCGCCCAGGCCCTCACCGGCCCGGTCCAGCGTGGCGAAGGCAAGCCTCGCGGCTGCCGGGAACCCGGTGCGCGGCCGAGGCCGTTTCGGCTCATCGGAGCCAGAACCCCTGCGGCCCGCGCCCGATCCGATGATCCGAAGCCGTCGTCGCGGCCGATACGCTCGAGCAGGTCCGAGCGCAGCGCCACCTCAGGCATGCAGTCGCCGCTGCAGGCGACAGACCAGCTGGCCGATCAGCAGGCTCCAGGCGCTGATGCCCCAGACCAGCAGCGGGCCGCCGACGAACAGCATCGCCCAGCCGAAGCCGCTGCCGTGGAAGGTTTCGCTGCCGAGTCCGTAGGCGATCCACATCAGGCCCGAGCAGCCGGCCGCGGCGTAGAACGCGATCCGGAGCTTGCCGGCCAGCCCGGTGGGCTCACGCGGGCCGAACAGCATCGTGCGCAGCACCCCGAACAGCCAGCCGACCAGCGCCAGCAGCGCCCAGGCGCGCAGCACCACCGGCACGATGTCCTCGTCGCTGAAGCGCAGCGCCTCGCCGTACGCGGGTTCGCCGGCGTCCGGCCCGGCGGCCTCCGCCGGCGGACCGGCGACCCCGTCGATCGGTCCGATGACGCGTTCGTAGATACCGATGCCGCGCTCGAGCAGCGAGAACGAGGCGTCCTGGAAGTTGGTCAGCAGCAGGGCCGCGACCATGAACAGCAGGAAGGTCCAGGCCAGCAGCATCGGCACCAGCTGGGTCCAGCGGAAATAGTCCAGCGCCAGGCTGGCCAGGGCGCGCAGCAGGTGGACGTGTTCGGGCGGTCTCGGGCGGGGCTGGGACATGCCGGGATGATGACTTCACACCCCCGACGGTGCAAGTTCCGTCGGGGCTGTGCCGGGTTCGGAACGCCGCCCGGGTCAGTACTTGATCGTGCAGCCGTACGGCCGCGTGACCGGCTCGGCCACGGCCCGTCCCGCGGCCAGGTCATCGAGCGCGGCCAGCACGTACTGGGTCGATGTCGGGATGTCGGCCGGGTCGGCGCTGGGGTTGGAGTCGATCCCGCCCATGTAGACCAGCGTGCCTTCGCCGTCGATGATGTACATGTGCGGAGTGACCTGCGCGGCATAGGCGCGGCCGACGTCGCCGGACTCGTCGATCAGCACCGCGGTCGGCGCGGCGCTGCGCGAGGCGGTCAGCGCGTCGGCCTGCTCGGGGCCGACGTGGCCCTGGGCGCCGGGCTTCGAGGAGATGATCGTCAGCCAGACCGCGTCGTGTTCGCCGGCGGCGGTGCGCTGCTGGTCCTGCATGTTGTCGGAGTCGTAGTGCTTCTGGACGAACGGGCACTCGTGGTTGGTCCATTCCAGGATCACCGTCCTGCCGCGGAAATCCGACAGCCGGTGGGTGGTGCCGGCGGTGTCGGTCAGTTCGAATTCGGGCGCAGGCTCGCCGATCACCGGCGCGGCGGCCAGCGGCGCGCTGAGTGCGATCGACAGCAGCAGGGTGGTCAGCAACAGGGTCGGTCGGTTCGGCATGGTCGGGTCCTCTTCGAAGGGATCGGGCAGGGCAGAGTACGAAATCCCGATGTCGATTGCATTCACTCGCCGGCCGCTTCTCGCAGCGCGGCGGCCACGGCGCCCGGCGTCAGCAGCTGCGGCAGGACCACCGGCCGCGGGTCCGGGCCCGGCGGATAGACCACGTACAGCGGTACGCCGTTGCGGCCGAAGGTCTCCAGGTAGCCCGTGATCGCCGGGTCGCGGCGGGTCCAGTCGCCGACCAGGTACTCGAATCCGTAGGCATCGAGCGCGTCCTGGACGGTGTCGGTCGACAGCGCGACGGCCTCGTTGACCTTGCAGGTCACGCACCAGTCGGCGGTCATGTTGACCAGCACGCCGCGGGCCGGGTCGGCGTTCAGCTCGGCCAGCCGCTCGGCGCTCCACGGCTCGGCCCCGGCGGTGGCGGCCCGGCCCGGGGCTTCGAAATCGATCGCGTTCAGCCAGGCGGCCAGCGCGCCGAGCATTGCCAGGCCGATGAGCACGTGGGCCAGGGCCTGGCCGGGCGCAGCAGCAGCGCGGCCGGCCGTGCGCCCGGCCAGCCACAGTGCGAAGGCCAGCGCGACCAGTCCGGCCAGCAGCCAGCTCATGCCGGTGCTGCCGACCTGGTTGCCCAGGACCCACAGCAGCCAGACCACCGTCAGGTACAGCGGAAACGCCATGACCTGGCGGAACGTGACCATCCATGGCCCGGGCCTGGGCAGCCGGCGGGCCAGCGCCGGGACCAGCGACAGCACCAGCATCGGCAGCGCCAGGCCGAAGCCCAGCGCCAGGAACACGGCCATCGCCTGGGCCGCCGGCAGCGCGGCGGCCACACCCAGCGCCGTGCCCATCGCCGGCGCGGTGCACGGACTGGCCACCAGCGTGGCCAGCGCGCCGGTGAAGAACGAACCGCGCAGGCCGTCCGGGCCCGACAGTTCCTGGCCCAGGCCCATCCAGCGCGTGCCCAGATCGAACACGCCCGACAGCGACAGGGCCATGGCGAAGAACAGGTAGACCAGTCCGGCGACGAAGCCCGGTGACTGCAGCTGGAAGCCCCAGCCGATCGCCTCGCCGCCGGCGCGCAGCGCCAGCAGCGCACCGGCCAGCAGCGCGAAGGTCACCAGCACGCCGGCGGTGTAGGCCCCGCCGTGCCGGCCGGCGCGCTCGCCGCTGCCGACCAGGCTCATCGCCTTCAGCGACAGCACCGGGAATACGCACGGCATCAGGTTCAGCAGCACGCCGCCGGCGAGCGCCAGCAGCAGCACGGTGATCAGCGCCAGCGGTTCACGCTCGCCGGACGCCGCGGTGGCGGCCGGGCCGAGCGATTCCAGCGCGCCCGGCCGGGCAGCGACCTCCACGCCGCGCCCGGCCTCGCGATCGACGAGGACCACCCGCAGCGTGTCCGGTGTGCGGCTGAAGAACGGCGACAGCGGCTGGACGACCTGAAGCGTTCCAGCGTCCAGCGCCACGAACGGATCGACGGCGTGCTCGACCAGCGTCGGGTGGGCCGGGAATACTTCGAGCCGGCTCGCGTCCAGGCCGGTCACGTCCTGCACCTGCAGACCGAACTGCCCGCCTTCGGTGGTGAAGGCAGCCGGCCAGTCGACGGCCTCGGGCGTGCGCGCGGCGGTCGCGTCGAAGCGTGCGGCGAACCGCGACGGGGTCGGCGCGGCATCGCGCACCGGCAGGCTCAGGGTCAGTTCGGCCGAGCCCGGGATGCACTCGATCCGGCAGATCAGCCAGTCGGCCTTCACCGCCAGCGTGACCGAGTCGGCGGTCAGGTCGGCCGCCGGGGTGATCGTCACCGGCAGCAGGTGCTGGTCGGAGTAGCCGTAGTTGACCAGGTGCTCGATGCGGTGACGCTCCGGCCACGGCCACTCGATCGGGCCGGCCGCCAGGCCCGCGGGCAGGGTCCAGGCGAACTTCGTTTCCAGCCCCGAATCGCCGGGGTTCTGCCAGTAGGTGTGCCACTCCGGTTCGTGCTCGAAGGTCACCCCGACCCGGAACGGCGTGCCCGGCTGCACGTGCTCGACCGCACTGACCAGCTCGACCACGACGTGGTCGCGCTGGACGGGACCGGACGCCGCTGCTCCGGCCGCACCGGTCGGCAGCAAGGCGAGCGCCAGCAACAGCAGCGGCAGCGGGGGTCGGATCGGGATCATGGCCCTGGACCTAGGGCCCGTCCTGTCGATCGCCGGTCACGGCGTCGACACCTTCGTCGACGTCGTCGGTCGGCGCCGGCAGCAGCAGGTCTTCGAGAAAGAATGCCGAGAGCTCCGAACGGCCGGCCAGCCCGGCCTTGCGGTAGATCGCGCGGGCCTGCTCGCGCACCGTCCGTTCGCCGGTGCCGCGCACGGCCGCGATCTCCTTCAGGCTCAGGCCCTTGAGCAGCAGCAGGCCGATCTGCGCTTCCGCCTCACTCAAGCGCCAGGCCCGGAACTGCGCGTGGATGGCTTCGCCGAGTCCGGCCAGCGTCTGCTGGTAGCGCGCGCGCCAGGCGTCGGCCTGCTCGGTCCGGACGCTCAGCGAGCGCTCCAGCTGGTCCATTCGCCGGCCCGCACGCAGGCGCTGGACGAGGATCAGCGTGAACAGTCCGGTGGCCAGCAACAGCACGCTCAGCTCGAGCACCAGGTGCAGTGCGCCGGCTCCTTCGCCGTAATCGGTGCTCAGGTCCCAGCCGATCAGGACCGCGATCGCGGCCAGCGCGGCCAGCAGCAGGCCGGTCGGCGGGGTCGCGGGCGATGCGTCATTTGCCGGGTCGGAGCTCATCGATCTGCGGCAGTCGGAGCTGCGTCATGTGCCGGATTCCAAGCATATCGCCGGGCGCGCAGTCTGGGGTCACTCATCCGAAGGAGCTGTCGTATGACCCCAACGACCCCCGAACGCCGTTCGGAACCGTCCCGCTCCGGGACCTGGGACCCGATGGTCCGGATCGGCCACTGGCTGCTGGCCGCGGCCTTCGTCACGGCCTGGATCGCCGGTGACGAGTACCAGCAGGTCCACGTGCTGGCCGGCTACACCATCGCCGTGATCCTGCTGGTGCGCTTCGCCTGGGGACTGTTCGGCCCGCACAATGCCCGGTTCAGCCAGTTCGTCCGCGGCCCCGCAGCCGTCGTCCGGTACCTGGAGAGCCTGGTGCGCGGCGAGCCCGAAGCGCACCGCGGCCACAATCCGGCCGGCGGCTGGATGGTCGTGCTGCTGCTGGTGGCGCTGAGTGTGCAGGTCGGCAGCGGCATGACGCTGTACGCGCTGGACGAGGGCAAGGGACCGCTGGCCGCCTGGCTGGCGGCCGAGACCCCGAGCGACGCGGTGGCCGATTCGGTAGCCGGCGCGCGCGGGTCGGCAGGAACGAACGAGCGCGAAGACGACGAGCACGAGGGCCACGACGACGAAGAGGGCGCGCTGGAGGAGGCCGTCGAGGACATCCACGAATTCGGCGCCGACCTCCTGCTGCTGCTGATCGCCCTGCACGTCGCCGGGGTGCTGGTGTCGTCGCTGCTGCACCGGGAGAATTTCGTCCGCGGCATGATCACGGGCCGTCGCTCCGGTCAATGACCGCCGACCGGCACGAAGCATCGAGCCGGACATCCGGCGCCCGGCCGGGCTACCATCAAGGTCAGGTTCATCGCCGAGGGGGTACCGGCCCCGTGGAAGCCAGCATGACCACACGCTGCACCTTCGAGACCTGGGACGTGTTCACCGACCGCCGCTTCGCCGGCAATCCGCTGGCGGTGGTGTTCGAGGCCGACGCGCTGCCGACCGCGACCATGCAGGCCATCGCCGCGGAGTTCGGCTATTCGGAGACCGTCTTCCTGTGCCGGCCCGGCGACGAGGGCGCCGATGCCCGCGTGCGCATCTTCACGCCGACCGGCGAGTTGCCCTTCGCCGGCCATCCGACCGTTGGCGCGGCCTGCGCGCTGGCCCGCGGCGAAGGCCGGCGCGGCGCGCTGCTGCTGGAGCTCGGCGCCGGCCGTTTTCCGGTCCGGCTGACCGGCGGCGACATCGACTATGCCGAGTTCGAGAACCCCAACCCGCCGGCCCTCACCGGCCGAGCGCCCGGCGCCGAGGCCCTCGAGCGGGCGCTGTCGCTGCCGGCCGGCCGGATCGACCGCAGCGACTTCGCGCCGGTCCGTGCCGGTGCCGGGATCGATTTCATCTACGCGCGCACCGATGGCGCGACGCTGGCCGAGGCCCGCGTCGACTTCGCGGCCTTCGACGCACTGGGTCTGGACGGCGCCTGCGGCATCTATCTGTACGCCGAGGATCGGCCGGGACCGTCGACCTTCGAGGCCCGGATGTTCGCCCCCCACATCGGCGTCCACGAAGATCCGGCCACCGGCTCGGCCGCGGCCGGGCTTCCGGCCCATCGTCTGGCCGCCGGGGCCTTGCCCGACGGCCAGCACGAGTGGACGGTCGAGCA
Organism: Wenzhouxiangella sp. XN79A; assembly: GCF_012272825.1. Lineage (GTDB taxonomy): Bacteria > Pseudomonadota > Gammaproteobacteria > Xanthomonadales > Wenzhouxiangellaceae. Next base: position 109,885 of record NZ_JAAWWS010000146.1, on the reverse strand, counting down.
GGGCCGAACCATGGGCCGGCCGAGTCGGATCTACGTTCGCCTGTCGGTCAACGCCGGCCGCTGTCTCAGCGTCCGGGTCGGCGGGCATGCGGTGCCGTTCCTGCGCGGCGAACTGGAACTCTGAGCGGCCGCCGGCGACCCGCGAACCGCGGGAGCGAGCCGGACGGCCCGGGCGCTCAGTCCCGGTCGCTGTCGTCGCTCGACGGCGGCTCGATGCGGCGTGACTCCCGGAACCGTTCCAGGAACGCTTCGGCGGTCATCGGCCGGTCGAACAGAAAGCCCTGCGCGAGCGCGCATCCGCGGGCCTGCAGCAGGCGCCGCTGGTCGTCGGTTTCCACGCCTTCGGCGACCACCTCCAGCCCCAGGTCCTCGGCCATGCTGATGATCGCCGAGACGATCGCCGCGTCGTCGGGGTCGTGGCCGAGGTCCTGTACGAAGGACTGGTCGATCTTGAGCTTGCTGATCGAGAACTTCTTCAGGTACGACAGGCTGGAATAGCCGGTCCCGAAGTCGTCGATCGACAGTCGCACGCCCAGCCCGTTGAGCAGCGAGATGACCCGGCTGGCGATTTCGGCATCGCGCATGATCACGCTTTCGGTCAACTCCAGCTCCAGCAGTTCGGCATCCAGCGAGTGGGCGTCGAGCGCGTTGCGGACCTGGTCGACCAGGCCGCCGCGCCAGAACTGCAGCGCCGAAACGTTGACCGCCACCGGCAGCGGCGGCAGGCCGGCGCGCATCCATTCGGCCAGCTGCCGGCAGGCCTCGCCGATCACCCAGTCGCCGATCTCGACGATCAGGCCGCTCTGTTCGGCGATCGGGATGAAGCGCGCCGGCGGGATGTCGCCGAGTTCCGGGTGCGACCAGCGCAGCAGCGCCTCGGCGCCGATGACTTCGCGATCGGCGATCCGCACCACCGGCTGGTAGTGGAGCGACAGCCGGCCGGTACGCAGCGCCTGGCGAAGATCGCTTTCCAGCGTCAGCCGCTCGCGCGCCCGGGCGTTCATTTCCGGCACGAAGAACTGGTAGTTGGCGCGGCCGCGTTCCTTGGCCGCGTACATTGCCGCGTCGGCGTTGCGGATCAGCACTTCGGCATCGACCGCGTCGTCGGGGAACATCGAGATGCCGATGCTCGGGCTGACGCGCAGCTCGTGGCCTTCCAGCACGAACGGATCGGTGAACAGGTCCAGGATGCGCGTGGCACCGCGCGCGGCGCCCTCGGCATCGACGTCGGCCAGCAGGATCAGGAATTCGTCGCCGCCCAGCCGGCTGACCGAATCCTCGCTGCGCAGGCCGCTGCCGAGGCGCTTGGCCACCTGGACCAGCAGCTCGTCGCCGAGACTGTGGCCGAGCGAGTCGTTGATGGTCTTGAAGTGATCGAGGTCCATGAACAGCAGCGCCATCGACTGGCCGACCGACTCTGCATGGTGGATCGCCTGGCGCAGTCGTCGATCGAGCATGGCGCGGTTCGGCAGTCCGGTCAGGATGTCGTAGTGGGCCAGTCGGTGGACCTGCGCCTCGGCCTCCTTGCGTTCGGTGATGTCGTAGATCGCGCCGTCGAAGTACTCCACGTTCCAGTCGCCGTCGAAATGGGCGACGGCATTGTTGACGCCCACGAAACGACTGCCGTCGGCACGGATGAACTCGACTTCGACGTCGCGGTAGAAGCCGTCGCGCTGCAGCCGTTCGAGCAGTTCATCGCGCTGTTCCGGCCGCGCGTAGAGGATCGGCCCGGCGTTTTCGAGCATGGCCTCCGGCCCGTCGTAGCCGAACATCCGGGCCAGCGATTCGTTGGCGTAGACCAGGCCCGCGTCGGGCTGGCCGCGATAGATGCCCTCGAAGATGTTGTCGGTAATCGAGGCCAGCAGGCGTTCGTTCTCCTCCAGTTGGCCGCTGGTTCGCGCCGCCAGAGCGCGCGCCTGCTCGCGGGTCCGGAACAGGGTCAGCAGGTAGGCGACCAGCAGCGCGGTGGACACCAGGCCGGCCAGCAGCACCATGCCGGCCGCCCAGGTCGCCCGACCGGTCTCGGCCAGGGTCATCCGGAAGGTCCGTCCGCCGGCCTCGAGCGTTCGCTCGACCTGCAGCACGCGACCGAGCAGCGAGTCGTCGTCCGGCAACTCGCCGTAGACCGATTCGGCGAAGCGTTCGCCGCCGGTGATGTCGAGCACTTCGAAGCCGCCGCCGTCCCGGGTCGGATCGGGGCTGCCGAACAGTTCGGAAAGCCTCAGCGAGGCGCCGATCCAGCCGGTGTGACGGTTCGAATCGCCCTCGACCCGGATCAGCATCACCACTCCGGGGTCGAACCCGCCGTCCGGTCGGACCAGTCTCAGCGGCTCGGACAGGAACACCGAGGGCTGCTCGCGGGTCAGCCGAAGCGGATCCTGCAGCGCGTCCACCGTGCAGACGTCGCGGCCGATCGACGTCGCGTTCTCGGCGCTCGGCTCGTTGTAGACGATCAGGCAGTAGAACGGTCGATCGCCGGGCGGCCGGATCACCAGCGGAGGGCGGCCGGCGCGGAGTTTCTCGTTCGACAGCCGTTGCATTCCGACCGGGTCGTCGATGAACGCCACCCAGCTCAGGCCGACCAGGCCCGGCATCTTCTGGCCGGCCATCACGTCGCCGGTGAACAGCGCCCAGTCGGTTTCGGAGACGAAGTCGGAGCCGGCGAACAGCGCGCGGCCGGCGTGCAGCAGCGTCTCGTACTTGGCGTAGTGGCCGCGGACCGTGCCCGAGACCTGCTCGATGCGCTCGGACAGCTCGCCGAGCTTGCGCTGGTGCTCGCTTTCGAGCACCCCGGACGTGGCCCAGGCGGTCACCGCCAGCCCCGCCAGCGCAATCAGCACCAGGATCACCGGCGAGGAGTGCGACAGCCGGTCGGTCAGGCTTCGCGATGAACGTCGAGGCATGCGAACGGGCCTTCTGGCAGCCAACGGGGCCGAAGTCCCGTGCAGGATGCCATGTTTCGCCGCCCGGGGTGATTGCCGCGCCCGGGTTTCGGTGCGTTTTGTATGGCGAGCCCATACATTGACTCGGCGCGGCAGATTCGATACAGTTTGTACATGAGCGATGTACAAAAAGCCGCGCCCCGGCTCGAAATCGACCTCCAGTCGGACGTGCCGGTGGTGCACCAGATCACCCGCGGGCTGCGCCGCTGCCTGCTCGACGGCGCGCTGGCGCCGGGCGATCTGCTGCCGTCCTCGCGGGCGCTGGCCCGCGACCTGGGCGTGCACTTCAATACCGTCGCCCAGGCCTATCGTGAACTCGAGGCCGAGGGCTGGCTGGCCTTGAAGCGGCGGGCCGGCAGCGTGGTGCTGGATCGCCGCAGGCCGCGATTGTCGAACGCCGAGCAGGCCCGGCTCGGTGACGAGTACGAAAGCGCGCTGCGCGACCTGCGGGCCGACTACGAGGCCCGCGGACTCGCGCGCGCCGCGCTGGATCAACGAACCCGTCGAGTTCTCGACCCCGAAGGAGACGCGTCATGACGCTATGGATGTTCGGTTCTGCCTACCTGGTGCCTCTTGCGATCGGCGGCCTGATGCTTGCCATGCCCGGGCTTTCGCGCGGCAGCACCTTCTTCGCCGTCACCGTGCCGGCCGGCTTCGCCGAGTCCGACCTCGGGCAAGCGATCCGTCGCCGCTACCTGGCCGGCGTCATCGCAGCGACCCTGATCGCGCTGGCCGCGGTGTCGATCATCGTCACGCCGATCACCGGCGGGCTGGCACCGGAGCCGGCGATGACCGTCGCCCACACCGTGGCGGTGCTGATCATCACGTTCGGGGCACTCGGCACGTTTCTGCACTGCCGTGGCCGGGCGCTGGCCTTCCGTCGCTCCGACCAGGCGCGACGCGCCATCGAGCTCCTGCCGCCGGACCGTCTTGTGGATGTCGTGCCGCGCCCGCTCGGGCTGCACCTGCTACCGTACCTGCCGGTACTCGGCGCGATCGCCTGGCTGGCCGCCCGCGGTCCGATCCCGGCGCCCGACGGCGCGCCGATCGGGTTTGCTGCGACCTACGGCGCACCGCTGTCGATGCTCGGTACCCTGGTGCTGATGCACCTGGTCATGCCGATGGCGCTGCTGATCCGCCGGCTGCCGGGGCATCGCTCGCGGGTCCGGGCGATCAACCGGATGCTGTTGTGGATGATGGTCTGCTGCGGCCTGCTCGGCGGCTGGATCAGCCTCGGCGTGCTCTACGGCGAGCGGTGGATCACCGGTGGGCCGGGCGCGACGGTCCAGATCCTGCTGATCCTCGGCCTGCTGGCCGTGCCGCTGGTCATGCGGTGGCGCGGACGCTTCGACCGGCCCGGCCACCCCGACGAGGGTGACCGCTCGCCCGATGCCGCCTGGAAGCTCGGCATGGTCTATTTCAACCCGGACGATCCGGCGCTGTGGCTGGAAAAGCGCTTCGGGGTGGGGTACACCTTGAATTTCGGCCGGCCGATGGCCTGGGTCATCGTGCTGGGCCTGCTCGGCGCATCGGTCCTGATGATCGCGGTGGCCGTGGTGGCGGTCAGGTAGGCTCGCGGCCGGGCCGGACGCGGTGGCGCGACACGCCGCCGGATCACGTTTGAAGAGTCGAACCCCCGATTCATGAGCGAGTGCTGCCGATGATCCGCACGGTCCTGCTTTTCGTCACCCTGGTGCTCGCCTCGGCCGTGCCGGTTGCCGACGCCGCCTCCGGCGTCATCGAACTGACCGCGTCGTCGGCCGCGCCCGGCCGCAGCGTCGAGCTCTGCGTGTATCGACCGGACGGGCCGGGACCGTTTCCGGTCGTGGTCTTCAGCCAGGACCTCGGCGCCAGCTGCCACGCCAACGCCGACCTGGGCCGTCACTGGGCGCAGCACCGGGTGCTCGGCGTGTTCGTGGCCCACCCCGGCGGCGCCTCGGTCGATTGGACGGGACGGCCGAGCCCGCCGCGCGGTCGCGAGCGGCCCGCGCTGGCCCGCGAGGCCCGCATCGACGATCGGGCCGGCGACGTCCGCGGCGTGCTCGACGCGCTGGCCGGCTGGAACCGCGAGGCCGCTCACCCGCTGGCCGGCGCGGTCGATCTCGACCGGACCGGCGTCGCCGGCGCCTTCTGGGGCGCCTACACCGCCGAAGTCATGACCGGTCGCCGGCCCGTCGGCGGTCCGCCGGTGCTCGCCGACCGACGCATCCGGGCCGCGCTGATGCTCGACCCCGTCGGCCCGGGCGCCATCGCGCCGCCGTCGGCCTACAGCGCCGTGCGCACCCCGTGGATGCTGATCTGGGGCTGGCGCGGCAGCGTGCGGGTGCCGGTCGCGCCGGAGCCGCGCGGCCGGCCGGGCGGCGGGGCCCCGGCACCGGAGGCCGTCTGGCAGGGGCTGCGCGTGCCGGGTTCCTACGAACTGGTGTTCCGCGATGCGCTGGCGCCGCTGACGGCCTATCATCGCGAGCCCCGCCGCGACCCCGGTCGCAACGCCGGCGACCGCGACCACATCGTCCGCGAGCTGACCACGGCGTACTGGAAGGCCACGCTGAACCACGACGCCGACGCCCGCCGCTGGCTCAACGGGCCGGCCGCGCGCGACCTGCTCGGCAACGGCGATCGCTGGCGCCACCGCTGAGCGAGCCGGTATCCTCGCAGCACGGCCCCGACCACCTGCGAGGAGAACTGTACCGATGCCCACCGCCACGCCCGATCTCTGCGATGCCCATCCCGACCACGTCTCCGTCATCACCGGCCTGCACTGGCGCATGTTCGGCGGCCGCGGCGCGTTCGGCGGCGAAGTCGAGACCGTCAAGTGCTTCGAGGACAACTCGCGGATCAAGCAACGGTTGGCCGAGCCCGGGCACGGCAAGGTGCTGGTCGTCGATGGCGGCGGCTCGCTGCGTCACGCCCTGATCGGCGACATGATCGCGGCCAGGGCGGCCGAGAACGGCTGGGCCGGCGTCGTCATCCACGGTGCCTGCCGCGACGTCGAGGTGCTGGCCGGCATCGACTTCGGCGTCTGCGCGCTGGGCTGCGTGCCGATCAAGAGCGTTCGCCGTGACGAAGGGCAGCTGAACGTGCCGCTGACCATCGGCGGGGTGGTCATCCGGCCCGGCGACTTCGCCTACGCCGACGCCAACGGTGTGATCGTCGCCGATCGCGACCTGGACGCCGGATGAGCGCCTGGTACGACCCGGTGATGTTCGTGCTGTTTGCCGCGCACCTCGTTCCGATGCTCGTGGTCGGACTGAAACGCCGCGAGATCTACTACCTGGCCCCGATCACCACCTTCGCGCTGCTCACCGCGACCTTCGGCCTGCGCCTGTTCGCGCCGGAGCTGCAGGTCGGCAGCACGCCGCTGCACGTCCCGGTTCGCTACGCGGCCTGGGCTGCCGCGGCGGTCTCGATTCCCCTGTTCATCGTTCGGCTTTGCAGGCGACGGCGCGAGGCCGCCGTGTCGAGCGAGGCCTGATCATGGTCCCGACCGCGCCGCGTCCGGCCGATTCGGTGACCCCACCTTGTTCGGAGATTGCCGCATGACCCTGCTGATTCGCTGGATCGCATTGCCCATGTTGCTTGCCCTGGTCGCGGCCGCGCCGGCCCGGGAACCGTCGCCCGCCGCCGAGCCCGTTTCGCCCGGCCCGACAGCGCAGGCCCCGGCCGACCCCTTGCTCGGGTTCGCCGACGGGCTGGTCGCCGCCTACCGCTACGACAAGAACCTGCCGGGGCTCACGCTGGCCGTGACCGCGCCCGACGCGGTCCGCGTGCTGCGCGGCTACGGCTACGCCGACGCCGAATCCGGCGCCCCGGTCGATCCGCAGACCACGCTGTTCCGGATCGGGTCGATTTCCAAGACCTTCATCTGGACCGCGGCCATGATGCAGGTCGAGGCCGGTCGGCTGGACCTGGACGCCGACGTCAACGACTACCTCGACGCCTTCGAGATCGAAGCGGCCTTCGACGCACCGGTCACGATGCGCCACCTGATGACCCATACCGCCGGGTTCGAGGACTCGATCAAGGTCTTCACCTTCGCCGACGACGACCCCCGATCGCTGGCCCGGGCGCTGGCCGAGACCCGGCCGGCCCGGGTCCATCCGCCGGGTGCGCGGACCTCGTATTCGAACTGGGGCTCCGCGCTGGCGGCGCACATCGTCGAGCAGGTCGCGGGCAAGGCGTTCGCCGATCTGCTCGCCGAGGACCTGCTGGCGCCGCTGGGCATGGCCAACACCACCATCGTCGCACCGGCCCGGCTCGAGGCGCCGCTGGCCGAGCAGATGGCGACCGGTCACGAATACAGCGACGGACGTCACCTGGCCGGCGAGCCGATGCAGATCGGGCCGTTCGCGCCGGCCGGCGCGATCGCTTCGACCGCCGCGGACATGGCGCGCTGGATGCGCTTCCACCTGAATCGCGGCGAGCTCGAAGGTGTGCGGCTGCTTTCGCCGGAAACCCACGCCGTGCTGTGGCAGCGCGCCTTCGACGGCCCCGAAGCGGCCTCCGGCGTGTCACACGGGTTCCAGTCCCGGACCCTGCGCGGCATCCGCGTGGTCGGCCACGGCGGTTCGACCGGCATGTTCAACTCGAACATGATGCTGGCGCCCGATCTGGGCATCGGCGTGTTCGTCTCCCAGAACTCGGGCCAGGGCGGCTATGCGGCGGTCGGGGCCATCACCGATCGGCTCATCGAGCGGGCCGCCGAGCTGGCCGGCGTCGCGCCGGTGAGCGGCGCGCTGCGCCCGGCCGAGGGCCTGTCCGACTACGCCGGCGCCTACATCAACAACCGCCGCTCGTTCACCACAATGATGCGTGCCTTCGCGATGTCGGTGTCGATGTCGGTCGAGGCAACCGACGACGGCGAACTGCTGGTCCACGACGGCGAGACGGCCTACCGGTACGCGCCGGTCGAGGGCGCGCCGGACCTGTTCGAGAACGCGCGCGGCGCGCGCATCCGGTTCGTGCGCGACGCCGACGGTGCCGTCGTCGCGCTCCAGGACCACTCGGGCGTGCACAGCCACGAGCGCGTGGCCGGCGTCGAGTCGCCGGCCACCGTGGGCGTGATCGCGGGGGCCGCGATTCTGCTGACCCTGACCACGCTGCTGGGCTTCTGGCGCCGCTTCCGGCAGGTGCCCGAGCGCAGCGCCGCGGGCCGCCGCGCTGCGCTGGCCGCGTTCGTGGCGGCCTGCATGGTGCTGCTCTACATTGCCTTCGGCATCGTGGCGCTCATTGCGCTGTCGTCGCTCGATGCGGCCGACTTCACGACCTATCCGCCCGGATCGGTCCAGGCCTTCGCGTTCGCCGGCTACGGGCTTGCCGCGGCCGCGGCGCTGGCGCTGTTCGGTCTGTGGCCGGCATGGCGGGGCTCGAACTGGGGCGTCTTCCGCCGGCTGCACTACAGCGCCTTCGCGCTGGCGCTGGCGGCAATGGCGTGGATCCTGTGGCGCTGGAACTTCTACGGCGCGCCGTACATCTGAAGCGGCGGTCCGGCGATCCGGGTCGGTCCGCCCTCGTTGGCGGGGCGACGACGGGCCATCGCGATGCGGGACGTTCGCTTGCGCTCACGGCGAAGTCATCCGATTCCTTCCGGCGCGTCGGAAGGACACCGGCATGGCCAGCGCCAGGGCTGTGCCGCGCCCGTCGTCAGCCGCCCGGTGATCGGCAAGATCAGCAGCGCAAGGAACGGCGGATCGAGACTCCGGAAAAGAGGCGCAGATCGGAAGTGGCGGTCAGATCGCGTACTCGATGATCAGATCGACCAGCTCGTCGCGCGAGATCACGTTGTCGTGATTGGCGTCGAACTCGTCGAAGATCTCCTGCCGGGTCTTCACTCCGTGCTGGCCCAGCAGGCAATCGATCAGGTCGACGAACTCCCCGCGCGAGATCACCCCGTCCTTGTTCTTGTCGAATTCCTCGAACAGCGCTTCGACCAGTTCACGACGATTCATGGCGGGTTCCTCGATGGAGTTGCAGAAAGGATAGCGGCTTTGGGGCGGGGGCTGGGGAGGGTGGGATTCAGTGCCCGGGTTTCCGGTTTTCAGTGCATTCGTGCACGGGGGCGCGTGGCGCGTCAGGAAGCTCTGCGCCGTCGGGTGGCGCTGGTTCGGTTTCCCGTTGCCGCCGCCGGAATCGGCATTGTCCTGCTGCGCACCGCATCGACATCGGCGGGCACTGCCCTTCGCCGTATACTCATCGGCGGAGTCAATCGGAACCGGGAGTTCCCATGAATCGAATCATCGCTGCTTCCGTGATCGCTGCGGGGCTGTCGTGGACCGTCGCGGCGCAGGGCCAGACCGAGATCCTCACCGCCGAGGGCCGCTTCGGCGCCGGTTCGCCCAACGAGCACCGTTTCGACGTCGAGGCCGGGCAGACCATCGAAGTCATCGCGCGCGGGATCGGCGTGGGCGCCGACACCACCCTGAACGCCACGCTGCCCAACGGCGAGTCGCTGTACAACGACGACTACGACGGCCTCGATGCCGGTTTCGTGCGGACCTTCGCCACCGGCGGCACCGTCAGCGTCGAAGTCAGTCCGCTGTCCGGCAGCGCCGCCGAGGGCGGTTACAGACTGATCGTCCGGGCGCTGCCGCCGGCGGCCACGATGGCGATCGGCGATACGGTCCAGGGTCGCCTGATCGGCGGCACGGGCGATCGGTACCAGGTCGTCGGCCAGTCCGGTGACCGCGTGGTCATCGACCTGAAGTCCTACGACTTCGATGCCTTCCTCACCCTCACCGATTCGGCGGGCAACGAGTACACCGACGACGACGGCGGCGACGAGGGCTACAACAGCCGGCTGCAGTACAGCTTCCGCGAGGCCGGCACCGTCACCATCACGGCCGGCAGCCTGGGCAGCGCCGACGGCCGCTACACGCTGGCGGTCGAGCCGCTGAGCACCGAGAACGTCGTCCGGCACGAGGGTGCGCTTACCCCCGACGACCCGCGGGCCTACGACGGCCAGCTCTACGACGCCTACGAAATCGAAGGCCAGGCCGGCGACACCGTGTCGATCGCGCTGGAGTCGGACGATTTCGATACCGTCGTCTACATCGCCAACCCCGACGGCACCAACCTGGGCCGCAACGACGACGGCACCGACGGCACCAACAGCGAACTCATCGTCCGCCTGTTCGAAACCGGCGCCCACACGATCTACGTCACCGCCCTGTCCGACGCCACCGGCGACTATGTGCTGACCATCTACCAGTAGCGACCGTTTCGCGCGGAATCCGCCCTCCCGCAGCCGGAACCATCACCGATCTCGAACGAAGGCCTGGGGGAGGCCGATTACCGGCGAACGGTGGCCCGGCCGTTCGCGCGCAAGCGCCCTCCAACAGGAAAATCAGCGCAACGCCCGATCGAAGGCCCGTTGGAGGCCGCTCGCGGGCGAAGGGCGGCCCGACCGGTTCGCGCGCAAGCGCCCTCCAACAGGAAAATCAGCGCCGGCGCCGGATCGAAGGTCTGTTGGAGGCCGCTCGCGGGCGAAGGATGGCCCGACCGGTTCGCGCGCGAGCGCCCTCCAACAGGCGAAGCCAGCGGACCGCACGAACGAAGGCCTGTTGGAGGCCGCTCGCGGGCGAAGGCCGGCCCGACCGGTTCGCGAGCAAGCTCCCTCCAACAGAAAAATCAGCGCAACGCCCGATCGAAGGCCTGTTGGAGGCCGCTTGCGGGCGAAGGGCGCCCCGTCCGGTTCGCGAGCAAGCTCCCTCCAACAGAAAAATCAGCGCAACGCCCGACCGAAGGCCTGTTGGAGGCCGCTCGCGGGCGAAGGCCGGCCCGACCGGTTCGCGCGCAAGCGCCCTCCAAAAGGCGAAGCCAGCGCAACGCCCGAACGAAGGCCTGTTGGAGGCCGCTTGCGGGCGAAGGGTGGTCCGGCCGGTTCGCGAGCAAGCGCCCTCCAACAGGCGAAGCCAGCGCAACGCCCGAACGAAGGTCTGTTGGAGGCCGCTCGCGGGCGAAGGCCGGCCCGACCGGTTCGCGCGCAAGCGCCCTCCAAAAGGCGAAGCCAGCGCAACGCCCGATCGAAGGCCTGTTGGAGGCCGCTCGCGGGCGAAGGGTGGCCCGACCGGTTCGCGCGCAAGCGCCCTCGGACAGTCGAACCCATCGCCGGCGACCGATCGGCGGTTCGTTCCCTCGCCGCACTTTCCCTGCAAGAATACCGACACGTTCATCGCCTACGCTATCGCCATGCCTCCCGGAGTTTCCGCATGCGCTGGATGGTTCTGTTCATGGCCGCCACGGTGAGCGCCACGGCGCTGGCCGACACCCGCATCATCGCCCATCGCGGCGCGTCGGCCCATCTGCCGGAGCACACGATGGCGGCCTACCTGCTGGCCTACGGGCAGGGCGCGGATTTTCTGGAGCCGGACCTGGTGCTGACCCGCGACGGCGTGCCGGTCGCGCTGCACGACCGGACGCTCGATGCGACCAGCGACGTGGCGCAGGTCTTCCCGGGTCGCGCGCGCGACGACGGGCTTCACTACGCGATCGACTTCACGCTGGCCGAGCTCGAGCGGCTGAACTTCGGCGAGCGGGTCGAACCGGAGACCGGCCAGGCGCGCTATCCGGATCGCTGGCCGGTCGGGCAGGGCCGCTTCGGGATCGTCACGCTCGAGGCCCTGGTCGAGACCACCCGATCGCTGAACCGCTCGACCGGCCGGCGGGTCGGGCTGTACCCGGAGCTGAAGTTTCCGTCCTTCCACCGCGACCACGGGCAGGACATCGCCGCGGCGGTCGTCGCCGTCCTCGACCGGCACGCCCTGCCGTCCGACGACCTGCCGGTCTGGATCCAGTGCTTCGAGCCCGAAACGCTGCGCGACCTCCGTGACGCCCACGGCGACCGCTTCACGCTGATCCAGCTTCTGGCCGAGCGCGAATGGGCCGGCTACGAGGACGTCGACTGGGACGCGATGTGGGCCGCCGACGGCCTCGATGCCGTCGCGGCCTACGCCGACGGCGTCGGTCCGCCGCTGGCGCGGCTCCTCGAGCGAACCGACGACGGCGTCGTCCCGTCGGTGCACCTGCAGGCCGCCCGCGAACGCGGACTGGTCGTCCATCCGTTCACCTTCCGTCGCGAGTCGATGCCCGAAGGCGTCACGCTCGAAGCGATGCTGGGCCTGTTCATCCACGAACTCCGGGTCGAAGCCCTGTTCACGGACCACCCCGGCGTCGCCGTCGCCGTTCGCGCGCAAGCGCCGTAGACCCTACCGGCGCAGCACGCTCGCGGCCATCCCCGTGAACGTCTTCCTGTGGGGAGGCCGCTTGCGGGCGAAGGGCGGCCCGACCGGTTCGCGCGCAAGCGCCCTCCCACAGTCGATCAGGGCGAGGCGGCGCGATTCACCTGTTGGAGGCCGCTTGCGGGCGAAGGGTGGTCCGGCCGGTTCGCGAGCAAGCTCCCTCCAACAGGCGAAGCCAGCGGACCGCCCGACCGAAGGCCTGTTGGAGGCCGCTCGCGGGCGAAGGGTGGCCCGATCGGTTCGCGAGCAAGCTCCCTCCAACAGGCGAAGCCAGCGCAACGCCCGAACGAAGGCCTGTTGGAGGCCGCTCGCGGGCGAAGGATGGCCCGACCGGTTCGCGCGCAAGCGCCCTCCAACAGGCGAAGTCAGCGGACCGCCCGATCGAAGGCCTGTTGGAGGCCGCTCGCGGGCGAAGGGCGGCCCGACCGGTTCGCGCGCAAGCGCCCTCCAACAGTCGATCAAAGCGAGGCGGCTCGATTCACCTGTTGGAGGCCGCTCGCGGGCGAAGGGCGGCCCGACCGGTTCGCGCTCGAGCGCCCTCCAACAGTCGATCAAAGCGAGGCGGCTCGATTCACCTGTTGGAGGCCGCTTGCGGGCGAAGGGCGGCCCGATCGGTTCGCGAGCAAGCGCCCTCCAACAGGCGAATCAGCACCGGCGCCGGATCGAAGGCCTGTTGGAGGCCGCTTGCGGGCGAAGGGCGGCCCGCCCGGTTCGCGAGCAAGCTCCCTCCAACAGGCGAAGTCAGCGGACCGCCCGATCGAAGGCCTGTTGGAGGCCGCTTGCGGGCGAAGGGTGGCCCGACCGGTTCGCGCGCGAGCGCCCTCCGGCAGTCGAATCCGTCGGCGTCGCGATCGCGGGTCCGACACGACGACCGGCCGCGACGCCCGGGGCATCGCGGCCGGTTCGCCGACCCGTGGCGGGGCGGATCAGAACAGCGGCGGACCGAGTCGGCGTTCGAGCCGGGGCGTGATCGTGCCGCGGTAGTTCGACAGCACCGTCTGCGGACCGCCGATATCGATGTTGCCGTTGGTGAACTGCTGGACACCGAAGGCGATCACTGCCTCGCCGATGTAGCGATGCCCGTCCGATGCCGTCAGCTCCACCGGCGGCACGATCGCGCTTTCGAAGCGGATCTCGGCGATCCCGCCGTCGGTTCCGGCCTGGACCAGCGGGGTCATCGGAAACTCCGGCAGGCCCGGGTGGCCGAGGACCGGCGACGGCACGGCGACCGGCGGATCGAGGATCACGGCCTCGAGGTCGAAGCCCAGCACCTGCAGGATCTGTCCGTGGTTGATCCGCGCCAGGCCGCTGGTGCCAAGCACCCGAACGCCGTTGCGATCGACCACGCGCAGCCCGGCGCGCGTTTCGGTGAAATACCCCGGCTGGGTCTCGTAGCGCTCCAGCGGTCGGTGGATCACGATGTCGGTCCTGCCGTTGGCGCCCGGCGGAATCGAAATTTCCGCGTGGACGGCCACCGCAGTCAGTGCAGCCGCGACGGCCTCGAGCGGCTCGCTCCAGGTGTCGACCCGGCAGCTATCCTCGAAGCAGACCCGGCTGCGGACCTGGCCGAACCCGGCCTCGCTGTCGACGGCCTTCGAAAGGTCCGGGCCCAGGGCGCTGGCCGGTGCGTGCTGGGCCTCGTCGCTGAAGCCGGCGAGGGCGGTGCCGTCGATCGTGCTCATCGTGCCGCCGCCCACGCGCAGAATCGAGATCGTCGCGCCGATCCGGTCGGCGGGCGCGGCCAGCCCGGCGTTCGGGTCCTGGCTCCACATTCCATCGACGAACCGCTGGGCGATCGTCGCGCAACCGGGCCACCGGCCGTTCGGCACCGCCTGGCTTTCGAGCTGCGCCCGAGCCATCTCGACGATCTCGACCGAGCCGGCCGGGGCGTCGCCCAGATCGATCCTGAGCGGATTCGACGTGGTGCCGGACGTGCCCATGCCGTTTTCCAGCAGCACGCACGAGGCATCCGGGGCGCGCAGCTCCGTCACCCCATCGACGCGGGTGATCGCCGCGATCCACTGGTCGCGCGCGTTCAGGTACAGACCCAGCGCCAGCCGGACCTCGCCTTCCTCGTCGAGCACGCGCACCCGCACCGCGCTGGGTTCCTCGGCGTCATTGCGTACCGTCAACAGCGAATCCTGCTCGGCATGCACCGTCCAGTACGGCACGATCACCGCGCTGCCGATGCCGGTCTCGGCGCGGTGCAGGGGCCCGGCCTGGGCGCTTGTGAACATCAGGACGGCCAACGCCGCCGCACTCGATCGAATCGATTTCATGGCTCCTGCCCCTCGATGGGCAATCAAACGGGTTCGAGGAAGGATCACGTAAGCCATGCCCGATCCTGATCAATCGATCGCCGACTCATCGGCTCGTCGACGACGAGGGTCCGCGCCGAACGGGCAGACCGGACCGCCCGCTCCAGCCCCGTCGTCGCGGGGCGCGGCAGGCGAACCCAGACCCTCGCGATGCAATCGCTCGCCGAACGAAGGCAACCAACGACCCGGCAACGGCTTGCGATCCGCAAGAGGATGCTGGCGAAGAAGAAAAGCCGAAACGACCGCGAACGAGAACCGGAACCCTGAACCCCTCGAGTCTCCCGCCCTGGCGCTACCCCTACTTCCCGTCGATGTAGTCCCTGTCATCGAACGACCGGACCCACTCCGGCTTCCAGGCCGCCAGCATCGACATGATCGCGCCGTTGAGGAAGCCTTCCGGAAGCATCGCGATCGGCAGGAACATCAGGTAGTCGTTGATGATCCGGCTCCACGGGTACACGTCCAGTGCCCACAGCAGCACGCCGCCGGCGGTCATGGTCACGGCGATCACCAGCATCGAGCTGAAGTGCGCGGAGATGATCACGTAGACGAAGAAGTGCTTCGGAAAGCGGCGGTAGACCAGCGCGTGCAGCCGGTTGGCCAGGACCACCGGCAGCGCCACGGTCAGCAGGCCGTTGACGCCCAGTGCTGCCCAGTCGTGGCTGCCGGCGGCGGTCAGGGCGATCAGCGCCGCGGCGCCGCCGACCATTGCCAGTCGCCAGCCGAACACCAGCACCATTGCGCTGATGGCCAGGAAGTGCAGCTCCAGCCCGGCCAGCGACTGGACCTTCAGCCACCACAACCCGGTCAGCAGGGCCACCGCGCCGATATAGACGTGTTCCAGCGCATTTCGATGCAGCAACCGCCAGCCCGCGCCCCAGGCCTGCCAGGCCACGAGCGGCAGGAACAGCGCCAGGGCGGCGACCTGCAGCCAGGCGGGAAGGAACTCGGCGGGGATGTTCATGGGGGCTCGGGGTCGGGCAGCGCGGTCCAGCGCAAAGCGTAGCGCAGCCGGGGTGGGGCGGGCGCGCGAACGTCGGTTTCGTGTCAGGAACACGACCACATGTGGTAGTTTTCCCGCAGTCGTCGTTCAACGCCCGCCTCAATGAAACCAGCAACATCGATCGGCCCGCTCTGCGGGTACGCCCTGGCCTGCCTGCTGAGCGTGCTGGCAGCCGGCCCCGTCGCGGCGGTCGACGCGCAGACGGCGGCGCCGGCCTGGGTGGCCGAAGCGTTGCGCGAGGCCGGCGACGATCCGGAAACGGTGCGGGCACGCGTGACCGGTCGGCTGGCCGATGCCGATACCCACGAGCAGGCCTTCTGGGCCGAGATCGTGCTCGGCACCCTGGATCGGCGCGCCGGACGCTTCGGCAAAGCCATCGAACGAATGCGTTCGGCCAATGAACGGGCCGAACTCGCCGGGCGCGAGGACCTTGCCGCGCGCGCGGGCACCGATCTGGGCATCGCCTACGCCCTGGCCGGCTTCACCGACGAGGCCCTGGTCCACCTGCAGACCGCCCACCGCTACTACGAGTCGGTCGGCGATGTCGCCCGTGCCTCGGCGCTGCTCAGCAACATGGCCAGCGCGCTCGGCGAGGTCGAGCGCACCGACGCGGCGGCCGAGTACCTGCAACGTTCGCTGGCCCTGAAGCTCGAGCACGGGCTGACCCGCGGGCTGGGCGCGATCTACAACAACCTCGGCTACATCGCCGTGCGGGAGGGCGACCTGGAGGTCGCGGAAGCGAACCTGGCCGAGGCGCTTTCGGTCTACGCCCGGGACGACGACCTGCGCGGCCAGGCGATGGCCCGCATGTACCGCGCCTGGCTGTTCGGCCAGCAGGGCCGGCCCGAAGCGCTGGCCGAACTGGAGCAGGCCTGGTCGCTGCTGCCGCCGGGAGAGGCCCGCGCGGCGGCCTTTCTCGAAGAGATCGCGGCGCGCACCCACCTGGCGCTGGCCCGTCGAATGCCCGAGCCCGGCCGCGATGGACACCTCGAGCGCGCGGCCGAGGCCGCGGCCGCGGCGGCCGTCCGGGCCGAGGCCATGGACGACCCGCGCCGTCAGGCCCGCGTGGCCCGGCTCGGCAGCGAGATCGCGCGCGAGCGCGGCGACCTGGCCGCCGCGCTCGACCTGCTGCAGCGCTCGATCGACGGCGACGCCGAGCTCGAACGGCGCCTGGACGCACGCCGCATGGACGTGCTCAACGCCCGCTACCGCTACGAATCGACCCAGCGCGAGCTGGCCGAGGAACGCGCCAGGGCGGCGTGGCGGCTGGGCATCATCGTGCTCGGTGGGCTGATCGCCGCCGGCCTGCTCGGCTTCGGGCTTCTGCAGCGCGGTCGCAGCGCCGCGTTCCGTCGGCTGTCGGAAACCGATGCTCTGACCGGCCTGCCGAACCGCCGCCGCGCCGTCCAGCGCCTGGATTCGGAAATCGAGCACCCGGCGCGGCCCGACGACCTGGCCGTTGCGATCCTCGATCTCGACTACTTCAAGGCGGTCAACGATCGCTACGGTCACGACATCGGCGACCTGGTCCTCGAGGCGGTGGCGACCGAGCTGATGGAGCGCAGCGACGAGAAGATCTTCGTGGCCCGGTTCGGTGGCGAGGAGTTCATTGCCGTGTTCAACGGCCGGCCGCGCGATGCGGTGGTGCACTGGTGCGAAAGCGCACGTGCAGCGATCGGTCACCTGCAGTTCGAGGGCTTTCCGATGCTGCGCGTCACCGCCAGCCTCGGCCTGGCCTTTGCCGCCGACCTGGCTCAGCGCGAGGTCAAGGAACTGACCCGCTCGGCCGACAACGCGCTGTACGTGGCCAAGCGCGAAGGGCGCGATCGCCTGTCGGTCGCCGGCGAATCCGAGCCGTCGCCCATCGACGAGCCGGAGTACACCGGCGAGCGCCGTCGCAAGAGCGACCGCGCCGAATGTTCCTCGGAATTCTGACGCCCGCCCGGGCAATTGCGCCGAGTCAAAACGCGCCCCGTCGGGCCGGGTCAAGATAACGCCATGGTCCGGACCCCGAGAGAACTGCCGATGAACCTCACCGATCGCTTCAAGCCGGGTGCGATGGTGCGCGCGGCGTTCTGCTCCGAAGCCAACTTCAGCCACTGGGCCGACCCGCGCGGGCCGGAACTCGAAGTCTCCCGGATCCTCTATCCGGCCCCCCAGAGCCTGCACTTCCAGGTGCTCGGCGGTGTCTTCCATTCCGGCGATCGGTACTATCTCCAGGTCATCGAGGGCCCCGTCGAAAGCGTCGAGTGGTACCTCATGCGCACCGAACACGACCCGCGGCACACCCGGTTCCACTTGATCTGTGCCGACGCCATCGAACAGCGCGCGTTCCGACCCGGCACGCTGCGCCATGTCGGCACCCACGAGCAGCTTCACGAGCTGCACCGGCAGCACGGCTTCGAGGCCTTCGACCCGTACCGCTACAGTGCCGAAATGATCGCCGCCTTCGTCGGCCTGGCTGCCGAAACGACCACCGAGCCGGCCAGGGCCAGCTGAGTCGTCCTGCCCGGCGCGCCGGCAGCCTCCCGACGTCGAACCGGATTCGTCCGGGCGGCCTCGCCCGTTGCGGGCCGCTTGCGGGCGAAGGGGGAATCTGTCGGTTGGTCGTTTGGTCGGACGAGCGCAAACCCTTCGCGCGCGGTACGGGCTCCCACAGGTGGATCGCTGCCGATGTGCTCGATCGAGGAACCGGAACCCGGGACCCGCACCCGGTAGCGAGCCCCCACTCCTCTGTGCCATGATCACCCCCAACCGGCCCCCGGTTCGACGATCATGTCCGTCCGCCATCTCGACTCGCTGTTCCGTCCGCGCTCGATCGCCGTGATCGGGGCGTCCGATCGTGAAGGCAGCGTCGGTCGGGCGGTGCTGGCCAATCTGATCGGCGGTGGCTTCCAGGGCGCGCTGTACGCGGTCAACCTCCGCCACGACCACGTCCAGGGGCTGCCGGTCCATCGTCGGCTCGACCGGCTGCCCGAGGTGCCCGAGCTGATCGTGGTCTGCACCCCGGCGGCGGTCATTCCCGAGCTGATCGACCGCGCCGGCGGCCTCGGCGTGCGGGCCGCGGTCATTCTCTCGGCTGGTTTCGCCGAGGCCGGTGAAGACCTGGAGGAGCAACTGCTCGCGGCCGCCGGGCGCCATGGCCTGCGCCTGCTGGGGCCCAACAGCGTCGGCATCATCCTGCCTCACCACGCGGTCAACGCCAGCTTCGCGCCCAACACCGCGGAGCCGGGACACGTGGCCTTCGTCACCCAGTCGGGCGCGCTGGCCACCGCGGCGCTGGAGTGGGCCGGCGAGCGCGACATCGGGTTTTCCTGCTTCGTCTCGCTGGGCAATTGCCTGGACATCGACATCGGCGATGTGATCGACTGGCTGGGTAACGACCCGAAGACCCGGGCCATCCTGCTGTACATGGAATCGCTGGCCGAAGGCCGCAAATTCATGTCCGCCACACGCGCCGCGGCGCGCAACAAGCCGCTGGTCATCGTCAAATCGGGCCGGGCGCCGGAGGGCGCGCGGGCGGCCGCATCGCACACCGGCGCGCTGGCCGGCAGCGACGAGGTCTTCGATGCCGCCATCGCGCGGGCCGGCGCGCTGCGCGTCGACGGCCTGGAAGACCTGTTCGGCATGGCCGAAGTGCTGTCCCGGCCGCGCCCGGCCGCCTGCGAACGGTTGGTCATCCTGACCAATGGCGGCGGCCCCGGCATCCTGGCCACCGACGCCTGGGTGCGCAGCGGCGGCCAGCTGGCGCGGCTGGAGGAGCGGACCCTGGCCGCGCTGCACGAACGCCTGCCGGCCCACTGGTCGCGCAACAACCCGGTCGACATCATCGGCGACGCCCCGCCGG
Organism: Wenzhouxiangella sp. XN79A; assembly: GCF_012272825.1. GTDB lineage: Bacteria > Pseudomonadota > Gammaproteobacteria > Xanthomonadales > Wenzhouxiangellaceae. The sequence continues at coordinate 90,539 of NZ_JAAWWS010000146.1, read as the reverse complement.
AGCGCTATCTCGATGCTCTCGAGCCGCTGCTCGAGGATGCCGGCGTCGATGCCGTGCTGCTGGTGCACGCCCCGACCTCCATGGCCGACAGCGAATCCGTGGCCGAACAGGTCGTGACGTTTCTCGACCGGCGCCGAGCGCCCGGCGGCGCCCCGGAGCGGTCGGTGTTCGGCTGCTGGCTGGGCGGTGAATCGGCCCGCGCGGCTGCCTCGGTGTTCGCTCGCGCCGACCGACCGGGCTTCACCGAGATCGAAGATGCCGTCAAGGCCCTCCGCCACCTCTGCGCCTATCGCAGCAACCAGGCCGCGCTGATCGAGACCCCCGGACCCGGGCCCAGCGACCCGCCGGCCGATCCCGACGCCGTGCGCGCGCTGCTCGAGCCGGCCCGCGCCGCCGGCCGTCGTTGGCTCAGCGAACACGAGGCCAAGCGCGTCCTGGCCGCCTACGGCATTCCGGTCGTCGAGACCCGCATCGCGCACGGCCCGGACGAGGCCGCCGAGCAGGCCGAGGCGATCGGCTTTCCGGTGGCGGTCAAAGTGCTTTCATCGGACATCACCCACAAGTCCGACGTCGGCGGCGTGGTGCTCGACCTGGAGTCGCCGGCCGCGGCGCGCGAAGCCGCGCAGGCCATCGCTCGCCGCGTCGAGGCCCGCAGCGACGCCCGGCTCGAAGGCTTCACCGTGCAGGCCATGCACAACACCACCGGCCGCCACGAGCTGATCTGTGGCGCCCACAGCGACGACATCTTCGGCCCGGTCGTGCTGTTCGGGCAGGGCGGTACGGCGGTGGAGGTGGTCGACGACACCGCGCTGGGCCTGGTGCCGCTGAACATGGCGCTGGCCCGGCGGCAGATCGAGCGAACCCGCGTGGCCCGGCTGCTGGCCGGTTACCGCCACCATCCACCGGCGCGCATCGAGCGGATCTGCGAGGTGCTGGTCCGCGTTTCGCGCCTGATCGCCGACATCGACATCATCGACTCGCTCGACATCAACCCGCTGCTGGCCGGCCCCGAGAGCGTCATCGCGCTCGATGCGCGGATCGCAGTGCGGCCGGCGGGCGCCGGGCCCCGGCCGCGTCCGTCGATCGCGCCGTACCCCGGCCACCTGGCCGAGCAGATCGACTTCGACGGCCGGTCGATCGAACTGCGCCCGATCCGCCCCGAAGACGAACCCGCCCACGCCGAGTTCTTCCGCAGCCTGTCCGACGAGGACGTTCGCTTCCGCTTCTTCGGCGTCATCCGCGAACCCAGCCACACCCAGCTGGCCCGCTTCACGCAGATCGACTACGACCGCGAAATGGCCTTCATCGCCAGGGAAACCGACGGCGAGCGGCGCACCCTGGGCGTGGTTCGCATCGCGATCGACGCGCAGCGGCAGCGCGCCGAGTTCGCCGTCGTCGTCCGCTCGGCCATCAAGGGCCGTGGCCTCGGTCGCATCCTGCTGCAGAAACTCATTGCCTACTGCCGCACGCTCGGCCTGGCCACCGTGATCGGCCAGGTGCTCATCGGCAACGACCGCATGCTGACCCTGGCCCGCGAATTCGGCTTCCACATCGGCCCGCCCGCCGACGGTCTGCACGAAGTCGTGCTCGACCTGGCGTCGACTCGACCCGGCCCTTCGTCCTGAGGCCCGGATTGCTCCGCGTCAATGCTCGGCGGCCGGCAATGGCGCATAGTGCACCGAACGTCTGTCGGAGACCGCCATGAACCTGCTCGAAACCTTCCCACGCGACGCACTGGTTCGGGTCGCGTTCTGCTCGGAAGCCGACTTCTCCAGCTGGGCCGATCCGCGCGGACCCGAACTGGAGGTCTCGCGCATCCTTTATCCGTCACCGCGCACCGCCCATCACGAAGCCGTCGGCGGCATCTTCCACTCCGGCGACCGGTTCTACCTGCAGCTCATCGAAGGCCCGGTCGAGGACGTCGCCGCCTACGTCGAGCACGTGGTCCGGGACCCGCGCCACAAGCGCGTCGAAGTGCTGCACGCCGAGGAAATCCGGACCCACACCTTCCCGCCGGGCGCGATGCGCTACGTCGGTAACCACGATCAGCTCCACACGCTCCATCAGCGCCATGGCCTGGCCGGCTTCGACCCCTATCGCTACACCGCCGGAATCCTGGCCCAGTTCGCGGCCCTGGCCGAAGATCCGCCGAGCGACCCCGACGCCCTGATGGGGCGCCATCGCGACTGAGCCGGGCCTCGTCGCACGGACGGTCCTCAGCGGTCGGTTCCGACCGATCGATTCGGGCGCAGGCACCTTCCAGCAGGCGGAATTCTCCTTGCTGCACCCGATCGACGACCTGGCCCCGCCCCCGAAGCCCCGTTTCCCGCTAAAGTACGCCCCCGCCCCAGGCACCGACCCCGACCCCGACCTCGACCTCGACCATGCGCAGCCTCTTCGCCGCCGTCCTCGCCCTGCTCCTCGCTGCCTGCAGCCTGGCGCCCACCTCCCAGCGGGCACCGCAGGCCGACCGCTGGCTCCAGGGCATCGACCTGGCCGCTTACCTCGACTGCGCCCGCGAGCAGAGCGTCACCCTGCTGCAGGCCCACCGCGCCGGCGATCGCCCGGGCGCGGCCGAGAACAGCCTCGGCGCCATCGAGGCCTCGCTGGCCGACGGTGCCGTGTTCCTGGAAATCGACGTCGCGCGGACCGCCGACGGCGTGCTGGTGCTGATGCACGACCGCACCGTCGACCGCACCACGAACGGGCAGGGCATCGTCACCGAAATGACCGCCGCCGAGTTCGCCGCGCTGCAGCTCGAGGACCTGGACGGCGATCTCGTCGCGGAAGCCCCGCCCACGCTGGCCGCCGCGCTGGCCGCCCTGGACGGCCGCGGCATCGCCCAGATCGACCTGAAGGGCATCGACATCGCGACGATTGCCCGGGCGATCGAGCAGGCCGGCGCCGTCGATCGCAGCATCGTCATTACCTACTCCATCGACGACGCCATCGAACTGCATCGCCGCCTGCCGGACCTGATGTTCTCCGTCGGCCTCGACGACGAGAGCGACCTGAAGCGCCTGGTCGACGCCGGCGTCGATCTCACCCGCGTCACCGCCTGGCTCGGCACCGGCACCGGCAACCCGCCGCTGGACGCGCAGCTTGCCGAGCGCGGCATCGAGACCAGCTACGGCGACTTCCGCGGCGAACGCGCCGGCACCGCCGACTACCGCCTGCTGGCCGACAACGGCGCGGAAGTCATCAGCGTCGACGACGTGCCCGCCGCGGCAGCCGCGCTTCGCGCCCGGGATCGGGCTCGCGACCTGCTGGCCTCCTGCCCGGCGGCGCGCCCGTCCGAGTGACGACCGAGGGCGGGGCCACGGCCTCGCGCCGCGCTGTTCCTTCGCGCCGTGCAGGGCGCTCGCTACGGCAGCCGGGCGCCTCTGGCTGCCTGTACGACTGCTTGTCCGGACGCCCGACCTGCCAGCGGACGCCGAAGCCGCCGGATCCCGGTCTCGGCTCGCCTGCCCGCCGACCTCGTGAAACGCCCCCGATCGGCGCGTTAGCATGAGGGCACTTCAAACGTACAGGAGCTCGATGATGCATCTCCGCTCCTTCCTGCTTGCAACCGCCCTCCTGATCACCGCCGCCCCGGCCGCGGCCCAGTCGCCCGAGACCGGCGATGCCGCGTCCTGCCCGGACGTCGGCTGGCTCACCGGACAGTGGCGCGGCGAGGTCGAAGGCGCCGGCCGCATCCTGCTGTTCCGCTTCGTTCAGTCCGAGGACGACTGCGTGACCGGAGACGTCGGCGTACCCAACCACGACATCGACCAGCTGCCGCTGTCCGATGTCGAAGTGTTCGACAACCAGATCGTCCACGTTCGCTCCGACGCGCTCGGATTCGAATTCAAGGGCGAATACGAACTCGAGCGCATCACCGGCGACTTCATCCAGAACGGCGCGATCTTCGACCTCGTGCTCGAACCGGCCGAAGACGACCCGCTCTGATTCGCGGCACCGCTGCCTGCTCCTGTCGAACAGCGCCACCGATCACCTGTTGGAGGGCGCTCGCGCGCGAACCGGCCCGCCCACCCTTCGCCCGCAAGCGGCCTCCAACAGCCCTTCGATCCGGCGCCGGCGCTGATTCACCTGTTGGAGGGCGCTTGCGCGCGAACCGGCCCGCCCACCCTTCGCCCGCAAGCGGCCTCCAACAGCCCTTCGATCGACTGCGCCGCTTGTTTCACCTGTTGGAGGGCGCTTGCGCGCGAACCGGCCGGCCCACCCTTCGCCCGCAAGCGGCCTCCAACAGGCCTTCGATCGGGCGCCGGCGCTGATTTTCCTGTTGGAGGGCGCTTGCGCGCGAACCGGCCCGCCCACCCTTCGCCCGCAAGCGGCCTCCAACAGGCCTTCGATCGACTGCGCCGCTTGTTTCACCTGTTGGAGGGCGCTTGCGCGCGAACGGCAAAGGCGCCGATCTCCACAGGATTCACGCAACGGCGCGAAGGTGCGAATCGCGCGATGGACGGCAGAACGAGAACGGCCGATCCGCAACCTCCGCCTCGATCCGTTCCGGTACGCTGAAACCCCACCGCTCACAAACGATCGCCGCCCATGACCGACACCCTGACCCGCCTCCTGATGAACCGCAGTCGCTTCGACGACATGCGCATCGACACCATCGAAGCGCCCGAAGCGGGGGAGGGCGAAGTGGTGCTCGCCCTCGATCGCTTCTCGCTGACCATCAACAACGTGACCTACGCCGCCTTCGGCAACGCGCTGCGCTATTGGGACTTCTTCCCGACCGGCCTCGACGGCTGGGGGCTGCTGCCGGTCTGGGGCTACGCCGACGTGGTCGCGTCGAAGGCCGACGGCGTCGAGGTCGGCCAGCGCTGCTTCGGCTACTACCCGTCGGCCACGCACCTGGTGGTCGCCCCCGGCAAGACGGGCGAGCGCAGCTTCCGCGACGAGTCCGCGCACCGTCGCGATCTGCCCGAGGTCTACAACTGGTACCAGCGATCGGACAACGACCCGCAGCAATCGGCCGCGCTGGAGCCGCTGCACGCGATCTTCCGGCCCCTGTTCGTCACCGCCTACGGCCTGGCCGATGCCCTGGCCGAGCGGGACTTCTTCGGCGCCGAGCGGGTGGTGATCTCCAGCGCGTCCAGCCGCACCGGATACTCGGAAGCCTTCAGCATCCGCCAGCAGTCCGACATCGAGCTGATCGGCCTGACCTCGGCCCGGAACCGCGAATTCGTCGACGGCCTGGGCCTCTACGATCGCGCCCTGGCCTACGACGACCTCGAATCGCTGGACTCCGGGCGCCCGACGCTGTTCATCGACGTGGCCGGCAATGCGGAGATCCGGCGCCGGGTCCACCGTCATTTCGGCGACCGGCTGGTCCACGACGCCGCGCTGGGCGCGGCCCACGCGCACGAACCGCCGCCGCCGGACCCGGACCTGCCCGGGCCCGAACCCGTCTTCTTCTTCGCCCCCGACTGGGTCGCGCGCCGCCAGGCCGAGTGGGGCTCGGACGGGTTCAACCGCCGCGTCGGCGACGCTGTCGCCGCCTTCTTCCAGTACGTGGCCCGCCACGAGCTGATCGACATCCGCGAACAGCGGGGCCTGGAAGCCGCGAAGGCGGTGCTGACCGAGCTCCTCGACGGCTCGACGGATCCCGCGATCGGCCACGTCATCCGCCTTCGCGACGGCTGAGGCGGGCTCAGGGGGCTTCGGCGCACCCCGTGCGCCGGCTTGGCGGTGGGCGGCGCACAAGGATGCGCGCCGCGACGGGCTCAGAACCGGAAGTACACGAACAGCCGCCCGTGGTTCTTCGAGTCCTTGTCGACCCGGTGATACAGCGCCTTGATGTCCGGACGGTCCAGGAACCGCAGCACCCGTTTCTTCAGCTGGCCCGACCCCTTGCCGGGAATGATCTCGACCTCGCGGATCTTCTTGTCGACCGCCTCCCGGATCACCCGCTCGAGCGCCTCGTCGATCGCCGTGCCGCGGTTGTAGAGGTCGTGCAGGTCGAGTTTCAGCTTGGCCATGGCACCCGTGCCGTCGAAGGCTGGGTCGAAAGCGTATCGCCGAACGCCGCCCCGGTGCAGCGCGCCGCACCGGACGTGAATCTTCGTCGCCCGGGTCAGCGCAGCGCACCCGGGACCTTGCGCCCCTTCCGTCCCTTCGAAATCATCGCCGAAATCCACTGAAGGCCTGTTGGAGGGCGCTCGCGGGCGAAGGGCGGCCCGACCGGTTCGCGCGCAAGCGCCCTCCAACAGGCGAAGTCAGCGCAACGCCCGAACGAAGGCCTGTTGGAGGCCGCTCGCGGGCGAAGGGCGGCCCGACCGGTTCGCGCGCAAGCGCCCTCCAACAGGCGAAGCCAGCGCAACGCCCGACCGAAGGCCTGTTGGAGGCCGCTTGCGGGCGAAGATCGGAGCCTCCCCGTTCGCGCGCAAGCGCCCTCCAACAGTCGAACCCATCCGGAGCATCTATTGCTCCGTCGTCCCGGGGCGCCGAAGGCGAACCCGGGACCTCGTGACGAAATCGCCCCTTGAACCCGGGCACGACAACGAACCCCGAACCCCGGCCCAAATTGCATCCGCATGGGAAACGGCGCCATAATGGATTCATTCCGGAACCGGGCCGCATCCATGCCGAACCTCTCGATCAAGAACGTCCCGGAAGACGTTGTCGAGCGCTTGCGTGCCCGGGCCCGTGCTCACCACCGTTCGCTGCAGGGCGAGCTGCTCGACCTGGCCTGCCGAGCCGCAGCGTCGGTCGGGAGCGAACCGGACCGCACGACGCACCTGCGCGCGGAGCCCGGCGGCACCAAGACCATCGAACAGATCGCCGCGGAGCATCGCGATCGACAGCCCGAAGCGATCGCCGATGCGCCGAGCGCCGTGGAACTGATCCGGCGCGAGCGCGATGCCCGCTGAGGCGCCGCTTGTGGCCGAGCCGGCCGGGCGCTATGCACGCAAGCCGCCCGTGGTCGTCGACTGCAGCGTCCTCGCGGCGGTATTGTTCGATGAGCCCAAGCGAGAAGGCGCGGCCCTTGCGATGGCCGGCAAGGAGCTCTTCGCGCCCGATCTGCTCGACCATGAAATCGTCAGCGTCGCGTTGAAGAAATCCGCCGCCGGCCATCCGGACATCGCCGAGCACGCGCTGGTCGATCTCGATGCGATTCAACTGACTCGCTGCCGCGTCGAGGCCGACGCCCAATTCCGACTGGCCGAACGAACCGGCCTGACCGCCTATGATGCGGCCTACCTGCAGCTCGCCCTCGAACTCCGCGCACCGCTGGTCACCTTCGACCGCTTGCTCGGCCGGATCGCCAGGGACATCCTCGCGGATGTGCGGCAGCGACCCTGATCGCTCAGGAACCGCCCCTTGCCGGGGATGATCTCGACCTCGCGGATCTTCTTGTCGACCGCCTCCCGGATCACCCGCTCGAGCGCCTGGTCGATCGCCGCGCCGCGGTTGTAGATGTCGTGCAGGTCGAGTTTCAGCTTGGCCATGGCACCCGTGCCGTCGAAGGCTGGGTCGAAAGCGTATCGCCGAACGCCGCCCCGGTGCAGCGCGCCGCACCGGACGTGAATCCTGGTCGCCCGGGTCAGCGCACCGCACCCGGGACCTTGCGCCCCTTCCGTCCCTTCGAAATCATCGCCGAAATCCACTGAAGGCCTGTTAAAGGCCGCTCGCGGGCGAAGGGCGGCCCGACCGGTTCGCGCGCAAGCGCCCTCCAACAGGCGAATCAGCACCGGCGCCCGATCGAAGGCCTGTTGGAGCCCGCTTGCGGGCGAAGGGTGGACGGATCGATTCGCGCGCAAGCGCCCTCCAACAGGCGAAGCCAGCGGACCGCCCGACCGAAGGCCTGTTGGAGGCCGCTCGCGGGTGAAGGGTGACTTGGCCGGTTCGCGCGCAAGCGCCCTCCAACAGGCGAAGCCAGCGCAACGCCCGACCGAAGGCCTGTTGGAGGCCGCTCGCGGGCGAGGGGCGGCCCGACCGGTTCGCGCGCAAGCGCCCTCCAACAGGCGAAGGCAGCGGACCGCCCGACCGAAGGCCTGTTGGAGGCCGCTCGCGGGCGAAGGGCGGCCCGACCGGTTCGCGCGCAAGCGCCCTCCAACAGGCGAAGGCAGCGGACCGCCCGAACGAAGGCCTGTTGGAGGCCGCTCGCGGGCGAAGGGCGGCCCGACCGGTTCGCGCGCAAGCGCCCTCCAACAGGCGAAGCCAGCGCAACGCCCGAACGAAGGCCTGTTGGAGGCCGCTCGCGGGCGAAGGGTGACTTGGCCGGTTCGCGCGCAAGCTCGCTCCAGCATATGGCCCTGCAGCCCGGGTAAGCGCAGCGCACCCGGGACGATAAACCGGAAACCGGAAACCGGAAACCGGAAACCGGAAACCGGAAACCGCACCCCCTTTGCCTCCGCCACCGACACGCGGCATACTCTCCCCCGGTTGGCAAACCAGAACAGACCCGGGGGACCCCATGCCGGAACCGCCTCGCCGCGAGCCCGTGTTCGATCTCGAGCGTCGATCGCCGACGCCGACCGAACCCGAGCGAACTCCGTTCGATCCAGAATCGCAGCCGTCAGATCGCCCGCGGCTGGATCCCGCCGTCCGCTTCGCCCTGTACGCCGTCGGCGCGCTATGCCTGTTCATCCTCACCGAGCGCCTGGTCGACCGCTACCACCAGCGCCAGGCCCTGCAGGTGCTCACCGAGCAGCTCGAACTCGTCGAAGAGAGCTTCGAGCAGATGAGTGCAGAACAGGCCGCCCGCGTCCGCGCCACCCGTGCACAGCGCGCCCGGAGCACCACCGGCCAGTGGCTGGCCGGGAACTGCTCGGACTGGACCCGCAGCTACGAGGACATGCCGACCGAGACCGGCCGGACCGAAATGCGGACCCATTGCGCGGCCTACGAGCGCTATCTGTCGTCGGGCATCGCACCGCCCGGCGCGCCGCGATAAGCTGTCGGCCTTCGGCGCGAAGCGTCACTCGCCGCCGCTATTCCGAGCGCCGTGGGCGTTTCTGATTTCATTCAAGACACGATTCGAAGACCATGAGCCTCGACTACGACCCGCGGATCGCCCCCGACCCGGAGCGCTGGCTGGATACCGACGAAGATCTCCGCCTGATGGCCATGGAGGAATGGGCGGGCGACGTCGTTCCGGGAAACGTCGAAGCCGCGCACGTGCTCGCGTCGATGCTGGCTGTCGAGAACCAGCTCGCAGCCGACAAGCCGCCCGAGGCCCGGGCCACGATGCAGCGCCTGCAGTCGGCCGGTCTCGATCGCTACCGGGCCTTGATCGCCATGGCGCAGGTGGTGGGTGAGCTGGCCGAGACGGTGATGGACGAGAGCAGGGCAGGGGACATCGACACCAACGCCTCCCTCCTTCGCGGCTATGCCGAAATCGACCCCGAGCACATCGCCCGGCTCGCGGAAGACGCCCTGGCCGACGCCCCCGGGATCGAAGAAGAATCCTTCGAAGACTTCCGCGATCGACTCATGAGCGAGATCCCGCCCGTCGACCCCGCGTTGAAAGACATCCTCGACGACTTCGCGGCCCGCCAGGAGGACAAGGAGACCCTGGACTTCGACAGGCTGGCCGGCTTCTTCTTCGGCCTGCTGGCCTGCCCCGAGCTGGTCATGCCGTCGGAGTGGACCGAAGTGATCCAGGGCGATGTCGTGTTCGAGGACGAGGGCGAGGCCCAGCGCGTCATGGAGGCGCGCATGCAGCTGTACAACTGGGCCGCCGAGTGCCGGAACGACGACCTGCCGGCCCTGCCGCCCGGCTGCGCGCCCGCCGACGATCCGATGGTCGACGTCGACGAGGACACGGGCTTCTCGCGCTGGTGCCGCGGCGCGATCATGGCCCACGGCTGGCTCAGCGACGCCTGGCAGCAGGCCGTCCCCGAAGGCACTGTAGAAGACCGCATCCTCGGCAGGACCGCGCTGACCCTGTCCTTCTTCATCGGCCGGGACTACGCCGAGCAGGCCGCCGAGACCATGGGGCTGGGCCCTGACCAGCTGCCTTCGATCGCCGAGACCTTCCGCTTCGGCGTCCTCGACAGCCTGGGCGAATACATCGCCATCGGCCGACAGTTCAGCCAAACCAACCGGCCTCCGTCGCGACCGGCGCATGCCAGACCTGCAACGAGCACCAAGGTCGGCCGCAACGAATCCTGTCCGTGCGGCAGCGGCAAGAAATTCAAGAAATGCTGCGGCGGCCCGCGGTCCGTGCACTGAGCGGCGTTCCGGTCACTCTTCCGTCGCGCCAGTGCGCCTCATCTTTGTTCTTCCGTCGTTCCGGGGCACCGCATCTTTATTCTTCCGTCGTTCCGGGGCACCGCATCTTTGTTCCTCCGTCATCCCGGGGCGTCGCACCTCTATTCCTCCGTCATCCCGGGGCGCCGCACCTCTATTCCTCCTTCATCCCGGGGCGCCGCGCCTCTATTCCTCCGTCATCCCGGGGCGCCGCACCTCTATTCCTCCGTCATCCCGGGGCGCCGAATAGGCGAACCCGGGATCTCGTCACGAAACGGCTTCTGGTCAACGGCCCCATCACGAGATCCCGGGTTCCGGCTGCGCCGGCCCCGGGATGACGGGCGGGGGCTGCACCAGAAAATTGCCCGCAAGCGGCCTCCAGAAGACGCGCCCGCAAGCGACCGCCCTCGGACGGAGCAACCCATTTTCCGTCGTTCCTGGGCGCCGACCAGGCGAACCCGCAACCTCAACGGCGCCCGCCATTCCCGCAAGCCGCCCTTCAGCCGTGGCGCGCCTCGATCTCCCGGCGGACCGCTTCGATCGCAAGCTCGGCTTCTGGCGCTTCGTTCAGCAATCGGTCGGCCGTCGGTCGTAGCGCCTCCAGTAGACGACCTCGTACGTCCTCCACCACCCGCGCGGCATAGCGCCGGGTCAGGCCCATCTGGCGCTGCCCCAGGTCGAGCCAGTGTTCGTCCCGCAGATCGTCCAGGCGCTCTGCATCGCCGATTCGTAGCGCCAGTTGGCGGTCCAGTTCCACCTCGACCGTCGGCTCGCGCTCCCAGCCGCTCGATCCGCCTTCGCGCATCCGAATGCACGCCGTGCAGAGAAGGTCGTAGAGCGGGGCGATGGACAGGCTGCCGTCGTCGCCATGCAGCAACGCATAGTTCTTCAGGTGGGCGTCTGCGTTCAGGATCAGCCCGTTGAACAGCACGCCGCGGAACAGCGCCTGCTTTTCCAGCGCTGGCACCAGGCGGCCTTCGCTGCCCAGGCGGTCGAACAGACGCGCGCAGCGGGCCAGCAGCGTGTCCGTCGGATCGGATGTCCCACGAAGCGTTTCGTACTTGCTGCTCGCCGGCAAACCGAGCGCTTGGCAGAGATCTTCCTGGTGGAGCCTTCGAACGCGACCGGAATCCTGATCACGAACCCGGTCGAATCTCGCCACGCGCAGGCAACGACGCCAGGCTTGCACGGCGGCGACTCGGTCGTCGCCGAGCACCGTGCGCGCCAGGGCCATGCAGTACCACTCGATGTGCACCGTGTTCGGCACCGCGCGGCGAATCGCGGGTTTGACGATGTCCGTCGAGGCGGCGCCCTGTTCCGGGACAAAGGGTGCATCGGTCTCGTCGAAGTACAGCGCGGCCTTCGGCTGCGCGCCGGCCAGGGCCAAGCGGACTCGGCCTCGTTCGTCGCTCAGCAGCGGTTGCGTGTCACGCAGCTCCAACCAGCGCTCGAAGTCGGCGTCCGACAGGGGCCGGTAGGCCGCAGCTTCGGGGTCCCAGTCCTCTCCGGCCGGAACCAGGGATAGCGCCCCGGCGCACTCGCGGCCGATGGCACCGAGCAGGCCGAAGGAATCGTTGGGGTCGACCCCGTGCTGCCGAGCGATCCGAGCTCGAATTGCCGCATTCTCCGGCAACAGGTTGTCGAGAAAATTGAATGCGGTCCACGGCGTGTCGGCCGCCGAGCCCGGCAACAGGGAGACCGACACCCAACGGTCGAGGGCCGGCTCGGCCGGGACAAACTCGACCTGCCGCGACGCACGCTCGATGAACGTTCCGGCCTGCGAGCCGTCGTCCCACCATGCTTCCAGCGTACGCTCGGTCATCGGCCGCCGGCTTCGATCGACAGCTTCAACCCCAGCCCCGAGAGCACCTGCAGCGCCTTGCCCATCTGCACCGTCGGTTTGCCGAGCTCCAGCTCACGCAGGAACCTCTCACCGACACCGCACAGCCCCGCCGCTTCGATCTGGGTCAGTCCCAGCGCCTTGCGCCGGGCGCGAACGGCCTCGCCGATCTGCTTCATCGTGAACATCACAACAACCCGAACGGTACGTTTCCAAAGTCTAGGCGCGAAATGCGCGAAAAACAACCCGTTCAGGTTGATTTTCAAGATAAGGCGAGTGAATCAAGGATTCCGTACCGAACGGGTTGATTCTTCCAGATCGGTTCACGAACGACACGAGGCGAATGAGAGCCACCAACTGCGCCGCACGAACTACAGCCGCTCATTCCTGTGTCATCCAGGCCGCTATTTTTCTGTGTCATCCCGGCCTTGAGCCGGGACCCAGCGTCTTGTGTTTATTGTTCCGTCATCCCGGGGCGCCGAATAGGCAAACCCGGGATCTCGTAACGAAACGGCTTCTGGTCAACGGCCCCATTTGAAACGCGATTCCATCACGAGATCCCGGGTTCCGGCTGCGCCGGCCCCGGGATGACGGTTGGGGAGCGGGTTCCGGCTGCGCCGGCCCCGGGATGACGGTTGGGGAGCGGGTTCCGGCTGCGCCGGACCCGGGAAGACGGGAGGCGTGCATCGAACATTCGCCCGCAAGCGGCCTCCCACAGACGCGCCCGCAAGCGACCGCCCTCGGACGGAGCGACCCCTTCTTCTCATCCCGGCCACTATTTTTTTGTGCCATCCCGGCCCCTCTCTGGCGTGCCATCCCGGCCGATTCTTTATGTGTCATCCCGGCCTTGAGCCGGGACCCAGCGGCATGTTCCACAATGCGCTTGCCGCCCCGCGATGCTGCGACCTCCTCCATTCCGTCGCCCTGAGCTTGACTCAGGGCCCAGCGTCTTTCGAGGTGTTCTGAAGCTTCAGCAAGTCACTGGGTCCCGCATCAAGTGCGGGATGACACATTGGGCAGAGCCACCCGGATCCGGAAACCCATCCCATTGAACCCCCACCAAACCCTGTTCTATCCTCAACCTGGGACTTGCACCGGCGCTTGGCGAGGCCCCCTTCCTTCGTCATTTCGCCACCATGACGAATTCCCCATGAAATCTATGGGGTTTTTGTTATAGTAGGGAGCAGAACATGACCAATTGGCACCCGGATGCTGTGGAAGAAATCGCCCGATTCGCACGCTCGCGAAAGCGCCTCGAGGCCGAGGCTGCCGGCAGTCTCGTGGAGCTGGCGATCGAGCTCGATCTGCGGCGTTTGAAAACGCTGCCCCGGCTAAGAGGCCGCAATCCCGAGATCCGGTGGTGGGAAGACAACGGCATCAGCATGTACGTTCGGGTCGTCCCGCCGCCGATCCAGGTGGTCAAGGTCGGCCGAACCACGACACAGAAGCTGCGCGACGACTGCGAAGCCAACGCGCGCGAAAGGAGCACGACATGACGGCATCTGCGGGTAAACAAGTCCGGAAGAAGTCCTCGAAGCCGACGATCAACAGCGAAGATGTTGCGCGCCAACTGGCCGACGTGCCCGCTTTTCAGGCCGGTCGGGAACAGCGCCGCGCGTTGATCGAGCAGGGAGAGGCGCTTCGCTCGCTCCGTGAGTCCGTTCTCAAGATCAATCAGACCCAGGCCGCACGGCTGGTCGGCATGGACCAGTCCGAACTGAGCCGCCTCGAGGCCGGCACCGGCGCTCGTGGCCCTTCGTCCACGACGATCCAGCGCGTGATCAACGCCTACGACCACTACCTGGAAACGAACCAGCTGAACGTGCGCGTCGGCCTGAATATTCAGGTCCACCGCCTGGACACGGACGAAGTCCAGCGCAGCTTCCTCGCCGGCAGCGAGTAGGCGTTTGCATGAACGCTGAAACCTGGCCTGTGCTCGCCAGCGCCCTGGGCTTCGTGGGTACCGTCATGCTGTTCTATCCCGGGTGGCGCATCAGCAGGACGATGAAACGGGTCAGTCGCCTGCGCTCGCTCAGCGCTCAAGCGGAACGAGCAGGTGAGCGCAAAGCCGCAGATCCAGGAAACAGCCAAGGCCCCGTCGACGTCCACGAAGTCGGCCGGATCGTCGCGCACCTGCTCGAACAGCGCGCCGCCGATTGGCGCCCTCTCGAGCACGGCCTGCTCGTTGGCGGCATCCTGATGATCTCGCTTTCCTTCGGCGTCGACCTGTTCCTGGTGAAGCTGGCGTAGATCGCCAAGGTGGATAGGGCGAGCGTCCGTCCGCATGCAACATCCCGGCCCGGAACGGGGCTCGCCCTCTCGTGAACCTCAGATGTCCGTTCAGCCCGTACTTCTGATGTGTCATCCCGGCCTTGAGCCGGGACCCAGCGTCTTGTTCATCGATGCACATCACGCCACCCTCCCCAGACCTGCGGTGAACCCGATCGGTCGACTCGTCTCCTCCGGCTTGGCAGCCACTTCGCGACTCAGCGCATCGAGCAGTGCCTCCGGGCTGATCGCCGTTCCGCTGAGTTCCAACTGCCGCAGTGCCGTCCGGAAATCACCCAGCGCAAGCCGATCCAGGGACGCCAGTCGGTCAAGTTGGCCTGGGCCGATTTCGGCGTCCGGCGCGACCAACTTGAGGAACAGGGTATGCGCGTCCTCCCGTCGCAGGTAATCGAACTTCACCTTCAGGTCGAAGCGACGCAACACAGCCGGGTCCATCGAGGACAGCCGATTGGTCGCGGCCAATAGCACCCCGTCGAAGGCATCGATGCGGGTCAGCAGTTCATTGACCTGCGTGATCTCCCAGCTTCGCTGTGCCCGTGCGCGATCGATCAGCAGACCGTCGATCTCGTCGAGCAGCAGCACTTCTCCTTCTTCCTCCGCCCGTTCGAAGGCCTTGCGGATTCCCTTTTCGGTCTCGCCGACCAGCGCGTCGAGCAGGTCGGAGGCGGTGATCACTCGAAGCGGGCGCTGAATCCGTTCGGCCACTTCCTGCCCGAGTCGGGTCTTGCCGGTGCCGGGCGGGCCGTGCAGCAGCAGTCGACCTGCGGGTTCGCTGGATCGTCCGAGTTGGTCCAGAACCGGGCCGAGGCCGGGGTCCGCATTCAGCCAGTCGCTGGAGTAGGGCAGCGGGGCCTCCGTTCGGCGGCGGGGCTTCGGGCGGACGAACGCGGTGCCGGCGGCACGGCAATGACCCTCGAGGGTGGCCGTCATCGCACTCCGGATCGTGTGCTCCGATGTGTCGGCCAGCGCATGGCCGACGAGGGCGGCGCGCTGCATCAGTGCCGGTGTGACGGACCGTGTCCGGGCCACGTGCGCGACCCATTCCTCGTCGATCGAAAGCCGGCCGACCTGTTCGCGGAGAATGTCCGCCCGCGCGGCCTCGGACAGGTCCGGCATCTCGACCACCATCGCGAAGCGTCTCAGGGTCGAAGGATGCGCGTCGTCGATGTCGTTGGCGATCCAGAGGCCCGGCACCGCGTTCTTCTCGACCACGGAATTCAACCAGCTCTTGGTCGACTCGCTGCGACCGAACAATGCGGATTTCTCGATGGTCAGCGATTCATCGCACTCGTCGAACAACAGCAGGGTACGGGGCATGTCGCGCAGCAGTTCCTGGGCGAGCAGGAATGCACGGGTCCGTTCGCTCGACCTCATCACGTCATTCCGCCGGACGTCGATGACCTCGCGACAGTCGACGCCCAGCTCCGCGGCCAATCCCAGTGCGAAGCGGGTCTTGCCGGTGCCGGGCTTGCCGTGGATCAGGATCTGGCCGATCGGGGCCTTGCCGTCCAGCATGGCCCGCACCAGTTCCAGCACGCTCTTGAAGACGTCCGGCAACCGGTCGACCAAGGCGAACTCGTCTTCGGCGAGCCTCGCGGACCGCAGATAGTGGGCGTCGAAGTACCCCTCGGAAAAGTCCGCTCGCCAGAGCCCCAGACGTACGCGATCGATCAGGCTCGGCAGCTCATGGCTGTCGTTGTAGCTGCTCTTGCGCCCGTCGATCAAGCCGCACTGCACCAGGCGCTCGGACCAGGAGAGCGCGGCCTCGACCCGTTCATCGGTCAGGCCCGTCGCCGCGACCACGCAACGCGTGGGGCTCTCCAGCCGGGTGTGTCTCGATGCGTCCTGCACGAGCCGGCCCAACCATTCGAACCGTCCGGCCAGGGTCAGGAACGCCACCACCGCGCAATCCACGTCCGACAGCCGGAACCGCTGCGCCAGGTAGCGAAGGTTCCGATCGAGCACGCCGTCGGCATCCCAGGGAACGGACTCGAGCTCATCGAGGCGCTCGCGGATCAGGGCCCGATCGCCGAGCACCTCTACCGCGCTGAACCGCGACGTTTCTTCGTCAACCAGCGCCAGTTCGAACAGGAGATCGTCGTCGAAGTGGCTTCGGTTCGATGGCCGGCCCATGCGCAGCAGGATGCGCGCCGCCCACAGCCGGGCCAGGTGCCGGTATCGCCCGATCTCGCCGTCGGCTTCGAAGTCCTGTTCCGCTCCGTGTCCATAGTCGCGTTTCAGCATGACTGGTTCCTCTTCGGTGATCGATGCAGGGAGCATGCGTTCGGCCTGCGACAGAATCTGTCGCACCCGTGAAATAGTCTTGGGGCACAATCAAAGAGCAGGAGGGAGCACATGAGCACACAAGGGCGATTCAGCGACGCGTGGAAGAACGCGGCCTCGACACCGGGAGCCGAGGCATGAGCGCACGCTTGAGCAAGACCCGGTTCATCGCCGGCCGCCAGTGCGAGCTGCGGCTCTGGAACGATATCCACCGCCGCGAACTGGCCACCCCCTGGGGCGAAACCCAGCAGGCCGTGTTCGACCGCGGCACGCGGGTCGGCGAGTTGGCCTGCCAGCGCTATCCGGGCGGCACGCTGGTCGGCTACAAGCCCTGGGAGCGCGAGCCCGCGATCGCTGAAACACAACGCCTGATGCAGGATCCTTCCGTGCCTGCCATCTACGAGGCCGCCTTCGAGCACCACGGCCTGTACGTGCGCGTCGACGTGCTGGCCCGCAACGGCTCCGGCTGGGACCTGATCGAAGTCAAGGCCTCCACCCGACCGGAGAAGGAGGTCTTCCAGCAGGACGTCGCCGTGCAGTACTGGACCCTGACCGGCGCCGGACTCGACATCGTCAACGCCGGCGTGCTGGTGCTGAACCGCGACTACCTCTACGAAGGCGGGGACTACGACCTGCGGCAGCTGTTCCGCTTCGGAGACGCCACGGAGCATTGCATCGAAGTCCAGGGCGCGATCGAGGCCGATGTCCAGCGGTTCCAGGCCATGCTGGGCGCCGACCAGCCGCCCGATATCGCGGTCGGCGACCACTGTTTCACGCCCTACGAGTGTCCGTACTACGCGCACTGCTGCGCCGGCTTGCCGGAGCTCGATCACCCGGTCAGCAGCCTGTATCGGCTCCGCGCATCGCAACGCGAGGCGCTGGACGCCCTCGGCGTCGAAGAAATCGCCGACATCCCGAGCGACTTCGACCTGAACGCCGTCCAGGCCCGCATGCGCCAGGCCGTGATCGAAGGCACGCCGTGGATCTCGCCGCGCCTGCACGACGAGCTACGAACGCTCACCCCACCGGCGTACTTCCTCGATTTCGAAGCCTTCATGCCCGCACTGCCGCCGTATCCCGGCACGCGGCCGTTCCAGAGCCTGCCGTTCCTGTACTGGATCCACAAGCAGGCGCCCGACGGCTCGCTCGAGCACCTCGACTACCTGCACGAAGAACCGACCGATCCCCGGCGGGCGATCGCCGAGCGCCTGATCGAAGACCTCGGTGATCACGGCAGCATCGTCGTCTACTCCGCCTACGAGCGACGGATGATCAACGACCTGATCGAAGCTTGCCCGGATCGGGCTGAGCGGCTCGAAGCCATTCGAGAACGGCTCTGGGACCTGCTGCCGATCGTCCGGAACAACTTCTACCACCCCGACTTCCAGGGCTCCTATTCGATCAAGGCCGTCCTTCCGGTCGTCGATCCGGATTCGGGATGGGCCGAGCTGGAGATTGCCGATGGGATGGCAGCGGCGATGGCCTATGAGAATGCTCTTGAAATTACAGGAGCCGAACAGCGCGACGAAGTCTTCGCCGAGCTGAAGGCGTACTGCGAGCAGGATACGGAGGCCATGGTGCGGCTCCACCATGCGCTGCTGCAGATCTCAAAAACCTCGAGAGGAGAAGAACATTGAGTGACCAAGCCCCGAATGAAGACACGGCACGCCGGATCATTCAGCGGTTGCACCAGTTCAATCGGAAGGAGCGGGACCACTTGATGAAGTTCGCTCTGTGCGACAAGCCTGCCACGCCTCGTATTTCAGAGGCGCTCTGGAATCTGATCTCCAATGGCGGAACGCCGCCGAACCCGAGGCTGATTTTCATAGAAATGGACTATCACCTGAACTGGCTATATGCAGCGCTGGCCAATGCTGCTCGTAGCGCCGACGCTGAGAGTCCTGAAAATAAGAAACTCGGGCCGTTTCCCAATGAGTGGCAATTGGATAAAAAAGAATGGCCCGCCATAGGTGATAGAAACCAGCGTCCGATACAGAACAATCAGGAGGATGTCGACCTACTGGTGGCCTGGTTCGATCGACGTTGGGCGAAGCCGTTCAGGCTGGTGCTGATCGAGGCAAAACTCGATTCGAGTTGGGATTCAAAGCAGTTCGAAAAGAAACGGGAGCGACTGACGCTGATCAAAGAAGATGCAGACAAGCTGGTGACTAAAGACTTCATCCAGTGGAATTTCGTGTTGCTTTCCCCTGGGAACGGTCCGTCGAGAGGACCCTTTGCGAATAAAGATCCGGATCATGAGCGCTATGAATGGCTATATCAAGGCATCAATGGGGAGCCGAGGGAAGGGCTGTGGCACGAGAATCTTGAAAAGATTGGTGGCCAGATGCGAGTGAAACGAACCAGCGCTTCATCGGACGAATGGGAAATCGAGGCCATAAAGGGAGGTGGCGGTTGTGAGTTACAAGGATGAAGAAGGCAGCATTTCCCGACAAGAAAAGACGCTCTTCAATGAATGGAAAAAGCTTCGCCCAGACCTCGTCACCGATGGAGTCGTCAATGAAGCCGAGTACCTGAAGAGCGAGATCAGGTTGCTTTTCGTGCTGAAGGAAGTCAATGACCCAGGCGGCGGCGGATGGGACCTTTGCGAATTGATTCGGGAAGGCAATCGTTGGCAAACCTGGAATAACATCACTCGCTGGGTCGAAGGGATCCGTGCTCTTCCGGAAGATCTCGGTTGGAGCTCACTGGAGACCGTCGACCAGACAAGGCGTCAAAACGCGCTGGCCTCGATCGCCGCTATGAATTTGAAGAAGTCTCCCGGCGGACACACGGCGGATTCGGCTGCTCTCGGCGAAGCAGCGGGGGTCGATCGAGATCGATTGCGGCAGCAATTCGATCTCTACCGACCGAACCTAGTGATCTGCTGCGGCAGTGAAACCAGCGACTTATTTCATGCAACGATGGACCTCGGAGAGGTGGAGTGGAAGCGCACGAACCGTGGGGTCTGGTACCACGAGCCTGTTCGCGGTCAGATCATCATTGCGTATTCGCATCCGGAAGCAAGGTGCGCAGGTCACCTGTTGCACTATGGTTTGGTTGATGCCGTTAGAGAGATCTACAGTCTTTCCGGGCAAGAAGGCAAATGATTCGGGTCGAGGTGCTCGGGTGATTTCACAGGTCCAGGTAGCAGAACAACCCCTCGGTCCGAGTAGGCTTGGCTTGGAGGGGCCGAACCATGCCTGACTCCACCCTCCGCCAGATCACCCTGCTCCAACTCGTCCCGCGCCGCTCGCCCGGCGCGACGACGGCCGAATTACAGCGCCGCCTCGACGACCAGGGCCACGTCGTCAGCCGCAGAACGATTCAGCGCGATCTGATCCGTCTCTCGGCGCACTTTCCCCTGGTGACGGACGGCGAGGACATCCCTCGATGGTCCTGGATGGAGGGCAGCGACGGCCTGACCGCGCCTGCCCATGATGCCTACTCGGCGCTGACGTGGACGCTGATCGAGGAACACCTCGAGCCCCTGATGCCGCTCGCTGCCCGCAAGGAGGCGCAGCCCCAGTTCGCGGCCGCCCGTAAGTACCTGAAGCAGACGCCGAGGAATCGCATCGATCGCTGGCATCAGCGAGTCCGCGTCATTCCCCGCGCCTTCGAGCTCCAGACACCGGACGTGCCCGAAGCCGTACTGGAACCGGTCTATGCGGCCCTGTTCGATGGCCGGCAGCTCCGGGTCGACTATCGCAGCCGGGGCCGGGAGAAGGCCCGATCCATGCGGGTTCACCCACTGGGCCTGATCCTTCGGGAGGGGGTGATCTACCTGCTCGGCACCATCGACGACTACACCGACCTGCGCCAGCTCGTCGCCCACCGGATCGAGGCCGCCACCGTGCTGCACCAGCCCGCGAACGAGCCCGAGGACTTCGATCTGGACGAGTACATCGCCTCGGGCGGATTTTCTTACGTTGAAACCGGGCCCATCGAGCTGGTCCTCCAGGTCGAGGAATACGCCGCAGAGCACCTCATCGAATCGCCGATCGCGCCGGAGCAGACCGTTCGCGCGCTGAACGACGGCCGCAAGGAAATCCGAGCCCGGGTGGTCGACACCAAGCAGCTTCGGTGGTGGTTGGCGGGGTTCGGGGATGCGGTGGAGGTTGTCGAGCCGCTTCATCTGAGGCAGGCTCTCGTCGAACAGGCCAGGGCCGTAGTCGAGCTCTATCGAAGCTAGGCCCATCGGTCCGATGGATCATTCATGCACCTGAGCCAAGGCACAATCTTGACCAATCAATCGGAAATCGGATCGAGGGTCGATGATGCGTAGCGAAGCCGAACCCCACCTGGTTCGGGAGAACCAGCCATCGTCAGCGCTCCGGCCCATCGACCTGCGAAGTCGCGATATCCAGGAGAATTTTCTCCAAGAGCTTCTCGAGCGGAACCCTGCGATGTTGCCGGTCTCGAGGTTCGACGAAAGCTTCGGGCCGCTCGTTTCGGTCGGTCGGGAGATCCTGGGGATCGACAACCTCTTCATCTCCCCGACCGGCCGACTGACCGTGGTCGAGACCAAGCTCTGGCGCAATCCGCAGGCGACGCGCCATGTCCTGGCCCAGATCCTGGACTACGCCAATCGCCTGTCTTCGCTGAGTGTCGAGGAGTTCCAGCAGCGCTGCACCGGGGCCAACCAGTCCCGCGTCAGCGAGGCGAACGATCTCTACGCGCTTGTCAGCGACGCGTTTCCCGAAGAGACGCCAAGGGAACCCGAATTCATCGATCGCCTCCAGAAAAACCTCGCCACTGGCCGCTTCCTGCTGCTGGTTGTCGGCGATGGGATCCGTGAGGGGCTGGAGAGCATTCTGGGTTCCCTCCATCATCAATCGCGGCTGCATTTCACCTTCGGGCTGGTCGAGCTCAAGCTCTACAGAATGCCCACCGAAACCGGTGACCTCCTGGTCGTGCCGAACGTCGTTGCGCATTCGACCGAAATCGAGCGGGCGGTGGTCACGATTCGAGGCGCACAGCCGGAGCAGGTGGAGGTCACGGTCAGTGCCGATCCTGGCGAGAAAGCACCCAAACTGACCGAGAGCGAGTTCCTGGAGGGCATCCAGCACCCCGAAGTTCGTCAATTCGGAGAGCGTCTGTTCAAGTGGGGTCGGCGGCGTGGCTGGATCGAAATCACCAGCAAGGGCGATTCGGCCTCAATCCGGATTCCCTTTTCGACCGCACGAGCCGGCTTGATCCTGATCCGCCTGTACAGAAACGGCAATGTGCTCACGACACCGCCAAAGCTGCGACAGGCGCTACGCAGAAGCGGCGTCGGCGAGGAAGACGTCGTCGCGCTTGCTCGGGATCTCCAGAAACTGGTCCCGGAACTTCGGATCGATCCGGACAAGGAGCGCGTTGCTCGAGTGATTTCAGCCAAGCAGCTCCTTCCGCAGCTGGATGCCATGCTTGCGGTCTACGACGAAGCGATCGCGAAGTTCAGTGATCTCGATCCTGGAAACGACAATCCGATCGACGAGCCGGATGATGAAATGGAGTGAGGTCGGTCGATTACAGTGCGACCCTGACCGATCAGCAGCGTTTTGCGAATCCGGCTGGTCATACGTCCCGCCCAACTGCTTCACCCCGTCCCACCAGTGTCATCCCGGCCCCACCAGTGTCATCCCGGCCTCGAGCCGGGATCCAGCGTCTTGTTCCGTCGCCGGCGCCATCCCTTATCCAACGACCCCGTCTCACCAATTGAGAACGATTCGTTGCACCCTGATCCCGAATTGGCCGCGAATTGGCCGCGAATTGGCCGGCATCGAGCTTTCCCGCTCGCAGAATCGATGCTTGTGCCAGATCGAGCCCACAGCATCAATATCCGCATCAATTGATGTAGACTAAGCGCGTTAGGAAATGGAGAGCTGGCGATGAGAACAACCGTCAATCTGGACGATGAATTGCTCGCCGAAGCGCAACGCCTGTCCGGCATCACCGAACGAGCGGCGCTGGTCAATGAAGGCATCCGGGCACTGATCGAACGTGAAAGCGCCCGGCGCCTCGCGCGACTCGGCGGTTCCCAGCCGCAATTGAAACCGATCCCTCGCCGGCAGACGACTGAAGCCTGATGGTCCTGGTCGACACCTCGATCTGGATCGACCATTTTCGAATCGGGCTGAGGGCCCTGGCCGAGCTGCTTGACCACAACCGCGTGCTGATGCATCCCTTCGTCCTCGGCGAGATCGCCTGCGGCAACCTGCGAGAGCACAGGCAGACACTCCAACTCCTGTCCAGCCTGCCCGGCGCATCGAAGGCATCGGATGACGAAGTTCTGGCTTTTATCGAGTCAAACCGCCTAATGGGCGCTGGCATCGGTTTCATAGACGCCCACCTCCTGGCCGCCACTGCACTTGCGGCGGATGCCACCCTCTGGACAAACGACCGCCGCCTCCACCAGACAGCAGAAAAACTCGGGCTGGCCTCTACGCCCGATGCCTGAACTCGGGCGGACAGCGCTTTGCAAGGAGTGACTGCAATGCCTTGGCTGTTTCGCACTTTGCGCAATGAGATTTCGAATGAAGGGACGTAAATCTACCGGCGTGAATTCTCGGAGTCACCGAGTCACTAGAACCTCTCAAATTTTCATTTATGGGTTGGCAGTGTCTTCCCAGATTAAACTGTAACCATGACCGAATTCCCTGACCGTCCGGCCGGGCCGGATATTGTTCTTCTCAGCCAGCTTTGCAGCCGAGCCATCGTCAAGGGCGAAAGCCTCGATGACTTGCTGGCGCGCATGGACCTGGGGCTGGATACGTTCTTTCCGGCCCCGCCTCAGGGCGCTCTGAGAGACGATCCTGACCTGCGACGACGAATGCTGCGCGTTCTGGTGCGCGGCATCTGGAGCCAGACGCCGCACCCGGATGCCGACTTCGCCTTGCCAAGGCTCCTTGAGCCGGGCCGCAACGAGCCCTGTCATTGTGGGTCGGGCCGGAAATACAAGCAGTGTTGCCAGCCCCTTGCGCGGCAGCTTCCGATCATCGACGCAAATTTCCTGCCCTGCCTGCTCGAAGCGCTTCCGCGCAAGCACTGGAAAGCGCTGGCGGGAAGTCGGGTCGACCCCGAGCGAGTCATGGACACCGTGCACCAGTGGCAGGACGAGGACGATCAGGAAGCCGTGGTGGCCCTGCTCGAGCCCTGGTTTGCCAAGGGCCGGGCCATTCGCGCCCGCGATGAGTTCCTGTTCGACAGTCTCCTCGACGCCTACTCCGAATTGGGTAATCCGCGCAAGAAGACCCGCCTGATCGAGCACGGCATCGAAAACGGCGACCGGACGATCCAGAGCGCCGCCTTGCAGCGGAAATCCAGCATGCTGGCCGATCGGGGCAAATTCCAGGACGCCTGGGCCGCATTCGAGAAGGCCCAGAGAATCGAGCCTGACGCTCCCAATCTGGCCCATCTCGAAGTCGTCATACTGATCCATCAGGGGCGGGAGGATGAAGCGCGTCAACGCGCGGAATTCTGGGCGCGTCGCCTGGCGCGTCGCAGGATACCGGAGCTGTCTGATCTGGTGGGCTGGTTGAAGGAGGTCGCGCGACGCGGTTCCGCTGCCATCGCCGAGACGATGGCCGAACAGGTCGGAGCGGGGCAGCTGGTTTCCCTGGTCCAGAACGCGCCGGCACCGGCCGTGCTGTATTCACTGGATCCGGTCGACGGCAATGCCGGCCCACTGATGCCCAAACCCCGCCTGGCGCGGGCGATGAATGCCTGGCAGGGTGCCATCGAAGCGACCGACTATTTTCCGGGCGCCGGCCGACTGCCCGGCGATCCCGCCGAGAAGTTGGCCCGCATGGTCACGTTGCTCGAAGACGATCCGGAACTCTGGCAGAGTTTCGAGGTGCTTGCCGACATGGCCTATGCCGTGCGGGGGCTGGATATCCTCGGGACAGACGAGAGCGTGATCATCCCGCTGCTCGACCGGGCTGAAGTGTTGATCGATGCCGTACTGAGGGAGAGCGGCGCCGAAGCGTGCTGCCTGGAGTGGGGGTTCTGGGAGAATCGCCCGGCTCTCGACCTCCTGGCCTGGCGAATCGGCATGGATCTCGACAAGCCGGCCATGCCCGACCATCTGCGGCGGCTAGAACGCTTGCTGGCCCTGAACCCGAACGACAATCAGGGCATGCGTATGCCACTCTCTCGGCGCTACCTTGAAACCGGGCGCTTCGATGACGCGGTTGAACTGGCCGAGCGCTATCCGGACGACTTTCCCGAGATGCAGTACAACCACGCGCTGGCGCTTTACGCCTTGGAGCGATTTGAGCAGGCGGATCATGTCATGGCGGCGGTCGTGAAAGACTACCCGAAGATTCTCGACGCGCTGCTCAAATCCCGCATTCGGCGCCCGGCCATCAACCCCAGCGCTGTCACACTGGGCGGCGACGATGAGGCCTGGCTCTACCGCGAATCCTATCGGCCGATCTGGCAGCGCCTCGATGCACTCGGCTGGGCGCGGCGCTTTCGTTCGTGACCTGAGCGCTGGCATTCCGCTGAAATCAGGCTGGCGGGCTTTGATCGATGCCACCGCTGTCTGCGGCAATGTCAGGGCGATATTCTGATACAGGCCCGGATCGATCCGCCGAGCCGCGTGGGATTGGCTGGGTCGCGATCAGTAACCTGCGTATCCCGGTTTCGCGCCACCGAACGACGACAAGCTCTCGACCCTGGGAATCAAGGATCGTCGGCGACCAATGCAAGCGAAGAATATGATGCTATAGGCGAATGACCAGTCACCAATTTACGGTGCTTCTGGCGGCCCAAATGCTGCACTACAGCGACTTGTAATACTCCCGGATCATATCGGCCATGAGTTTTCTGCGAGCTTCAAGGAATTCGGGATAGTTCGCGCCCGTGACTTCATCGATGAAGTCCGGAATGGCGCTTTCCTTCAGATTTACCTCCAGGTCGGCCTGATCTGTGATCTCCCCAATGCGAAGCACACCCGTGGAGACTTGATTCGACATCCAGGCCATGTACTCCTTCGGCGGATTGTCTTTGATTGTGATATTGATAGGCGTTTCAGTGAGGGCAAAGGTGTCATCCCGGCCTCGAGCCGGGACCCAGCGCCTTGTTCCGTCGCCGGCGCCGCCACTACTGCAACGACGCCGTCTCAACAATTGAGAACAATTCGTCGGATCCTGAATCCGAGCCTACGGTAACGATCACCCATGTCCGAATCCCCGAACCCAATCTGGACGGAAAACGAAAAGCAACTCTATCTCGGTCACCAACGAATGCTGAACCGGGTGCCTGTCGATCAGAACAGCGATCCTCATGTGCCGCTCCCGGAACTGCTACGTCGCCATCACCACCTGATCCAGGCTGCGGCTGAACGAACGGGTCTTGATGTACCACTTGAAGAGATGGGGCTCTACGAGTTCAATCTGGCCCGCCTGCTGGACACCTTCACTCGGCTGGCCGATTTCCGATCGCTGGCGAGCTATTCCGAGATGCACTTCGGCCCCGTGCTTGCCGTGAAGGTCAAGGGCCTGAAGGCGCTGCGAGGGGTGGGGCCCGAAGGTCGTCGCCTGAAGATCATGAGAGCGCTCGGCCGTTGCGTACGCCGAGTAGGGCAGCGGGGTGTAGCCGGACGTTTCGGTCGTTTCTACGTCTTGCTGGATGCCGCATGGAACGGCGTGGTTCTCGCCCGCGCTCTGGCAAAGGAACTGGACAACACGCTCGACGTCGTCGGTCTGGCCGACCTGCGCGATCCGCCGAAGCCGTTTCTGCTCACGGGCATCGGCAGAAGCTGGCAGGAAGCCCACCTGATTACCCGCGGTAGAATCGCTCAGCCCGATGTGCCGCTCGACCTGCGCGTGCGGAACGGGTGTTAGTCCAGCGCCCGACCGCTCGGATGAATGCCTGTTTGTAGCTCGTCGGTGACGACCGGCCGGAATCTGTAGAGCGGTTGCATCCGTACAACCGCGCCTGTAGGAAGAAGCGCGACAAGTGCGGTGGCCGCGTGGCCTGTCTCGGAGGGTCACGAAAAGCGATCTCCATCGGCGACAATCACGGCATCCCGGTTGGCAATCGTTCCGCTACACTGTTCGACGTTGAAAAATATTAGTTGCGTTTGGAATCACTGCGGGACGAGTCAACCGGTCTCGAGTTGGCCGGGATAACGCAATTCGATCTGGCTCCTCCCCTCATAGCTGGATACTTCTCCGGTCACGCAAATTACATCGCCTACCGAAAGTTGGTCCAATAGTGAGGCGAATGAAGCTCGGTTTCGGCCCCAGATAACAAGTTCAAGCCGTCTGGAACTCGGGAAGTCCTCTCCGATGTTGATCCATGTCGGCTGACCTCGGCTTTGACTGCGATAGGTGATCGAGCGCACTGGTCCTGTTATTGACATTGATTCGCCGACATGCGAGCCGGCTTCCGACCAACGAATCGGGCTTTCGCAGCTTGCCCCTGCGGGAACCCGAGGGCTGATGGGCGGTTGGACGTTCAGCGCGGGGCTTTGCAAGGCACCTCGCTCTAGTCCGCCGGAGATCAGGACAACGCCGGCTGCGATCACAGCAATGATGATGATAGCGAACGCCCAGATGGTCGTCTTCATAATGCCTCCCTCTTCTTCGAGCTTTTCGATGCGTTGGGTCTGTTCCAGCGATCGCAACCTTAGTTCTTCGGAGGGGCCTAGCGTTTTCTCGGCTTCGGCTCGCTCCAGCAGCTTGCGAACCTCAGAGAGTTCCTTCTCGATTTCGCTTCGTCGCGTTTTTTCCTTCTGATACGCACCCTCTTTCTGCTTCAGTGCGCCGCCGTATTTCCCGACTTCATCTTGAATCGCTTTGCGATTTTCTTTGTTGGCTTTTTCCAGTCGCTGGGTTAGCTCAATCAAACGCTTGTGCAATTTCGTATGGTGCTCAAGGCGAGCGCGCAACTTGCGAAGAAGCAGCGTAATGTGCTCGGCGCAGTCATCGGGTCGATCCCGAACATCGATGTTCGCGAATCGCAGCACGTGCCATCCTTGCGATGTCAGGCCGGCCTGGCGCCGCTGCCAATCCAGGAACTCGTTTCGCGTCATGCCCTGGCCACGCCCGGTCTTGTCGTACCCGTCGATCTCGATCGCGACCTTCAGATCCTCTGTTTCGGCGATCGCGAAGTCGCAATAGCGGCGCTTGCCGTCCAGGTCCTCGAACGACATCTGGGCCTGCAGGTAATGCAGGTCAAGGTTGGGGACCCGCGGCAGGACAGTCCGCAGGAACAATTCCTCGTATCTACTGCCGAGCTTTTCCGAGTTCTGCGCTATCCACGTCTGGAGGGTCACCATGGGCTGCTTCGGCCGATTCAGGCTTGTAGAAAAATTATCCAGCACTCGGGCAGAATTCCCGCCTCTTCAGGCATTGGACGGCGCCGCGCCTACTCCACGTCGTCAATGCGATCGAGCCGCGCGATGGCTTCTTCGTCCTCGCGCATTTCCGCTCTCCACTGATCGAGCAGATGATGTGGCGACTGCCTCCCGGACCCATCGAGAGAGTCCAGAACGCCGATCAACTCGTCGTTTCCATCATCGTCGGACTGAGTGATCACGAATCGATCGAACAGCGGAATCCACGTAGCGAAATATTCGACTCTCCAACTCATCCCGGGTCCGGCACCGAAACCTTCGTCCGAACCGAGGTAGACGGGCTTGAGCAGGACCTTTCGATTCTTCGAGACAGGTCGCTGCTTTCGCGTCTCGACGATGTCGCCCTGCGAATTGCGCACCAGCCATCGCGGCAGCCGTTGCTGGATTCGCTCGAGCGCGACAAGGGCCACGGCCGACTCGACAGATCGATAGCGGGCGTCCGGGAGGATTTCCGCAAGGTCTTCGGCCAGGCCGACATAGCGTGGCGAGCCGTCGAGGTAGTGCGCCAGGACACGGTACTCCGCCGGGCTGAACAGGCCCTCGGCGTTCTCGGGATAACCGGTTGTCTCCTTCATCGTCGTCGTGCCCTCGGTCCTGTAATTACACGGCACCGTGCCTGCCTAAACGCCGCCGCTGCGCTATACTGTACTCGCGCCGATTTGAAGACACCAGCTTGCTGGGCGCCCGGAAACCCGGTCCAACAAATCCAGCTAAAGCGGGAACCCGCCTCGCCGATTCCCGGCACCAGCAGTTCCCAGAACCAATTGTTGCAGTACGTCCCGATTTAGCCCTACTTGTGGGGGACGAAAAAGGAATTCCGCTAAACAGGGCGTTTCCGATGGAGGAAATGACCATGGCGTTGCTCTGTTCACAATACAACGTGATTCTGCTGAAGGCCCGGATCGAATCCGCTTGGCCCGGTGGCCTGGCCGCCTTTCGGGAGGAGTGGACGAACTACCGGGAGGACGATGACCTCGTCCTGTTGAGCCCGATCCGCAGCATCGACGCGAGCGGAATCCAGCTTGCCCTGCGCGAGCGCGGCCTTCGAGCGGGCCGCGACTACGCCCTGACCGGCGCGAAGCGCCGCCCCGAGTTGCTGACCGACGGTATCGTCTTCGAACGGACGATGGATATTGCCGCGAACGAGTACGGCTGGCGAGTCAGGGCCGGGCAGGCGGCATCCAACGTGATCTCGTTCCCGCGGAAGTCGGCGCATTCTGTCCGGCTCGCTCGCGGGCGGGACTGCGCGCCGTACGTCGTTGTGCACGACCGGAACAGCGGCGACGGCAGTCTCGAGGAACTGGTGTGCATCGACCCCGAAGGCCGCCTCGTGTTCCAGCGGGAGGAAAGGATCGAGCGCTCCGGCGATGTCCGGCGGACGGGGTGGGCAACCTCCTGTCGAGTCGTGCGGCCCGAGAGCGTGCCGAGGGTCGTGGTGGAGTTGATGGCCGAACGGTTCGAAACCGAAGAGAGCTTCGCCGAGTGGTTGAAGACGAAGGCCATCGAAAGCGAACTGATGCGAGGTGGTGTATGAACGATAGGAACATGGAACACGTCTTCATCGGCGACATCCACGGCCACGCGCCGACCCTCCTGGCCCTGCTCGAACGGCTGGGTTGGAAGCAGCGGGGCGGCCGCCTGGCGAGCCCGGGCGGCCAGAAACTCGTCTTCGTCGGCGACCTGATCGACCGTGGACCGCAGAACCTGCGCACCGTCGAGATCGTCCGCGACCTGGTCGAGCGGGGCGACGCGCTGTGCGTGATGGGCAACCACGAGTACAACGCCGTCCAGTTCCACACCGAGGATCCGGAGAACCCGGGCGAGTATCTCCGCCCGCGGACCGAAGGCAAGGTCCGGCAGCACCGGGCCGTGCTCGACGAGATCGAGCATCGGCCCGGCGACTGGAAGGACATGCTGGCCTGGCTCCGGCAGCTGCCGCTGGCGCTGGAAGGCGAGGGCTGGCGCTGTGTGCACGCCTGCTGGCACCCGGGGCACCTCGAGGCGCTGGAGCGCCGCAGCGGTGGCTGGTACCTGCCCGAGAATCGCTGGGTGGCCGCGGCGCGGGGCGACACGCCCGAGTACGCCGCCGTCGAGACCCTGTTGAAGGGCCCGGAGTACGAGCTGCCCGATGGAGCCGGCTTCTTCGACAAGGGCGGCCAGTGGCGCCGGCACGCCAGGATCGCCTGGTGGGAGCCGGAGCCGGCCACCCTCGGCGAGGCCCTGCTGTTCCAGAGTCCGCCCGAGGGCCTGGACTGCGCCGCTGGTTATCGGAACCCGGATCATCCGGCCTACCCGGAAGTCGCGCCACCGGTGTTCTTCGGCCACTACTGGCGTAGCGGCTCGATCGAGCCCGAGCGTGCGAACGCGGTCTGCCTCGATTACTCGATCGGCAAAGGGCAGCGCCTGGCGGCCTATCGGTATTCGGGAGAGCTGCAACTGCGATCGGACGGGTTCCGCACGCAATCCTGCGTCTCGTAGTCGAGCGTTCCGAAGCAGGAGCGGGAAGAAATCGGGTTCGGTAAGCGGGAAAAAGCCCGATTTCCGATCGGGCCTTCAGCACAGAGAGCAAGAGGAAAGTGGGCACTGCGGGCGCGAGGTAAGCCGATCCGGACCTCGAAAGTGCCGATTTCGGTCGAAAAGGAAAGAAAGTCGCGATTTCCGCCGCCCGAAGATTGACGACCCGGAAATCTCATGCTAAAGGGATGAAATGTCAACCGAGCCAGCAAGGTAAAATGTAGCAAATACATGCAGTTATGTCAAGAAAAATTTGACAGATGGCCGTTTTAGGGGCATTCTTTTCGGCAGGCGAACGAGGGGTTGAACATGTCGAAGAAGAACCTGTCCATTGCGCACTTCGCGATGATTCATGACCTGCTGCCCTGTGGGCGCGGGCACCGGGGAAAGAGCCATGCGGTGATCGTGTCCGATCTTCGGCGAGACGGCGTCGATGTCAGCCTGAAGCAGGTCGAACGCGCGCTGAAGAGCATGGAAGGGCAGTTCGGGCTGATTCGGGGGTTCGGCCCGCGTGGTGAGCTGCGCTGGAAGCGCTCCAACCCGGAATCCATGGGCCAGCACTTCTACCTGGAGGACCTGAAGGGAGAACCACTCGATCCGTTGGAAACAACGGAGGAGTGGGAGACGGAATACTCCCTGACACTGCCGGGCGCGCGCTCGATGGAGGTGCATTGATGGCCGCAGAAAAGGCGCGACGTCTGTTTCACATCTACGACCTGTTGCCCTGGGAGGACGATGTGCCCGGCCGCACGGCCTCCGAACTGGCCAAGGTCGTTGCAAGCGCCGGCTTTACCTGCGACAAGGATACGGTCGCCAGGGATCTTCGTGATCTCGATCGCATTGCCCGGATCGAGTCGCAGCGAGATGGCACACGGATCCGCTACAAGCGCTTTCTGAAGGCCCGCTTGTCGGATTTCCTCGTTGACGAGCGGAATGTCGCTTGAGCGGTCGTCTCGTTCTCGCAGTCGATCATGGAGGGGTTACGAAGTGAAATCGAACCATGCTGAACTGAAGGCACGGCACCGGGAAGAACGTCATGCCTGGCACGAATATATTTCCCTCCGCGTCCACCGCGCACTGAGCTGGTTGAATCGCGCCGAGCAGTGTGAAGACGAAGACGGTCGTTTCATCTTCCTGTGGATCGCCTTCAACGCGGCCTACGCGCACGAGTTGGGCGAGTACCGTGAACTCGAGCGCCGGACCTTCGGCCGTTTCCTTTCCCGCCTGGTCGAACTGGATCGCGATGGCGAGATCGAGAGCGTGCTCTGGCAGCAGTTCCCGGGGCCGGTCCGCGTGTTGCTGGGGAACAAGTATGTCTTCCAGCCGTTCTGGAACCATCACAACCACCTTCCTGATTCAGACGACTGGGAGGAACGCTTCAATCTCGCGAATCGGGCCGCGAACAGGGCCATTGCTGCCCGGGATATCGGCAAGCTGCTCGGGATTGTCTTCGCGCGCCTCTACACGCTGCGCAACCAGTTGGTGCACGGCGGGGCCACATGGAACAGCCAGGTCAATCGCGACCAGCTCCGGGACGCAAACGCGATCATGGGCACGCTGGTTCCGCTGGTCATCCGCATCATGATGGACAACGCGGGGGAGTACTGGGGCGAGCCGTGCTATCCGGTGGTCTGAAAAGAGACGTCCGGATGTGCTGACCGGACCACGGAGGAATCGCTCGATGCTTCACGAAGGCGCCGGTACCGCGGCCATTCTTCGTCGGACTCATTCCCATTCGACGGGCGCGTAGCCCAGGTAGGCGCCGAACAGGCTCGGTGGGCCCATATAGGTCGCCAGCTTGATCGCGCCCGGAATTTCGATCCGGCTGGTGATCTCGTCGATCGATTCGTCGATCTCGTCCTCGGAGGCGCCCTCGGCCATTACACCCAGCCGGACGAACTCCTGCCTCGCGCGGTCGGACAGGTGCTCCCAGCCGCCATCGGAGGCGTAGAACAAGAGGTGTGGGCAGGCGTGAAGGTCCATATCGCACCCATCCTCGCTGGGCTCGATGGTCTGGACCCCACAGAAGGGGCAGTGGGGTGGCTCGTCAAAGAAATCATCGACTTCGCGGACTTCGATCGCTTCTGCCATGGATTTGCCTTCCTCCTCTATGTAGGGCAAGTCGATCACGGGACTGGTGCGACCCGGGATGGGATTTCATCTTGGCGGATCGAATTCTTGAAATGTGAGAATCGCGGCCGAAAATTCAAGGCCTGATTCGCTGGTTGCGATGGCCGCGCCCGGCCACACGCGGTCGCCCTCAAGCCGGCGTCGGAATCCCGATGATCGAGCCCTTGCCGTACTGTGCTTCGATCAGGTATTTCGCCTTCAGCCCGTCGTCGGCGTGGACGTAGACGACCTGCTGGGACCCGTTCGGGAGTCGGATGCGCGCTTTGTACTGTTTCATGGGTGTTCTCCTTGTGCGAATTGGGATGTCTTCATTCCAGGTATCGGGGAGACGGATGCTGTCGTATCGGGCGTCAGGGACGCTCCGGCGGATCGAGTCGCAGCACGTCGCCCCAGTCCGCCGGCGGCACGCCGTCGTCGGTGAGCGCCCAGAGCACCGGGTAGCGCGGGCGCTCGGGCGGGTTGGCGTAGCCGTCGGTCAGGAAGACCAGGGCGGCGTGATCGTCCTGTTCGATCGCATCGAAGACCGGTTGCAGTTCGGTGCCGCCGCCGGCGTTCTTCAGGTTGATCGTGGAGGTGGGTGGCGTGTTCTGGTCGAAGCGCTGGTCGAAGACGCACCGGGTATCGCAGGCGATGATGCGGATCTCGTAGCGTTCGAAGGCCCTCAGGATGTCGTTGAGTTCGGCCATGAACCGGGGGATCTGATCCAGGGTGCTGCCGGAGACATCCAGTCCCACGGCCAGCCGCAGTCGGGTGGCGCTTCGCGAGGGCAGGTACAGCCCCTGGCCGGCGAAGCGACGGTTCGGTCGCGTCCAGCGGTACCGGTCGCCGACGCAGCGCTCGGCGAATCGGCGGAGCACTTCCTGCCAGGGCACGCTGGGTGCGCCGACGATGTCGAGCAGTTGGTCCAGCCAGCCGGGATGATTGCCGTGAAGCCGCTTGTGGATCTGGGCAGCAGCGACTACCTGTCGCGGCCAGCGCGCCCAGGTCTTCGCGTCCGAACCCGAGCCGGGGCGATAGTCCGGGTCGCGGACCTGTTGCGGCGGTTCGCGTCGGCTCGGAGCGTCATCCGACGCGGATGAATCGCCGGTCTCTTCATGGACGTCGCCGTCGCTTTCGCCGGCTGTGCGATGGCGCGCGCGTCGGGCCGGGTCGTGCAGGTCGGCCAGCGGGCCGCGCGGCTTTGCGGTCAGTCGATCCGACTGCAGCGCGGCATGGACGGTTTCGGCGTTCTTGCCGACGTAGCGCGGAAAATGCACAACGCCTTCGGGAAGTTCGAAGCCCTGTTGGCGCAGCACGGAGTTGGTTTCGTGATCGATCGCCAGGTTCCAGAGGTCCGGTGCACGGCTGCCCCGGCGTGGTACGTGGAGGGCGGCGCAGTGCCAGACTTCGTGAGCCAGCACGAAGCGACGCGTGCCGGCGTCCAGCTGCTCGGCGAAACGTGCGTTGAAGAAGATCCGCTCGCCGTCGGTGGCGGCGGTCGGCAGTCGGCTATCGACAACCGGCACCAGGTCCAGTCGCATCGCCAGCGAGCCGAGGAACGGCTGGTCCAGCATCCAGCGGGCGCGGTCCCGCTCGAGCAGCCGGTAAACACGCTGCTTGGCGTGCTGTTCGTCCTGGTCGGGCGCTCGGAAACCGGGTTTTCCGGCTGCCAGCGTCATGCCGCGTGTTCCTCCAGCGAGAAGGCGTGGCCGTGCTTCCGGCGCCAGGCCGGCATCCGATCGTGCAGGATCAGGCGGTCCAGCGGTCGGCGGTCGTTCGCGGGGCGGGTCAGTGCATCGGTCATGACCATGGCCGCGAAGTCCGACGGCAACTTCAGCCCGATCTCCATGAAGCCGTCGAGGCATCGATCGAAGGTCTCATGGTCGGCTCGGGCCAGGTAGTACACCATCGCCGAGCAGAGCGCGAAGCGCTGGTCGGCGCGCTTCGGGAGGTCGAACTCATCGGGGTTCATCAGCAGCTGCTGGATGTCCGGCAGTTTCGAGGCCCAGTCGCGGAAGGCCATGAACGCGCGGCCGGCGCCGACGCCGACCAGGCCGCAGATCATCAGTTCCAGCGATGCCTCGTCGATCGCCCCGCGTTCGACCAGTCGGCTGACGCGCTCCCAGCTCCGTGCGCTGGGCCAGCCGCGTTCGAGGTCGACGTCCATGTCGTGGAAGTTCTCCGGGCTGAAGCGCAGGAAGCCGGTCACGTCGGGATGGATCTCCGCGCCGCCGGCCCAGCGCAACCAGTCCTCGAGGTCGGGCTCGACCTCGACGTGGCAGAAGCGGTTGGCCAGCGCGCTGGACATCATCGTCGACACCGCGCGATCCTCGCCGCGGTTGCCGGCGGCCACCATCAGCCAGCCGTCAGGCACTTGGTAGAGGTCGCCCAGTCGACGGTCCAGGATCAGTTCGTAGACGGCCACCTGCAGGCTGCGGTCGACCGCGGTGAGCTCATCGAACAGGATGATGCCGCGGCTGTCGGGGTCGCGCGGCCAGTCCGACGAGAGCAGCCAGTCGACGCGATCCTCCTTCGGCACCGGAAGGCCACGCAGGTCGACCGGATCGCGCTGAGCGAGTCGGATGTCGATCAGTTCGATGCCCTTCTTCCGGCAGGCATCGGCGACCAGGCTGGATTTGCCGATGCCCGGGGGGCCCCAGAGCATCAGGGGCGCGACATGGTGCGCACTGGATGCGTCGTCCCAGAGCATGTCCAGCTGGTGGGACAGGATGGCGGTGACCTGCTCGGGTCGGGCGGTCAGTGCGGCGGCCTGGTTTCGATTGCGTGTGTTCATTGCGTGGGGTCTCCGGTTCGTTCGTTGCGTTCTTCGATCGTCAGCAGTTCGCGCAGCGCCGCCGCGCGCAGTCCGGCGGGGACTTCGCCGTCGAGGCTCAGGCCTCGGCTGATCACTCGGAGGCCGGTTTCCCGTTCGACTCGGAGCAGATCGATGCCGGCGCGCAGCGCGATCGCGGCGCTGCCGGTGGAAAGGATCGGCTCGACCATCGCGGCCAGCAGGCCTGGCGCTTCGAGTTCGCCCAGCGCGTGGATCAGTCGCCGTAGCCGTTCGGTCAATCGCCGATCGTGGTCGTGGCGCACGGGGCGCCAATGACGATGGATCGCGGCAAGCCGATTCATATGGCGCAGTTCTCGGGCGCCGTCGATCCGCTGCAGGCACTGCGCGAGCCAGTTCAGGCAGGCAGCGCGGTCGAAGCCGGCCTTGCGCTGGCCGGTCAGCGCCAGTGCGAGGACCTCGGCATGGATCAGCCGGTCCAGCCGCGCCAGGGTGCGGGTGAAGCGGGCGGTGACGCGTTCCTCGCGGCACCGGAAATACAGCGCCAGATCATCGAGCCAGAGTCCGTGGTGCTCGGGTGCGCCATCGAACCAGCACCAGGCGGCCGAACCGGATCGGAACGCCACGGTCGAATCGTCGGTATCGATGTCCGGATCGCGATGCAGGGCATTCAGGTGGCACCGAACCCGCCAGGCGGCCTCGCGATCGCTCTTGCGTCGGGCCAGTTCCTTCAGCAGCCCCATGGCGCGTGGCAGTTCGTCGCCGACGCGAATGCCACCGCTCATCAATCGCAGCCAGTGGCCGGGCAAGGAATGGCCGTGACGGAAGCGGTCGCACTCGCGTTCGACCAGGTCGCCCAGTCGGCCCGGCGGCTCGTCGAGCAGCACCGCGAGGTGGTCGCTGGCCCGCATGCTGCCGTCGATGCCGAGTTCGAAGGGCTCCGGGCACTGCACCTCGCGCACCGCCGGCAGGCTGATCAGTTCGAGCCGCGTTCCGCTCGAAAGCTCGACGCGCTGGACATCGGAATACGACAGCTCGATCCTGTCCCAGCGTCCGTGGATTCGTAGCTGCCGACGCCCGCTGCACGAAATCGCCAGTCGTTCGCCCCTGCCTTCGACCGTATCCAGTCGCCGGCAGACATCGAACGCGGCATGATCGCTGGCAAATTCGCCCTCGACCCGCTCGAGGCGCGGACACTCGATGGCCTGAAGCGAATGCAGCCGGGCGTTCGACAGCCGGATCCGGCGGGCCATGCTGCCCAGCAGCACCAGCCGCTCCAGGCCGCACGCGTCGAGGTCCAGCGTTTCGGCGGCCCGGGCGCGGCCCAGCACCAGTTGCGTGGAGATCGCCGCATCGACCGGTCCATGCAACGCCGGTCCGAGCAGCAGGCCCTGGAACGGCGAACGGTCCTTCGCCGCGTCGAGGTGGAACGGATGGACCATCCACGGGGCCTCGAGGCCGACATCGGCCAGCGCGCCCTCGATGACGATCGGCTGCACGGGACGAAAGGCCGCGGGCAGCTGGATCTGGATGATGGCGCCGGGTGCATCCTGCGGTAGACGCAACTGGCGCAGCCCGGCCGGTAGTTCGATCTGCAGGTACAGGCCCGGGCTGCAGTCGGACAGGTCCAGCGATTCCAGTCCGGGGCACTCGGCGAGTGCCAGGGCACGGATCGACGCGTCTCCAGCCCGGACGTGCCCGCGCAGCCCGGTAAGGAACTGCCGGCCTTCGGCACCCGCTTGCGGGCGATCACTGGCGACGGCCGCATTCGTGCGGGGTTCGACAACCCGCTGGGTGATGCCGGGTTCGCTCACGGGCGGCTGCCGACCGGGGCGGTGAACCCGATGCCGCTGCATGCCGACTTCGCTTCGGGTTTCAGGTCGACTTCCTGCAGCAGCAGGTCGACCAGTTCACCCGCATGACGCGGACCTTCGCGCAGGCGCAGGCGTCGCGCGACCACGGCGAAGTCGCCGGGCGTGAGGTGGTCGATGGTGTCCATGCGCCGGCGCAGGCGGCGCGCGACGAGCCCCCTCGGCGTCAGGTCGGTTTCCTGCGCCAGGTCCAGGAACAGCCGCCAGCGTTGCTCCGGGCGCAGCCAGTCGAAGCGGATCTTCAGATCCAGGCGGCGCAGCACGGCCGGGTCGACGGCGTCCATCAGGTTCGTTCCGGCCACGAACAGACCGTCGAAGTTCTCCAGCCCCTTCAGCAGCTCGTTGACCTGGTTGACCTCGAAGTTCTGCCGCGCATGCTGCCGCGAGCGCAGCAGGCTGTCGGCCTCATCGAGCAGCAGCAGCGTCCTGCCGCCCCGGCATTCATCGAACATGCTGCGGATGTTCTTTTCGGATTCGCCCAGGTACCGATCCAGCAGGTCCGAAGCCCGGTATTCGACAAGCTGCAGTCCGCAGCGGTCGGCCAGGTGCTGCGCGAAGCGCGTCTTGCCGGTGCCCGGCGGACCGTACAGCCCGATTCGGGCCTGCGGACGGGCGGTCAGCGCCGAGGTCAGTGCTTCGAGATCCTCCGACGCGTTGATGATCTCCGGCCGATAGGGCAGCCCGTTGTCCGACGCTCGTCGGGCGTCGAGGGACAGCTCGAGGCCGAGGTTCTCTTCGAGGACCCGGCAGAACACCCGGCCCTGGCGATCGATGTCCTGGCCGGCGATCAGGCGCGCGACCCGACCGGCCTGTTCGATGCGCGCCGGCGTGGTTGCCTTTTCCGCGCACAGCGCGCGCACCTTCGGGTCGCGCTGCAGCGCCGACGGCAGCTGCGCATCGAGCATCCGCAGGCGCGCGTGTGCCGGAGGCGTCCTGAATCGCAGCACCAGGTCGAAGCGACGACGCAGCGCCGGGTCCATTTCGTCCGCGTGGTTCGTGATCCAGATCGTCGGGACGCGGAGCGTGTCCAGGCGCCGGATCAGGGCGGCCTTCGTGGTGCGGTACCGCTGCATGGGCGCCGGCATGTCGGTGGCGAGGACCGCGTCGGCCTCGTCGAAGACGATCAGTCCGTTCCGGCTGCCGAGCGCGATCAGGTTCTGTGCCAGCGCGTGGTACTGCAGGCGCTCGCCCGCGGCCGCGGCGTCGCCATCGTGATCGACCTCCTTGATCTCGTAGCCGTCGAAGTCGAGTTCCGAGGCCAGCAGGCGAGCCAGTTCCGTCTTGCCCACACCCGGCGGGCCATCGAACAGGATCGATCGCGCCAGGCCTTCGTTCCGCAGCGCCCGCAGGTAATCGATGGCCAGATCCCGCTGTTCGGCCATGAACTCGAAGTCGCGGAGCTTGAGGTCGGAACGCGTGGCCGGTCGCACGGCGCTCTCGAGGAGATCGACCATCTCGAACTCGGTGCTGGTCAGCAGCTTCATTCCCCGGTGGTTGATCTCGACCAGCGCATCGACCGATGGAACGCGACCGAGGCCGAAGGGCGAGCAGTGGCGAACGAGGCCGGAGGCGACCAGGGCCGCGTCGGGCTGAAGCGCGGCTTCGATATCATCGGGAGAATGCCCGGTCACGACGCTCAGTCGCCACGCGAAGCCCGGCAGGTCGATCTTCCGAAAGGCCAGGTCGGCGACGCGCTCGAACAGGTTGCTGGCCCGATAGACGATCAGGAAGACCAGGACATCGGCCTCGACGGCGCTCAGCCCGAGGTGCCGGCACAGGCGCTCGATGTTGTCCGCCAGCCCGCCGGTGACGGATGCGGACTCGGCAGGCATCGACCGATGCATCTGCACGATGACGTCGGCGCGTACCTTCGAATCGTCGTCCAGCGGAAACAGGGCGTCGATCTCCGCGCCGGCTTCGGGCAGGCCGATCCGGTCGTCGAACAGGGCGCCCTGATCGACCAGCATCCGGAGCATCCACTGCCGGATGCGCCCGATGAAGCCATCGATGGCCGGATGGATGCAGGTGGTTTCCTTCTTTCGTGTTCCTTCGTTCCGTTCCCGTTCGAATGTCGTCTCGTTCATGCAAGCCCTCCTCAGCGTCGACTCGCAGTATCCACGCGACCGCGACGGATCCTGTCGCACTGCAACATTGCCGACCTCGTGAGGCGTGCAATCCTGCAATGCGACAGATTTCGTCGGACCCGTTCGTATGCTGGCCAGGATGAAGTGCTGGAGACACCGGAAATCACCCTGGAGCGACGCATGAGGGTCGGGCGAACCGACGAACGGCTGGAGACCCGCATCGACCGAAGAACGCTCGACGTGTTCGGTGTCTGTCGATTCCGCGCACTGCCGGTGCGGCAGCTTTCGCTTTCGACACCCACCGACCTCGTCGGCCTCCGTACGATCCGCGTGTCCGACATGCCCGAACTGCAGACGATCGACCTGTCCGCGTGCCGGCCGGGATTCGAGCTGCACCTGGATGCGCAGACGGCGCCGCCCGAAGTCGTGCTGCCGGCAGCGGGCGCGAGGGTCTTCATCGAAATTACCGCCGGCTTTCCATCGGTGCGCATCGATGGCCGGATCGAAGAGCTGGTGATCCGCTGCGTGGCCCGCCATCCGGTGGCCGGTCTGTATCGGATCGATGGTTGCGATGGCGCAGTCCTGATGCCCGGGGACGCCCTCGAGCCGGCCAAGGACATCGAGCGCTACATCCGGATCGACCAGAGCGAGCGGGGACTGCAGTACAAGGACCTTCGGCGGGGCGTCGGCCCTTCCGAGGTGATGTGGAAACTGGTCGACGCCAAGACCGGCCCGCTGGCGCCGATCGGTGTCCTGGCCCGGATGGATCCCGCCGCCCTGGCTCGATTCGCGCTGGACGATTCGAAGGAAGCCGTCGAGGAGCGCCGGGCATGGCTCGAAGGAATCGAGCAGCCCGAAATTCTCGTTCGCCACCTTCTGCGGCAACTGCACGACGGCGCGCCACCGCGCGCGATCTGGGCGCTGCGCTGCCTGCTTCAGTGCAGTCAGCGTGGCGATGAGCGAGCCGCTGTCATCGGCCATGCGCTTCTGTCCGCCCGTGCGATCTGGGGGACGGGGCGTTCCTTGTTCCGACGACCGCGGATCGATGTCGACGATCTCGAGTTGTTGCTCACCTGTCGGCCGACTGGCTTGACGCGCCGTTGCGATCGTTTCCTGGCTCACCGCTGCGGCGCCGCGCAACTTCCCGACCTGCTGAACTTCGCGGCCACGCTGCCTGCTCACCACCCATGGGCTGCGGAGCTGGACCGGATGATCGAGGTCTCGATCGACCGTTGGCACCGCCTGCAGACCGTTCCTTACGAACGCCTGACCGATATGGAACGTGCGGATCGCATGGCGTCCTTTTCCGGGACTTCAAGAGACCTGGAGCATCTGTTCCGGAGTGGCAGGCGTCTTCGAAGCGGTCGGACGCTCGACCGCCTCACCGGGCTCGTCGAGCGCCTGCTGGATGCCGACGAGCGCGTCCGCCTGGCGCGGAAGCTGAGCCAGGACAGCCATTCGCTCGGGCGGCCGCTCGTTCTCTCCGCGCTCCGATCGGGGGCCATCCGCAATCGAGCACTCCGGATCTGGGCGGCCCGGTTTCTCCTGGGGCACAACGATCCGCATCGCGAAGGGCCGGGCGCGGACGAAGACTGCATGGACCAGGCATGAACGGCGCACCGATGTCGGTCATCGATGAACCGATTGGAAGGCAGATCGAAGGGCGGGTGTCGGGTCGCACCGGCTTCCTCTTCAGTGGTGAGCCGTTCAGTCGGAAGTCTGAAAGCTGCAGCGCTCGTTATTTGCCGGCGACCGATGATTCGAGCTCAGCCATTCGATCTCATACACCTGCAAACGCCCGGGTCAGACTCTACTGGATCGGGAAAGCTGTTTTCGGCGCGACTCCAGAGTCGTCGCGGAATGATTGGAAGGCTTGATTTGCGAGCGGCGACGTGTCCCGCCTGACGGGCTTCCTAGCATACTTGAAGAACAAAATTCAAGCCATTTTCTTGACAAGTGGCTTTTTTCGAAATAGCATTATCCCTATGACGTTCCTGCATCTCACCCGCTGCCACGATCGACTGCATCTGCAGTTCCGAACCGGGATCGAGGTGCTTCCAATCGAACGCTCTTTCACCTCACCCCGCAGCCACCGTATGCCTTCCTGCGTACTCGATGGCACGTCGGGGACGACCTTCTAGCTCTCGTCGCGTGAGGCGTGTTGCCGTGCGCGGTTTTCGCTGGTTCTTCCGTTCTTCGCCGCATCCGCGGTGGGGGAACGTCTGCTTCGAATTCAATACGAGAGAGGGGTCCTCATGTCCATCGATTACATCAACAACGAATCCATCACCGTCCTGCGTCGCCTGGCGCTGCTTCATTTCTGCTATAGCGAATTCGGGGCATTTCCCGATATCCAGCAGTTTCTGAAGAAGAATCGGCTTGGTGTCAGTACACGACAGTTGCAACGCGATCTTCGGGTCCTCGAACAGACGTTCGGTGTCGTCAGAATTGCAGATTGCGACGGACGTCCCTCCTGGACGTGCCCGTACTTCGAGGACTGGACAGCACGGCTGCAGCGAAAAGGGCGCGCCGTTTCGTCCGGCAAACCCGCCGACGCAGACGATTCGACGATCCGCGTCGATTGCGCGGCGGGCCGGGAAGAAGCCCGGTCCCGTGCGGCGACCGAGAAGATGATGCGGGTGATGCTGATCGTCGAGATGCTTCCGAGTGAAGATGACGAGCCTGCCGTCAGTACCCGAGAGATCGAGGCGTACCTGACCTCCCGCGGATTCGTCGTCACCCGCCGAACCATCCAGCGCGACCTGGAGTTCATCCAGCAGCATTTCCTGGTCATCGGGGAACAGGGCAGGGGGCGTCAGCAGCTGTGGCGACGAGTCTGCATCGGCGACTGGATGGACAACTTCGAGCCGCGTTACCCGCGGATCGATTTCGAGCGCAGCGAGGCCGTGCGGCGCTTTCTCTATGGCAAGGTGCAGAGCGAGCCCGGACAGTGGGAGATCGTCGACAGGGCCCGAGTCGGTTCATTGCATTGACCCGGCGCGTGAATTCCGATAGGTCGAAAAGGCCGACTGACAAGCAGAATGACGCAAAGCCTTCAGGGAGGGAATGCAAATGGCGATAAAGAAACTGACGTCCGAACTCGCGGCCGGCGAAATCGTAGTCGGGATCGTTCTGAGTGAAGAAAGCGGTGGGCCGCTTCTGACGGCGCTTGTACAGCGGATCGAGGAGCTGGTCGCTCAGCAGCGGCCGGGTTCGGAGTTCGAGGGGGTGATTCGCCAGGCAGAAGATCAGAGCTCATCCGTTGCTCGCTTCGGCGAAAGCTGGTCATCCGACGATGCCCGGGAGATTCTTGATCAACTGCATGGTTTCCAGGCACTCATCGCTGGCGATTTCTCACCGGGATCCGCCCTGCAAGTGGAAGATTCGCCACCCTCCGGCGGGAGTCGGCCATCGGGGCCGTCAGTGGATGAGCCCCGCCCGATAGATGGTGAGCTTCCAGTGGTGGACCGCTCCGGCT
This sequence comes from Wenzhouxiangella sp. XN79A, assembly GCF_012272825.1. Lineage (GTDB taxonomy): Bacteria > Pseudomonadota > Gammaproteobacteria > Xanthomonadales > Wenzhouxiangellaceae. The sequence continues at coordinate 47,733 of NZ_JAAWWS010000146.1, read as the reverse complement.
GGATCCGTGAACTCGCATCGGGCTCTTCGAAGGCTGCGACTCTACTGGCCGAACAATCCATCGAATCGGACTCGAAGTACCTGGAGATCGAAGAACGGTTTACCGCCGAGGAGCGCATGGAACTTGCCGAATTCCGGTTTCGCTACGGAATGCGGCAGTCGTCGAACGAGGAGGCTCCTGGCGGAACCGATCTTCAGGTCCTGTCGGTTTTCATGCCGCCATGGATTTCGAGCATCCCGTTCGGCCTGAAAGGCTTCCCTACCCGAGGCCGGAACTCCCTTCCCCGAGCCGGAATCAAGACCTTCGATGAGCTCTCGAGGGTTCCGCTGGAAAAGATGATGCGCATCGAGACGTTCGGTAAGAACACCTACCAGAAGATCGGCGAAGTTTTCACGAATGAACTTCTTGATCATGCCGAGGCCCAGTTGGCTGATCCTGGAAAGGATTCCGACAGATCGTTCGAACTCGGACAACGTTCGAGGAGTGATTTCTCGAGCTTCGAAGGGCTCTGGTCCGAAGTGCTACGACTGGTTGCGGGCGATGCCGAGAAGGAGATCCTGACACGACGGATCGGAGTGGGTCGATCGGACGGCGGTGAAACACTGGAGGAGATCGGGAAATCTCGAGGTGTCTGCCGGGAACGCATTCGGCAGGTTCAGGCCCGCGCCGTCATGCGGCTCAGAGAAGATCCGAGCTTCAGGAATCTGCGGTCGAACCTGGAATCCGAAATCGAGAGCAGGATCCGGTGGTCCGGCGGCCCGATCATGCTCGGAGAGAAATGTGTTGTTCCGTCGCTGCGAGGTGCAACCTTCCGGACCGTGAAGCAGTTTTTCCAGTTGATCCTTGGGAGTGACTACAAGGTTCTGATCTCGCAGGACGAGGATGGCGGCGAGACTGCCAGAATCCTGTTCGGTATGTCCGAAGATGAACTGAGAGATGCTCTGAATTCGCTCAAGGAATTCATACTGGCTCATCGGGAAGATCCACGATCCATATTCATTCCCGAGGTCGAACAGTACATCACGGGCAACCACCATGAGTCGATCCACTCCGACCTCAAGGCCTTCGTGGATGAATGGATCAACTGGGATTATTCGAGTGACCCGCGAATCATTTCCTTCGGCGACAGTATTGAAGCCGCAGCCGCCGCCGTCCTAGAGCGAGCGACACGACCGCTGAAGATTTCGGAGTTGATCGAAATCGCTCGAAACGATTTCGCTCTCGATCAAGGAGAGGGAAGTATCCGGAACGCCGTCGGTATTCTCTGTCGGAGCCCGGGGGAATCGGGCCGGGAGGAAGTTGCTGTCGCGGTATTCCAGATCGGTCGAAGCGAATTCACGACCGCACGCCATCTTCCCATCGATCTGGAACAGACGGCCTGCCTCGCGCCGGTCCTTCGCGACCTGATCGTGAACGGACGCGAAGGTCTGATCCCCGGCGAACCTTACCAATGGCATACACTCGATCTCTGGAAGGAACTCGCTCGCGAGGTTCCGGGCAACGAGCTCGCGAACATGGACGAGAAGATTGCCTGGCGGGCTGTCGACTGGTTGCTTCGCTACCATGCTCCCAGCGGCATTGTAAATCTGATGAAGGGGCGATGGGCCAAGAAGGTTCAGGGCCTTGAGCAGAAGGCCCGAACTTTCGAACAGGGGCTTGTTCTGGTCCTCGAGGAATACTTTCCGAACCATCGCGGCACAAGAAAAGATGTGCTTGAAAAGCTCGAGGAGATTCAGAGTCTCGGGTTTCCGAAGGTGATTGCGGCGTTGAACCCTCCGCTTGCTGTCGATCAGAGGGAGATCTGGCTTGTCGGCTCTTGAATCCTAGAACCGGGGGCGTCCTTGTAGTCCTTTTTCCTTTTCTTGTGAAGAGTATGCTTCGTTCACAGCGGTTGGTCGATAAATCAAAGGATTCGCGATGAGCAATATCGAAGCCAAGGAAAAGCGGATCGGAAAGGTCCTCTGCAGCGACTACGAATTTCATATTCCGGACTATCAGCGTCCTTACTCCTGGACGGAAGAGCAGGCGGAAGAGCTCTTTTCGGATCTTCTGGGTTTCATGCGGGATACAGGCGGCGAGGACAAGTACTTTCTCGGGAGTATCGTGCTCGTCAAGGGCGATTCGACCCGGGCCGAGGTGGTCGACGGTCAGCAGAGGATCACGACGCTCACGATCCTGTTTGCCGCAATTCATGAACGGCTCCGTCATGCCGGCATCAGCGATTTCCGTGCCTATATCGTCGAGCCCGGTAACATCGCGGAAAACCTGGAAGCGAGGCCCCGGCTCTTCCTGCGGCGCCGTGATGCCGGGTTCTTCCGCCAGCACCTTCAGGATCCGGGTGGTTTCGATCGATTGCTTTCACTCGATCCGGAGGGCCTGACGGACCCGCGGAAGAACATCGCACTGAATACCCGATATTTTCGCGATCGGCTGGGGGAGCTCACGGAGGACGACGCGCTTCGGCTCGGACAGTTCATCGTTCGGAACTGCTACCTGGTCGTCGTCTCTACGGACCATGTCGAATCGGCCTACCGGATCTTCTCCGTGCTGAACGATCGGGGGCTCGATCTGGAAACATCGGACATTCTCAAGGCAGAGCTCATCGGCAGGATTCCCGCAGATCTCCAGGAGGAGTACACGGCTCGCTGGGAGACGATCGAGGAGTCATTGGGGCGTAAGGGTCTCAACGAATTGATCGCGCATGTGAGAATGATCTACAGGAAGGAGAAAGCACGTCGCTCCGTTCTCGATGAGTTCAGGGCACACGTGGTCGCTGCTTTCGAAAACGCTTCGGATCTGGTCGATGACGCCCTGATTCCATATGCCGATGCCTTCGACATCATCAGTCGCCAGGCGTGGACGGGGTCGGGGAAGAGTGCTGAGATCAATTCCCTTCTGGCATTGATGGATCGACTGAACAACGTGGACTGGGTGCCCGTCGCCATGGAGTTCATGCGGCGGTTCCGGTCGGATCCGGAGCTGCTCCTGCGACAACTTCGTGCCCTGGAAAGGCTCGCGGGATCGATGTTCGTTCGCGGCGTCTACGTCACTCCAAGGATCGAGCGGCTCGGAAAAGTGCTGAAGGCGCTCGATGCCGGTGAGAACCTGCTTGATTCCGGATCGCCTCTTCAGCTGAGTGCGGACGAGGCGAAGAGAACGCTCGAGCTTCTGGATGGTGAGATCTACACCTACCCGGCGAAACTGCGGATGTACATCATGCTCCGCATCGATTCGTTCCTCTCGGGCCCGGGAGCGACCTATGACCATCGGATCACCACCATCGAGCATGTGCTTCCGCAGAACCCGAGCGCTCAAGCCGAATGGAAGAGATCGTGGATGCCCGCTCAGCGGGAGCTCTGGGTCAACCGGCTCGGGAATCTGCTGCTTCTCTCCCGTGCGAAGAATGCCCAGGCATCGAACTACGATTTCGACGAGAAGAAGAAGCGCTATTTCACGACGGGGAAGGGCGTGTCTTCCTACGCGATTTCGACGCAGGTTCTGAATGAAGAGGAATGGACGCCGGAAGTCGTGGAGCGCCGGCAGCATAAGCTGCTCGATGAATTCAATACGGGCTGGCAGCTCGAGGTCGTTCAAGCAGAACTCTGAAGCGATTCGGGTCGTTCGCTCGCCCCGGATGTCGAATCGCACCAGATCGAGAAAAGGGATACAGTGACTGTCTGACTGCCGATCGGAACTTCCGGATCAGTTCCTGGATCCTTGCGTGATCCATGGCTTCGGTCGAACCGTAATGCGCGAGCGGAAGCTCGACGCCTGAAGCATCCAAGCTGAAGACCGGAACGAATCGATCGTACCCGGGTGGAATTCGTGAAAGACCAGCGTCCGACCAGGATTCCTCCCCGAACCAGCCGGCCAGCAACCATTTCTCCGGCTTCGTCAGGAACGGGACTTGAATACCGTAGGAATAGAAGGGTTGGAGCATGTCCCGGAGCATGGTCAATCCGACGTCGGACTGGATCGAAGCCCGAGCCAACAGACGAGCCGCACTTCTTCCTCCGGAACGGGATCAAGCGGATCCGGTGCATGGAAGGGTTCGAGTCCGAGTTCGTCCATCGCCTCGCCGAGGAGCTTCGACCGTTGTTCCTCATCGAGCCCTTCTCGATCCAGGATTTCTCGCAGCACGCGCTCTTCCCGCAGCGGAATCGGTGATTCGGCGCATTCCATCCAGCGCTCGAGTTGCTCTGCCGGAGTCCTCGTCGGCGGGTGCTCCGAGAGCTGCTCCGCGATGCGTCGGCTGACCGGGCGGAGTCTCGGCTGCAGATTTGCAGGGTCGGTCTCGTGCATCCAGGCCGAGTGGATATCGCTTCTTGCGCGGGCCCAGGCGTCGAAGGCGGTGTCGATCAGCTCACCGTCCATGAGGTGCTCGGCGTTCTCCTCGCACTCGAAGCGTCGCAGGCAACTGCCGATCTCGTCATCGACAGGCGCATCCGGGTCCAACGGGACGAAGCGGAGATAGGTCCGGTCGCGGACCCGGGCGCAGAAGACGTGTCCGCTCTCGCCATCGCTCCGGATGATCGAGCCGGCCTTCCAGGGCAGTTCGACGATCTCGCGGCGACGCCGTGAAAGTGCGCGGCGGAGCTGTTCTCGATATTCCTCACCGGACTGGGCTGCTGACTCGGTGCCGCCTCGTTCGTACAGCTCGGCACTTTCCTCGTGCAGGCGTTCGATCTCTTCACGGGTTTCGGTGAACGATCGAGCCGCGCCCTCCGCATCCGCGATGGGTGCCTCGTCCAGCCCGACCGAGGCGGCCGCCTGGGCCAGCTTGTGGCGGACCCGCTCCTCGAGCCGGAGCAGGCGATCGAGCTGCCTGTCGGGGAAGAAGGTGTGGAGGAAAACCCGCTCGTGCGGGCTGTTGATCCGGTCGACGCGACCATGGCGCTGGACCAGTCGCATCGGATTCCACGGCAGGTCGAGATTGATGATGTTCCGGCACTGCTGGAGATTCACGCCCTCGGCCAGCACGTCGGTGGCCAGCAGCAGGTCGAAGCGATCGTCCTCGGGATCCGGGTTCTCCATCGAACGTGGCGCGAACGAGGCGACGACCGATTCGCGCGACTCGCCCTGACTCGAACTGTCGCCCGCCACCGAAACGATCCGATCGGCGTAGATCTTCATCCGATCGTCTTCCGCGGCCCGCCGTTCCAGGAAACGACGGACCCAGTGCACCGTATCCTCGTAGTAGGAGAACAGCAGCACCTTGCGGTTCGTTCGAGCGGCAGCCGGGTCCAGACCGTCGCGCTCCGCATCCTTCGCGATCCGGTCGAGTACTTGCACCAGTCGATGAAGCTTCGGATCGTCCTCGGCGCGGACGGCGCGCAATGGGTCCAGCAGTTCGCGCAGCAGGCCCAGGTCGTGGTCGACGTCCTTGCGCAGTTCTTCGACGTTGAATTCGCGCGCCGGGCGCCCGCCGGGATGGTCGGCCAGCAGGGATTCGATGTCCTCCTGATCGTCGGCGGCCGAGATTTCCTGCAGCAGCTCCTTGGTCGCGACGGTGCCGCCGGCGAGGGCTTCGAGGAAACGTTCGTGTTCCTCGATCATCCGCTCGAGGCTCAGCCGGAACGCGTGCACCGAGGATTCGAAGCGCTTCAGCAGCTGGGAGCGCAGCAGGCCGACCAGCGCCGTGTCCTCGGGATCGGGCCGGCTGCCCGCCGGGTACTTCTCGGCCTTGTAGCGGGCCAGCCGCAGGCCGTCGCTGCCGGAATCCGGCGCCAGCACGGCCTCGATGCGGTCGAGATAGCCCGGCAGGAGGGCTTCCAGGTCGTAATCGATGGAGCGCGCGACCGGCTTCGGAAAGCGGATCGGCTGGAGGTTGCCCTCGCTGTCCTCGATCATGTCGTCGCGGTAGTGCTTCGCGATGAAGTGGCGCGTGCGCTTGACCGTGACGGCATCGATGATCGGGAACAGCAGGTCGGGGTTGAGATCGAACGGATCCTCCTTCATCGCTTCCTTGAACCGCTCGCTCAGCGACAGGATGCCCTGATCGGCCAGCGCGGCGTCCTGCTTCAGGAAGAAGCGCAGCAGGTGGAACAGGTCCCACAGCGAGTTGTTGACCGGAGTCGCGGTCAGCAGTACGAGATCGCGGCGCGGGCCCTGCAACAGACGGCGCAGCACACCGGCGCGGGTGGGTGCGGACGGGTTGCGATAGGCGTGGGCCTCGTCGACCACCACGAGCGCGTACTCGTCGATCGGCCGGTCGAGTTTGACCTCGTCGCCGCCCAGCTGGCGATCGCGGCCGAGCTCTTCGTAGGACACGCATTCGGCGAACAGCTGGTGTTTCGACAGGAACTTCTTCCAGGTCGAGTCGCGCAGTGCGGCCGGCGCGACCAGCAGCACTCGCTGGCGATTGCGGACGTAGCGCGACATCAGCTCGCCCGCCGTGTAGGTCTTGCCGAGGCCGACGCCGTCGGCGACCAGCACGCCGTGGTAGCGCTCCAGCAGACGGATCGCGCGCTGCACGCCGTGCTTCTGGAACTGCAGCAGCGGAATGCCGCCTTCCTGCGCTTCGGCCTCGAGTTCGGCGCCGTAGAGCTCGTAGAGTACCCGCATGAACACCAGCCAGGGCGCGTGGAAGTCCAACAGTGGGGCGTAGTAGGCGGCGATATCGAAGTCGGTGGCCTGCGCCCAGAGCTCGTCGTACCAGTCGGCGACGCGGTTGACGATCGCCGGGTCGCCGTGGCCGAGGTTCAGCTCCAGATTCCGCTTCATGCCGCCGGCGGTGAAGTTCGACGAGCCGACGACCAGGCCGCCGTGCGGGCTGCGCAGGTGCCACATCTTGGCGTGCATGAAACCCCGGTCCAGCAGCCGGACGCGGACGCTGTCCCGCGCGAGGAACTCGAGCAGGCGGCGCACCCGGTCGGTGGTCAGTCGATCGAAGGGCAGCAGGTCCCGGTGCCGCTTCAGACCTTCGTCGAGATCGTCGAGGGCGTGCTGCAGCGCCTCGCGCTCGGTCTGGTCGGCAGGCCGGTGCGATTCGGGCATCGGCTCGGCGCCGAGCAGCAGGCGGACCGCTTCCATGCCCTTCAGTGCCGCGTCCACCGAGGCGAAGCCGCCGAGGTTGAAGAAGGTCGAAGCGATGCACAGCTCCGGTGCAGCGCCGTCCAGCTGGCGGGCCGCGGCGAGATGCCGCGTCAGAGCGTCGGCCAGAGTATTGCCGTCGCGGTTGTCGACGAAGGCCGGTCGCGCGGCGAGATCGAGTTGCAGGGCGTCGTTCATCGAGCCGACTCCGATTCGAGTTCGTGGTACTGCGCGAGGACGGCCTCCAGCCGGGGTCGATGATCCCAGCCTTCGTGGAAGGTCGCGAACAGGTGTTCGATCAGTTCGGGGTCCAGTCCGTAGAGCCGGGCCGACAGCGCGTCGACCCGATGGATCAGCCGCTCGCGTTCGGCCTCGTCGAGTGGGCCGAATTCAACGCCGATGGCCGACGCCCAGTCCGCGTAGCGTTCGTCGACGGCGGCCAGGCGGCCAGCGGTGCGGATCATCCCAAGGCGCAGCGGATCGTCCTGCGCAGGGCGCGGTACCGGCAACGGGTAGAGGACGTGATAGTTCAGATGCGTTTCGACGAATCGGCGAGCGTACCAGTCGAATGGCAGGGAAGACATGACTCCCAGCAGGAAGGCCTCGTCGGTTTGTGACCCGCGGGGCCAGAGAAGATATGGCGCCGCATTGACGCAGACCACGTCAGGCGGAAGAAGTGCGGCTACGCAGGTTCTCGTATTCGTGCGGTTCGTGATGTCCCGAAAAGCGATCCGCGGATGCAGGCAGGGCAGGGTGCTTTTGTCGTTGATCCAGTCCTCGGGCATTTCATTGAAGGCCGAGCGAGAATTTCTGGAGGCACGCGCCCGCTTCTGCTCCAGCACCGGAACCACGTGCTCCGGATCCGCCCAGCCATAGTACGTCCCGGTATCCGGCGTCCACAGGTCGAACGACGCGCCCTTGTAGACCGGCCAGAAGCCGTCCGGGCAGTCGACGGATTTCATGTCGAAGTGCTTCTTGTCGTTGGTGGCGTGGAACTCCGTCGCCAGCCGGATCGACCAGTCGCCGGCGTCTTCGTCGCCGAGCGCCGGGTGCTCGCTCATCCGGCTCATGATCCGGCGCGAGCGGTCGGCGGGCAGCCCATGCGAGCGGGCGTCGGGAAGCAACGGCAGCGCACAGGAGGCCGACATCCGGCCGATCTCGTCGAAGTCGAAGCGCTCGCCCTCGAAGCCGCCGAAGCGCTCGAAGCGATCCCGCGAATGGAACGGCCCGCGCAGTTCGATCGAGGTGGTCTCACCGGGAGCCTTTCGGAAGGCACAGAGACCGATGGTGTACTGGGGGTGGACCTCTGAGAACACCCACTGACGATTGTTCAGCAGCATCGTGATCTCGACCGATCCGCCGCTGGAGAACAGCCGCTGCCGGAACTCCGTCGACCCCTTGGCGATCAGCGCCGAGCGCGGCAACACCACGCCGAAACGGCCACCCTCGGCCAGCAGGCCCCAGAAGCGCCAGCAGAAGGCCTTGTACAGATCCGGATCACCGGTACCCATGCCCGGGTAGGGGCCGGCCATCAGCGCCTTGCGAAGGGTTTCTGCCTGCTGCTTCTCTGCTTCGAACTGCTTCGCCAGATCGGGCCGGGTGCGCTGGAGGTCCTTCTTCAATTCCTCCTGCTCCCTCTGCTTCAATCCGCGCAGTCCGGGCCGGTGCCGGGCCCAGAAGGCGTCTTCCTCGACCGTCGCCTCTTCCCAGGGCGGATTGCCGAGGATCACGTCGAAGCCCGGTCGCTCGCGCAGGAAGACCTCCGGGAAGGCCACGGGAAAATGCAGCGGGTTCATTCGGGACAGTCGAGCCACGGAAGCGTATTCCGAGGCCAGCTTTTCCATCTCCTCGCGGACCTGGGTCCAGGAACCGGGGGGCAGCGCGAAGTCCTCGCCCTCCAGCCGGGTCGCGGTGACCAGATCGCAGAGGTGCTTCGCCGGCAGGATCGCGTTGCGGGCTGCCTCGTGGGCGTCGCGGGCGCTGTCCAGTTCGGTCGCGGAGGCATCGGCGATGCGTCCGAGGCGTTCGAGCGATTCCATCGCATCACCCACCAGCTCGCGGGTCGAGATCGAGAACAGGTCGGCCTCGTCGCCGGCCAGTGCGTCCTCGATCTCGCCGACGTCGCCGATGCCGACCAGCGAATTGCCGCAGACCAGGTTGTGATCGAGCAGCGAAAGTGGCAGGCCCGGCACGAAGGTGTGGACCCAGACCGCCAGCCGGGCCAGCTGGACCGCGACCGGATTCATGTCGACGCCGTAGATGCAGCGCCGGGCGATCAGGCGGCGGAGCAGTTGGCCGTCCTCGATCGGCATCTCGTCCTCGAGCCGACCGAGCTGGCGCCTTGCGGAGCCGGCCAGGTCGGCCAGCTCCTTGCGGACGGCGGCCAGGTTGCGCTCGGCGAGGAAGCCCGAGAAGGCACGCTCGATGCGGTCGATCGCGCCGATCAGGAAGTGGCCCGAGCCGCAGGCGATGTCGGTGATGCGGAAGTCGAACAGCGCGCGGGCGGCCTCGTCGTCGTCCAGCGCCTCCAGCCGCGCGAGGTGGTCGCGCAGGGCCGGCTCCAGCGCCATATCCAGCAGGTGGTCGACGATGTAGGAGGGCGTGAAATAGCTGCCCGTCGACTTGCGCTGTCCGGAGCGGTGCAGGAAGACCTCGCCGCGAGCCACGACGACGGCGTCCTTCTTCTTCGCCGGCCGGTAGCTGCCGTCCTTGTCGACGGCGAGGTCCTCGGGCGCGGCGGCCAGCTCGCTTTCGAGCAGGCCCTCGTAGATCGTCCCGAACTCGCGCACGCCCAGGCTACGGAAGTCGACCGGGCCGAGGCCTTCGGCCGTGTCCATCAGCAGCAGGTCGCGCAGTACCGGGCCGAAGGCCGTGTTCGGCAACGCGATCGACTCGAGCGCATGGCCGATCGGGGAGATCGCTACATCGGACGTGAACAGGCCGCCGTTGTAGACCGGGATACCCCATTCGGTCCGGCCGCGGTCGATCGCATGGAAGATCCGCATCGTTTCCTGCCACAGCGAATCGTCGTCGTCGAAGGCCGTGCCTTCCTCGTGCTGGGCCAGCAGTTCGAGGGCCTTCTGGGTCAGCGAGCGGGCACGGTAGGCTTCGTTCCAGCGGTAGGGCAGCAGGTCCTTGTCCTCGGCGTAGCCGATGAACAGCAGCCGGAACAGGACCAGCATGGTCATGCGGTAGGTCTCGTCCAGCTCGCGTTCGGTCGGCTCCTGGAGATCGCGCGCGGCGATCAACGCCTCGGCCAGCGCAGGCACCACCTTGTGATAGACCCGCTCGCGCAGGTTCTCGGCCAGATCACCCGCATAGCGCTCGGAATCGGCCAGCAGCCGCTCGATCGTGCCGCCCTCGCACAGCGCGTCGGCCGAGAACAGCAGCCAGAGATAGGCGGCCAGCTCCTCGGACAGGACGTCCGTGTTCAGCTCGACGAAGGTCTCGGTCCGCCCGCGCCGCCCGACGCCCGCGTCGATGGCGGTCGGATAGAGGCGCAAGCGGCCCTTCTGGGTGACGATGACGTACGGAAGCCCCTCGCGGTCGGCGATGTGGAGCGCATAGGCCACGGGCGACTGGCCCGAGAACCGATCGAGGTCGGCTTCCGGGGCTTCCGAGGCGTTCAGGACCACCGCGGCGGCCCGCCGCTTGCCGCGTGCATACAGGAAATTGATCAATCGGTCGGTGTGCTCGAGCTCGAAGTCCAACGCCTGAAGCAGCGCGGCACCTTCCGGCCGGCCCCGGATCCCGCGGGCCTTCGTTTCGGCCGTTTCCCACTCGGGTAGCGCACGTGCACCGTGGAACAGCTCATGGGTGGCGAACAGTCCGGCGTTCCTAAGTCCCGGCACGTCCTGTTCGAGCGTCGGCAGCAGCTCCTGCAGCAGTCGCCGGGCCGCGTGGCGGTCCGGGGCTTCGAGCGCGGCCAGGCAGATCCGCTCGGCCTGGGCAGCATCCAGCAGCGGCGAGACAGGCGGATTGTCGCCGCCCGGGCCGCAGAGGATGCATCGGTCCTCGACCAGCACGGCCACCAGCAGCGGGGCCGCCCGCCCGCCGTTCCGCTCGGCCCAGACCTTTCGGATCGCGCCCGCAGCCGGAACGGTGCCGGCCCGGACGACCAGCACTTCCAGTGCCTGCTTGCCGTTGCCCAGCGCCAGCCCGATCGGTTCGAATGCGCCGATCTCGGTCTGAGCCGGTCTCAGCTGGATTTCTTCGAGGAACTGCCGTGCCCCCATGGATGGCCCCTATGCCCGATTCTCTGAGGTCCAAGGTCCGATGATAAACGGTGAAGGTGCGGTGGCGCTTACGGAAGCCCGGATATGGCTACTTGCGCTCGGGAATGATCGATTCGAGGCCCAGGCCACGCCCGACCACCTTGGGCCAGCCATCGGCCGTGGTCTTCGAGATCAGATCGGCCCAGTAGACGGGCGCAGGCAGTCGGGGTTGGTGGAACACGCCCAGCGCAGGTTGCCGGCACAGAAGGGTAGTGAGCGAGGTCGCCCTCGATATCAGGTTCGGATCGTTCACGCCGATCCGGATCGGCATCTTCCAGCCGGAGACGGTATCCCTGTTGCTGCTGGTCTGCAGCAGTAACCGGCTGTCCGGATAGATCAGGGCATCACCGAATCGTGCCGGATGCAGCTTTCCGTCGCGGTTCCGGTAGAGCACGGCCCGTGGATGCTTGACGACCGATACGGTCATGCCGTTGGGCGAGATCTCCTGGCGGCTCTCGGTATGGAAGCGACCATCGCGGAATACGGTCAGCGCTCGCCGAGCGCGGTCCTCGGGCAGCAGCCTGTCGATGGCGCTCCCCGGCAGATGTTCAGCGAGCTCGGTGCCGACGATACTGCACGAGATCGCGTTCTCGTCGATTTCCACTCGTGAACACACCCAGCGGGAACGTCGTCGGTCTCGATCGTGCCCGGCATCGAGTCCCAGCACCGCTCCGTCCCGTTCGCTCACGGCAGCAGTCCACGGAATGCCGCCGGCGAGCATGAACAGGTCGAAGGCCAGGTTGGTGCATGCGCTCGAAGACCGCAGGGTCGATTCGCGCACGATCCGGAACCGATGCCCTGCAGCTTCGCTGGCCCGCAGCCAGTCGATCCAGGGCGAGTCGTATATGTCCTCGTTGTCCGGAATCATGAGCACGCCGATCGCGGGCGGTTCCATGAGGCGATCACGGAGAATCTCGGTCTTGCGGATCGAAATCGAAAGGTCCGGCCACCACTTGCGGAACGCCGCTTCGATCGCTGCCGAGGCCTGGCCGTTCATGGTTCGGCCGACGATCGTCAGATCGACCCTGCTCGGGCTGCGGAGAGGTACGCGGCCGATGACGATCGACTTGAAGGGTTCCTCCAGGGCACTGCTACCCTTGCCGTTCCGAATCGCGAGGGCCGGCTGATCGACCGGCTCCAGCGGAATGCGTTCGGGATTCCATCCGGCAGCCCGTGCCGCGCGGAACCAGACCGAAGCTGCGTGCAGATGGGTCGTCAGGGAGAGGTCGCTGGCACTCCGCAGCCACTGCGCTGCTTCGGGAAATCGCGCGTGGATCTTCGCGGGCGATATCGGTTCGGCACCCGTGCCGGCGCGCTCGGAGTGCAGCATGAAGCGGTTGCCGGCGCAGACCTCGAGCCCGGGTGAGTCACTTGCCGGCCACAGGACCCGAAAGCGGAGATCGACCAGGCGATGGAGTCCGAGCGTCGGGTGGTCCTTTCGGCCCCACGAGGGAAGGACCAGGGTCGGGCGGTCGCTGTCGATCGATGCGAGCTCGCCTCGCGATGCTCGTGCACAGTCATGGAGCAGGGCGTCCAGCAACTCCCGACCGTTGCTCCACGCGGTTGGCGGATCGAGTTCGAACAGCGTCGCCGCGAGCTCGGTCCCGGGCCGGTCCTGGTCGGGGCCGCTCATTCCTGTGTCACCTTCGGTACGGGCTGTTCCCGGTCAGTTGCCACCGGGCTCCACCGATGCGATCAGGGTGAGCAGGCCGCGGAGAGACTCCCGGAAGGACGATTTCGTGATCTTCAGCACGCCGCTGCTGTTCAGGATCTTCACGGTAGGCGGAAAGCCCTCCTTCGTCAGCAGGGCCTGAGCGGGATCATCCATTCCCGGCACCTTGTGCGGAACGGGCCCGATCAGGATGCCCGCTACGGAATCGTTGTACTGCAAGGTGTTGATATCGAGTGTGTCGAACGCCTTGTAGGAAAGGTGGAACTCGACCCGGTCCTTCTCGATGCCCAGGCTCTTGCAGATGCCGGCCAATTGCGGCTCGGCGACCCGCGACTCGCCCACGACCACGATGCGGGAGCGTCGAGGCAGGAGCTCCCCCGATGGCTCCGGAGCAGCGGGTTCCTCCGGCGGAGTTTCGACGGGCGTGCTCTGCTGCGCAGATTTCCAGTCGTGTTCCAGTGCCTTCAGGCGATCCTCGAGACGCAGGATCAGATCGGTCAGTCGGCCCACCGACGTCGATCGCTGATCGGCCTGTTCCCGCAGCATGTGAAGCTGCAAGCGAAGCTCCTGATTCTCGTTTTCGAGCGTCGTATTGCGCGCTTCGAGCTCGTCGGCCGATTCGGTTGCGCGGGCGAGTCGTTCCCCGAGTGCGTCGACCTCTGCTTGCCATTCCCGTGCTTCGGTCCGGTCCCGATCGGGCTCGATGTCCGGTTCTGCCGCAGGGCCCTCGATTCCGTCGGTGAGCCGATCGAGGCGAGCCAGCGCTTCCTCGATCCGCCCTCTGTCGGGAAGGGGTCGGCCATCGAGAAATCGGGTGACTTCGGCCGAAAGATTCTCGGCCAGTCGTCCATCGGCCTGTTCCGAGAGGCGCCGGGTCGCGGTGTTGATGAAATCGGCCAGCACCGCTGACGCCTGGGCGCTTTCGGGATTCGCTGAAAGCGCATTCTCGATCGGCTCGGTGACCTCGCGGGGTTTACGGATGCAGTAGTCGAGGTCCTCCTGATACGCCAGTTTCGCGGAATACGCCCACGCCCACGGCGGAACGCTTGCCTTGTCGGCAGAGAGATCGCGCAGGAGCAGGAGGTAGTTGCTCGCTTCTCGCGACCTTCCGTAACGGAACAGGAGTCGGGACAGTCTCCTGCAGGCGTCGAGGAACGTGACCGGATCCGAATCGAACGTCAGTCCCCTGACCAGGCACTCCTGATAGACGTCGATCAGAGAGGCGTCATTCCATCCCTCCGGGCGTGCACCCTCTTCTGCTGCCCGCGCGGTCTCGAACGCGGTTTTCCAGTGCCCGCCGGCTCGAAGTCGTTCGAGCGTTTCGATCGCCGTGGCCGGGGTTGCGCTCGCCATGATTCCTGTCGCTCAGTTGGTGGTTTTCGGCGCCAGATCGTTCAATTCGGAAGCGAGATTCTCGAGCACCGAGTCCGGGAGGCCTTCGAGGATGCGATCCAGTGCCTTTCCCCGGGATAGCAATTCTGCGGCCCGTTCGGCGTCCTCCCAGCGAAGAACGGTCGTCAGTTCCTTTTCTCCGACATTCTCGAATGTGATCGCGGACCCGGAGATCCGGCCGACTACGTTCCGGCCGAGCTCGATCGTCAGATCCCTCCGGACGAGTTTCTTGAGGTCGAGGGTGAACGCCGACAGGACACCGTCTACGGCGGCGAGGATCGCATCTGCGGCCTTCGCCGCAGCGTGTGGACCACGAAGCAGTACCTCGGCCTTCTTCTTGACGACAAGCCGATGATCGATGATCTGCAGGCCGAGCGGAATCTCGAATTCGCCGAGCCTGACTTCTACCACCGGTCCGGTTTCCTTCAGATCGAGGTTTCCATGCGTGACGTTCCATCTTGCCTTGCCAGCACGCTTCGAATCCCCTTCGTTCCTGTGAGAAAGAAGGAGCGTCCAGGTCGATCGGTAGACTGCCATCCAGAGTCGACTCCGCAGGTAGGCAGGCCGCAGTCTGCTGCTGCCTGCGGCAGCCGCGAAAAGAGCTAGCGCGGCCTGATGAGCACCGGGCGATTTCTCCTTCAGCAGCTGGACCCGCTGTTCGAAATTCTGGAGCGGGTTGCTGGACCATCCCCAGAACGCGTAGGCAACACCGACCAGTGCCGGGAAGTCATGGAAGTGCTCCGCGAAGTGGTCGACGCGCTGCTCTGCAGTTTCGATGTTCTCCAGGATGACCGAGAGAGCCTCGGTCGCCTGTCCCTGTGCTTCGGGGTGATCGAGTGTCGTAGCCGCAAGACTCTGTTCCGCTGACCGGATGGTTTCAAGCAAGCGGGCCGTCGAGGGGAATTCCGCCGAGTCGACCAGGCTCTTGAAGATATGGGTGAACAGGGCCTGATCGACGGATTCGGGCTCTGATCGGCTGTTGTTCGAGTCCGCCGGGAGCAAGGCCGCCTGGGCACCATCGGGCTGATCCACTGCGCGCAGCTCGGCTTCGAGCGCCCCGGCAACCTGCAGTCCGAACGATGTTTCCGGCGGCAGCACCCTCGGCGCTGTGCCCGGCTTCAGATCCTGCTTCCTCGCAGCAGCCAGCAACTGTTTGAGGAGTTCTTTTGCATCGGCTTCCAGCAGCTTCCGCTTGGGGACCGAAGGATCGCCGGAAACGAGCTGTCTCAGAAGCGCGACGCTGCCGATGTCGAAGGTGACGGTCCGCGCATCACCGATCTCGGTTCTGGCGAGGAGAGCGGTCGTCGCGGCAGCAGCAGCAAGCCTTTCGTGTTTCTCCGCTGCTCGATCCCTCGTGCCTGGGGGCAGGGAAGTGGAACCTGGACCCGGGCCTGGAACGTCATTTCCGGCATCGCTCGAAGAGCGCGTTCGGATCCACTCGCCACGGCCGGGGAGAAGGCGCCTCAGGGTGCTTTGAAACTCTTTCTCGCTCCTTTCGTTACAGAAGTGGATCTCGTTGGCAAATGCCGCAGGGAGACACGGAACGGCGACGGTCACAAGGGGTCTGTTGCTTGATGGTTCCGGCTTCGCCGAACCGACGGCGTTGCCGACCGAGTCGACCTGTCGAAGCGTATCGCCCAGCGCGCACTCCATGTCGCCGGGTAGTTGGAAACGGACGATCGCGGTGCTTTCCGAAGAATGGGCGAGTGGGGGAGCGTCTCCGGGTGAAGCCGTATCGTCGAGGACGAGCCTCGACCAGGATCGGCAGGATGGATCGACCGAAAAGACCATCGCGACGATGCAGTCCGAAAGTCTGTTGGTGTCGATCTCCAGCCAGGCGGTAATCAGGGTCATCTTGTATTCCGGGTTGGTCCACAAAGTCGCTTCAGTCGGAAGCTCGGCGTATCTGCCCCTCGGAGCACGCTCTTTCGAGCGCTCGGGTCAGCCATGAAGTCGGAAGATCTTCCGAATGCGAAAACTCCAGGTAGCTTCGTGCTCGCGTGGCAACGACATAGACGAGATTCTGGTTGGTCTCCACCAGTTCCGGGTCGGTTTCCGCATGAAGCTCCGGCGTTTCGAGAAACGGCATGAAGACCGCGTCGAACTCGAGGCCCTTCATCATGTCGTGGGCAAGTACGGTTGCCCCTTTGGCTGTCGCGCTGTAGGTGCCATCGTTGGCGTTCTTGTTGCTGTAGAACTGCGTCGGCACTTCCGAGGCCTCGAGCTTGCCGAGAAGTGCGCGCGAACGACTCCGAGGAACAGCGATCGCGATCCTGTCTGCCGGATTGTTCGCATGATAGGTCTCGACCCGCTCGACGACCTCATCGATGTCCGCTCGTCGTAGCGAAGGTTTCGGACCCTCCTTTCGAATCGCGTTGTCGGGTATCTCGTAGGTCTGCGGAGGTCGGAGTGCGTGTGCCGCGTCGAGAATCGGCTGGCTGTTGCGGAAGTTGCGACTGAGATCGAACGTCCGGTTCGGCCCCTGATCGAAGATCGTACGGATCTCTGCAAGTTGACAGAGTCCATGCTCCCTCGCCGATGCACTGATGGCCTGTTTGTCATCCACGAAAATGGTCGCGTTCTCGGAACAGGTCGCGAGTATTTCCAGCAGGGGAGCGGGCACATCCTGGCACTCGTCGATGATGAGGTGCCCGATGATCTTGTTTCCGTTGGCCTTCTTGTCGATGATTTCGCGGACCCGCTTCCAATCGTAGTTCCAGACATTCGAGGGCGGTTTGAATCGGGTCATGTGCCAGAGCCATGAGTGACAGGTCTGAGCGGTTCCCGAGCCAAGGCCGACAGCATTCAGCGCGTCATCGAGATGGAGCTGCAACGGCTTGTTGTAGACCAGCAGCTTGACCGGCGTGTCGGGTTCGAGATCGCGAAGCCTTGCCACGCGGTGGATCGCGAGGATGCTCTTTCCCGTTCCGGGTCCGCCACGGACGAAGTAGGTCTTGTCCGTGGGCAGGTTGATGATCGGGATCTGCTCGTCCCGCGAAAGCTCCTGCCATTCAGGAAGCCTGAAATCCGACATTGCCTTCCCCTTCGCTACTCACCTTGTTTCCGGACGAGGGTGCCATTCCCCGCTGCATGGTAGCGCGGAGCAGTGCGGTTTTTCCAGAATTGCGTTGGCGTCACCGTCGATTTCTCGTCCGATCGAAGCCGCCCCCCCCCTGCATCAGGCTGGTGGGCGAACATGGTTGTGGCTTGCACCCTCCAACCAATCCACCTGTGCCTGCGCGCTCGCCACGGGCGTGTTCCGATCGAGCCGGAGCAGCACGCGCTGGCGTCGGGCATCGGCGGTCAGCGGCTCGCGGTCGTCGACGTAGCCCTGCTCGCGAAGGAGTTCGGCGAGTTCCTTGCGTTTGGGGGCATTCAATCGACGATGGGTGTCCGCGTCCCAGTCGAACGGCTCTTCCAGCCGTTCGAGCAGGGCTTGGGCGTTCCAGCCGCACTCTTCCGCGCAGTGAGCGACGCCCTCGATGTTCCTGTCGGACAGGGCGCCGGCTTCCTTCGCCAGCTCGAGCGTCTCACGGGTGACGGACCGGCCCCGCCCGACGCGCCAGGCGTCCACCCAGTCCCGGGTGATCCGGCAGCGCTCGCGCAGGGTTTCGCGCAGATCGCCGTCCGGGATCGCGCGTGCGGCTGCGGCGGATTCCAGCAGGGATTCCAGCTGGCCCAGTTTGTCGATGCGCCAGTCCTGCATCAGTGCGTGCAGCAGTTGCAGTTCGTCGTGCAGCAGGTGGAAGGCGTGGATTCCGCCGGGCTCGGCCCCCGGGTCGATCGCCGGCACGTCGAGCGCCTTCGCGTAGTCGGCCGGGGAGCGATCGCCGGGTTCCGGAATCTCCCGCTTCGCAGGCGGTTCGAAGTCCGGCGAAGCGGACCGATCCGTCCGTCCCCGGATCTCGCCCAGGTCGATGCGCTTCGGCGCGTGGCCGGTGGCGTGTGCCCACAGGCGGTGCTCGTGATCGCCGGCGGCCAGGTAGATGATCTGGCGGCCTTCGGCGGCCAGCTGGTCGAAGTTGCGCAGGATGACGCCGGCCCGTTCGTGGTCGCTGGTGGTCAGCGCTTCGTCGATCAGCAGGGGCAGCGCTGCGCCATGCCCGTCCTCGGTGCTCCGGCCCTCGGATACCTGCGCATGCGCCATGCGCAGCGCCAGCAGCAGCTGCATGCGCGTGGCGGTGGACAGTTCCGCGGGGCGGCGCCACTTCTCCTGCACGGTGTCGCGCGCCCGGAAGGCATCGTCGCCGTCCTTGTCGAGGTCGAGCTCCCACTGGCCGTGGGTGAACCGGCGGAAGTGGTCGCGGGCGGCTTCGAGCACCGGGGGTTCCTTCTCGGAACGGTACTCGTCCTCGATCTGTTCGATCAGGAAGTGCCAGGTATCCGCGTCCAGAACACGTTCGCGCACGTCTTCGAGCTCTTCCTGACGGGCGCGGACCTCGGCCAGCGCGGACTCGCGATCGTGCCGGGATTCCGCGACTCGGACCCGTTCCTGGATCCGGGCCCGCTCATCCTTCAGTCCTTCCAGTCCCTCGCTCTTTCGCACCGCGTCCTCGAGACGGCGCTCGAGGTCTTCCAGTGCACCACGTTCCGCCATCTCGATCAGCTCGGGATGATCCTGGAGCTTCGCGCGCCGATCGTCGACGATGCGCCGGGCGCCGTCGAGGTCCCGGTCGAGCGCCTGCCAGTCGTCGAGCCGCTCCATGCGCTCCTCCAGCTCGCGGCGCTGACCGTCCTCCAGCCCGGCATCGCGATACACGGCCGCGCGGCTCCGTGCTTCGGTTTCGGCGCGTTCGCGCAGACCCTTCAGTTCCCGGCGGGTGCTGTCGATGGTCCGTTGCGCCTCCTCGGCCCGACGGCAGCGCTCGCGCAGTTCCTCGAACACGGCGGTCAGTTCGTCATGACGCGTCGGCAGCGTCTCCGGTACACCCGGTCGGCCGGCGAGGAAGTCGGTGACGAGTTCTCGCGTCCCAGTGTGCTCGCGCTCCAGTGCTTCGGCCCGTGCTTCGGCCACGTTCTTCGAATCGACGGCCTGCTGCCAGGCGTGCAGGCGCCCCAGGAAGTCGCCGTGCTCGCGCAGCAGAGCGGGGTCGAATCCGAGTTCGGTCGCCAGGGCCTCTCGCTGGGTTTCCAGTGCTCCGAGTTCGCGCTCCGCGCGTTCCATTTCCTTACGCCAGCCTTCGCGTCGCTGCCCGCGTTCGTCCTCGACCTTCCGCGCGGCGAGCCTGCGGTCGAGGTCGGCCAGCAGTTGTCGCACCGAGTCGCGGTCCCAGCGCTCGGGCTGCGGCAGTTGCAGGGCACGGTACTTTTCCGCCTCGGCGTCGGCCGGGCTCGCGGTCGTGCGCGGGCGCGTCATTCCGACCAGCACCAGGCCGACCACCACCAGGCCCGCGCCGACGAGGCCCAGCCAGCCGGGTGCGCCCAGGCCCGGCGCTGCCGCAGCGGCCGCACCGAGCACCGCGATGCCGATTCCGAGCCAGGGCGGGCGGTTCCCGGCCACGCTGCCCGCTACGGGTGCGGCGAGCCAGTCGCGCAGCAGCGTGGTGCCGCGAACCAGTGAATCTGCGTCGGCGCCCGCGGTCTCCTCGGTCCGCTCCCGAAGCAGGCTCTCGTACTCGCTGCGGCGCCGCTCGGCGCTGTCGATGCGGCCGACCAGTTCGCGCGCCTTCGAGACGCTGTCCTCGTCGATCCGGGGCAGCGCTGCCGCTTCGTCGGTCCTCGAACCGAGGCGTTCGCGCGCGCTCCGGCTGCGGGTCCGGGCCTCGGTGACGGTGGCCCGCTGCTCGGTCAGCTTCTCTTCCAGGTTCCCGAGCTGCCTCAGTCGTTCCTGCGTCAGGTCCAGTTCTTCGGCTCCGGGGCGCTCGTCTTCGAGATCCGTCGATGCGAGGGCCTGCCGCGCGTCCTGAAGCGTTCGTTCCCGCTCGCGCTGCTCGTCGGCGATGCGGCGCAGGCGCTCGTCCAGTTCGTCCAGTCGAGTGAGTTCGTGGCCCCGCAGCCGGTCCATGCCTTCGGGGAGGCGCTGGCGCCGCTCTTCGAGGCCGGTCAGTTCGCGACGCGCGACGAGGAGTTCGCGGGCCTGGCGGAGCCGATCGGTATCGCGGGCAGCACCCTCGGCGTCTCGGATCCCTTCTTCGAGCTCCGGCAGCCGTTGCTGGTCCCTGAAGATCTGCGCCTGCTCGCGCTCGACATCCCTGAGCTGCGTCTCGGCAGCTTCCAGCGCGCGGTTCTGGGCAGTTCCGACCTTCGATTGCCGCTCCTGCTCGTTCCGGAGCGCTTCGAGATCGAATCCGCCCTGCAGTTCGCGAAGCAGCGCCGCCGCGAGTCGCTGCTCGTCGGTGCCCTGTACCTTCATCAGGTCCTCGACGCCGATGAGGTGGCTGGCGATCGCATCGATCGGCAGTGGCGGCGGCTCGGCGGGCCGTCCGTCGCGCTCCCACGCAGGTGGGCTGCTTCCATTGCGGTGGACCGTCCAGATCGATCCGCCGTCGTGGAATTCAGCGGTCAGCGAAATATCTCGCGGGTCGCCCTTGCCGGGGTTCAGCAGATAGCGCAGGGCCCGGATGACGCTGCTCTTGCCGATGCCGTTCGGGCCGGTGATGAAGTTGGTGCAGGCGTCGAACTCGTCGATGGAGAAGCCCCGGCCGATGCCGGGCATGCTGCGGATGTCGATGCGGGCCAGTTTCATTGCGTCACCTCCTTGTTCTGCTGCTCGATCAGACGCTCCAGCAGACGGGAAGCGGAGCCACGCAACCGGTCGGCGATCGCCTCGTCGTCCAGGGGTGGCGATTCCAGCTTGCGCCATCGGGATTCCTCGGTCGTACCGCGCAGTCGATCCCGGGCCCGTTCGATCAGTTCGCGTCGGGCGTCATTCCCGGGCGCACCATCGAGCGCCAGCAGCCGCCGGGCGAGCAGGCCGATGTGGTTCGTCTCCTCGGCCAGGCGATGCAGGTCGCGCTCGGGTTTCGTGTGGAGCTCGAATTTCTCGATGAACGCGAATCGGGTGCCGTGGCCCGACACGTTGCGCTTCTCGAGTTCCTCCAGGTGGGCGGCCACGTCGTTGGTCCGGTCGGTGCTGCCGGTCAGACGCAGTCGGATGCCGAGCGCTTCGGGCGGCATCAAGTGGCCGTCGAGGGCGTCATCCAGCAACTCCAGTTCACGCAGCAGGCGGTTCTCCACGTCCTCGGCCCGTTCGATACCGGTCAGGTCCAGCGTCATCCGTGCCCAGTGCAGGGGCGCCAGGCGCTGCTGTTCGACCGACTCGATTCGCCCGCCCGAGACACGGATCAGCCACGGGCCTCGCGCGCCGTGCTCGCCGGGGTGCATGCCGGTGATGGAGCCGAGATAGCCGCTGGGTCGTTGCGCGGTCAGCGCATCCGGCACGTGGATGTGGCCGAGCAGCCAGCCGTCCAGGCCGGCCGCATCGAGTTCGGCCGAGGAGACCGGCGCATAGCGCGAGTCGCGCACGTCCCGGTCGCAGTGCAGCAGGCCCAGGTTCACCCCGGGGCCGCGGTCGAAGGCGTGTCCGGCCAGCGGAGACCGATCGACCCGTCGGGTCGGGAACGACCAGCCGTGCAGGGTCAGTCCTTCGCCCACGTCAAGCCTCGCCCACTCGCCGCCCTCGCCGAGAAGATGGAAATCGGGCAGCTCCTCGACCAGGCGTGGCAGCACCTCTACGTCGTGATTGCCGGCGACGCCGACGACGCGGATGCCGTGGCGGCCCAGCCGCGCGATGCCATCCTTCAGCAGTCGATAGGCCTCGAAGAAGTCGTCGTCCCGGTCGACCAGGTCGCCGGCCAGCGCCACGGCGTCGACGCCGAGGTCGATCGCGTGGCGCACGATCCGTTCCCAGGCTTCGGCGGAGCCGTAGGCAGCGCCATCGCGCGCCAGTTCGTCCGGCAGCCGCGACGGTCTGCGGCCCAGATGCATGTCGCCGACGGCGAGCAGTCGTGTGGTCATGATGTCGTCCTCCCGATGTCATTGCTTTCGCGCCGCCCCACGGCACGTCAGCCCTTCATTCTGCACATGCCCCGGACGGTTCCTGTCGCTTTGTGGTCGTCGACAGGAATGCGGCCCGACGCTCGTGGTAAGGAAGAGGAATTCGCATTCCGGATCCCGCGTCGCGGAATCGACTTCCGCAAGGGTCCTGCCGGTCGCTCTTCTGCGGGTCCTGTCGTTGTCGATGACCGGTTTCGAGTGCCCGGATGCCGGATCGGGCCAGCCTCGCGTGCCTTGCACAGGGACCAACCGGGAAGAGCCTGCGCAAGCCGGCAAGCCGGCAAGCCAGGGTGCGATGCGCGATGGCTTTGTGACACGTCACAAACGAACGATCACCTTTGGCGTGCTCCCCTCCGGCAGCTCAGTGCGCTGTCCGCTCCTCGATCGCCTTCCAGAAACCAGGAGGATCGTATTGTTTCGCCTGCGGGGTCAGCCGGTAGACACCGCGTTCCGGGTTCTCGACCAGTCCCGCCTCCTGCATCACGTTCAGCAGGATGTAGACCTGGTAGCTGGGGTGTGCCCCTTCCTTGATCAGTTTCGCCGGCTTGAATCTGCGGTTCTGCCCGGTGATCGACCGGAAGATCTCCTCGAAGGCGCTTCGATCGACCTTCTGGACGTAGATGGATTCGCCATCCTGCCGAAGGCCCTCCTTGTAGAGTGTCGAGCCGGTGCGGAAGAAACGCGGATAGGTCGCGTCCTCGGACAGCGCAGGCGCGGGGGCGGTCGGCGCGAGGGCCGGCGCACCGGTGTACAAGGACACCGCGTGCGCCTGCAGTCGGGCGAGCTGTTCCATGATCCCGGTCAGCTCCCGGCTGGTGCCGAATGCGTCCTGCTCCAGCGCCTCGATGTTCGCGGCCTTGAGTGCCTGCTTAAGTGCCCGGAACGCCCGTTCGAGCTCTTTCGCCTGGTCGGCCATCGAATGGTCCTTGCGCGTTGCGTATACGTAATGATACGCTGTACACTGTGCATACGCAAATGGTGAATCCAGGCCGGAATCGAGAGCGCGGCATCGGCTACCGGGTGACTGGCCCGAGGGCGCCGGCGGCGAGAGGCTCTCTGGTAGTCTCGGGCATCGAGGTCGGCTGGAAGGGCTCGGGCTGCACTGGCAGGCAGCGTTCGGACGTGGATTGCGACAGGAGGGGGATCGTGAGCTTCGGTAACGGTAGTGGCTACGGGAAAGCGCAGGGTCCATCGGCGCGATGGGTGCTTGGCGTGGCTCTCGTCGCGACGTGCAGGCCGGTCGGTGGCCTCCGCTGATGGCGAAGCACATCGAAGGTGGCCGGCCGAGGACGGCCTCGGAACGCTGGGCGATCGAGTTCCTGAAGAAGAACCTGCCCGACGACGATCTGCTGATCTCGAACATCGATATCACCGAGCGCAACGGCCGTCGGCTCGAGCTCGACGCATTGCTGATCGGAAAATGGGCCGTCCACGTGCTCGAGTTCAAGGGCTGGACGGGTCGCATCGTCGCTGGCGAGCACCTCTGGGACATCGGCAATGGCATGCAGGAAAGGAGTCCGCTCGACCTCACCGGCCACAAGGCGCGTGTGCTGGCGGGGCGTCTGAAGGAAAGGGTGACTGGCAGGATGCACATCCCCTGGTGCCAGGCAGCCGTCTTTCTCACGGGCGCGCAGGGTCGGAACATCGAGCTCGTCCGGGAGCCGAACGCCGGGCAGGTCGCTGGCCCAGAGGACATCGTCGAGCGGTTGACCGATCCCGAGTACGTCGGCAGCAGGTATCGAGATCCGATCACGCCAGCGCAGCGCCGCTTCGTCCTCGAGGCACTGGGCGGGCTGGGTCGGCTTTCGCAGGTGGCGGATCGGATCCAGGGATTCGAGCTGGGTGACGTGATCTCCAGCAATGGTCCCTACGAGGTCCGCGTCGCGACCTACTCGCACGGTGACTTCGAGCGCCGGTTCCTGATTCGCATCGTCGACCGGTCCGCGGATCCGGACGGCGGCCTGGCCAGCTGGTTCGAGAACCGGCTGGTCGATGAATTCCGGCTCCTCCAGGAGCTGTCCGGCGTGGCGGGGATTCCGTATGCCGCCCCGCTGATCGAGGACGATGAGCGCATCGCCCTGGCCGTGGCGATCCCCGAGGGCAGGATGCTGGCCGATCTCGATCCCGCCGACATCCCGGTCGAGCGCCGGATCGGGCTCCTGCGCGCTCTGGCCCGGATCCTGCGCGATGTGCATGTCCGCGGCGCCGTGCACGGCGGGATCGATGCGAGCACCATCGTGGTTTCCGAACAGGACGAGGTCCAACTGGCGGACTTCGCCGCTGCTCCATCCGACGCCGCCCATGGACGTCTCCCTGGTCCAGAGGACGATATCCGGGCGCTGGCGTCGATCTTCCGCCCATGGTTCAGGACCGTAACCGCTGAAGAAGAGCAGGCGGTATCCGGTATCCGGGCATGGCTCGACGCGGTCACCGAACAGGAGGCGGGAGAGGGTCCCGATCTCGTCGAGCTGTTCGCCGTCCTTCGCACGGCCGACGCGGACGCCGGCCCGCGAGCGGCGACGGAGACCGAGGCGCCGTTCGAGCTTGAGGAGGGCGCGACCCTTCGGGATACCTTCCGGCTCGAAGCCGAGCTCGGCGAGTCGGCTTCGGGCTCCACCTGGCGAGCGATGCACGTGCGTGGTCGCTATCCCGTTGCCCTGCAGTTCACCGGTGGGCCGGTGGTCGACGAGCAAGCAGTGCGGCAGCGCTTCGCCGAGATCGCCAATGTCCAGCACCCGCTCGTCGCTCGCGCGTTCGATCTGCGACAGGTGCCCGGCGACGATCGTTTCTATCTGGTCGCGGAGTGGCACGAGGGGCCGGCGCTCACCGATGTGATCGAGGAGGGGCGGAAGGTCGAAATCGATCGCGGTATCCGATGGTTCCGCGATGCGCTTTCGGCGCTGGAGGCGGTTCACCTGGCCGACCTGGCGCACGGAAACATCTGCCCCGACGCGCTGGTCATCGCCGACGATCGCCCGCGTCTGGTCGAGTTCGCGCTTCGCCCCGATTCGGTGTCCGGCGGCGGCGTTCCCTATTCACCCCCGGAGGCCGCAGTCGGAGGAGCGAACAGATCCGTCGATCTGTACGGTATCGTTGCGTCGTTCGTTCACCTCTGGACGGGCGCGCCTCCGGTCAGTCGGCAGGGCGTCGCTCGCACGCTTGGCGAGATCGCGGAGCAGATTCCGAAGGGGATCCCGGGCAGCCTGCGTGACGGGATTCTGGGAATTCTCGACCGGCGGGAACTTCCCGATCCGGGGCGGTATCTCGAGTTCTTCGAGCTGAACGATCTCGCCCGACCGATGACGGAACTGCCGGAAGAATTCCGTAGCGAGTGGGGAATCTCGAAAGGCCACCAGGAGCGGGTCGCGATCTTCCTGATCAACGAATTCGTCGGCAATCCCAATGCGAAGGCCCGAAAGCGCTCGAGCGTCGTGGCCGGTTCACTGGCATTGACGAACGTGCGAGCGAACCGGACGTTGAGAAATGCTGCGAATAGCGCGATTTCGGCGCTGATCAGCAAAGGCGTTATCGAAAAACCGAGGAAGCGGGGTGGGGCGGTTCGGCCCTCGGCTTCCTTTATAGACTCTTGGCAAACACTTGAACGTTAGAGGTCTGTGTTGTCCGAAATCAAGGCATGTATAAGGAAGAAAAAGTGAACAAGACAAGCGGAATTGACGAAGAAGCGTGGGAGCTAAATACGATGGACGGGAAGAATCCCGTTCATACAGGCGGCTTCCTTACAGCGTATGACCAGCGGGAATTTTCTCCCGCTGAAGTGATAGCGAGAGAAAGTGCTCAGAACGCGGGAGATGCTGGCCGTGATGCTCCAGGAATCACACGGATCGAATTCCATCAGCTTAAGGCTGTATCGTCCGAGAAGAGGAGGTTGATTGACCTTCTGCAGCTCGAAAAGTTGCTTTCACCACGGTTGGATGCATTCAAGAAGTCCCCTAAGAACAGCAACTTCGTTGCTTCCGTCGAGGAGTTTCTGTCTACGGGCAAGGAGATGCAAGCTCTACTTATTCGAGACTTCAATACAAGCGGACTGAGCGGACGCTGGGACCGATACGAAGTAACGGATCATTTTGCCAGACTGGTATGTGCGCTCAATCTTGACGATAAATCCGACGCCGATGATGAGACCGGAGGTTCCTTCGGTCTCGGAAAGACCGCGTTCGCTGGGAACTCAAAAATTCACTCCGTAGTTTATCACTCTGTGTTTAAACCTGAGGAAAAAGACGGCGCCTTCCAGAGGCTCATGGTCTCGGGAGTCTATCCAAGACACTCCATAGATGGCGTCGAATATGGTGGCTTCGCTTACTTTGGAAAGACGATCAATGATGGTGAGGATAAAATCGTAAGGCCTCTGCAGAACGAAGAAGCTTCGTCAAAGTGGTCGGAGCTAATGTCCTGCTTCGGGTCTGACTGTCACCGAACGGAAAATCAACACGGAACGGATATCCTCATTCTCTGTTGTGGGATTGACTTCGATAGCCTCAAAAAGGCAATCGAGGATTATTATTTCCCAGCGATTCTCGACAAGCAGCTCGAAGTTTCGTTCCATCACTTTTCGGGCGAGATCAAGCCACCCGAGCCTCTTTCTCGGGATGATCTGAGGCCCTTCATAGAGCTTTTCCATAAAATTCAGAGAAAGGTAGAAGTTGACGACTCGGAACTCGTTGTCAGCAAGCTCAATCGCCGCCGGGGGAAAAACACCGGGTGGTTTGCCGCAGCAGCTTGTGATCCCGATTCGCAAGAAAATCCAAGAAAGAATTCGGTGGCTCTCCTGCGAGGAACCGGCATGGTCATTAATTATTCCAAGGTAGGGTCTGAAGCCTATGAGCCGGCGATCGGAGTTTTCGAGGCAGATGATGACGTGAAGCCTTACTTGAAATACTCGGAAAATCAAGCACATTCACAATGGTCGGAACATGCGCAGCGTTTGAGGGAAATCCACCCTGGAGTCGGGCCTGAGATCGTCAAACATCTGAATAGCGTGATCGCCTCGAGGTTTCTCAAGTTCCAGCAGTCGTTGCAACCCGTGGTCAAGTCATCAAGAAGCAGGGTTGGATTTCTCTCCCGCTTGATGTCAAAGGCGTTCTCCGGGAAACCTGGTGATCCGCAACCTGAGAAAAACTTCGACAATCCCGTTTCCGTTCATCTCAGAAAAAAGGAAAGATCGGGTGCCCATTGCACGTGGAGACTTCAGCTTGTGGAGAATGAACACACACCGAACGAACCTTTCCAACTCATTTTGGAACCCCGAATTTCACTCATGGGCGACTCCAAGCTTACTTCCATCAAGCATATGAATATTCGCGTTCTTGACTCCAAAGACAATGTCATTGAGGAAGGAACTGCGCCAAGAATAATGACGAACTTCTGCAAAGAAAAGCCATTGGATTTCTATATTCAGTACTTCAATCCAGGGGAAAGAAATTACGTTGTCAGGTGCCACTGCAAAGCCAAGTTGAGTGAGGTCCAAAATGCAGTCTGAGATTTCGTTCAACGTTCGTCGAAAAGACTTCTATATTGATGATGTCGGTAGCTTTGACGGTTTCGTGGCAGTAAGCCAGGATCCGGAAAAGCCTGTATCGGAAGAGGAGACTCTTTGCGTAGAGGACTATGGTTTCGACTTCAAGAATGAATGCGTTCTCAAGGTTCGAATCAATCCGAAAGCAATCAAGCTAAACAACGATTCACTCGTAAATCTAGAGGATCTTCAGGTGGTGATTGTCCTGACCGATTACTGCCTTAACAAAAGGATCGTGCTTTTCGTGAAAGCGCTTGAAGAGATAGGCGGCGAGCAGGATCTGAATTATCGATTGAACGAGTTGGCTGAATGTTCGTTCAGTAATGGATTCGAGATTTCCGTATTTGTCACTCTTAGAAGAGACCGCGATAGGGCGAATTTCAAAATATGGAATCGATCGCAAGTCGTTTTTCTCAAGAGATTTACGGCAAGGATCTCGCATGATGAAGCGCTTTTTCAGGTCAACTGGGTCGATTTCGGAGATCCACGAGAGTCAAATAATGTCATCTTGAAAACCCGGTGGTTGGATAGCAACGTATCTATCCTTCCTTCTTTCGAGGTCGTTCAAGTTCTGGGAAATCTTCGATTGCGAGAGCAGTTTGTCCGGTTGGAATCCAATAGCCATTTCGGGCACTTCTGTCTAAAGAACATGGCTGTACCTCTCGTTTCAGAAATAACCTGGCGTTGCCTTCAGTTGGCAAACTTCGAGAAAGATCCAGAGCAAGATTCGCTCCATTACCAGGTGCTTGCCTTGTGCCAGAAGCTTGATCTCGATGCAGATGAGATACGCCGGGCCGCTCTGGATGAAGATAGCCAGGTTCGAGCTAACACTCTGGCGATGTTGAATGCTCGAGTTCAGTCTCTCTTCAGTGTCGGTGGTGACCTTGCCACCATTCGGTTCGGGGGATATAGAACCTCATGAAATACCCTTGTCTTGATCTAGATCCTGCAATCTACGCTTGGAACGCTCGCGCTTCTGGTGAGGATCCGTCGTTTGATAAGTTGTCGATATACGCAAGCGGCTCGGGTGACGATGAGCTGACAGACCTCGAAATTGAGGACTTCCGTCGTGATTTCGAAAATATCGTTTGTCCTTTTATGGAAAAGTATCCCGACGCGTTGCCAAAGTCGCAAGGCGGTAAGTTCGATGCGCTGATCGTTGAATGCGTCTATCGATTCTTTTCTGAGATTCTTCCTGTGGAAGCGCTTTCCGATCTTGCATTTTGGCGCTGGTTGAGCATTGTATCCAGCCGGGGTTACTTCTGGGAATTTCTACTTTGGCGATTTCCGAACAAAGTGCAGATCAATTGGGGAATAGCTCCGCCTGCCGATGCTCGCGAAGTCTACTTTCTTCGCGCTTGGCTGAGGGGGCATCTGATGTACGATCCCGATCTTGAGGACCCGCTCGAGTACGCAAAAAAGGGCGGGGGAGATGTCTGGCGATCCCATATCCTACGTCAGGAATTCGGAAGAGATCGCGAATTCGTAAAGGCGTTTCTCGACTATCTGGAAGCCAAGAAGCTTTCGAGTGATGAGCTGAGAAAAAAGCTTATACCGGCATTGCGGGCTTGGACTGCTCTAGGGTCATTCGCGCATCTGACCTATCAAGAGTGCGCGACCCTTATAGAAAACCTTCACAACGAGGGTCTTTGAGAAAATGCCGATTTCAGCTTCTTTCTGTAAGGAAAGTGGCGTAGTTCAGCACCGCGTCAGCATTGATGGAAGCCACATTCTTGCTACTGTGCCAGCCAACGGCTCCGGGCAGCAAGAGGTTTCCACAGAGTTTTTGCGCGGAGCGCTCGCCCACCCCGTTAAGTACCATGCTAGTGAGCGGCAGCGACGCGTCACTTACGTCGACCTTTTCTGCGGAGGAGGTGGTCTCTCTCTTGGAATAGAGCAGGGGTTGAGATTCTTGGGCTACTCGCCTCGGATGATCGCGGCTGTCGACAAGGACTCCGTGGCGCTGTCCCTGGTTAAGCGTCGTTTCGACCCATTGGTTCCTAGAGCTTGTTCCGTTGACGACCTGTATTCGGCACAACTTACCTTTCGTGAGGGTCACGAAGGATTTGTTACCGGACCGACAATATCGGATGCGGAGCTGGCTCCGTTTGCTGGCAAAGTTGATCTCGTGGTCGGTGGCCCCCCATGTCAGGGGCATTCGAACTTGAACAACCACACTCGCCGAAGAGATCAGCGTAATCTTCTCTATTTTTCTATGATCAGTTGCGCGATTGCGCTGCGGCCAAGATTGATCATAATCGAGAATGTGCCCTCCATTCTGTCGTCATCGGAGAATGTTGTGGAGGTTGGGAAAGCCCTCTTGCGAAACAGTGAGTTTCATGTTTCGGATTTTGTCTTGAATGCCGCCCATTATGGAGTGGCTCAGCGCCGGCAGCGCCATTTCCTTGTTGCTTCAAAAGCCGAGCTGCCTGGCCTTGAACAAGAGCTCAATGCGCTTGCCTTGCCTCAGGTGTCGGTTAACGATGTAATTGGTGACCTACCGGATCTTTCCTATGACGAAGATCTCCTTGAGTCGAATCCAAACCTGTCTGCTCAAAATGTAGAGCGAATACGCTACCTTTTCGAAAATGGCGAGTATGAATTGCCCAACGACCGGCGGCCTGAATGCCACCAGAAGGATCACACGTACCCTGCTGTTTATGGTCGGCTGAAGGGCGATATTCCCTCGCCAACCATAACCACCGGTTTCACTTCGCCGGGACGAGGTAGGTTCATACATCCCTCTGAACGACGCACCATAAACGCAAGGGAGGCCGCGCGTATTCAGAGCTTTCCTGATTGGTACTGGGAAGGAATTGGCGAGTTGGGATTTCGCAGAGCGAACCTTGCAAAGGTGATTGGCGACGCGGTGCCACCTCGGCTAGCAATGAATGTCATTCTGGCCTGCGCAAGTGCTCTTTAGAAATGTCTGCTTGATCGGCAATAGCCCAATGGGAGATCGACTTTGAGCCGCAGCAGAAAAGTCAGGGCTTGCTGAGATCATGGAGTAACGATGTCTATCGGTTTGATGCTCCAGTCGATGCGAACCGGATTTCGGGTCTCAAAGTCAGGCTCTGAGCTTCCGAGTCCCGCGAAGATGAAGTCGTTTTTATTCGACTCGCGCCAAAAGATCAATATCCGATAGTGGCCTGAAATCAAGTTCTTTACCGTCTGCTGTTCGAAATTGGATCGATGCTTGCCGTACCAGATCAAACGATCGCCATGCCAGCAGTTGTCGTAGTCGTCACCTGTTCGTCCCGGTGTGCCGACATTGCAGAATATGTAGTAGTCCGATCCGTGGCGATGATAGCCGTTCAACCAGTCGCCGCCTCTCCTGTTTTCCGGTATACGGAGAATTTCGTAGATGTCGTGTCGAGAGTAGGTTTGGCCCACGATGTACATCGGTGGTGAGGCGCTGATTGGTGGCATGGCTATTTCAGTGATTTCCGGGTTCCATGGTCGATAACGTAGAGAGACAGACCCGTTCCAGGATGATGGCGACAATCGGGCCGAAGGATACCAGGCCGGAGCTCGTGGTCAGGCGCGGATTGCACCGGCTCGGCTTCCGGTTCCGACTGCACCCCCGGAAGCTGCCCGGGAGGCCGGATATCGTGCTTCCGAAGTACCGGGTCGCAATCTTCGTCCACGGCTGCTTCTGGCACCGCCACCCGGGCTGCAGGTTCGCGACCACTCCGAAGACACGCGCCGAGTTCTGGAAGGCGAAGTTCGAAGCCAACGTGGAGCGCGACCGCAGGAAGCAGGAGCAGCTTGAAGCTGCCGGGTGGCGGGTGCTGACGGTCTGGGAATGTGCGCTAAGGCACGATCCGGAGGTGTGCATCGAGACGCTGGCGGGGATGATCCGGGATGCGACCTCCGCGAACTCGGAACTACCCGTCTCGACGGATGCCGGGGTCGGTTCGACGGGCTAGTTGCCGATGTCGAGGGTCCGAGGCGGCCATGCGCGGGCTCGATGTGGGGCTGTTTCTGCACTGACTGGACATGCATTGCGACGGCGGGACATACTCCTTGCACGATTCAGCGTATGGCACAGGAGGGGTACCGAATGGGAGCTGTAGATCCGCATTTCACCGAGATCGCGAGCGAGTCGGTCCAGGTGTTCGATGAAATTGCCGCAAAGGCCTCGGAGAAGATTTCGGGGCCGGTGTCTTCGGGAGCGGATGTCATGGCATCGGTGAATACCTTCACCGGCGCTGGTGCCGTGGACAATGTGGATCGGAGTCGTGCGGCGGAACGGGACGGATACCGCGCATTGACCGAGCAGCCCGCGATTGCCCGGGTACTTGCCCGGGACCAGGACGGCACGGAGATCACGATCTTCATTTCCGGCCGATCCAGCATTCCGCTCGATGGTGGCCGACTCCATGCAAGCTACCGCTCTCCGATCGGGCGTCTCGCGAGTCTGCCGCCTGGGGAGGAACTTCTCGTGCCTCGTGAAGGTGCGGAGCGCGTTCTGGAAGTGCTGGAGGTTACCAAGTTCCGTCCGACGAAGGACCCGAAGGGTTGGGAATCCTGTCCGGTGTCGTTCGAGGATTTCGACTCCGGCATTCGAAGTGTCCCCTCGCTGCGAGGGCTGCTTGCGGGCAGTGTCGTCGAGGACGATGCCGAGGCTGCGCTCGAGGCGCTGCTCGCCGGCGAGGCGGCTTCGGAGCTCAGCGAGGGGCTGCGCCATGAGATCCGGTCGGCCATGGCGCTGCGGGAACAGCCGATCCTGGACCGCTTCCAGGACGAGATCTTCCGCCTGCCGTTGAACAGCCGATTGATGATCCTCGGACCTCCGGGCACCGGCAAGACGACGACGCTGATCAAGCGCCTCGGGCAGAAGCTGGATCCGGAGTTCCTGTCCGCCGATGAGCGGCTCATTGCCGATCGAGCGGGCAGCTCGCAACTCCCCTTCGCCCAGAGCTGGTTGATGTTCACGCCGACCGAGCTGCTGAAGCACTACGTGAAGGAGGCGTTCAATCGGGAGCAGGTGCCCGCGTCCGAGCGCCAGATCCGGACCTGGGAAGCGATGCGGATGGAGCTGGCACGGCAGGTATTGGGCGTGCTCCAGTCCGCGGACAGCAAGGGGAAGTTCGTCCTGAAGGACAGCCTTGAACTTCTGGACGAAACCACCGCGCGTGATCCGAGAGAATGGTTCGACGAGTTCCACGCCTTTCACACCGGCCGCATCTTCGATCGACTCGCGCAGGGTCTCGATGTTCTTCGCTCGGTCGAGGCGGACGCTGACGAAACCATCCTCGCCCGCATTTCGGACATCTTCGATGGCCGGAGTCCTGGCGCGATCGTTTCGATCCTCGAGGCGCTGGATGCCCTCGAGCGCGATCTGGAGCCGATCGTTGCCGAATCGAGGAAGAAGACTCGAGAGCAGATCAGGAAAGAGCTCGTTCGCAACTTCAATCAGGATCGATCCTTCCTCGATGAGCTGGGCCTGTTCGTCGATTCGCTGAGTACCAACAATGACGAGTCGATCGATGATGAAATCGACGATGAGGAAGAAGAGGAAGAGCCCATCCAGCAGACTTCGGCACAGAAGGCGGAGCGGATCTACACCCGTACGCTCCGCACGATCGCTCGCGCTCGGTCACGAAAACGATCGCTGCCGAAGGGTTCGACAGCGGCCGCGGTCGCGGAGTGGCTCGGTGATCGTCTGCCGGATGACGATGTGCTGGTCGAGATCGGCAAACGGACCACCATCCAGAACGCACTCGGACGATTCCTGAACGCCCACAAGCGATTCGTGATGGATGTGCCCGTGAATTATCGGATGTTCCGTCGTCAGCAGGACCGAGATGGGCGTTGGTATCGGACGCTTCCTGACAACCCACGACACGTTTCGCCGACCGAACTGGATGCCATCGTCCTCGCGATGCTGCATAACGCACGGGCGGTTGTTCGCAGTACGCGGCTGGGCCGGCGGATCGAGGAGCAGTCGTTCCAGTACCTGAGTCCCATCGCCAATCGATTTCGTGCGCAGGTGCTGGTCGACGAGGCCACGGATTTCTCGCCGCTGCAGCTCGCCTGCATGCACGCGCTGGCATCACCCGAGACGGACTCCTTCTTCGCCTGCGGTGACTTCAATCAGCGAATCCGGACCGGAGGCACGGCCACCGCAGAGCAGCTCGACTGGGCGATCCGCAGTCTTGAAACACGCTCGATCGAGACGGTGTATCGCCAGAGCCGCCACCTCAACGGGTTCTCGCGCCGTCTCCTGGAGACCTTCGGTGGAGATACCGACCTTGCGGCCGAGCTCCCCGAACATGTCATTCACGACGGGGTGAAGCCGGTGCTCGTCGAGCATCTCCATGATCTCGAGGATCAGGCGATGTGGCTCTACGAGCGGATTGCCGAGGTCGAGCGCATGGTCGGCCCCGGCAACATTCCGTCGATCGCTATTCTCGTCACCGACGAGGCCGAGGTCGGCCCCATGGCCGAAGCCATGAACGTCATGCTCGAGGACATCAGCCTGCAGGCGATGGCGTGCCATGAAGGCCAGACGCTCGGGGAACAGGCCAGCGTCCGGGTCTTCGACGTCGCCCACATCAAGGGGCTGGAGTTCGAAGCGGTGTTCTTCGTCGGTCTCGATGCGCTGCGCCAGCGGTTTCCAGAACTCTTCGGAAAGTATCTGTATGTGGGTGCGACCAGAGCCGCCACGTACTTTGGTGGTATTTCTTCCGGTCCGCTGCCCGAAGAGCTCGATTCTCTACGCGAGGAGTTCATTGCGACGTGGAGTGATTGATCGACCCGCTGCGTAGTGGGTCAGCCGCTTGCAGTCGACTGCATCCTGCTCCAAGGTGCGCTGACAACTCGCTTCGATCTCGGATCCGAGCTCGGGTTCACGCCAACCGTGTGCCCGTTCTCACTCTAGGGAAGCCATTCGAACAGCATCATCCCCAGCATATCAAAGCCGGACAGGATGATGAAGACGATCAGGGCGGTTCCGGCAATCGCGTTGAGGCCGATGAAGAACATCATCCCGCCTAGTCCGATCAGGTTTGTCAGCGGGTTTTTGGCGCTATGAGGCAGAAGCCCGAACCAGACGGCCGGTGCCATGATGATATGGCTGATCGGGTGGAACGGTCCGTTGTGTTCGTTGTTCATGTTCGATCTGTTTTCTCTTGATGTGCGGCGCGAATCAGGTTTTCCGTTGCGGTTTCCGGGGCCGTCGGAGGATGCCCTTTGCGTGTCGTCAGTCCGGCAGTCCGAAGACATAGACGCCGATCAGATAGATGATCGCGACGAACGGCCAGGCCAGGAAGAAGAGGATGGTGAAGCATCCCAGCCCGCTCATCCAGGTGCCCAGGATGTTGTCGGCCGTTCGCAGAAGGCCATTGAAATTTGGAGTGTTCTCGTTCATCGAAGCCACTCCGGGTGATTGATCGTCGATCTCGATTCCCCGTTTTTCATGGCATCCACTCGAACAGGATCATCCCGATCATGTGGAAGCCCGAGAGAATGATGAAGACGATCAGTGCGGTACCGGCAATCGCATAGAAGCCGATGCAGACCATCATCCCGCCGATACCGATCAGAAAGGTCACCGGATTGTTCGCGGAATGGGCCAGCATTCCGAAGAACACCGCCGGCGCGAAGATGATATGGATGATCGGGTGGAAGATGTACCCGTCGTTGCTGTCGTTTTCGTTGCTCATGGTTGCTGGATCTCCTCCTCGTGTTTCCTGATGCGGCCAAGAGTACGGAGCCACCCGACCGATCCTGTCGCTTCCGCCGGATCTCGTGAAGAATCACCCTGGAACGCCAGCAGAGCGGCTGCCGGCGTTCGTCGCGGCCGGCCGTTGCGTCATCCGGCGCCGATCCGTTCTGAATCTGCCCTAGGGCCCTGTCTGCGGCGGGTTTGCCCGTGGGGTTTTTCGTGTGGCGCCGATCCTGCTCCGGGCCCGACCGGTGCTAACCCGACAGGATCCGTCGCCCCTGCCGGGATAATGGTCGACATCGAAGGCCGCTCTGCGCGGCAGATCCGGATGGGAAGGAGTGCGAATGAAGAGAAGACTGGCAATTGGCGACATCCACGGGATGTACGCTCAGCTCGAGTGTTTGTGGAAATGGGTGGCACCGGCCGCGACCGACCGGGTCGTGTTTCTCGGCGACTACGTCGATCGCGGCCCGGGCAGCCGGGCGGTTCTCGAATTCCTGCTCGAACTCCATCGGGCACCGGATGTGGAGGCGCGATTCCTGCTGGGCAACCACGAGCGGATGATGCTGGATGCCCGCGACGATGCCCGCACGCTCGATTTCTGGTTGTATGCGGGCGGCATGGAGACGCTGGCGTCCTACGGCGTGGGAACGAGGGAGGCGATCGAGAACGGAGATTGGGTCGACAGCATCCCCGAGGCGCACTGGCGCTTCCTGGAGGACGGCTGCGAGCCGTGCATCGAGGACGGGGACCTGGTCTTCGTGCACGGTGGTCTCGCTTCGCACAGGAGCATCGCCGATCAGGACGAGGCGGACCTCCTGTGGCGGACGAATCATGGGGGTCCATTGCATCCCTCCGGCAAGCGCATCTTCTGCGGGCACACGGCCCGGCACGATCACGTTCCGCTCGTTGACGAGGGCAACATCGTCGCCGATACCTTCGCATACGGTGGTGGACCCTTGACCTGCGTCAGCATCGATCAGCGGATCGCCCACCAGCAGTTCGCCTGCGGACGGCGTCGTCGTCTGCGCTGGTCAGAGACCTTCGAGTTCGACGAGCTGTCGGTAGCGGCATGACGCTCCGGAAGCATCATTTCTCTGCGCTGCCGGCACCGAGTCCGGGTCGTCGATGCGACACGATCGGTCGGTGCGGTCCGGAGAATGGGAAGTCGAATCAGACCTGGAGAATCCGATGACTGCAACCGTCGTGGAAATCCCGCATGCCCGGGATCCCGTACTCTTCCACTGCCCATTGACCGGCCTGCCGGTCTGCGGGGACGTCGAGCAATCGTTCGAAGGCGGGATCTCGCCGTTCCTGCTCTTCGCCATCACCGAAACCGGCGAGGTATATGCACGGTCCGACAAACTGCCGGAGCCGGCCGCTTCGGCGTTGCAGCGATCGATCGATGCGATCACCAGTGTGCTCCACAGGCTCGATGCGGTCATGACCACCGAGGACCTCGAGTCCTTCGTGCCTTCTGTCCTGACGCCGTTGCTGCCGGATTCGGCTCTGCTGTTCGAGGTCCGGACGACGTGCGCTGCGCAGCGCAGCCCGGATGCGTTTCGGATCTGTATGGATTTCACACTGCCCGCCTGCGCTGCCGCTGTCGATCATGTGGCGACCATAGAGCAGCCGGAGTGACGCCGAAAGCTCACAGGGCTCGGCTGTTGACCGCGGTGGGTCAAGGATTCCAGTGCGATGTATGTAGAAAGCCGCGCGCTTCGGAGGGGCGACGGCAGCGGGCAAATCTGGTTGAATATTCCGATTTAGGGGGGGCGTTGCTGGCCGGCGACATTGGCCGACGTAATGCTCGAGAATCTGGCCTAGGTGTGGCGGGTCGCGGCCGGCGGTCGGTCAGTGGCGCAGGAGGAGATGCTGGGCGTGGTTCCAGAGGTTGGGGGCTCGTCGTTTCCAGCGACCGCCCCCCGACTAAGCTACATGAACAACCCGCCGCGTTCTTCGATTGGTGCCGGACGTATGTCGCTTCGAGTTTCTCAGCCCCGAGGGGTGAAATGGGCCCCTCGCAATCGCAGGAGGCCCTGGTGAGGCTGAATGTCGAGCTGGGGTGTTCTTCGCTTCAGTCGTGGCCTTCGCGGGGAAAGTTTCGGTCTTTTATTCTTCGGCTTTCCAAAGCATTCGAGCGCGGTCCGTCGCTTGCCATTCATGGTTGTCATTTTTTTTCACGCGATTTTCGTCTCGCAGCTTGTGTACGTGATTTCTGACAGCCCTCCGCGCGGTCAGTCCAATCTCATCCGCAAGCGCGTTTGATCGACGTTCGATCTCGGAAATCGTCATCGGGAATTCCGAAGCGGCGAGCAGCAGATTGATTACATGGGCCCCAGAGTCGAACCGAGAACCCCATGGGTCCAGCTGATGATTTTCCCCGCGAGTTGGAGTTAGAGAAATCTCCTGAGGTTCAGCGGTTTCCGGCAGCAATCTGATTACTCTTTGAGCTGCGTGGATCGCCTGATCAACATCACCAATAAAATAATCTTTCCCGACCGATTCATGCTTCATCTGAACCAGTACCTTGCTGACAAGGTGCTCGATTTCCTTCGGGACTCCAAACCGATCGAAAGACCAGGCTTTTACGGCCTTCCACTTTCCCCGAGCCCAGCCGTTTTCCGCAAAGCTGTTCGGTCTGGTCCCATAGTTAATTGCACTGATGCGACCGGCGAGGGCACTTAGGTCCTTACCCTTCGCTTCTCCGATCTTGAACAAATTCTCGGCGCCATTTCCGACGGTCTCCTCCGGCGTGAGAATATAGAATAGGCGGCCTTCCTGATTTTCGAACGCCTTCTTGATGATGTCATCGATCATGAAAATCTCCCAGTCAGTGTCTTTATCGATACCGATCGTAGCCAGGTCAAACACTGGCTCCCGGCGAATCGTGTTTCATGTTGTCTAAGAACGTGTCAGCCAGTCTTGCATGATCATCACCATGGCCAGCGTGTCGAGTTCGCAGTACTTCAACAGCGCGACGCGCAGGTTGGCTCTTCGGGTTTCCGTCGTGCCCGGCGCGGCGATCTCGAGATAGGCGCTCATTGCAGCGCCGCCGTTCTTGAGCTGATCTGCCGGCTCGAATTCTTCGTCCAGGTGCGCGATGTCGGGTCCATCGGGTCCGAGGGTGATCGGCGGGAGGAGCTCGTACGGGTCCCTGATGCCGTGCTCGGTCGGCTGGAACCACTGGAACGCCTCGAAGTTCCTGCTCGGCATGGCTGCGGTGCCATACACCGGCTTGCCGTACAGGTCCTGGAGATGCTCGCTGTGCCGGATCGTGCTCAGCAGGACGCGCTTGATCCCGGTCAGCCCCTGGATCGCGGGATCGAAGGTCAGCTCCATCGCCAGTTGCCGCTGGTCGACCATGTTCTTTTCGCCGAATACTCGGTCCTTTCCGTGCCCTCGCTGTGTGCGCTGCCGAATCCACTCGATCAGCTCCGCCGCATCGGGCTCGCCATGGTCATCGCGCTCGATCTGGTCCGCGATGTGGTTCAGGACCGTGTTCTCGTGCGGTGCCCAGCGGAAGATCGTTCCCGACTCGCCGAGGCTCTGCCGCAGGTTGCGCAGAAACGCGAAATGCGGGTAGACGCCGGGATCCGGGTTCAGCCACTCGGAGTGATGTTCCACGCGTCCATCTTCGTGGAGGATGTGGTGCGAGAACTGGAACGCGATGGTTTCGTAGGGACGCATGCCTGCGTGAAGCGGAATCGCGGGCGTGCAGGTCTCGAAATCGATGAAGTGCAGCGGCCATTCCCACGGGTCGGCATGGCTGCGGAACCCGTGCGGAAGGAAGATGGGCCCGGTCCGCTCATTCCGGGCTGCTTCGATCTGCAGGCGTTGGCGAACGATCGGCCGTTGCAGCGCGGCCTTCAGAAGATCGACCGGTCCATGGAACATGTCCGGGTCCAGATCCACGAGCTTCATCTGCCCGGACCGGATCAGTTCGGAACGGGTCGGCGATGTGAGCCGTCCGGACAGGTCGAACACGTTCGGCTCCTGGAGGTCGGCTTCCTCCCATCCGAAGGCCCGGGCCCAGCATTCCCATCGGCCGTCCAGTTTGCCGCGGTCGCGCTGCATTTCGGTCGTGCGGAATTCGCAGGCCCGGCAGGGTGCATTCTCGAGCGAGTGCTCGGGCCGGGTGTCGTGGATGTAGTGGTCCCGCAGCATGGCGATCGACTGGTCGAAAGAGCGGCCTTCCAGTGGCCCGTCGGACACCGGCTCGGACCGCACGTGTTCGACTTCTTCGGTTACGTCCACGGTCACGAGCAGGCTCCGGGCGAGTTCGGTGTCGATCGGTCCGACCAGCTCCACGTGCTTACGGCCGTTCTTTTCGACCAGCAGGAATCGCTGGTTCACCTGGTCTTCGGGGCAGTAGAAGGTCTTGTCGACCAGCAGCAGGCTCGGGACGATGTCGTGTCCTTCGAGTGCCCGTTCGGCCACATGGGTCTGGAAGGCGACGTCACGGATGTAGGGGCGCCATTTCGAGTCGATCCCCCGTCCGCGTCTGGTGGTAAAGATCCGACCGGACTCCTTGTCCCAGGCCTTGGCCTTGACTTCGATCAGCTCGATCCGGTTGCCCTTCTTGCGGAGCACGTCGGCGCGCACGAACAGGCCTTCGTGGGCGAGGGCGGCTTCGAAGATCGTCACTTCGTCCCGTTCCAGCAGCTCGGCGGTTTCGGCGAGCGCCCGCTCGTGATCAAGGGTCTCGACCTCGATGCCTTCCGGATCGCAGAGCGTGGCCAGCTTGCCGATCTGCATGCCGCCGCCTGCGAGCGCTTCCAGGAACTCGTCGTCGAGCTTCTGGTTCGCGTAGGCCTCCTTGCCCTGGTAGAAGAGCTTCGTCGGGCATTCCATGCCGAGCACGAAGCGGGATTTCGTCAGCCAACGAGGTCGGCGGGTCATTCCGGCAGTATCTGAAGTCGTTGTCATTTTCCGTTCCCCCCACGTCGTTTCACGGCGGCGCGGATGATTTCGGCATTCTCCGTCATGCACATCCCTTCTGCATAATCGGAGGCTGTCTTCTTGTCCGGGCACTTCAGGCCCGGCGATGCGCCGGCGTCCAGCAGCAGCTTGCAGCATTCCTCGTCGCCGAACTGCGCGGCGTACATGAGCGCTGTCATGCCCTGGCTGTCTCGCGCGTTGACATCGACGCCGATCCCAATGCACCAGGCCAGTAGTGCCGGATGGCCTTCGCTCGCGACGCTGTGAATCAAGGTTTTCCACTTCGACAAGTCTTCGACCTGCAGTCCGGCGGCCAGGAGGGCGGGCATGCAGTGCTTTCGCTCTACAGTCAGCGCGATCGCAGCGATCGGTTTTCCATCGAAGTCCTTCGCGTTGGGATTCGCGCCGTTCTTCAGCGCGTCCTCCACCATTACTTCGTCTTCCATCCAGATCGCGTAGGCGAGCCGTCGGTCGATCTTCCGTTCGAATCGTCCGTAGAGACTTTTGTAGAAGAATCTCAGTGTTTTCAGCCGCAAGTCTGTGCCCTCTGTCGATCGTTGTTCGTCACTGTCGCAGCGAGTGTGCTGCTCGAACTCGTGAAGTCAGTGTGTCGAATTGCCACTTGCACCACTACCCTCGGTTCAGGTGTTTTCCGGGTGGCCGCGTCGTTCGATTTCCTCCTTGCAGTCGCTGATGATCTCTGCATGCAGTGCCGTCTGTTCCGCGCCCTTTGCGGTTACCCATGCAGCCAGCGCGCCAAGCAGCACCAGCTTCGGTTCCGTGCTCCAGGTCAGCGCTCCGACGAGAGTAACCGTCGAAACGCTCCCGCAAACCCACCATGCCCGGAGCCGCAAGCGCGCAATCGGAATCACTTGCTCCAGCACTTCCAGCGGTTGTTCCTGATGGTCGATCATCGGCGTGGGTCCAGGAATCGGCTGGTGGCCTTGAAGCTCCCGATGAAGACGAGTAGTGAAATGATCCATCCCAGGCTCATGTGTGATCTCCTATTCAATCGACCGGACCGCAGGATAGCCAATGTGGTTTGCACTATTTGCAGAGCTCTGCCGTCATTTCATCGGCCCTGCTGATAGGCGATGTGCGACTGGCGCACCGCATCGGCGATTTCTTGCCTGAAATCCGACGGTCCGGTGACGACAAGGTCCGGCAGCATGGAAAGACACCACCACTTGAGATTATCGGACTGTGAAACCGTTGCTTCGAGCGCGTGACGGCCGTCTGGAAGTGTGGTGAGCATCTGGTCGTCCGAAAGCGGTGATTCGTCCAGCTCCCGAAAGGCCCAGTCGGAAAGGTCCGCCTTCAGTCGAATCGTTCTGCCTTCCGTCAACCGGCCGCCGCCGCGGGGCAGGTTGTGCTCACCGGTGTCGAAGTATTCACGCATCGAGCGCCTGGAGACATCGGCGTCGATCGGGCGATCGAGAAGGCGCGCTCGCTCGATCCGGTGCAGAACCAGCTGCACGTAGGGGCGGGTGTACTTCTCCGGCAGTGCCGGGTCGGGATGCTCGACGGTGCCGACAAGCGTTTCCTGCGTCATCGCGCTGTCGATTCCGATCGGATGGACGACGAGTTCGATACGAGAATCGGCGGATCGGGATCGATACTCGAGGGCAAGACACTGCTGGCGCGCCACGGCCCGATTGACGGTGCGCCGGACCTCGGCGTCGATGGACGGTGGGTGCCGTTCGATCGCCCGGCGGACCCAGGGACGGTTGAGTCGAACCCGTTCCGGCCACCCGGCCAGCGGATCGCTGCGTTTCAGGATGTCGAGAACGCGGTCGGCCTTTCCGAAGAGCGGGGCGAGTTCATCGAGCACGCCGGGTGGGATCAGGTGGCTGCCGTCCCGCTCCAGCACCTTGAGCGCGACGGCGATCTGGAGCGACTGGCCGGGCAGGGACAGGTCCGACGCATCGGTCAGCCGCCAGCGGTGCGCGCGGCCGTTCCCGGGATCCTCGCATTCGACGATGCCGGGGCCCAGGGCCGACTGGATGTCCTGCAGGTCGCGATAGAGTGAATTGGGCGCAACGCTCGAGCCGGACCGCTCCAGACGGTCGGCCAGTTCATTGACCGTGAGACCGGTCTTGGGCGCTCTGGGCAGGTGATAGAGCAGCCACGCGATTCTTTCCGATCGTTTGGTGCGCATGCTCCTTCCTGTTCGTTCCTGGGGTGGACACTGCGTTTCAATATAGAACAATGGGTCGAGGCGGGCTGGATCGACGGATTCGAGTAGTTTCCGGGTGTGGATCGGCCAGGGGGACAAGGCTCGAGTTTTCGGTTTTCAGTCGTCAGTTTTCAGAGGCTGGATCCCGGCTCGAGGTCGGGGTTACACCTGATCGATAACGCCGCTGGGTCCCGCATCAAGTGCGGGATGACACCTACGTAACTACGCCGCCGGGTCCCGGCTCAAGGCCGGGATGACACCTGAACATCGAAAGTTGCTGGGTGCCGCATCAAAGCCGCGTGGTTGGCGGAGTCTTCGGTGAATGGTGAACAGGAAAGGCCGGTTTCAGGTTCCAGGTTTCAGGGTTCAGGAAAGGCGAGGAAGGCAGTCCGCAGTCTGCAGTTTTCGGTTTTCAGTGGAAGGCGGATTCGGAGATCGGAGTTCAGGCGTAGAGCGGGGGGAGTTCCTGGACGGTGCCTTCGGCGAGGGCGAAGGGGTTGGTGATGCGGACGTGGCCGTAGCGACGGCCGTGCTGGAAGTCTTCGGACAGGAGTTCCGGGATGCCGTGGGTTTCGGCGAAGGCCCAGAGGTGGGCGTCGAACCAGGACAGTCCGTAGGTGGCCATGCCGCGCATGGCGGTGATCAGCGTGTCTTCCGTGGGGTAGGCCACGGGAAACTGGGCGATGAGGGCTTCGACTTCAACGATGGCTTC
This sequence comes from Wenzhouxiangella sp. XN79A, assembly GCF_012272825.1. Taxonomy (GTDB): domain Bacteria; phylum Pseudomonadota; class Gammaproteobacteria; order Xanthomonadales; family Wenzhouxiangellaceae. The sequence goes on along the minus strand of NZ_JAAWWS010000146.1, from coordinate 4,334 downwards.
GTCGCGTTCGAGCAGTGGGCGGCCGTCCAGGTCGGAGCGGGGTCGGGTGGTGGCGGCGATGAATTCGATCAGCGCCTGTTGGGGCACGACGAGGTCATTTCGGACCAGCCCCTCGCGAAGCAGCTCCGTCGCCGTCTGCTGTTTGCCCGGGTGGCGCGGATCGAAGCGGTAGACAAGGACGTTGGTGTCGACCAGGCGGTCAGTCTTCGTGGCCACGGCGGTAGAGGTCTTCGCGATTCCAGTCGCGCGGCGCGGGGTCTGTGCCGGCCGTCGGGCGGTCTGCCTGGCGCTGGGCCTGGCGTCGGGTGGCCTCGTCGAAGAGACGAAGTCGCTCGGCGGCACTCGGCTGCGATCCGGCAACGGTGCCGGCGGGGAGGATGCGGATGACGTCGCCGGCGGATTGGAACTCGATCTCGTCGCCGGGGTGCAGGCCGTGGTGTTCGGCAATGCGCTTGGGCAGCGTGACCTGGAGTTTGCTGGTGATCTTCGGCATGTCCTTACTTTAGCAAGGAGGGTTTCCTTGTCAATTGTTGGCAGTTCTCGGTGAACTGCGGTTTCCGGTTTCCGGGTTCGGGAAAAGCGGAAGGGCGGAGAGGCGAGGAGAGAAGAGAAGAGAAGAGAAGAGAAGTTTTCAGTCGGCAGTTTTCGGTTTTCAGTGAAAAACTAAGGGTTCAGGGTTCAGGTTGCAGGGCTCAGGAAAAACGAGGGGATCGGTGGTGTGCAGAGGTTGTTCGATGAGATTCCGGGTTCTGGCTGGGCCAGCCCCGGAATGATGGGACGTGGAGCGGTTGGCGGCGGGCGCAGCGCGAGTTTGATCATACGTATTGAAGACGCTGGGTCCCGCATCGAGTGCGGGATGACACGATTGAAGATGGCTGGGTTGGGTTGGAGGTTACGGGTTCTGGCTGTGCAAGCCCCGGAGTGACGGGACCTGGTGCGATGCCGGGTTTGTGGCGCACGACTCGGGCACGTAGTCGAGAGGCCTGGCAGGCTTCGGGGCGAGGTGAATGGGGTCAGTGCCGGTCTTCATGGGACTCGATGCGCTGTGCCAGGTCCGCAGGGACGGTGAACCGGATCGGTTTCCGGCCCGGGGCAGACGGGTCCAGAAATCCGAGTTCGGCCAGGTGCAGCAGGTCGCTGCGGGCCGTGGCGTAGGCCACGTTGTGGCTGCGCTTATGGGAGTTGAACGTATATTCGGCCCGCGGACTGCGCAGTGCGTGGCTCAGCAGGGCGATCTGTCGGTGGTTCAGCGGGATGCGGGTTCTCAGCCTGCGTTCGACCGACTGGACTTCTTCGGTCTTCCGCTGAAGATAGGCATCGAGCTGCTCCGCTGCGCGGCCGACGACTTCCAGCTGGTGAAGCAGGAAGTAGGTCAGGTCGTTGTCGTCGCTTTCGGTTCTGAGGAAGGCCCGTTTGTACTGCCCCGGGGCCTGCCGCAGGATGGTGGAAATCGAGATGAACTCGAACAGCCAGTAGCCCGACTGCAGCATTTTCCAGTAGAACAAGGCGCGAGCGGTCCGGCCGTTGCCGTCGGCAAAGGGGTGGTCCCAGGCCAGCCAGAAATGCAGGATCATGGCGTGGACCACTGGATGGAGAAACTCGCGGCCGCTCAGGCTTCGATTCGCGAATTCGCACAGGCGTTCCAGCCGCTCCGGCAGCGCTTCGGCCGGCGGGGGGCGGTGGAGCAGCTCGCGCGTGCGGTTGTCGCGGACTTCGACCCGCTCGTCGTCCGGGGTCTGGAGTCGGCCAGCGCTTTCGGGGTCGTCCAGGGTGTCTTCGGTGATCTGCCGATGCAGGTCGAGAACGAGTTCGGGCGAAAACGGGCGGTCTCGCCACTCGCGAATCGTGGCCATGGCCCGATAGTTGTTGAAGATCATGCGCTCGTCGTGGTCGCGGGGACGGCGACCGCTGCGCAGCATGTCGACGGCGACCCGCCGCGTGGTGGCCGCGCCTTCGAGCTGGCTGGAGGTGATCGCCTCTTCGATCAGCGAGGAGAACAGGTAGCGATCGCGCTGGGCGCTGTTGGCAATGTTCTCGGCGGCGCCGATCCGGCCCGCCAGGCGACTGTCGATGCGGTGCAGGTGCTCCTGGACCGGCTCGACCGGGCAGAAGTGGAACGCGTTTCCCGCCAGGTCGTGCATCGGAACCGACTTTCTCAGCGGCCAGCGCGCGGCCTTGACCGCGGCCCACCAGTCTGCGGGCGACAGGCCTTCCGGCGGCGAGCGATGGCGCAGTTTGTCCCAGTGAAAATATTGGCCGTCGGGCAGCGCTCCGACACGCCCCGTACCCAGCAGCGAAATCAGTCGCTCTCGGTGCGCGGAGAAGTGGCGTTGCCAGTCGGGAGGTGGAGCGAAAGGCATGTTTATCAGTTTTTCCGAAATTGATTATTATTGTATGGTGATTGCGCAATGTTTATCAACTTTTATATTTCCGATAAACATTGCATAAACATTGCGCATTCCGGCACGGCGCGACGGCGGCTGGACCCGGGTTGCGTACGCTGTCGGTTGGGCAATCGTTTCGACGGACGATGATCGGGAACTTCGGCAAGAAGGACCGCGACGGGCGCCAGGTGCGGATCGAGCACCGGGGGCGGAATCTGCGTGCGAGCCGGACCGGCGGGGTGGCGCTGCGGCAGGAGGTGCGGGCCGGCCGGATCGGGCTGACGGCGAACACGGCGAAGGGCCTGCGGCTGTCCAGTGCGCTGGGGCCGGGCACGCAGGTGGCGGCGCAGAACGGGCGCTTCGTGCTGCGCGGGGTGTACGGCAGCGGGCCGGTTCGGTTCAATCTGTCGAAGTCGGGCCTGTCGGCGTCGCTGGCCAGCGACGTCGGGCGGTTGAACCTGACGCACCCGGGGCGCTCGTCGGCCAAGCTGTTCGGCGTGCAGGTGCGCGGGAAGAAGGCGGCCTGGATGAACGTCGGGGCGATGCTGGCCTCGGCGGTGGTCGTGGCGGTGAAGCTGGTGGTGCTGGCGGTCATCGTGCTGGTGCGTGGGCTGGCCTGGCTGGGCGGCGCGATCGCGGTCGGCGTGCGGCGCGTGGCGGCGTGGTGGCGCCTGCAGCGGCAGGACCGGGCGTTCCGGAGCTTGATGGACACGGTCGAGGCACGCGCCGAGCAGCTGGCGCACAGCGACTGGGCGGCAGCGATGCCGACGACGGAAACGGACGCCGTTGCGCTGCTGGCGTATCTGGCGGATCTGAACCGGCGGCAGGACGACGAGCGGCCGGTGCCAGCAGCGCCCGGGTTCGTCGGCGAGCGGGACGTGGCCGGCCTCGATGTCCTCGACCAGTTCGCGCTGGCCCGGCAGGCGGCCGAGGTTGCGCTCGCCGGGACGCCGGACGAGGTCGTCGTCGAACGGCTGCTGGCGCTGGATGACCGCTGCGTCGAGGGCGGCGGGCGGTCGGTGGCGCAGGAAGAGCTGCTGGGGGTTGTGGCGGAGGTCGGTGGGGTGAGGGTGAGGCTAGGCGAGGGGGGGGAAGGGTAGATTTCAGTTGGTAGTTTTCAGTTGGTAGTTTTCAGTTGGTAGTTTTCAGTTGGTAGTTTTCAGTTGGTAGTTTTCAGTTTTCAGTTTTCAGTTTTCAGGGTTCAGTTTTCAGGGTTCAGTTTTCAGGGTTCAGGGTTCAGGGTTCAGGGGTTTGGGGTTTGGGGTGAGTTTTCGGGGTTCAGTCGTTCGTTGCGGTCATTGCCCCATTGCGCCGTTGCGTCCATCCTCTGAAGGTCGAGGGCTCGATCGTTCGCCCGGCAGCGCCGGCCTCCTGCAGGCCTTCGATCCGGCGCTGCGCTCAGTTCGACTGTTGGAGGGAGCTTGCTCGCGAACCGGCCGGGCCACCCTTCGCCCGCAAGCGGCCTCCAACAGGCCTTCGATCCGGCGCCGGCGCTGATTCGCCTGTTGGAGGGAGCTTGCTCGCGAACCGGCCGGGCCACCCTTCGCCCGCAAGCGGCCTCCGACAGACCTTCGGTCCGGCGCCGGCGATGAATTCGCCTGTTGGAGGGCGCTCGCGCGCGAACCGGCCAGGCCTCCCTTCGTCCGCAAGCGGCCTCCAACAGGCCTTCGATCCGGCGCCGGGGCTGATTTTCCTGTTGGAGGGAGCTTGCTCGCGAACTGCCCTGACCACCCTTCGCCCGCAAGCGGCCTCCGACAGGCCTTCGATCCGGCGCCGGCGATGAATTCGCCTGTTGGAGGGAGCTTGCTCGCGAACCGGCCGGGCCACCCTTCGCCCGCAAGCGGCCTCCGACAGGCCTTCGGTCCGGCGCCGGCGATGAATTCGCCTGTTGGAGGGAGCTTGCTCGCGAACCGGCCGGGCCACCCTTCGCCCGCAAGCGGCCTCCAACAG